>DHYU01000067.1:374-24492 GCA_002415485.1 Proteobacteria bacterium UBA5122
GCCGGTCAGGATCTTGTGCGGATAACTCTGGTGGCCCACGTCCCATACCAGGCGGTCTTCCGGTGTATTGAAGACATGGTGCAACGCTACCGTCAGTTCAACGGTGCCCAGCCCGGCCGACAGGTGGCCGCCGGTGTTGCTCACCGAGTGGATCAGGCACTGACGCAGCTCCGCCGCCACGCTTTTTAATTGTGTGGTATCGAGTTTGCGCAGGTCCTCGGGTGAGGCGATGGTCTCGAGCAGCGGGTAGTGGGGCGTGGCCATAATTCTAGTGGGGGACGTCTATTTAAAGAAAACGCCGAATTATGAGGCCCCGGCGGCTCAGGTGCAAGCCGCCGGGCTGTGTGGGTACTCTGCAGGAGGGCAGATTAACTGCTGCGGGCGATGATGTAGTGGGCCATCCAGCGCAGCGGATCGGCAGTTTCGCCGAGATCGCTGAGGCTGACGATGGCCTCGTCGTGCAGCTCCAGCGCGCGGGCCTTGGCGCCATCCATGCCTAGCAGCGCGGGGTAGGTGGGCTTGTCCTGGGCCTGATCCGAGCCTTGCGGTTTGCCGAGCGTGGCGGTGTCGCCCTCGATGTCGAGGATGTCGTCCTGGATCTGGAAGGCGAGGCCAATGCACTTGGCGTAGTGGTCGAGGTGTTTGAGTACGCCTTCGTCCACGTCTTCGCGGCTCAGGGCGCCGAGCATGACGCTGGCGCGGATCAGCGCGCCGGTCTTGTGGATATGCATGTTTTCCAATTGCGGCAGGTCGAGCTTCTGGCCGACGGCCTCCAGGTCGATGGCCTGACCACCGGCCATGCCACGGGAACCGCTGGCCTGGGCCAGTACGTCGATCATGCGCAGGCGGCGCTCGGCGCTGACGCTCATCGCCTTGTCGTGGGCGATGATTTGCAGCGCCAAGGCCTGCATCGCGTCACCGGCCAGGATCGCCATCGCCTCGCCAAACTTTTTGTGATTGGTCGGTTTGCCGCGGCGCAGGTCGTCGTTGTCCATTGCCGGCAGGTCGTCGTGGATCAGTGAATAGACGTGGATCAGTTCCACCGCCGCCGCTGGGCCGTCGAGCCAGTCCAGCTCGGCGCCGACGGCGCGGCCGCTGGCATAGACCAAAAATGGCCGCACGCGTTTGCCGCCATCCAGCGCCGAATAGCGCATGGCCCGGTGCAGGGTTTCGGGGGCGATGTTCTCGCCCGGCAGCCAGCGGTCGAGCACGCCTTCGATGCGCTGCTGGTAGTCGGTGAGCAGGGCCTTGAGGGCGAAGGTCTTGTCTTCAGAGGGATCAGTCATGGTCGTCAAAGGCCTCGGGTTGGGCATCGGCGGTCTTTTGCAGCAGGATCTCGACCTTCTGCTCGGCCTCGCTCAGCGCCTGTTGGCACTGGCGGGTGAGGATGACGCCACGTTCAAAGAGTTGCAGCGATTCCTCCAGGGGTACGTCGCCGCTTTCCATACGCTCGACCAGGGCTTCCAGCTCGGCGAGCGAGGTTTCAAAATCGGGTTGTTTACTGCTTTTTTTTGGCACGATTTGGGTCCATCGGGTGGGGCGGAAAAGTGCGCTAACGATACTCGACAGGCTGGGGTATGGTCAAACCGCCGTCTGCCGTGGGCGACTGGTCTTCACTTTGCCAGCCGTGCTACAGTCTGGCCCATTTCGTTACGTAGTCAGAGAGTTAGCCAATCACGATGAGCAGTACTTACGACGCTTCTTCGATCGAGGTCCTCAGTGGCCTGGAGCCGGTGCGCAAGCGCCCGGGCATGTACACAGAAACCACCCGTCCCAACCACTTGGTGCAGGAAGTCCTCGACAACTCGGTGGACGAGGCCATGGCTGGTCACGCCAAACAGGTCGAGGTCACGCTATATAAAGATGGTTCGGTGGCGGTCAAAGACGACGGCCGCGGTATGCCGGTCGACATCCACCCCGAAGAGGGTGTGCCCGGCGTCGAGGTCATCCTCACCAAGCTGCACGCGGGCGGCAAGTTTTCCAACAAGAACTATCAGTTCTCCGGCGGTCTGCACGGCGTGGGTGTGTCGGTGGTCAACGCGCTGTCCAAACAGCTGGATGTGTTCGTGCGCCGCGGCGGCAAGGAATACAAGATCAGCTTCGCCAACGGCGATAAAGTCTCGGACCTGATCGAGGTTGGCACCGTCGGCAAACAAAACACCGGCACCACCGTGCACTTCTGGCCCGATGGCAAATACTTCGACTCGCCCAAGGTCTCCGTCGGGCGGCTCAAACACGTGCTGCGTGCCAAGGCCGTGTTGTGCCCGGGGCTCAAGGTGCGCTTCTTCGACGAGGCCTCCGGCGAAAAGGAAGAATGGCACTACGAAGACGGGTTGAAGGATTATCTCAGCGGCGCGCTGGCTGGTTTTGAGCTGCTGCCGCAGGAACTGTTCGTCGGCAGCATGAAGGGCCAACACGAGGCGGCCGACTGGGCTGTGGTCTGGTTGCCCGAGGGTGGTGAGCTGATCACCGAGAGTTACGTCAACCTGATTCCCACCGCGCAGGGCGGCACGCATGTGAATGGTCTGCGTACCGGCCTCACCGAGGCGATCCGCGAGTTCTGCGAATTCCGTAATCTGTTGCCACGTGGTGTCAAACTCACGCCCGATGATGTGTGGGACAAGTGCGCCTACGTGTTGTCGGTCAAACTCGAAGACCCACAATTCAGCGGCCAGACCAAAGAGCGTCTGTCGTCCCGCGAGTGCGCGCCGTTTGTCTCCGGCGTGGTCAAAGATGCGTTCAGCCTGTGGCTCAACCAACACACCGATGCCGGTGAACAACTGGCGATGCTGGCGATCAGCAATGCGCAATCGCGCATGCGCGCCGGTAAGAAGGTCGTGCGTAAAAAGGTCACCAGCGGTCCGGCGCTGCCCGGCAAGCTGGCCGATTGTGCATCACAGGATCTCACACGCACCGAACTGTTCCTGGTCGAAGGGGACTCGGCCGGTGGTTCGGCCAAACAGGCGCGTGATCGTGAATACCAGGCCATCATGCCGCTGCGCGGTAAGATCCTGAACACCTGGGAGGTCGACCCGGCCGAGGTGCTTGGCTCGCAAGAGGTGCACGACATCTCGGTGGCGATTGGTGTAGAGCCCGGCTCGGATGATCTCAAGGGCCTGCGCTACGGCAAGGTCTGTATCCTCGCCGATGCCGACTCCGACGGCGCCCACATCGCCACGCTGTTGTGCGCGTTGTTCCTGCGTCACTTTCGTGCGTTGGTCAATGCCGGTCACGTCTACGTTGCCATGCCACCGCTGTATCGCATCGATGTCGGCAAACAGGTCTTCTATGCATTGGATGACGCCGAAAAACAAGGCGTGCTCGATCGCATCACTGCCGAAAAAACGAAAGGCAAGGTCAACGTGCAGCGCTTTAAAGGTCTGGGTGAGATGAATCCGTTGCAACTGCGCGAAACGACGATAGACCCCGATACCCGCCGCCTGGTGCAACTGATCGTCGACAACGGCGACGACACCTATAGCCTGATGGATATGTTGCTAGCCAAGAAGCGCGCGGCAGATCGTAAGCAGTGGTTGGAGGCCAAAGGGGATTTGGCGGAGGTGTAGCGCAAGATTTTGTGCCGGTTTTTATGTGTTAGAACCGGAGAAATAGCTGTTGTAAGATGGGGGCACGCTGTTTAGACAGCAGGGGCTACTACATTAACGCAGAGAGTGCTGACGATGCAGATACCGATCATCATTGACGTGGAGGCGTCCGGGTTCGGCTCAAACAGTTATCCGATCGAGATCGGGTTGGCGATGGATGATGGTAGCAGCCATTGTTTTCTGTTGCAGCCGCCGGAGCATTGGCGCCATTGGGATCGGGAGGCGGAGAAGCTGCACGGTTTGACGCGTAACCAGCTACTCACGTTTGGTAAGCCATTGCAGAAGGTGGCAATGGCGCTGAATGAGCTGCTGGGGTGTCGCACTGTTTACAGCGATGCCTGGGGCAATGATCAGTCCTGGATCGCCTTGCTGTTTGATGAAGTGGGCATGTTGCCGAGCTTCCGCCTGGATCACATCTTGAGCATCATGGATGAACCGCAGTTGGCGCATTGGGAGCAGACGCGGGCAGGAGTGATTGCCGAGATGGAGTTGCGTCGTCATCGGGCCAGCTCCGATGCCAGGATCATTCAACATACCTACCTGCGGACGCGGGAGGTGACGCGGGGAAAGCGGGTCAATAAATCCGTCGCCTAGGTGGCGGATTGCCTGTGGCGAATAGGGGGCTGCCGGTCTCGACGGGCGGCCCCTTTTGCGTTCGGTCGTGGCGCAGGATTTTGGGTATAATCGCTGATCACGTTGGGGTTGGTGAGTGGCCGAGCAAGAGTCTGGCTTGGCATGAAAAACCCCAACTTATTAATTTAACTGGTTTTAATATTATTTCGCGGGAGTGAGCCATGGCACGGGGAATCAATAAAGTAATCATCGTCGGCAATCTGGGTAAGGACCCCGAGGTCCGCTATATGCCGAGCGGGGGCGCGGTCGCCAATCTGACCATCGCCACATCTGAGAGCTGGAAGGACAAGGCCACTGGTGAACAAAAAGAACAAACCGAATGGCACCGCGTGGTGATGTTCAATCGCCTGGGTGAGATTGCGGGCGAGTATCTGAAGAAGGGCTCACAAGTCTATATCGAAGGCAAACTGCAAACCCGCAAATGGCAAGACAACAATGGCCAGGACCGTTACACCACCGAGATCGTTGCCAGTGAGATGCAGATGCTGGGCGGTCGCGGCGGTTCAGGGGGTGGTGATTTTGGTGGCCAAGGTGGCGGCCAGTCTTACGGTGGCGGCCAGCAGGCCCCGCGTGGTGGTCAGCAAGGCGGTCAGTCAGCGCCTGCCGGCAATCAAAACAGCGGCGGCTTTGACGACTTCGATGACGATATTCCATTCTAGTTTGTCTGTCAGTGGCCGATGTAGGGCTGTCATTCAACTCAATCATACGTAGGGAAGGCGATGAATCTACACGAGTATCAAGCCAAACAACTTTTTGCTGAGTACGGTGTGCCCGTGCTCAAGGGGCGGGCTGCATGGTCGGCGGCGGAGGCCGAGGCTGCGGCCAATGAGCTGGGCGGTAACGGCTGGGTGATCAAGGCCCAGGTGCATGCCGGTGGTCGCGGTAAGGCCGGGGGCGTCAAGCTGGTCAAGACTGCTGCCGAGCTGAAGGCGGCGGCGGAGGCCTACATCGGCACGACCCTTGTCACGCACCAGACCGATGCCAAGGGCCTGCCGATCAACACCGTGCTGATCGAGTCGCTGTGCGACATCGACAAAGAGTTGTATGTGAGCTTGATGGTCGATCGCGCCTCTGAACGCATCGTCATCATGGCCTCGGCGATGGGTGGTATGGACATCGAAGAGGTCGCGGCCAATCAGCCCGAGGCACTGCTGCGTGTGTATGTGGATCCTATTGCCGGCCTGATGCCGTATCAGTGTCGTCAAATCTCCTTCGGCATGGGCCTGCCGGTAGAGCTGGCCGGGCAGATGACCAAGCTGCTGACGGGCCTCTACAAGATGTTTACCGATCAGGATTGCAGCCTGGTTGAGATCAATCCGCTGGTCGTGACCAAGGAAGGCAATCTGTTGGCGCTAGATGCCAAGGTAGGCATCGATGGCAGTGCGCTCTATCGTCACAAGGCCCTGAGCGAGATGAAGGATGCGTCGCAAGAAGACCCGACCGAGCACGAGGCCGAAAAGCATGGCCTCAATTACGTCACGCTCGATGGCGAGATCGGTTGTATGGTTAACGGTGCAGGTCTGGCGATGGCGACCATGGACCTGATCAAACTGCACGGCGGCAGTCCTGCCAACTTCCTTGACGTTGGTGGTGGCACCACGGCTGAGAAGGTCGCCCACGCGTTTAAATTGATCCTGGCCGATCACAAGGTGAAGGCCGTGTTGGTCAACATCTTCGGCGGCATCGTGCGTTGTAACCTGATCGCCGAAGGCATCATCGCAGCGGTGAAAGAGGTCGGGGTGAAGATCCCCGTCGTCGTTCGTCTCGAAGGCACCAATGCCCAGCAAGGGCGTGAGCTGTTGGACAACAGCGGCCTTGCGATCACCAGTGCACAAGATTTAACCGATGCCGCACAAAAGGTCGTCGCGGCTGCCAAAGGGGGTCACTAAGATGTCGGTACTGATTAACAAAGACACCAAGGTTATCTGTCAAGGTTTTACCGGCAAACAAGGCACCTTCCATTCAGAGCAGGCGATCGCCTATGGCACCAAGATGGTCGGCGGCGTCACGCCGGGTAAAGGTGGGCAACGTCATCTGGATCTGCCCGTGTTTGATACCGTTGCCGATGCCGTGAAGGGCACAGGCGCCGATGCGACCATGATCTACGTGCCCGCCGCCTTCGCCGCTGATGCGATTCTGGAAGCGGCCGATGCTGGCATCAAAGTCATCGCCTGTATCACCGAAGGCATCCCGGTGCAGGACATGCTCAAGGTCAAAGCCGCATTGGCAGGTAGTGAGTCACGCCTGATCGGCCCCAACTGTCCTGGCCTGATCACCCCCGGTGAATGCAAGATCGGCATCATGCCCGGCAGCATCCACAAGCCCGGCAAGATCGGCATCGTCTCCCGTTCAGGCACACTGACGTATGAAGCCGTGTTCCAAACCACCAACAATGGTCTGGGCCAAAGCACCTGCGTCGGTATCGGCGGAGACCCCATCCAAGGTACCAACTTCATCGACTGCCTCGAGCTGTTCCAGAACGATCCGCAGACCGAAGGCATCGTCATGGTCGGTGAGATCGGTGGCACCGCCGAAGAAGCCGCTGCTGAATACATCAAGGCCCACGTCACCAAACCCGTCGTCGCCTACATCGCAGGCGTCACCGCGCCGCCCGGAAAACGCATGGGCCACGCCGGTGCCATCATCGCCGGTGGTAAAGGCACCGCCGATGAGAAGTTCAAGGCGCTAGAAGCGGCGGGCGTGGGGGTTGTGCGCTCACCTGCCGAGATCGGCAATAAGATGCTGGAAGTGATAAGCGCATAGGCGAGTTGCTTCAAGTGGGTAAAAAGAGACCGCTGCTTGTGTAAACAGGTAGCGGTTTTTTGTTATGTAGATGGGCTGCAAATGAAAAACTTTATATTTTTTCTAGGGCTGGGCTTTCTGTTTGCACATGAACTTGATGCAATGCAGAACCATGAGTGGCGCGTGCTGCCGCTGACCAGTTGGCTGCCGGACGATGTGGCAGCATCTGTATTTCTGCTTGCCCACATACCATTGATGGCACTGATTATTTATTTGGTATCCAGTCAAAATGAAAAAATACGAACCAGGTCCTGGTTTTGTATTGCTGCGTTTTTAGTGGTTCACGCTGTTTTGCACGTTGCATTCTTCAATCATGAAAATTACGAGTTTGCATCTGCGATATCCAACGTCTTGATTTTTGGTGGTGCGGTGTGTGGTTTGATCTATATTTTATTTGATATCAGGCAACTAGTGGCCTGGATGAAGTGAAATGTAATCCGGGATAATTGTGGATAACCCTGGATATCACTTCGTTACATCCAGGCTACGACCTGCTGTATCACAGATTTTTTGATCATCCCCTTCGGGTAGGGGCTCTTGCATGACCTTGGTTTTGAGTCGCTTTTACAGGGAATCTTAAGTATTAAAGCGAAACCTGCCGTTTATATTGAGATGGTTTGAAACTAAAGCTGATAGTAAAAGGCCAATGATCGGCATAACATCAGCCTGAAAGCTGTTAGGATGGTGGTGTTCCGGTGTGACTTCTCCATAGAAGGAAAATATAATGAAAAAACATGTACAACTCTTTTGTCTCATCCCTATGGCAGCGCTTGTTTTGAGTGGCTGTGCCAGCACGGCGCTCAAGGAGGAGAATGCCAGTCTCAAACAAACGGTTGCGCAGGATCAGCAGGCCTTGCGCGATTATGCCGATAAGTTGCAGGCGGCGTCTGAGATGTCTGCCCAAGACAAAGCGCAGGCAGAGGCGCAAATGGATGCGTTGCGCAGTGAGTTGAATAAGGCGTTGCAGGAAAAGCAGGTGTTGGTGAAGCGTCTTGAGGATCTGACCATTATCGAGATGCAATACGATGTGTTGTTCGAATCCGGCAAGGTGGATTTAAACAGGAGCGGTCGAGATATCGTGGGACAGATCGCCGAGGCCTTTAAAAAGTACCCGGATTACCACATGCGCGTCGAAGGGCACAGCGATAACATGCCCATTGGCGAGCCACTCAAACAAACCTATTACTCTAACTGGGAGCTGTCGGCGGCGCGGGCCGCGACCGTGGTGCGCTATATGATCTATGGCCTGAATGTGCCGGGTGAAAATCTGTCGATTGCGGGTTACGCTGATTTTCGCCCCGTCGCGGATAACACGAGTAAAGATGGTCGCGCCCAGAATCGTCGTATCCGTGCGGTAATTTTTAAACAATAGCTGTAAACTGTATTGGTCAAAGTGTATGCACCTTGACCAATACGCCAAGTGATTTGGCCGGAAGCATCACGCTCGGGAGGGATCGGTGTTTCGTATACGCAAAATTCTGGATACCACGCCGGTGGCTAACCAGGATGCGATTAAGCAAGTGAAGGCCATTATGCGGCAGCAATTCCCGCTGACCGCCAAAGAAGACCTGAATAAGGTTACCAAGCAGCTCATTGATCCTCTTCAATATCAATATCGTTCTATTTTATTTGTCGCCGAGAATGCACAAGGCGTGGTCAAAGGGTTTGCCATGTTGCTACACATGTCAGACTTGCACATCGGCTATCTCGAGTTGATCTCTGCAGCACCGGGTGTTACCGGCGGTGGGATCGGCGGTATTCTGTATGAACGGGTGCAGCAGGAAGCGCGGAATCTCAAACTCAAGGGTTTGTTCTTTGAGTGTAGTGTCGACAATGCGGAGGTGGTTACAGATCCTGCATTGTTAAAACAGAACCAGCAGCGTCTGCGTTTTTACGAGCGTTATGGGGTCTTCCCCATCGTCAATGACATCTACGACAGCCCCGCACACCCCGGGGATAAAGATCTCTATTTCCTGATGTACGACCCACTAGGGGGCGACAAGCCGTTGCGCCGGGCCTTGTTGCGCAAGGTGGTGACGGCCGTGCTGGAGCGCAAGTATGGCCGGTTGTTTGATCAGGCCCATATCGATATGGTGGCCAATTCTTTCAGTGATGATCCAGTTGTATTGCGTGCGCCGCGTTATATCAAATCGAAAAAACTGGGTGTGGAAAATAAATCCGGCCGCAAGACGGAGACCGCCCCGATCACGTTGATCGTGAATGCAGGCCACGATATCCATCACGTCCAGGACAAGGGTTACGTCGAGGCCCCGGTGCGCATCTCCGCGATTCTGGATGAATTAACCAAAACGCAGCTCTTTGCGCAGGTTCGGGCGCAGAAGTTTCCAGAGCGTTTGATCAAGCAGGTGCACGATAGACACTATGTGGATTATCTAAAACGCACCTGTGCCGGTTTGCCCAAGGGCAAGTCTTATTACCCGTTGATCTTTCCGTTGCGAAACATGACTCGGCCTCCCAAGGATCCGGAGTTGCAGGTCGGGTATTACTGTATGGATACCTTCACGCCACTGAATCAGAACGCCTACCTGGCGGCGCGTGGTGCGGTTGATTGTGCGCTGACCGGGGCAACATGTTTGCTGGATGACAGCCAGTTTGCCTATGCGCTGGTCAGGCCGCCGGGCCATCATGCTGAACGACGTGCCTTCGGCGGATTTTGTTATTTCAATTCGTCAGCCGTTGCGGCGAACTATTTGAGCCAGTATGGCCGGGTTGCAGTGTTGGATGTGGACTTTCATCACGGCAATGGCACACAGGATATTTTTTACAAACGTGGTGATGTGCTGACCATCTCGATTCATGGCCACCCTGATTTTGCCTATCCGCATTTTGCTGGTTTTGTCGATGAAAAGGGCGAAGGAGAGGGCTTGGGGTTCAATATCAATTATCCCTTGCCGGAGGCATGCAGCGCAGAGCGTTATCATAAAACCCTGCAGGCCGCGCTTAAACAAATCAAACGTGTTAAGGTCGATTATCTGGTGTTGGCCTTGGGTTTGGATACGGCCAAATCAGATCCAACAGGCACCTGGCAGCTGCAGGCAGAGGATTTTTACGAAAACGGCCGGCTGATTGGTGCGTTGAAACTGCCAACGTTGGTAGTTCAGGAAGGTGGATACTACACGCGAACCTTGGGTGTGAATGCCAGTCAATTCTTTCAGGGTTTGTGGCATGGGTATCGCGGAAGTTCTTAGAAGGCGGAGCGGCTCCTTGGGCCAGGTTAAGTCGTCTTCTGAAATTAAATGGAGATAGCGTTTTATGGCCATCGACTTTAAACATTACGGCCCCTTGAACGGTTACGATGAACTGATCTCCAACAAAGGTAATCCCCGTCAGGTGGCGCGACAGTTGTGTCGTTATTTTTCCGGCCTGAGTGACGCCGAGGTCGATGAGTTGAAGCAGGCCTCTGACTTGGCCATCAAGACCCTCGGTATTTCGTTTACGGTGTATAGCGAAGGCAGCAACATCGATCGTGCCTGGCCTATGGACCTGATCCCGCGCATGATCTCCAGCCGCGAGTGGGAGGTGACCGACCGTGGCCTGAAGCAACGCCTCAAGGCATTGAACATGTTCATCAATGACCTCTATCACGAGCAGCAGGTGGTCAAGGATGGTGTCTTCCCGCAAGAGGTGCTGGCCGGCGCGCGCAACTATCGTAAACAATGCGAAGGCATTAATCCGGCTTATGGTGTGTGGGCCCATATCTGTGGCACCGATCTGGTCAAGGGTGGCGATGGCACGCAGTACGTGCTGGAGGATAATCTGCGCGTGCCCTCCGGCGTCTCCTACATGCTGGAAAACCGCCATGTGATGAAACGTGTCTTCCCTGAGTTGTTTGAACACATCGATATCCTGCCGGTGGATGATTACACCACCCAGCTCTACGAGATGCTGGCCGCCATCTCGCCACGACAGGGCGAAGTGCCGGAGGTGGTGGTGCTGACACCCGGCATCTATAACTCCGCCTATTTCGAACACAGTTACCTGGCGCAGCAGATGGGCGCCGAGCTGGTGCAGGGCAGTGACCTGATGGTGGATGACGACGACTGCGTCTACATGAAGACGATCTACGGACTCAAGCGTGTGGACGTGATCTACCGCCGCATCGACGATGATTTTCTCGACCCCGAGGTGTTTCGCAAGGATTCCACGCTGGGTGTGCCCGGTCTGATGCGCGCCTGGCGCAAGGGCAATGTGGGCATCGCCAACGCACCGGGGGCAGGGGTGGCGGATGACAAGGTGGTCTATGCCTTCGTGCCGGAGATCATCCGTTATTACCTCAATGAGGACCCGATCATCCCCAATGTGCCCACCTATCTGTGCATGCGTGACGATGATCGTGCCTACGTGCTGGAACACCTCGATGAACTGGTGGTGAAGCCGGCCAACGAGTCGGGTGGTTACGGCCTGCTGGTGGGGCCACGGGCGACCAAAAAACAGCTCAAGCAGTTCGCCCAGTTGATCGAAAATGATCCGCGTAATTACATTGCCCAGCCGACGCTCAATCTCTCCACTGTGCCGACCCTTGTGGAGGAGGGCAGGGTGGCGCCACGTCACGTCGATCTGCGTCCCTTCACGCTGCAAAGCAAAAAGCTCTATACCACGATGGGTGGACTGAGCCGGGTGGCGCTGCCTGAGGGTTCGCTGGTAGTGAATTCATCTCAGGGTGGTGGCAGCAAGGATACCTGGGTAGTGGATATGGGAGGAGATAAATAATGCTCTCTCGTGTAGCCGAAAATGTTTATTGGATGGCGCGATATCTGGAGCGCGCCGAGGATACCGCCCGCCTGATCAATAGCACCAGCAACCTGCTGCTGGATCTGCCGCGCAATGCCTCAGTTGAATGGTTTGAGCTGATCCGCGTGTTTGGTGCTGAGGAGCAGTTTAAGGAGCTGTATCCGGAGAGCCAGGATGAACGTGAGGTAATGAAATTTCTGATTACCGACAAACGTAATCACAGCTCCATCATCACCTGCATCAACGCCGCACGCGAGAACGCACGTGTCACGCGTGACATCATCCCCTACGAGATGTGGGAGCAGGTCAACGAGCTCTATCACTTTTCTACGGAATACGCCAAAGGCTCGATCAGCCGCCGCAAGCGCAACGACTTCATGAGTGGCCTGATCCGCCGTTGTCAGACCATGACCGGTATTACCATGGGCACCTTGCCTCACGATGATGCTTACCAGTTCCTGCGCATTGGTCGTAATCTGGAGCGTGCCGACATGAGCAGTCGCATCATCGATGTGGCTGCGGCGCAGTTGTTGCCGGATCAGGAGGAGATCAATCCGGCCTTTGCCACGGTGCGCTGGATCAGTGTGCTCAAATCCCTCAATGCCTTTCAGGCCTATCGGCAACAGGGCTTGGTGGGTATCAGCGGCAGCGCGGTGTTGCAGTACCTGATGCAGAGTCGTGAGTTTCCTCGCTCCATCAATCACTGTCTGGAAGAGGTGAGTGGTTGTCTCAAGGCCCTGCACAAACCCCATGCACCGCGTCGACAGCTCAATCAGCTGATCAAGGAACTGGAGACGGTGGACATCAAGGCGTTGCGGCGTTCTGGTCTGCACAAATACGTTGATGAATTCCAGCACGGGGTGGGCAAGTTGCACAGTAGCATCACCGATACCTACTTCCGTTACAGCTGACAGCTCGCCAGCCCATGCGACGTTTCTTTTGTGACTGCGGCCAGGAGATCTTTCTGGAGAGTGGTGTCTGTATTCACTGTCAGCGTGCGGTGGCCTATTTTCCTGTCATCACAGATATGGTCACCCTGGAGGCGGCAGGTGCCGCATGGCGCATCTGTGGTGCGGATACGCTGGTCAAACTCTGCGGCCATCGTGAGCAGTACAGCGTCTGCAATGCCGTGCTGGCGATGGATGATGAGCATTCACTCTGTCTTGCCTGTCGCCTCAATCGCACCATTCCCGATCTGACGCGAGAGGAAAATCTGGCGCGTTGGCATAAGCTGGAGGAGGCCAAGCGCCGCCTGTTGTTTGGTCTGCAGTCCTTGGGTCTGCCGCTGGAGGCCCCCGTGACGGGCGATGTGCACGGCCTCTGTTTCGATTTTCTCGAAGATCAGCGCACCAATCCCTCGATGCCTGAGGAGTTTGTCAGCACCGGTCATCATGGCGGCGTCATCACCATCAACGTGCTGGAGGCGGATGACGTGCAGCGCGTCTGGCAGCGTGAGCAGAGCGGTGAACGTTACCGTACCTTGCTTGGACACATGCGCCATGAGATAGGGCATTATTATTTCGAACTGCTGGTGACAGACCTTGTTCGATTTGAACAGTTGTTTGGGGACCCGGGGCAGCCCTATGACGAGGCGCTCGAACACTATTATGCCCATGGCCCACTACCCGGCTGGCAGCAGAGCCACATCAGCGCCTATGCATCGGCCCACCCGCTGGAAGACTGGGCCGAGTGTTTTGCCCACTACCTGCACATGTCCGACACGCTGGAGACTGCGGTCCAGCGTGGTTTGATTGCCGCGATTGAACCGGCGAACATCGATGCACTGTTGTCAGTGTGGGATGGGTTTTCGGTGAGCCTCAATGAATTGAATCGTAGCCTGGGTCTGCGTGATGCCTATCCCTTTGTGACGACACCAAGCGTGGAGGAAAAACTCCGCTTTGTACATCGAATGATCGGCGCAGGACGTTGGTGATGGAGGTCAACTCGTTGGATGCCTGCTGCCGGGCAGCTGAGCGAAATTCCCAAGAGTGTTACAGGCCCTGGGTTGCCATGCTCCGCAGTGAATTGAAGGCGGTGTTTTTGATGGATTGGCCGATACGGTGTTATACGTTGCCAAATTGTCGATGAACAGCCCCCAACATGTTTCGCCGTAATCGCCCACGCCAGTATTCCCGTCGCCCCGAGATCGATCGCTCCCTGCGTCACTCGGTCAAGGATGGTGTCGCCTATTCGGTGATGACGGGGGCGGGGGAGGCATATCTGACGGCCTTCGCCGTGTTGCTCAAGGCGACGCCGGGGCAGATCGGCCTGTTGGCAGCGCTGCCACAACTGGTGGCCTCCATCGCGCAGTTGATCTCTGCCTGGTGGGGGCATAAACGCCAGCAACGGTTGCCGATCGTGCTCGTTGGCGCGCGCATCCAGTGCCTGAGCTGGTTGCCGATGATGATCCTGCCGCCGCTGTTTCCCGAACATGCGGTGATGTGGCTGTTGGCGGCGGTGATGCTCTACTACTTCGGCGCCAATCTCTCGGTGCCGCAGTGGAGCAGCCTGATGGGGGATCTGGTGCACAAGCGCCGCCGCGGCCGTTATTTCGCCTATCGCACCCGCCTCGCCAGCATCACGGCCTATCTGGCCATGATTGGTGCGGGGGGGCTGTTGCATCTGTTTGACCAGAGCGGTTACGCCCTGGCCGGGTTTATCACCCTGTTTGCCATCGCCATGGGCGCGCGCCTGGTCTCCATTCATCATCTGAAACAGATGTATGACCCACCCGGTCATGCGGCGGTGCTTGAGATCCCCAACTGGCGTCTGTGGCAGCGTCACTTTGTCAGCTCGCCTTTTGCCCGTTTTTCCATCTTCTTTGCCTTGATGCAGTTTGCCACGGCAATCGCCTCGCCCTTTTTCAGTGTCTATCTGCTGCGTGACCTGGGGCTGAGTTATTTCGAATTCACGCTGAGCATGGGCATGGTGATCCTGGCCCAGTTTCTGACCTTGAATCTCTGGGGGCGCATCGCGGATGCCTTCGGCAATCGTTTGATCCTCATTGTCTGCGGCAGCATGATCCCGCTGCTGCCGGTGATGTGGATGCTGTCCACCGAGTTGTGGTATCTGATGCTGATGCAGGCCCTGGGCGGATTCGCCTGGGCCGGTTTCTCGCTCAGTGCCGGTAACTTTATCTACGATGCGCTGCCGGCCCACAAGCGCGTGACATTGATGGCCTTGCACAACACGCTGGCCAACCTGGGCATCTTTGCCGGGGCGATGCTGGGTGGCTTTATCGCCATGCAGTTCGACAAGCTGATTACCATCGGTGACTTCAGCTACGAGCTTTTCAGTGTCTTTTACCTGCTGTTTATCATCTCGGCCGTGGCGCGGGGGCTGGTGGCGCTGGTGTTTCTGCCTCGGTTGAAGGATGCCCGTTATTACAAGGCGGTGCCGGTGCGTGAGTTGTTCTATCGCGTGGCGCGTTTTAATACGGTGTGGGGAGTGTTCTTCGAGGTGGTGGGCAGTCGGCGCAAGAACACGATTGTGGCGCCGCCCTCGGGGGATGATTCGTCCTAGGGCCTGTTAATGAAGGCTAGCCCAGCCGGCTACGAAACATAAAATAGACCGCACCGACCAGGCATAGGGCCGCCCACAGGTAATCGAGCTTGAGTGGCTCCTTGAGATAGTAGATGGCGAATGGCACAAACACGCTGAGCGTGATCACCTCCTGTAACACCTTCAGTTCGCCTATCGATAACACCGTATAACCGATGCGGTTGGCCGGTACCTGCAACAGGTATTCAAACAGGGCGATGCCCCAGCTCACCAGGGCGGCGATGATCCAGGGCTTGTGGTTGAGCTCCTTCAGGTGTGCATACCAGGCAAAGGTCATGAAGATGTTGCTGCAGACTAGGAGCAAGATGGTGATGGCGACAGGAGGGAGGCTCATATTTTGTCCGCTGGGCTATCTGCCCTTCCACTGGATGCTGTAAAGATCATGGCGGCGGTCGCGCATGTTCTGCACGGTGCCGCTGTTGCGGGCTGCGGTCAGGGTGTCCAGGCGCAGGTCGGCGATGGCGACGGTCTCGACATTGGGCGTGGTATCGGCCGCGATGCCATCGCGAGCGAACGGAAAGTCACACGGGGTGAGGATGCAGCTCTGGGCATACTGGATGTCCATATTGGCGACGTTGGGCAGGTTGCCGACATTGCCGGACATGACGACGTAGAACTGATTCTCCACCGCGCGCGCCTGACAGCAGTAACGCACGCGCAGATAACTTTGTCTCTCGTCGGTGCAGAAGGGCACAAACAGGATCTGGGCGCCCTGGTCGGCCAGGTGGCGCGCCAGTTCGGGGAACTCCGAGTCGTAACAGATCAACACGCCGATGGGGCCGCAGTCGGTGTCGATGGCGTTGAGCACGCTGCCGCCCTCGATGTTCCACCAGAAGGACTCGCTCGGGGTGGGGTGGATCTTGGGTTGTTCAAATACACGTCCGTCGCGCAGGAAGATGTAGGCGATGTTTTCGACGCGGCCGTTCTCCATGCGGGTGGGGTGTGAGCCGCCGATGATGTTGATGTTGTAGCGCAGCGCCATGTCGCGCAGCGTCTCCTTGAAGCGTGGCGTGTGTTTGGTCAGCGCCTCAATCGCCTCGGCGGGCTTGAGTTGCTGGTTTTCAATCGACAACAGCTGCAGCGGAAACAGTTCGGGAAAGACTACGAAGTCGCCCTTGTAATCCGCCACCACGTCGACGAAGTATTCCACCAGTTCGATGAACTCCTCAAACGAACCAACCTTGCGCTGTTTGTACTGTACGGTGCCGACGCGCACCGTGTCGGGCTGGCGCAGACCATAGTGTTTGTCCTGCGTGATGGTGTCTTCCTGCGGCACCTTGGGGTTGCGCCACAACAGATGCACCCCGTAGCCCATGGAATCCTTGTCGCTATCCAGGTAGTTGGGGATCACCCCGTGCACCTCAAAGCCGTTGCGCAGTTGAAAGCTCAGCACGGGGTCGTTTTGTTTCTTTTGTTTGATCTCTTCGACATAGGCCTCGACGCTCTCGATGCGGCGGATGCGTTTGGCCAGACTCGGCAGCCTGCCGCCGAAGACTATGCCCTTCAGCTTCAGGCTCTCACAGAGTTTTTTGCGTGCGTTATAGAGGCGTTGGCCGATGCGGTAACCGCGATATTCGGGGTCGACACAGACCTCCATGCCGTAGAGCCAGTCGCCTTTGGCATCATGGCGTGACGAATAGCCATTGCCGGTGATCTCGGCCCAGGTGTGCGGCTTGAGGGCCACCTTGCCACCGATGATGAAGGTGGCGCAGTAACCGACCACGGTGTCGTTGACGCAGGCCACGAACTGGCCTTGGGGAAACTGATTGATCTGACCATGCAGTGCACCCTCGGTATGACCGTGCATGCCCGTCCCGGCATAGACGCGACGCGCCAGTTCCGCGATGGCGGGGACATCCTTCACAGTGGCGTTACGCACCAGCAAACGGCTGTTGGGGTTGTTCAGGTTGGGCTGTTGGTCGCGGGGACTCATGGTGCTATGTACTCCTTTACTCTCACGCTTACTTTTACTCTTAATTCTAGGGAGGAGGGCAATCACAGTGTGGTGGATTGCCGAAATCTATCGATGACCATACCGCAGATCCAGTGTGCAGGGAAGGTAGGCGTTGCCGGTGATGTGGTGACAGGCTGATTTGGTATACGATTGTACGGACGGATGGCGCCGTAGATTTGGCCGGCAGCCCCGGACCTCTTGAGGACATATTGACTGGAAAGCGAGAGCTGCAGAATTGTATTGCTCGGCGAGGCGTTGATTCAGCCTCCAGAGGGTGCCCCGTTGGTGCTGGAGCGCAAGTCAGCCGCTTTGCTGGCATTTCTGGCGCTGCATGGTTCGGCCAGCCGGTCGCAGCTTTCAGGCCTGTTGTGGCCGGAATCACCGGAAGCCACGGCACGTAATAATCTGTCACAAACGATCCGGCGCCTGAAGGGCGGGTGTGGTGGCAGTGAGCTGTTTCTGCCTGGAGAACTGCTGGCATTGGTGCCGCAATGGCAGATCGATGTAAAACAGCTGGAGATGCACCACCTGCAGGGTGAACACGAGCAGGTGGCGGACTGCAACGTGGAATTGCTGTCGGGTTTGTACTATGACGATTGCCCGGAATTCTCGCGCTGGCTCGATTCTTATCGCGAACGCCTGCTGCGACTCAAACAGCGTTCTCTGGTGTTACTGCTCGAACAGCGGCAGCAGGCAGGTGAGCACCGGGCGGCACTGGCGCTGGCGCAACGGCTGGTGGAGCTGGAGCCGCTGTCGGATGAGTCGTGGCGTCACCTGATTCAAACTCACCTGCAGATGGGGGATCGTGCCGCCGCGATCAATGCCTACCAGCGTTATCGGGCGTTATTGCAGCAGGAACTCAATGTGAAGCCAATGCCGCAATTGACGGCGTTGGTGGAACGCATCAGCACCGACGACTATCTGCCTCCGCCGCCGCGCGAGGTGCCGGCATTGGTATCGCATCCGCCCCGCCTGCTGGGGCGCGAGGCGCTGTGGCAGCGCATGGAGCTGGCTTGGCAGCGGCATCAGGCCATTTTTTTGTGCGGCCCGGCGGGCGCGGGCAAGACCCGACTGGCGCGTGAATTCCTCGCCAGCAAGGGGCGCTACTATGCCTTCGAGGCCAGGCCTTCCGATTACGCGATCCCTTACGCGACTCATGCCCGCACCTACCGCGAGATGCTGCGCGCCTTTTCATCGCTGGTGCTGCCCGATTGGGTGAGGCGAGAGCTGATGCGCTTGCTTCCTGAACTGGGGGAGAGTCCTGGCCCCTTGGCGAATGTCGAAGACAAGCTGCGTTTCTATCAAGCCAAGGCAGAAGCCACGCGACTGGCGGTAGAGGCCGGGATGCAGCGGGTGCTGGTCGATGACCTGCATTTTGTCGACTCCGCGAGCCTGGAGGCGGGCAACTTTGTCTACGCCCAGCATTGGGGACGCGCCGAAGGCATGCACACCGTCATCTGTCTGCGTGAAGACCTCCTGGAACCAGCCGTGAAGCAGTCATTGCAGTCGGCGCTGGGCACCGGGGTTGCTGTGTTATTGCCATTGCCGCCATTGGATGGCGATGCCTTTGCGGCACTGCTCGCAAGCATGGATATCGACCCCGCGAGTGGCTGCGAGGCATTGTGGCAACGCTGTGGTGGCTACCCCGGTCCCCTGGTCCAGCTGGCAAGTGCAGTCCATCTTGCAGGCGCGGACCCTACACTTCCCTTTGTCACGCAGATGCTGAATCAATCCTAGGCAATTTCTGAGCACCTCCGAAAGAAACACTTATTTATAGGCTCCCCGGGTTTTCACAGTCACGCTCCAGTCATCGGCTTGCGCGTAGCATGCATATTTGCCAATCGCCGCGAGGTGATGGTGATGGGCATTAAAACCATGGTTGGGATCAAACAAGGAAATGGGGGTCAACATGAAGGTCGTTGAGTGGAATCTTGGAGACCGGCTAGTGCATAGGAAGCAAAGCGGTTTTGCGTGGGTCTTTATGCTTTGCGCAGTGTTGGCATTGGGCGCCTGTGATGATTCACCATCGTCGGAAGAGCAGCAGCAGAAGCAGACAGTGCTGGGCGAAGATGCGGTGATGATCGGTATGGCGGGGGGCATTGTCCAAGGCCCGGATAATGTGATGCTGAGCGTGCCAGAGGGTGCGCTGAGCCAGGAAGTCACCCTGCGTATCAGCCGTGACAGTAGCGGAGCCCCGGCCGTGCCCGCCGGTTTTTCCGTGCTGGGTTCAATTTACAAGTTCACGCCGCATGGCGCCGTGTTCAATACGCCGGCTGAATTGACGATTCCGGTGGATACCCGGGCATTACCGCCGGACACCTTTCCCGTCTTTATGCGCGCCGATCCCGGTGGGGAGTGGGTGCAGGTGGTGCAGGCAAGCTTTGATGGTGCGAATATGCGTGTGCCGATGAATGGCTTTTCGTATGGTGTGATATTCATCTCTGAAGTGAGGGCTGTTCCGCCGGAGCGTCGTACTGTTATTACAAAGTTTGAGCTGGCATCCCCGACCGGTTTGCCTTTGCATCTGAATTACGTCTCGGTTCTGAATTCTGCCACCACGGCGACGATACGGGTGGAGTTCGGTCAAGAATGGTTGGCGCAAAATTGCAGGTCAACACACACGGTCAAGCTTCGGCGTGCCATTCACAGCCCTTACGACGATCGGTATAGACCTCGGATGAGCGAATACCCGGTGATTGACACCAAGACTGCCTACCTTGGACAGGTAACGTTCAATGTTCCACTGGATGCAAGCCACAATGGTGGTCATTGGTATCTTGGCGAACTGGATTGTGATTTGAACCCTAGATTTGATGCGTGGGGATCGTGGTCACGCACGCTGTTTTTCGGTTATGTGTTCGTCAAGGTGGATATCCCTACGCCGCGTGGCGCGCCGACCATCAGCCAGCAGCCGCAGTCGGTAACGGTGGTAACAGGTAATGACGCCGATTTCAGTGTTGCAGCGACCGCGCCGGATAATTTGGAGATTCAGTGGCAGCGCAGCCATGACAGCGGCGCAAGCTGGAGCAATGTAGGGAGCGGCAACAGCTATACGCTGACTGCGGCACAACTGTCCGACAACGGCGCTTTGTTCCGGGCTTCGGTGTGCAATAGTTTGGGCGGTATCCAGAATTGTATTCACAGCAGTACAGCGAGCCTCTCCGTCAACCCGGCTGCGATCGCGCCACAGTTTGATCAGCAACCGATAAGTCAATCGGTGGTGGTGGGGCAAACGGCCAGTTTTACCACTGTCGCCAGCGGAGTCCCGGCCCCTGCCATCCAGTGGTATCAGGCAGGCACACCAAATCAGGCGGTCGGTTTGCCTTGTGCCCCTGGGGTGGGCAACACCCATTGCACCTACACTACGCCACCACTGGTCTCCGCCGATTCCGGTAAACAGTTCTATGCTGTGGCCAGCAACAGCGCGGGTAATGCGACGAGCAATACAGTCACTGTGACAGTGACTGCGTCGGCAGTGGCACCCACGATAAGCGCTACAGAACCGGCTGACGTGAGTACCGTTGTGGGCGCAACCGCCAATTTCGCGGTAAACATCACGGGTGGTACGGCACCAATGTCGTATCAGTGGTATCGCGATGGCAATCCCATCGCCGGCGCCAACGCCGGCAGCTACAGCCTGTCACCGGTGAGCCAGGCGGATGATGGATCGTTGTTTTGGGTCACAGTGAGCAATGGTGTAGGTATGGCGACAAGCCGTTACGCTACGTTGTCGGTGCGGTCATCAACCGCTACATCGATTGGTAACTGGATCCTCCAGCAGCCGCTGCCGCATGCCAATCCGCTTGGCGCCCTGGCAGTTTACAACGGTACCGTGTTTGCTGCCGGTGAACGGGTCTCTCAGTACAGCAGCGATCAGGGCCAGAGTTGGACAGCGGCGTTTAATGGTATCGGGGATATTCGCGATATCGCTGTCCCGGCGGCAGGCGTGGTGCTGACGGCAAGCCTGGATGTTGGAGCGGGTGAATCTGGTGTGCATCGCAGCACGGACATGGGTAAAACCTTTACTCAGATGGTCAACGACTCGGTGCGCAGCATTGCCTTCGCCGACGCCAATAACGGTGTTGCTGTGAACGCGTATGGTAACTATTTACATCAAACGACGATTTATCGCACCGGTGATGGCGGACTGACCTGGACGCCAGCGCAAGTACCCTATGTCGGCTTGAATAAAGTTGTCGCCATTGCGCCTGGCACCTATCTGATGATTGGCGGTAATGGTCTGATTCTGCGCAGTGCGGACGGCGGCCAGAGCTGGACCGTGACCTACAATAGCGGTAATACCGCGGATAGTCTGACTGATGTTGCTTTTGCCAATGCGAGCCTTGGCTTGGTAGTGATTGATGGCGGAAATACCTTGTTGCGTACCACCGACGGCGGCAACAACTGGTCAACGGTGGCGGCGCCGGCGTATGCCTATCGTGTGGCCTTTGCCGATGCCAGTCACGCTGTCATCGTGAGCGGCATGGGGCACACCTATTACAGCACAGATGGTGGACAGACCTGGGTGGCGGGTGACCATCTGGCCTACAGTGGCGCTGAGGCTCTCAATTGGGTGACGTTTGCCGATGCCAATACCGGCTATGTCGTGGGCTCGCGTGGCCAGGTTTTCCGCACCATGGATGCCGGCTTAAGCTGGGCGTTGATGGCGGGTGGTTCTGATCTGCAGGACCACTATGAGGCTGCGGTAGTGTCGCCGGCGGTTGCGTTGATTGGAAATCTCGATACCAGTCTGCGCAGTAGCGATGGCGGTTATTCCTGGGCCACAGTCGGAGGGCCCTGCCATTCAGTGGTATTCGCTGACGACAATGTGGCGATGTGCAGCAATCTCAGTATGCTGTCTCGATCTGACGATGCGGGGGTGAGCTGGAGTGATGTGTATGACCAGTCAACCACATATAGTCGTAAACTGGCCTTTGCCAGCGCTACCACAGGTGTTGCCGTGGGTGATGCCGGGGAAATACTGCGTACCACCGATGGTGGCCAGACTTGGTCGCCGGTGAATAGTGGTGTTGCAAACAAGTTGTATGAGGTCGGTTTTGTCTCAGCCACTAAAGGTTACGCCGGTGGTCGAGGTGCGACTGACACCAGTGTCACCCTGTTGCATACCACCGACGCTGGTGCAACGTGGTCACCTTTGACCCTGCCGGTCACGGGGTATCCCTCTACCGTTAGCGCCATCGCTTCGCCTTCGGCAGGCGTCGATCTGGTGGCCACCTATTGGCAGATCTTCCGCAGTACCAACGGCGGTTCAAGCTGGACAATAGTGGCCGACCTGGAGGCAGACTCGCTATGTAAAGGCGCGGTGCAGGCCATCGCCTTCACAGACGCCACGCATGGGCTGGCGGTGGGTAGTGCCGGCTGTATGTTGCGCAGCAGTGATGCGGGCATCACCTGGAGCCGGCTGGATCTGCCGCTCACCAGCGAGTTTGACGATGTCAAAGCGCTCGACAGCGACACCTTCCTGGTGGTCGGTGACGGTGGATTGATTCTGCGCAATGGTCAGGATGGCGCGCCATGATGCGCGCCGTGAACACCCACTAGGGCCGGTATCGCAGATCCAGCGTGCAGGGAAAGTCGGGGTTGGGCAGCTCCATTTCTGGCAGCACGATGCCTGCGGTATGACCATGATCCCAGAAGCGGGCGATGCGGCGCGCCTCGGCCTCGTTGGCGTTGACCGGCAGGGTCTCGTAGTTGCGGCCGCTGGGGTGGGCGACATGATACGTGCAGCCGCCGATGCTCTTGTGGTTGGCCAGATCGACGATGTCTAGCACCAGCGGTGCATCGGCAGGCAGGCGCGGGTGCAGGCCAAAGGCCGGTTGCCAGGCCTTGAAACGGATGCCGGCGACGTATTCGCCATTCACCTCTGTCTTCTGCAGCGGCACGCGGCGGCCGTTGCAGAGCAGGGCGTAACGTTCGCGATTGAAGTTTTCCATTGTGACCTGCAGGCGTTCGACGGATGAATCGACAAAACGCGCCGTGCCCTGTGAGGTGACCTCTTCACCCAATACGTTCCACGGTTCGATGGCGCCGTGCAGTTTCAGAGTCATGCCCTGGCGGTGGATCTCGCCGTAGTGCGGGAAACGGAATTCAAAGAACGGTGCAAACCAGGCCGCGTCGAAGGCAAAACCGGCGTGGTTCAGATCATCCATCACCTGATTGAAATCGTGTTGCAGGTAGTGCGGCAGCATGAAACGGTCATGCAGCGCCGTGCCCCAGCGTGCCGGGCGGCCGCGATAGGGTTGGTTCCAGAAGCTGGCGACCAGTGCACGGATCAGCAACATCTGCACCGAACTCATCTGCCAGTGCGGTGGCATCTCGAAACCACGAAACTCCAGCAGCCCCTGGCGACCGGCGCCACCACCGGGATTGTAGAGCTTGTCGATGCAAAATTCAGCGCGGTGGGTGTTGCCGGTGATGTCGACCAATAGATTGCGGAACAGCCGGTCGACCAGCCACGGTTCGTGCACCTCGCCGGGCGCCAGTTGTTGCAGTGCAATCTCCAGTTCGTAGAGCGCGTCGTCGCGCGCCTCATCCACCCGCGGTGCCTGTGAGGTCGGGCCGATGAACAGGCCGGAGAAGAGATACGACAACGATGGGTGGTGTTGCCAGTAGAGCAGCAGGCTGGCCAGCAGGTCGGGGCGGCGCAGGAAGGGGCTGTCGGCCGGCGCCGGGCCGCCGACCACCACGTGGTTGCCGCCGCCGGTGCCGGTGTGGCGGCCGTCGAGCAGGAACTTTTCCGTTCCCAGCCGGCTCTGCCGCGCCTCCTCGTACAGGGCGACGGTGTGGTCCG
>DHYU01000083.1 GCA_002415485.1 Proteobacteria bacterium UBA5122
CGGCGATGATGCGGGTCTTGCCCAGGCGCTTGGCCAGCAGCGCCTGGCCGATGGTGTTATTGATCTTGTGCGCGCCGGTATGATTCAGGTCTTCGCGCTTCAGATAGACCTTGGCACCGCCGAGGACCTCGGTCCAGCGCTCGGCAAAATACAGCGGCGAAGGACGGCCAACGTAGTGGGCCAGATCACGATCAAACTCGGCCTGAAACTCGGCGTCGTGTTTGAGCCTTTCGTAGGCCGCAGTCAATTCATCCAACGGCTCGATCAGGGTCTCCGCCACGAAGCGGCCGCCATAGGGGCCAAAGTGGCCGTTGGCGTCAGGTAGATTTGCTTTCGACACGTTTTACTTCTCCAAGCTTAAATATTTTTACTTTTCTACAGCGAAAACGCTGTTGCAAAAGGCCGCCATCTTCGCGGCGTCTTTAATGCCTTTGCTGGCCTCGACACCACCACTGACATCAACCGCATAGGGCCGCACCTGCGCGACCGCAGCCGCGACATTCGCAGGCTCCAAACCACCGGCCAGCACAATCTGCCCGGCCAGTTCGGCGGGGATGCGATCCCAGTTAAACGCCTCCCCCGTGCCGCCGGGCACGCCGGGTCGATAGGTATCGAGCAGCAGACCACGGGCCTCGGCGTAACGGGCGCGCTCGGCAAACAGATCGATATCATCGCGCATGCGGATCGCCTTGATATACGGGCGACCGAACTGACGGCAAAACTCGGGCGACTCGTCACCGTGGAACTGCAGCAGATCCAGCGGCACTCGGGCCAACACGGCGCGCACCTCGTCTTCACCCGGATCGACGAACAGGCCGACGCTGGTCACAAACGGCGGCAGTGCGGCGCAGATCTCGGCGGCGCGCACGGCATCCACCGCCCGCGGGCTCGGCGCATAAAACACCAGCCCGATCGCATCGGCGCCAAGGCGCGCGGCGGCCAGCCCGTCTTCAACACGGGTGATGCCACAGATTTTGATGCGGGTAGGCATGGCCGGGCGCTTCCGTAAAAAGCCGCAATCTTAACAGATTAGGCGAGACGAATGGCGCCTACGCCCGCCCCAACAGGCGATCCAGTTCGCCCGAACGCTCCAGGGCCATCAGTTCGGTGCAACCACCGATCGGCTGATCGTTGATCAGGATCTGCGGCACGGTGCGACCTTTGGTGCGGGCCATCATCTCGGCGTGCAATCGCTCATCACTCCAGATGTTGTAACCCTGATAGGCCACACCCTTTTGTTGCAATAACGCCTGAGCGCGGTAACAAAAACCACAGCCAGGGCGATGATACATTTCTACTTTTACGTCTGACATCAAGACTCCTAGGGCCTGTTAACACTAATTGGAACTACGCGACGGAGGCCATTTTTTTCACAGGACAAGGCGTATTGAGCGTGATGCACCGGGGTGCATTAGCGAAATACAACGCAGTCATGTGGAAAAATGGCCCCGTCCCTCCGGGTTGCGCCCGAAAATGGGCCATGCGGCGTTACTCGTCGTTCATTTGGAATAACCAAACTACACTCCTCGTGCCTTGCTTGGCCCATTTTGGGGCAGCAACGCGAAATTTCAATTAGTGTTAACAGGCCCTTAACCCCACACCGCGCTACCGCCGCCGGTCTGGGGCAATTTAAATTGTTCGGGATACCCCACATCCATCAAATACAGGCCATACGGTGGCGCAGTCACACCACCCAAGGCACGATCTCGATGGGCCAGGACCTCGCCGCACCACTCCACGGGCCGCTCGCCAGCGCCGATCGCCATCAATACACCGGCAATATTACGCACCATGTGATGCAAAAAGGCATTGGCCTCGATATCGATAAAGATCAATTCCCCCTGGCGTGATACATCCAGGCGGTGCACGGTGCGCAGCGGGCTCTTGGCCTGACACTCCTTGGCGCGATACGAGGTGAAGTCGTGCTCACCGACCAAGGCTCGACCGGCCTGGTGCATGCGCTCGGCGTCGAGTGGCCGGTAGTCCCAGGTCGTGCGCCGCGCGAGGAAGGTCGGTCTGACACCACGATTATAGATCACGTAACGATAGCGCCGCCGCACCGCACTGAAGCGGGCGTGAAAGTCATCACTGACCGGCACCGCCCACAACACGGCGACCTCCTTGGGCAGATTGGCATTGGCGCCAAACACCCATGAACGTTCGCTACGCTCAACCTCGGTATCAAAATGGATCACCTGTTCGGCGCCATGCACGCCGGTATCGGTGCGCCCGGCACAGATCACGCGCAGCGGCTGGTCCGCCACCTTCGACACGGCGGCCTCAACACAGGCCTGCACGGTGCGGGTATTCGGCTGCCCATCCTGCGCCTGCCAGCCGGAAAAGCTGCTGCCGTCGTATTCCACGCCCATCGCTATGCGCATCGAACACCCTTCATGGATTCAATCACTGTTTTCATGGTCGCCAATCTAAAACAGAAAGTGTAAAACAAAAACGCCGGCCCCAGTGATCTCGGGGCCGGCGCTTAATGCGATTAACGCGATGTTACTTGCCAGCGACCGGACGTACCCGCCAATCCTGGCCCTTGTTACTGATATAGGCCTTACCGTTCAGAAAATGCACTACCTTGGCCCGCGGATTGATCAAACCTTCATCCTCGGTCGCGGTCCAGAAACCAGTCTCAGGCGAATAGGGAAAGACCGCCAGGTTGATGGCCGGGGAATAACATTTCTGCTCAACAATCGACAGCAGCTCGTCTGAACTGGGCAGGCGCCAGTCGTTACGACCACCAACACGCTTCTTATTCAGATCCGCCACAGCATCCTGGGCACGGCTCCAAGCATAGGTCGTACTTGCACCTTCACAGGTCGTGCCATTCCAGTTCATGCCCAGAGGGCAACGCAACCAGGCGTGCCCGGTTTGGCTGTCTGTCACCACACCCTTGCCGGCATCCTTGAAACGGCTCTCCGGTGCGGTCGCATTGACCTTGTCATCACATGATTGCTCGGCGACGGCGGGCGCGGCCATCACCACCGCCAACAACAGCGGCACTGCTTTCAGATTCATCAACATCCCCTAGTTAAATCCTGCCAATGCCAGACCACTCCTCAGTTTCGGCATCGCCACGTCTAATAAAATCGGCGCGCATTCTAACCCAGATGCGCCCTCCTCGATATGCTGGCTGCAGCGCCCTCTCGCCGCATACCGTGTTCAGCAATATTATTATTTACNNCCCCGCCACCAGACGGACCCGCCAAGACTGTTTGACATTGGCGATGTATTGTTTGCCATTGAAAAATTGAATCAACGACACCCGGGACTGCTGAATGCCCGGAACCTTGGTATCGGTCCAAAAGCCCGTCTCTGGAGAAAACGGAAAGGCCTCAAGGTTGATCGCAGGTTGAAAACACTGACGCTCGACAATGGTATTTAGTTCCTCTGCCGTCGGCAAACGCCAATCGTCACGCCCCCCCACTCGCTTCTGGTTCATATCACCAATAACGCCCAGTGCCTCTTGCCAGGTATAGGCCAGGCTCTGGCCTACGCAGGTCTTGCCATCCCACTCCATACCGACCACACAGCGCAACCAGACATGCCCATACTGCGTATCCTTGATCACCCCATTATCGAGCGCCTGAAAGCGGCTGGCCGGTGCCGTGGCCTTTTTTTTGGGATCGCAGTCCTGGGCGACGGCGCTGCCAACAATGGAAAAGAGCAGGACAAGGGGATACAACAGGGCTTTCAACAACATCATCTGTTCTCCTGATCGGCATCCGCACCTGATGTACGGACATATTTTCATGGTGAGCGAAGCGCTTGGACCCACTACACAGGAGAATACCTGAGTAAAGTCCTTACAAAACGCAAGATTATTGTAGCAACTCGCCCCATAGGCGTCGAGATTGATTCTGGAGGCAAGATACTGAATTAACGGCCGCAATCGGAAAATGGCATAATGAGGCCCGTCCCTTAACCCAACCCGATTTTCTAATTGGAGTCTGCACGTGGATCAACTGACGATTACCCGCCCTGACGATTGGCACATTCATCTGCGCGATGGCGCGGCACTCACCACCACCGTGCCGCACGTCGCGGCTCAATTTAACCGCGCCATCGTCATGCCGAACCTNNTGATGACGCTGTACCTGACCGACAGCACTCCACCTGATGAGATCCGCACCGCCAAGGCCAGCGGTTTCGTCCATGGCGTCAAACTCTATCCGGCCGGCGCCACCACCAACTCGGCCTCCGGCGTCACCGAGCTGAAAAAGGTCTACCCGGTGCTGGAGGTCATGCAGGAAGTCGGCATGCCGCTGCTGATCCACGGCGAGGTCACCACCGCCGATATCGACATCTTCGACCGCGAAAAGGTCTTCATCGACCGCCACCTGGCCCCGCTGACTGAGTCCTTCCCACAGCTGAAGATCGTGTTTGAACACATCACCACCAAGGATGCCGCCGAATTTGTGCTCTACAGCGATCACAATATCGCCGCGACCATCACCCCGCAACATCTGTTGCTCAACCGCAACGCACTGCTGGTCGGCGGTATCCGCCCGCACAACTACTGCCTGCCGGTGCTCAAACGCGAAGAGCATCGCCAGGCGCTGCTCAAGGTCGCGACCAGCGGCAACCCGAAATTCTTCCTCGGCACCGACAGTGCGCCGCACGCCAAGGGGGCCAAGGAATCCGCCTGCGGCTGTGCCGGGATTTATTCGTCCTTTATTGCACTGGAACTCTACGCCGAGGCCTTCGAGTCGGTCGGTGCGCTGGGCAGGCTCGACGGCTTTGCCGGTCGCCACGGACCGCAGTTTTATGGCCTGCCAGTCAACGACGAAACGCTGACCCTGGTGCGTGAGGAATGGACTGTGCCCGAATCATTCTGCTTCGGTAAAGATGTCGTCGTGCCACTGCGTGCAGGCCAAAAGCTCGGCTGGCGCGCGATGTGTGTATTACACGAAAACGGCTGCGAGTAGCGGTTCATTTGCCAAGCGGGGGCGCAAACACCGATAATGCGCCCCTTTATTGACACAACAAGGGCATAGAACATTGCGCATAGCAGACAGGTTTCGGGGCTTTCTACCCGTCATTATCGATGTGGAAACAGCTGGTTTTAACGCCGACACCGACGCCCTGCTTGAAGTCGCCGCCGTCACCGTGCGCATGGATGACAAAGGCCTGCTGCACCCGCATGATCTGATCGCCTGCCATATCAAACCCTTTGCCGGCGCCAACCTGGAACCGGCCGCACTGGCCTTCAACGGCATCGATCCGCACCACCCATTTCGTGAGGCCATGGATGAAAAAGACGGCCTGGAGAAGGTCTTTCAACCTATCCGCGAAGAGATCAGACGCAGCGATTGCTCACGTGCGATCCTGGTCGGCCACAATCCGTTCTTCGACCTGGGGTTCATCAAGGCTGCCGTTGCGCGCACCGGTGTCAAAAGCCCATTCCACGACTTCAGCACCTTCGACACCGCCACCTTGGGCGGCCTAGCCTATGGTCAGACCGTACTCGCCCGCGCCGCACAGGCCGCCGGCATCGACTGGGAACACGGCGAGGCCCACTCGGCCATCTACGATGCCGAACGCACCGCCGAACTATTCTGCAACATCGTCAACACCTGGGAACAACTCAACGCACGGCCGAACCCGGTAGGCGCACGTTAACCGCAAAACCGCCCAGCGCATCCGATTGCGACAACGACAACTCGCCGCGGTAGTGATCGACGATATCCTGCACTATTGCCAAACCCAGACCGTGACCGGCGGTGCTCTCATCGGCACGCACCCCACGGCGCAATAACTGCTCCCGCAGCTCCGGCACGCAGCCCGGACCATCGTCCTCCACACGAAAAACCAGCCCCGGTCCATCGACAATCGTCAGCCGCACCCGACTCCGGGCCCACTTGCAGGCATTTTCCAGCAGATTGCCGAACAGCTCCAACATATCCTCGCGGTCGACCATCGCCACCAACTGCGGTGGGATCTGTGTCTCAATCCGGATATTGCGCTCGGAGAAGACCTTGCCCAATACCGTCACCAGATCCGGCAATTCATCAGCCGGGCGAAACTGCCAACCGGGACTTGCGCCCCCCGCCAGACGCGCGCGCTTCAACTGACGCTCCATCATCTGCCGCATCTGTTCAGTCTGCCCCGCCAACTGCTGCCGCGCCTCCGGCGCCTGTGTCATCTCGTCGCTGTCGGCCAGCCGCGTCAGCACCGTCAGCGGCGTTTTCAGGGCATGAGCCAGATTGCCCAAGGCCGTACGCGAACGCTGCAGGCGCTCCTGCATCACATCCAGCAGATTATTGAATTCTTTGACCAGCGGTTTGATCTCGCTCGGCACGGTCTCACTCAGACGCAGCACCTCGCCCTGCTCCAGTTGCTGCACCTCTTCGCGCACCTGCTGCAACGGCCGCAAACTGCGACGCACCAACACCGCCAACAAGCCCAGCACAGCCACCAGGGCCAGGGCCGACACCAGTCCATAATTGACGCGAAACTTGGCCAGATCCGACTCCATCGGCGACCAGTCTTCGGCGCTGGCAATCACGAGCTCACGCCCGTATTTTTGATACTTGTGACTCAAGATCAGCAAGGGCTGACCCGCCGGGCCTTGGCCGAACATCGCCTTACCATGGACCGTCGGCAACGGCATGCTCTCATCCCACAACGAACGCGAACGCAATTGCTGATCGGCACTCACCACCAGATAGTAGTGACCGGAAAACGGCATATTAAACACGCCATTGATACGCGTTGGATTCAGCGCCAACTGGCCCTGCTCATCGACGAAAATCGCACCCAACAGATTGCCGATGTCGTGCTCCAGATGTGACGAGACATAGGCCTCCGACATGTTGCGCATCGCGCCGCTGACCAACCACCACTGCAAGATAAACAACAACACGAGGCCCAGCGCCAAGCCGAGGCTGAGACGCGCCAACAGTGAATTCATGCTTTCGTGGCCCCGAAGATATACCCCTGGCCGCGCCGGGTCTCGATCAATTCCTTGCCCAGTTTTTGCCGCAGGCGATTGACATAGACCTCGATCACATTGCTGTCCTTATCGGAATCGTATTCGTATACATGCTCAGTCAAATGCGACTTGGACAATAGCTTGCCGGGGTTCAACATCAGGTAACGTAACAGGCGAAATTCGGTGCCGGTCAATTCAACCTGCTCACCGCTGGCTGTGGTCACCAGCTGGCGTTCTTCATCCAGGGTCAGCCCGGCATTCGACAACTCACTGCCTACCTGCCCCTTCAAGCGTCGCACCACGGCCTGTATGCGCACCAACAGCTCTTCGACATGAAACGGCTTGACCATATAGTCGTCCGCCCCGGCCTTGATGCCATCGACCTTCTCATGCCAGGCATCACGTGCAGTCNNTTTTTTCAACACATCCAAGCCGGGCATCGACGGCAACCCCAGATCGAGCACCACCAAATCGTAAGGCTCCTCACGGCCCATAAACTCGGCCTCAACTCCATCGGCCACCGTATCCACGGCATACCCGGCCTTGTGCAAATCCGCCGCCAACTGCTGGCTTAAGGCCTGATCATCTTCCACTACCAGGATGCGCATTTCTTCCTCCGTCAATCATGCAGCCGTTGTTGCCACAACTGTCCGTCACGCGCGTCAAAATAGAGCTCGTGCACATTGCCATCCTTATCCACAATCTCTATTTCATACAACAAACGCCCACGCTTTTCTTCCAGTTCAATCTCCAGAACACGCGCCCCCGGATGCAGCACCAAGGCCTTTTTCACCAAGGACTGGCCCGAGACAATCTCACCGGCCTCATGCATCTGCCGCGCACGCTCATGATCGTATTTCTCATCGGAACTGGCCTGCGCCAGGGATGAACACAAGATCAGCATCACCACCCATGGCCACTGCCAGCGGATAAAATGTGTCTGTTTTGGCTGCCTATTACTTCGCATGTTTTCTTCCCAACTCACCTTCTGCAAGCAGACCACTAATCAACTACTTATCACAATGCTAGTTGCCGAGTCTTAAATCAAGCTGAAAACACGTATAGGGGCTAGGTGGGTCGGCCAGCGGCGGCCTGATTTCGCCCTTGCTCTTTCGCCCGATACAAACCTGCATCGGCGTTATTGATAAAGTCTTCCAATGCCGGCGGCATATTAGACGTAGGCCGATAGACTGAATAGCCAACACTCATCGTGACATATTCAGACACTGCCGATGCCTGGTGCTCAATCTGTATATCCCGAATCGCCTGCACCAGGCGCTCAGCCATTNNGATGTCGGTCTGGGGCAGGACCCCCGCAACCCCCCCACCGCCATAACGTGCCGCCACCTCACCTGCTCGTTTAAACAATGCCGCGAGTACCGAAGACACCTTCTGCAAACACACATCCCCCGACTGATGGCCATAATGATCGTTATATTTTTTGAAGTAATCGACATCGCAAATCAACAATGCCACAGGATCATTCTTGCGTGTCGCCAGATTGACTGCTGACTGCAATGCCTGATCAAAATGGCGGCGATTGGCCAAACCGGTCAGACCATCCGTTAATGCTGACAATTCCAACTGGTGATTTGCCTCCAACAGATCCGTGTTTTTCTGGATGATCTCATTCTCCAGCATCTTGCGTAACGACACATCACGCATCAGCCCGACAAATACGCGCTCGCCACCGATATCCATTTCACTCACCCCGAGCTCAATTGGAAATACGAGACCATCTTTACGTTTGGCAGAGACCTCTCGACCTATGCCAATGATTTTCTTATTACCCGTCGTCAGATAACTTTTCAGATATTGGTCATGACCAGAATGGTACGGCTCAGGCATCAACATGTTGACATTCTTCCCGATCAACTCACCCGCCGAGTATCCAAACATCTTTTCTGTCGCCGGATTTACCCGCTGCATCATCCCGCGATGATCGATCAACACAATCGCATCGATAATGATTTCAAACAGGGTATCGAGTTTCTTCTCTCGATATTTCAGCTCTGTCTCATCTAGCTCTACCCGATCCAACAACTCATTGACGGTATCCCCCAACCAACGCAATTCATCCCGCCCCCAACATTGAGAACGCACAGCGCGATCACCGTCGGAAAACTCGTTCAGGATACGATGCAGCTTGCGCACACGGCGTGTAACAAAAAAGTCGATGGCAAAGATCAACAACAACATGCCAGCGACCAACCCCCCACCGATCACCATCATTTCCTGTTTAATCGATATCAAGGCATTGCGGTAGTGATACTCCAGCGACAAACGATAATACAAAAATCCACAACGCTCGCTGCGCAACACCGTGCCCTCCCCCCCAACACACAAGGCGCTATACCCATCGAGGATATCGTGATCTCCATAGACGACCACTTCGGTCGAGCCCTGTGCCCGCACCTTGCCAACCAAGGCCGAGTCTATCTGCAAATCTTCGTCGATCCATGTACGACCAATCAGCTCATAACGTGTGCTGGCGATCACCTGGTCGGCATCATCGACCACGACGAATAATGCAAGATCAGGCTTTGCCGCCATGCTTGCCACAACCTGCTGTACTGATCGACGATTTTGGGAGTTGAGGAACTGGACAATGCTCCCTTGCAACAGGGTCAAATTATTCCGGCTATCGAGCACCGTGCGTGATACCGCATCTTCGATCATCGTATCGCGCGCCGCGTGATATGAGATCCACATACTGCTCGCCGCAAATACAAAAATCACGGTCGGCAGTATGACGCGGAGACTGAAAATCCAGTTCACTACAAATCCTTTAATTAATCTTTGGGCAAAAAGCGGTCTGTGAACAATTGAGAAGTATCGATCTGCTGCGACAACAACTGGTGCGACAACATCACCCGGTTGAGGCCCTGGGCTGTTGTCATCAACGTGGGCTGCACTCCGCCCAACATCTGCCGATTATCCGCCAGCCCCGGCAAACGCAAACCGTCATAGCTTTGCATCACTTCATCTGCGGATATTGCCAGACGGTTGGCCATCATCGCGGCCGTTGCCGCCGGTTTCGCCTTCATCTCGCTCAGGGCAAAAAACCAACGCTCAACCAGCGCAGTGATGGCCTCTGGCCGCTGCGTCAATACATCTTCATGCACCACCAGCACATCCACAATTTCGTTAGGGATCTGCCGACTATCAAACACCTGCACGCCTCCCTGTGACAACAAGCGTGTGCGCACCGGCTCAAAGGTGACCACGGCATCGACCTCATCCTGTTGCATGGCCGACTCGTGCATATTTACATCGCGATTCACGATCACAATATCGTCGAGACTCATCTGATTCAACTCCAGCGCACGCGTCAGCACATAGGCACCAAGCGCACCGGCCTCAACGCCCATACGTTTGCCCTTCAAGTCAGACATGGAGGCAATGCCTTGGCGGGCGACAATCACATCCCCTCCCTCAGACACATCGTGCACCAACACCACCTTGACCGGCACACCCTGCTGGCGCAACAGCAACACCTCATCCAAGGTCAGCGAGGCCGCCTCCAGTGTCTTATTGCGAAACGCCCTCAACACCTCACTGGCGGAAGGATATTCAACCAAACTCAAGTGTGCCTGCGGCCATCCTTCGAGTTGGCGCGCCAGATACAGCGGCTCGTAACCTGGCCACACATTGGTCCCCACCCGGATGGGGGATGATGGTGTCTCCACCTGATTTTGTGCCTGATCACACCCCGTGATTAAGACGGCAAGCACTAAAGCCCACAGTATTCTCATTGAATTCTCTCCAAAGACTGTTGATACCGACGCCATGCAAGGGGGTATCGGCGTTTTTTTTCAGTTACTGCAATCGCTTACGGCGCTGTTAACATGTTTTTACAGACCAAAAGAACCATTCCCTCTTCCCGCTCAAGGGAATTTCCATGACAATGGCGCCAAGCCGTTTGATAACTCCAGCAGGGATTCCCGCCGCATGAACCATTCTCGCCATCTAATCGTTGCTTGGTTACTACTGTGCGTATTATCGCTACCACTCGCCGCTCCCCCTGCCTTCGCTCAGGACAGCAGTGAGAGCAGCGACGATACCTGGCACCACTTTCAAAATCTGGTCAATACCATCGAGCAGGTCAAGGTCGATCTGGCCAAGGCACGCGAATCACTGCGCAATGCGGGCCATGCAGATGAACGAGATGCAGCTCAAGAAGAGGTCAGTCGCCTCAGCAATGAATTGACCGCACTGCAGACTGCATGGGAGATGTGGGCCACGGGTGGGGTTGATCTTCAATTATTCCAAACACAGACCGAGAACGAAAAATTCGACTGGCGTGTCGAGCTGGAATCCGTCTTCGAACCCATCGTCGTCGAAATGCGACGCATCACCGAACGGCCTCGCAAGATCGAACGTCTGCGTTCGGAACAACTTTTCTACCAACGCCGTATTTCTGCAGCCGACACGGCCCTTGACAGCATTCAGGACTTTCATAAAAACGCCCCCACCCAGGCGCTACAAAATGAGTTTGGCCAACTGCTCGACAATTGGCAATCACGTCGCGATCGTATGCAAAGCAGGCTCGATCTCGTCAACTATGAGCTCAATGAGTTGATGGCGCCGGCCACTCTCAACACCTCCGACGCCCTCGACAACATTAAAGAATTATTCAGCGGTCGTATCCTCAACCTGTTCCTCGCCTTGCTTGCGGCCTCGATCGCCTATGCAGTGCTGTGGAAGATTAATCGCCTATATACCCACTCCCTAATGCGCAAGGGCCGCAGCCCATCGTTTGTCACGCGCATAACGCACCTGCTGTTAGTCCTCGCCGGCAGCGCGCTCGCCTTGTTGGCCGGCATGGCCGTGCTGTATTCACGTGGTGACTGGATCTTGTTGGGCCTGTTGATGATCATATTGGTCGCACTGGCCCTGTCTCTACAACGCTTTCTGCCGGGCTATCTGACCGAGGCCAAACTACTGCTCAACATCGGCGCGGTGCGCGAAGGTGAGCGCATCATCTATAACGGCCTGCCGTGGCGCGTAAAGGCGTTAAGGGCATTTGCCCATCTGGAGAACCCACTGCTCAGTGGAGGCCAACTCCGTCTGCCCTTGCGCGAACTGGAACACCTCGTCTCCCGCCAGGATGACGAACAGGAACCTTGGTTCCCCACCAAACAATTGGATTACGTCGTACTCAGCGATGGCACCTATGGTTGCGTTTTGCTGCAAACCCCCGAGGTCGTCCACCTCAAGGTCATGGGCTGTGTACGCACCTTCAGCGCCGCTGGCTTCATCGAACAATCGCCGCGCAACCTCAGTCAAAACGGCTTCATCGTCTCCAGCCGCTTTGGCATCGACTACCGGCACCAACGGCAACTGCGCGACATCCAGCCCATCCTCGAGAAAGAGATCGAGGCCGGGCTACGCCAACTCTCCCTTGGCCAATACCTGCAGACCTTCATCCTGGAATTCGCCGAGGCGGGAGCCTCCTCGCTCGACTTCATCGTCATCGCCGGCTTCCAGCCACAGGCAGCAGATAGCTACCCCAAACTACAACGGCTCATCCAGGCCGAGGTGGTCGATGCCTGCAATCGTCACCAACTGAATATCCCATTCAACGAGATGACGGTTCATCTGGCACGCTAAATATCCACACCAGCGACAAGGCCGCCTATGATCACCGATGCGTGCATCACAGGCGACCTTGCCGCCCATCCCCCAAGCTGGCACCATTACGCCTCATCCATGCCGTATTCAAACCAGCCAGATCGTGAACAAACAGAAACGCACCGAAATCTTCAGCCGCCTGCGCGCCGAAAACCCCACACCAACGACCGAACTCAACTACAGCACGCCGTTTGAGTTGCTGGTGGCCGTCACTCTGTCCGCCCAGGCGACCGACAAGGGGGTCAACAAGGCCACCGACAAACTGTTCCCGGTGGCCAACACGCCGCAGGCCATTTTTGATCTGGGTGAAGAAGGCCTCAAGCATTACATCAAGACCATCGGCCTGTTTAACAGCAAGGCGGCCAACATCATCAAGGCCTGCCGACTGCTGCTCGACAAACACGGCGGCGAGGTACCACAGACGCGCGAAGCCCTCGAGGCGCTGCCCGGTGTCGGCCGCAAGACCGCCAACGTCATCCTCAATACCGCCTTCGGCCAACCGACGATGGCCGTCGACACGCATATCTTTCGTGTCGCCAACCGTACCGGCATCGCCCCCGGCAAGAACGTGCTTGAGGTCGAAAAACGGCTGGAAAAATTCGTCCCCGACGAATTCAAACTCGACGCCCACCACTGGCTGATCCNNNGATCCTGCACGGCCGCTACGTCTGTCAGGCGCGCAAACCCAAGTGTGATGCCTGCGTGATCGAAGACCTGTGCGAGTTCAAACAAAAAATCTACGCCTAGGAAACTCAAATGTTATTCGGACAAAACCGTGATCAACTGCGCCAGTTCTATTTCGATGCCTGGCAAAAGCACCAACAAAA
>DHYU01000038.1 GCA_002415485.1 Proteobacteria bacterium UBA5122
TCAGTGGCGGTGGCGGTATCTATAACTCGGGTGGCAGTCTGACCATCGAGCGTTCGGCAATCCTCAATAACCGCGCCTCGTTTTTCGGCGGTGGCATTCAACACATCGTCGGTGCCTTGAATATCTCCAACACCACAATCAGCGGCAATACCAGTGATGGCTGGGGCGGTGGTCTGCACCTTGGTGGCGGTACGCAGAACCCGTATCCGTTGACCAATGTGACTATTGCCCACAACCATGCCTGGGGGACGAGCCAACAACAGCGGCCGGCACGTGGTGGTGGTGTGTTTGTGGTCGATGGTGTGAAGTTGAATCTGCGTAATAGCATCCTCACCAACAATGGTTACGGCGGCAACTGTTATCGCGAAGGTGCTGCCCAGGTAGTGCGCGAGGGGACGAACCTGATCTCGGACGGTAGCTGTGGTGGAACGTCGACCGACAGCTTTAGCATTGGCCTCGGTGACCTCGGGTTCCATGGCGGCCCGACCCGCACCCATGCCCTGGCGCCGTTTAGCCCGGCCATCAATCGTCCCACAAATTGTTTTGGCTTGACGATCGATCAGCGTAGCTACGAGCGGCCGCCGAATCTGTGTGATGTTGGTGCCTACGAGTTCAGTTCCTTTCCGGTAGGCGGGGGCAACGATATCCTCCCTACTCCGACCTACGGTGGTCCGCCGCCCGTGCGCGATAATCTACAGCCGATGGCCTTTGATATGCCGGTGGGGGTGAGTGCGGGTGGGCTGGTCTCTTCCGTCGTCAGTGGTGCGGATGCCGATGGTGATCCGCTGGAGTATGAATTTGTCACGCTGCCAGCGAAGGGCAGTGTCGGTTGGGATGGGCCGGGGACGATCCCGGGGGCGTTTACCTATCGCGCCAATGCCGGGGCTAGTGGTCTCGACAGTTTCCGTTTCCGTGTCTGTGATCTGGTGGAATGCTCGCGGCCAGCAACTGTGACGATCTTTATCGATAGCAAAGGTGTGACCCAGTCCAGTGGTGTGCAACTGGTCCTGACCACGGGTGGCCAGATGGGGCCGCTGACGGTGGTGTCTGAGGCTGAGATCAATGCAGTTGTGGCCGACCAGCAATTTATCAAACCCTATGGCGCCTTCTTTTTCGATGTCAGTGATATCCCGGTGGATGCGGGCACCAATGTTGCCGAAGTGGTGGTTATGTTGCCGTCAGGTGCTGTGATTCCACGGAACGCGGTGGTGCGCAAACTCGACAAAGAGGGTGTGTGGCATACCTTGGGTGAACAGGCCTCAGACGAGATGACGACGGCGATCATCAATCGTGCCGGTGGTTACATCAAGCTGCGTTTGGTGGATAACGATATGTTCGACAGCAATCCTACACCGCGCATTATTCGTGATCCGGTCGCGTTGGCGGTGCCTGTTGCGACACTGGCGGACGATGCTGACGGCTCAGATGGTGGTGGCGGTGGCGGGTTATGGCATCCACTGTGGTTGTTATTGGCGCCACTGGCCTTGGCGCTGAGACGGCGCGGCTAAGTTTGTATCGGCTGGGGTCTGGGAGCAGGCCCCAGTCGAGTGTTCGATTTTCCTTTCGTCTCCCACTCCAGGCTATCCCGTGGCTCCGCAATAGGCGTGCCTCTGATCAAAGGTCCTTCTTCATGATGTTTCTGATGCGGGATTTTACCGACGGTGCCTCATCGCGCATGGCCATCTCAAAGAACTGTTTGGGCTCTTCGATGTATGCAGGATATTGCATCGCCAGTTCATAAAAACCATTGTAGACCCACGCCCTGATGAACTTGTTGTGGTCGGTCAGGCATGTCCGTAAAAAAAGCTCGACGCGTTTTTTATCCTACATGGGGATGGTCAAATAGGGCTGGCTTTGCGGAATGTGTAGCCTCGATTCCCAATGCTCCAAACCATCAAGCATCCGGTAGAGATGTGAAGTGTCGGCGGCGATGAGCGTATGGTGGGATTCGAGGTGTCGTTTCAACAACCACGTCACGCCTTTTTGCATGGCGCGATCGCCGATGCACGTTAGGACTGACGAGGTGAAGAAGCGTCTTGATACTGGCGCTGGTAGATCTCATCCAGCGCCGTCGTCGAGCGGCCACCCCATTGCCCCAGTGCCTGTTGAAGATGCATGTGCGTGGTGGCTGGGGCTAGGGATGTGTTTGGAATTATTCGGCGGCTTTTTTGGCGGCCTTTTTGCTGTCACCCAGTCTATCCATCACGGCGAACATCACGCCGGAGAAGACGAAGGTGATGTGGATGCCGACCAGCCAGCCCAACTCGTAATTGGTGTATTTGTCGATGTTGACCATCGCCTTCAAGAGTTCGATCGCGGAGATGGCGACGATGGAGCCGATCAGTTTCAATTTCAGGTCTGAAAAGCCGACATGGCCCATCCACGAGGGGCGGTCTTCGTGGCCAGCGGTGTCCATCTTGGAGACGAAGTTCTCGTAGCCGGAGAAGATGATGATCAGCAACAGATTGGCAATGAAGGCGATGTCGATCAATTGCAGGATGCCGAGGATGGTGTATTTGGTGTTGCCCTCAAAGGCCTTCGGTATCAGGTAGAACAGCTCCTGCATGAAGGTCATCAGCAGCAACACGATGGCCAGCACCATGCCGAGATAGAACGGTGCCAACAGCCAGCGGCTGGCAAACATGAATCTTTCCATAAATTGTTCTAATGCTTTCATCGTGATGCCTTTGGTCGGGGAGAGGGTTGAAGATTAACCGCGTAGATCATAGCAGAATTGAAACGCGGCGCGCAGTTGGTGCGAGGGCATGGTGGTATTAAAAAAGCCGGTCGAGGTTGGACCGGCTTGTTCTGTGTCGAGCCTTCCAGCGTTTAGTGACGGAAGTGACGCATGCCGGTGAAGACCATGGCCAGACCATGTTCATCGGCGGCGGCGATGACTTCATCGTCACGCATGGATCCACCGGGTTGGATGACCGCGGTGATGCCTGCTTCGGCGGCGGCGTCGATGCCATCGCGGAAGGGGAAGAATGCATCGGAGGCCATGACCGAGCCGGGCACCTGCAGGCCTTCATCGGCGGCCTTGATGCCGGCGATCTTGGCGCTGTAGACGCGGCTCATCTGCCCGGCACCGACACCGACGGTGGTGTGGTTCTTGGTGTAGACGATGGCGTTGGACTTGACGAACTTGGCGACCTTCCAGGCGAACATCAGGTCGGCCATCTCTTGTTCGGTTGGTGCGCGTTTGGTGACGACCTTGAGGTCGGCGGCGCTGACCATGCCCTGGTCGGTGCTTTGCAGCAACATGCCGCCGGCGACGCGTTTGTAGTCGAGTGCGGCCGGGCGTTTGTCGCCCCACTGACCGCAGGCCAGCAGGCGTACATTCTGTTTGGCGGCGACGACCTCGGCTGCGGCGTCGTCCACCTCAGGCGCGATGATCACCTCAACGAACTGACGCTCGATGATGGCGCGGGCGGTGTCGGCGTCCAGTGGCTTGTTGAAGGCAATGATGCCGCCGAAGGCCGAGGTCGGGTCGGTCTTGTAGGCCGCATCGTAGGCATCCAGCAGAGAGCCGGCGACGGCGACGCCGCACGGATTGGCGTGTTTGACGATCACGCAGGCGGGCTCATCGAATTGTTTAACGCATTCCAGCGCCGCATCGGTGTCGGCGATGTTGTTGTACGACAGCTCCTTGCCTTGCAGTTGCACCGAGGTCGAGACGTTGGCCTCGGCGGTGCGCGCCTCGACGTAGAACGCCGCCTTCTGATGCGGGTTTTCGCCGTAGCGCAGGTCCTGCATCTTGATGAACTGGGCACTGAAGGTACGTGGGAACGGGGCGCGGTTTTGGTTGCTTTGACCGCCATCGGTGATGCTGCCCAGGTAGTTGGCGATCATGCCGTCGTAACCGGCGGTGTGTTCAAAGGCCTTGCACGCCAGTGTGAAGCGTGTGGTGTGGGTCAGTGCGCCATTTTGGCTGCGCATCTCGTCGAGGATGTCCTGGTATTCGAAGGCGTCGACGACAATGGCCACGTCTTTGTGATTCTTGGCCGCGGAGCGGACCATGGTCGGGCCGCCGATGTCGATGTTTTCGATGGCCATCGCCAGGTCACAGTCTGGGCGGTTGACGGTGGCGGCAAACGGGTAGAGGTTGACGACGACCATGTCGATCGGTGCGATGCCGTGTTCGCTCATCACCGCATCATCGGTGCCGCGACGACCGAGGATGCCGCCGTGGATCTTGGGGTGCAGGGTCTTGACGCGGCCGTCCATCATCTCTGGGAAGCCGGTGTGTTCTGATACCTCGGTCACGGCGATGTCGTTGTCGCGCAGCAGTTTATAGGTGCCGCCGGTGGACAGCAGCTCGACGCCCATGGCGTGCAGGCCGCGGGCGAAGTCGACGATGCCGGTTTTGTCAGAGACGCTGATCAGCGCACGTTGAATTTTTTTCATTGCCAGTTTCCCAATAGCTTACGTGCCCGCAAGTTCGCGCGGGCGACAGGTTTGTTGTTTGAAATCAGTTGCGCCGACCTTAGTCGAGCAGGCCGTAGATCCGCAGTTTCTTCCGCAAGGTGGTGCGGTTCAGCCCCAGCAGCTCGGCGGCCTTGGACTGATTGCCGCGGGTGTGCTCCAGCACCGAGGCAAATAGCGCCTGTTCGACTTCACCGACCATCATGTTGTAGAGGTCGCCCGGCGGGTGGCCGTTGAGATCGGCCAGATAATTGTCGATGGCGCTGCGGGCCGCACTGCGCAAAGGCTGTTTGCGACGCTCGCGAAAGGGTGTCGGTTCAGGCGCGTTCGCGGTCATTTCAAGCGGCCTGGTGTTCGATATCGTGTGTAAGCTGGTCAAAGAAGTCTTCCGTCATTTTAAGTTGTTCTGCGGTCGTATCGACCTTGTTGACTGCCTGGCGGAATACCGCCCCGTTGCGCTGTCCCTTGCTGTACCAGGAGATGTGTTTACGTGCCATCATCACGCCGGTGTGTTCACCGTAAAACGCGTAGAGATTGTGCAGGTGGTCCAACAATACCTGACGAATCTCTTCGACGCTGGGCTCCGGCAGGTGTTCGCCGGTGCTGAGAAAATGGTGGATCTCGCGGAAGATCCAGGGCCGACCCTGTGCGGCGCGGCCGATCATCAGGCCATCGACACCGGTTTGATCCAGGACCAGCTTGGCCTTTTCCGGGCTGGTGATGTCGCCATTGGCGATGATCGGGATCGAGACTGCCTGTTTGATCGCGGCGATAGTGTCGTATTCGGCATCGCCACGGTAACCGCAGGCGCGGGTACGACCATGGATGGCCAGGGCCTGGATGCCGGCGTCTTCGGCGATGCGGGCGATGGTGGTGCCGTTGCGGTTGGAGGTGTCCCAGCCGGTGCGGATCTTGAGGGTGACCGGCACATCGACCGCGCCGACGACGGCCTCAAGGATGCGTTTGACGAGGTCTTCGTGTTGCAGCAGCGCAGAGCCGGCAGCGACGTTACAGACCTTCTTCGCCGGGCAGCCCATGTTGATGTCGATGATCTGCGCGCCGTTGTCGGCGTTGTATTTGGCGGCCTCGGCCATCATCGTCGGATCCGCGCCCATGATCTGCACGGACTTGGGTTCGGTCTCACCTTCGTGATTGGCGCGGCGTTTGGTCTTGTCGCTGCCCCAGAGCAGTGAATTGGAGGCGACCATCTCGGATACGGCCATGCCCGCGCCCATGCGTTTGCACAACTGGCGAAACGGGCGATCGGTGATGCCGGCCATCGGGGCCAGGATCAGATTATTGGGCAGTGTGTATGGACCTATGCGCATCTGTCGGTCTTAGCTGGGCATTTATTGCCCACTCCAGAAAAACGAGGCTGGACATCATACCGACAAACGCCGTTGCAGGAAAGACGCTACGACGTGTGCGGGGAGCGGAATCTACAGAAAATTAAATTCGTAACCGACGGCCTGCGGGCCGGGGTCGACCAGTTCCAGTTGGATCTCTGCGGTCTGTTGCGCGCCGATCTCCTGTTGCGCCTGCAGGCCGTTGGCGAGGTATTCCTCGGCCTTGAAACGGCGGGCGAAGACGGTGACGCCATTGACGTCTTGGAAGGTTAGCTCCAGCAGCGGGTAGGCCTGTGCGAAGTCTGCCTGGTTATTGAAGCGGGCACTGACGAGCAGTGTCTGGGTATATTCGGGGTGGGCACGCACCTCACGTTGGGTGAGCGCGATGTGCTGTGGCGCGCGTAATGGTGCCAGCTGACAGGGGATCAGTTCACCGCTGAGTTGTGCCAGATGTTGGCAGCCCTCGGCGAGATAGGGGCGCATCTGTGGATCTTGCGCCAGCTGGTCGCGATTGAAGTACAGGTATTGGCCGGAGAGTGTGGTGCACAGCAGCAGGCTGGCGACCAGCGGCAGCATCACGCCACGCCTGCGCGGCGGCGTGGCATCGCGCTGACTGATCTCGTCGAGCAGGTCGTCGTCCAGGCGTGTGCTGATGGCTGGGGTTTCGGTGGTGATCTCATCGATGTCGGAGGCGATGCGAAACGGTTCGGTGCTTGCGGCGGTCGGCGTTTCACTGACGAAGATCTGTTCGGCCTCGGGTTCCACTGGAGGTTGATCGATGTGCGGTTCGACGGCGACGAAGACCCCAAAGCAGCGCCCACATCGCACCTTGCCGGCGGCGGCGCTGAGCTGCTCATCGGTGACGCGAAACGTGGTGTGGCAATGGGGGCAGGTGGTTTGCATGGAGAGCGACGAATCCTTATCTATGATGTGAGCTCATGATAGACCGTACGAAGTTGAGAGGCCACAGCTAAAAAAGTGGGTTAATGTGATTTGTTTCGTTGGGTTGCCATGCAGATGGTTTCGACATATCCAATAAAATTATGGTGGATGCGGATTTGATACTGTGGGAAGTGCTGATGGATCCATAGTGGAATATCCACTAAATGGTTTGGTGTATGGTAGATACTGATGCCAAGATCAGGATGGTGGTTGCGAATGGTTTCTTGTGCGCCAATGATTGCATCGAAATCAGCGCCTTCCAGGTCTGTTTTGATGATGTCGACTTGTTTTAGGTTGTTTTTTGCACAAAAGGCATCAATGGAGGTGGCATTAACTTTCACGCAGTTGTTCTTGGATGAGGGAGCAATTCGAGAATCAGTGCCGATGTCGCGGATGTCTGACCAATCAAGGATACATTCATGAGTGCTGATGGCTTGGTCTATCGCAGTGACTGCCGTTGGATGTTCAAAATTGGCGAGCTGCTCGCATAGCAGCGCGTAATTGGTGGGGTCAGGTTCGAAGGCGTAAACGTGCCCCTGCGCCCCTACTAGGCTGTTATACCAGTAGCTGCTGTCCCCTCGCCAGGCGCCGCAGTCTAAGACAATATCACCGGTGCGAGGCTGAAAAAAACCATCTAAGAAATACTGGGGGTGCGTAAAACAGCCTTTGATCGCGGCTTGTAAATAGTCAGGCAGATGTTGGTTGAGCGCAGGTGCTGCCTTGGCCTCGTGTCGGTAGCGTTGTGGTGGGCACGGTAGGTGCTCAGGCAGAATCTCTGCTGGTGAAAGCGCCGCTAAACGGTAGGCCAGTATCTTAATGAAGGTATCTTTGGACTGCTGGTCGTCCAATATCGCATGGGCTGCTTGAAAGTCGGATAAGCGCGCCTGTAGACATTGGTAAAAGCCCCATCCGATCATGTCATCGAATTCGTGACCGGTAAGAAAGTGTGGCAACGATAGCGGGAAAATTTCTCTGGATTCTTCTAGCAGCCCCATTGCGCCAAGTTGTTGGTAAATTTCCATATGCCATACCGAACATAGGATGATGGGTAAGTCGTCGACAGGTTTGTCTTGCGGTTGATAACAGGGGATGCCATCAATATCTTTGGGGGGGGTGTTGTCCAGAAAATATCGCACTTGAACACCCGCATGTTTCAACGTTTGATAAGTGCCTTGCCCGCTGCTTCCTGTGCCAAAAATGACCACTTCAGGCCAGCAGCGATCGATTAATAAACGATGGCGAAGTTCGGCTGGGTGTTCTTTGGGGGTTGGCAGATAAGGCGTATGACCAAGGTGTTGTTCCAGCCATTTGCATAGTTCCTTGGTCATGGCGCGCGATCCCCTTTATCCGTGTTTGCGTTTGCCGCTCAAGCGCATCCACTCATCTTCCTGCGCGGCGGGGTCCATGTCGAACCATTCCTGATAACGGGCGCTGACGTCGGCGGCCTGGGTGTGCAGGATGCCGGAGAGCACGATGTGGCCGCCGGGTTTGACGAGGTCGGCGAACATGGGGGCGAGCTCGATCAGCGGACCGGCGAGGATGTTGGCCAGCATCAGGTCGCACTGTGGCAGTGCTTTTTGTTTGGGCAGTGTGGCCTCGATGCGCGCGGTGACGTCGTTCTTGTCGGCATTGTCGCGGGTGGCGATCAGGGCCTGCGGATCGTGGTCGACGGCGTCGATCTGACGGGCGCCGAGCAGCGCGGCGGCAACGGCGAGGATGCCGGAGCCGCAGCCGTAGTCGATCACGTCGAGGTCCTTGGGCGGATGTTGGTCCAGCCACTGTAGGCAGAGGTGTGTCGTTGGGTGTGTGCCGGTGCCGAAGGCGAGGCCGGGGTCGAGTTTGACGTTGATCGAGTTCGGGTCTTCCGGTTCGTGCCAGCTCGGGCAGATCCACAGGTTGTTGCCGCAGCGGATGGGTTTGAAGTTGTCCATCCAGGCCCGCTCCCAGTCCTTGTCTTCGACCGGGTTGGTGGCGAACTTGGCGGGGCAGGCATCGCCGAGCTGCGCCCGCATCTGTTGGATGACGAGGTCGAGATCGGCATCGGCCTCAAACAGGCCGACGATGCGGGTGTCGTTCCACAGTTTGGTCTCGCCGGGATCGGGTTCGAACAGCGGCTGGTCGGCGCCATCTTCGAAGGTGACGGCGGCGGCGCCCAACTCCATCAGCAGCTCGCTCAGTGGTTCGACCTGTTCGGGGGTGCTGTCGAATTTAAGTTGTAGCCAGGGCATAAATCTCTCTTACTTAAAAAACGAGGGGCGCAATGTGCGCCCCAGGGTGTGCGGTGCTGGCGTGGTTAGCGCAGCCCCAGTTTCTTTTCCAGGTAGTGGATGCTGACGCCGCCCTCGCAGAAGGCCTCGTCGCGCATCATGCGCCGGTGCAGTGGGATGTTGGTCTTGATGCCTTCGACCACCATCTCGTCGAGCGCGGTGCGCATGCGGGCAATCGCCGATTCGCGGCTGTTGCCGAAGGCGATCAGCTTGCCGATCATCGAGTCGTAATACGGTGGCACTTTGTAGCCGCTGTAGATGTGGCTGTCGACACGGATGCCGGGGCCGCCGGGGGCGTGATAGCTGCTGATGGTGCCGGGGCTGGGCATGAAGTTGTCCGGGTTTTCGGCGTTGATGCGGCACTCGATGGCGTGGCCCTGAATGACGATCTGTTCCTGTGTGCGCGACAGTTTTTCACCGGAGGCGACGCGCAGCTGTTCCTTGACCAGGTCAAAGCCGGTGATCATCTCGCTGACCGGGTGTTCCACCTGGACGCGGGTGTTCATTTC
>DHYU01000036.1:0-147 GCA_002415485.1 Proteobacteria bacterium UBA5122
ACCCTACCAACTAGCTAATCAGACATGAGCTCATCTAATAGCGGCCGAAGCCTTTCCTCCGTAGAGATTATTCGGTATTAGCCTGGTTTTCACCAGGTTGTCCCCAACTACTAGGCAGATTCTCATGCATTACTCACCCGTCCGCCA
>DHYU01000036.1:253-27614 GCA_002415485.1 Proteobacteria bacterium UBA5122
CTCCGGAAGAGGCGTGCATTATACAGTGTTTTTTCTGCTGCACAAGCCCTAATTTCAATCATTTTCGTTTAGGGCTTTTCTCTTTCCGCCCGGTCTCGCCGTTGCGGAGCGCGCATTATACATGCCGTTTTTTGGTACGCAAGCGCTTTTTTACGTTTTTATTAAATTACTTTTACGCGTGCAAATTTACGTTTGCCGACCTGATACACATGCTCACTACCTATTGCCAGCTCCAGAGCGCGATCCTCTATCTTTTCACCATCGATTTTGACCGCCCCTTGCTTGATCATGCGTAACGCCTCCGAGGTGCTATCCGTCAGACCAGCATCTTTCAATAGATTCGCAATGGCAATCACACCGTCAACCGAGACCAATTCCACCTCCGGCATATCATCCGGCATTGCCCCCTTTTGGAATCTGGCGATGAAATTCTCCTGCGCCTGGCGCGCTGCACCCGCATCATGGAAACGCGCAATGATTTCCGCTGCCAACTCGAACTTCACATCACGCGGATTCTTGCCTTGCGCCACACCATCCTTTAGCCGCCGAACCTCTATCATTGGTCGGAAGCTTAGGAGTTCAAAATAACGCCACATCAAATCATCCGAGATCGACATTAGCTTCCCAAACATCTCATCTGGCGCATCCGCGATCGCAATATAGTTGTTGAGCGACTTGGACATCTTCTGCACGCCATCCAAACCCTCTAATATAGGCATGGTTAAAATACACTGCGGTTTTTGACCGTACGCCTCTTGCAACTGGCGCCCGACCAATAGATTGAACTTCTGGTCCGTCCCACCCAACTCTACATCTGCCTTCATTGCAACTGAGTCATAACCCTGGACCAGCGGGTAGAGAAACTCATGGATGGCGATAGGCTGACCGCCGCCGTAACGCTTGCTGAAGTCATCCCGCTCCAGCATGCGCGCGACAGTATGCTTGGCTGCCAATTGAATCAGATCGGCCGCATTCATCCCCCCCATCCAGCTGGAGTTGAACATCACCAGTGTCTTCTCTGGATCCAGTATCTTGAAGATTTGCTGTTCATACGTACGCGCATTCTCGATAACTTCATCGCGCGTCAATGGCTTACGAGTCACATTTTTGCCGGTTGGATCCCCGATCATGCCGGTAAAGTCACCTATTAAGAACATCACCTCGTGACCAAGGTCCTGAAACTGGCGTAATTTGTTAATCAGCACCGTATGGCCCAAGTGCAGATCCGGCGCAGTCGGATCAAAGCCCGCCTTCACTCGAAGCGGACGCCCTTCTTTCAGGCGCTCAACCAACCCATCTTCCGGCAATAATTCATCAGCACCGCGCTTGATGAGTTCCAGCTGCTCATTAATAGATACCATGACATTCCTCGTTGAAGCACATTCACCCAGTCAAATTCGAGACGGGCATCACACATGAAGACATATTATAAATGTGATTTGCCTCGCGTTTTCATGATTATTTGCCATAAACACACATTGACCCTAACTCGCCACAACGCTAAGCTACTAATACTTCAGGGAGATTCACTGTGCTTGACATCGGATCTAATCGCAAAAAAAACTACAATAACACCCCTAACCTGCCGACAAAGGCAAGTATGGCTGTTAAAAAACATCTACATTGGCTACTAATCCTCGGCGGCGTCAGCGTTTTGGGCACTGTCATGGGGGTTTTGCCACATAATGCTGAGGCCACTCGCGCTCCAGAGATTAATGCTGAGCTGCCTTTACCCGAGGTCGCGGCCCAGGCACCTACCGCCATTGCGCCCGCAACCACAGAAACGGTTGCAGCCATCGCTCCGGAACCGAAACCGGAACCACCTGGCGTATGGCACGAAGCCACTGTCATGCAGGGCGATAGCCTATCGCGCATTTTCAGCCGTAGCGGCCTCAGCGCCCAAGAACTGCACCGCGTTACCAGCGACAAAACCAGCGCCGATTATTTGAAGAAGATTTTCCCAGGCGAAACAATCAAGCTTCGCGTCGATGAAGATCAACTCGCAGAACTGGTTTACGACTACGAAATCAACAAGAGCCTGCACATCGTTCGCAGCGAAACAGGAGAGCTTCGCTCAGAGCTGATTGAAATCCCTCTCGAAACTCGCATCACTCACGCCACAGCCACCATTAACGACTCTCTGTTTTTAAGCGCACAATCAGTTGGCATGTCTGATGCGGTAACGATGGAGCTCTCTAATATTTTTGGATGGGACATTGATTTCGCACTCGACATCCGCCAGGGCGACAGCTTTACCGCCATTTACGAAGAAGTTTATCTACATGGTGAAAAAGTACGTGACGGCAACATCGTTGCTGCCGAGTTTATTAACCAAGGCGAAACCTATAAAGCCATTCGCTACACTTCACCTGATAACCGGACTGATTATTACACCCCTGAAGGTGACAGTATGCGTAAGGCCTTTTTACGCACGCCTGTTGCTTTTTCGCGCATTAGCTCTCGTTTCGACCTGCGTCGCAAACACCCAGTCCTCAACCGGATTCGCGCCCACAAAGGTGTAGATTACGCTGCCCCCACTGGCACCCCGATCAAGGCCACCGGTGACGGCAAGATCGTTCATCGGGGAGACAAGGGCGGCTACGGCAAGACCATCGTCATCCAGCACGGCAACACATACAGCACGCTGTACGCACACATGTCTAGCTACAAGAGCGGACTGAAGGTCGGCAGCCGAGTCAAACAAGGTCAAACCATCGGCTTCGTCGGCAGCTCCGGCCTTGCCACCGGCCCACATCTACATTACGAGCTCCAGGTCAATGGCGTACATCGCAATCCGCTGACCGTTAAGCTGCCGAATGCGGAACCTCTACCAAAGCAATACATGGACGACTTCAAACAGCATTCAAAACAACTGCTTGCACAAATCGACACCATGAAACGCACTTCGCTCGCGTTGGCTGACACCCAATAACTACATGGCCTACTATATAGGCCTCATGTCTGGCACCAGCGTCGATAGCATCGACGCTGTGCTGGTCGACTTCCAACAACCCAGTCAAACCACCCTGGTCGCCACGCACGGCCACGCCATCCCTGGCGAACTACGCAGACAACTACTTGATCTGAATTCAACGCCACGAATTACACTGAACGACCTCGGCGAACTCGACCACCAGCTTGGCCATCTATTTGCCGATGCCACCGAAGCATTGATCGACCAAGCCGGCGCCACCCGCGAGCAAATCGTCGCCATCGGCAGCCATGGCCAGACAATCTATCACGCACCGAATGGGCCTCGACCGTTCACGATGCAGATTGGCGACCCCAATATTATCGCCGAACGCTGTGGCATCACCACAATCGCCGATCTACGACGCCGTGACGTCGCTGCAGGCGGGCAAGGGGCGCCACTCGTACCAGCCTTTCATGCCGCCGTCTTTTATAGCCAAGAGAAGAGCCGCGTCATTGTCAACATCGGCGGCATCGCTAACATCAGCCACCTCCCCTGCAATGGCGCCACCGGCCTTGGCTTTGACACCGGCCCCGGCAATGGCCTGCTGGATACATGGATAGAGCTACACCGCCAAACCAATGTCGACATCAATGGTGAATGGGGTCGCAGCGGCAAACTCAATCAGACACTGCTCGAGGCATTACTAGACGACAGCTATTTTCATCGCCCTCCTCCGAAAAGTAGCGGCCGTGATTATTTCAACCTCGCTTGGCTCAAACAAAACCTGATTCAACTAGGCTCTGCCGTCAGCCCCCAGGATGTGCAAAGCACCCTGCACCACCTCACCGCTGCCAGCATTGCCCAAGCCATCACCCATTACGCCCGTGATTGCGATGAAATCTACGTCTGCGGCGGCGGCGCGCACAACGCATTCTTACTTGAATGCCTGCAACACCATTGCCCGCACACGCCTGTCGCCACCACTAACAGCCTTGGAATTGACCCGGACTGGATTGAAGCCAGCGCCTTCGCCTGGCTGGCCATGCGCACCCTCAATCATCAATCCGGCAACTTGCCTTCCGTGACTGGCGCCCACCACCCGGTCATCCTCGGCGCAATCTACCCGGCCTAAGGCACAAAAAAACGCCGAGCCCCAACAGGAGCTCGGCGTTTTAATGATGATCGGTTAACCGGGTTTATACGGAGAACGATGAACCACAACCGCAAGTCGTGCTTGCATTCGGATTGCGAATCACAAAGTGCGAACCTTCCAGCCCTTCCTTGTAATCGATCTCCGCACCACTCAAATACTGGAAGCTCATCGGATCAATCAACAGACTGACACCATTCTTCTTAACCTCAGTATCTCCATCATTGACCTGCTCATCAAAGGTAAAGCCATATTGAAAGCCGGAACAACCACCGCCGGTGACATAAATACGCAGCTTGAGCGCATCATTCCCCTCTTCGGCGATCAGTTCCTTCACCTTGTTTGCGGCGTTATCGGAAAAGACCAATGGAGAATCATCAATTTCTGTTGCAGCTGAAGACATAACAACCTTCCTGAATTACGGATCGATAGGCCAATTATAGCGCGGATTTTCCCCCGCGCGCATCAATGTCGATAAATTTACTCAGCTATTTCCATCACTCCCGGCTGCCACATTGGAGACTGCGGAATCGATTGAGCGCACCTTCGCCCCCTCATCTCCCCCAACCTGATGAACCAGGCTGCCATTTACCTCAGCCCCCATCGCCATCTCGATCAGATGATAATAAACATTACCCGTCACACGGGCATTAGGCGCAAGCTCTACACGCTCACTCGCGTGTACATCGCCAATGACTGTGCCATTGAGGATGATATTCGGCACGCGCACCTCGCCCTCGATCTTTCCTTGGTCACTCAGCGTCAGCAGGGACGCCGCATCGACAGAGCGGACATTCCCTTTCACCTTGCCATCCACATGAAATCCACCACTGAATAGAACGTCGCCATGTAACTCTGTATTCTGTCCGATTAACGAATCGATTTTGGCAGGTTTACGCTTTTTATTATTTCCAAACATATGACACAGACACTCCCTGAATTTGAAACCTATTCCAAAGCTATCGGCCCAGCATCGTACCAGATTAACTTATCTACAACACAACGCATCACCTTAAAGCAAGTCAATCATATACTTGAATTTTTTTTTATGCAGCCGATAACTGTTAGCGAGAAATTGAGTGAATGGCTCAGAATGAACGCTGTCAGTTTGGTCAGCCACCCTGCCACAATGAGTCGATCTCTACCAAATGGACTGGAACACGACAAAAGCAAAACAATGAAAAGATGGCTCAAACTTATAGTGTTAGCGGCATGCACACTAAGCACGTACTCGGTATATGCTGAAAAAGCATACATTGATGACGCACTACAAGTAGGGGTACGTGCGGAACCTGGCCATCAAACGCCTCCCATAGAAGTAATCACCACCGGCACAACACTGGAAGTCTTGGAACAAAATGATAAATATGCTCGAATCCGGACTGAAGACGGTGTCGAAGGCTGGATTCGCACCCGATATCTAAGTAAAACCCCCCCTGCAAAAATTGCCCTCAACCAAATCACTGCCGACCACCATGCCGCCCTATCAGTGATAGAGGACTTGAAGGGGCAGCTCGAACAAAACAAAACAGCAAAACTGGCATTGGAACAACGGAACGAAATCTTAAAAAAGGATATCTACAACCTACATCAACAAGTCGCCAGCCTGGGCCCGCAAAACAACAACCAGTGGATAATCCTTATTATTATTGTCATTCTGGCACTGTCAGCCCTGTCATTTACCGTAGGTATACTATGGAATAAACAGCAGGTTGCGAAAAAACTGGGGGGCCACACCTTATAAAAGGTATCTTTCGACGATTTAAATCCACGAAACTTGGTGTTTTAAAAGCATAAACGCTAGAATCCTCTCCCCTAAGAGGACAACGAAACTGCACAAACGATGAGGCCACATTTAATTTCAGCACTCCTGTTGATCGTCACCAGCCCCATTAGCGCGATCTCCTCGGCTTATGCCCAAAATCCAGGCACCGATATCGAGCTCACTCAGGCACTGGCAGAAGTGACAAAACAACTACAAACGACCCCTGACGCCCCCGATTTGCTGTTCCGCAAAGGCGTCATATTAACAAAGCTAAACCAAACTGATGCTGCGATTGCGCAATTCAAGGCCCTGATCGAACACAGCCCAATGCTCCCCGAGGCGCACAACAATCTCGCAGTCCTGTATGCGCAACAAAAACAATACCAAGCAGCCCAAGATGCACTGCAACAAGCGATTGCCACGCACACCAGTTACGCAACAGCCCAAGAAAATTTAAAGGCCATCTATCGACAACTCGCAAGCATCGCCTACAACAGGGCCTTGAATTCCAGCACCGCCTCTACACCGCGCATGGAATCTCCTCTGCTTTTAATAGAAGAACTGCCACAGGCTCACGAAAAACACCTCATCGCGGCCGCTGCCGAACCGGTTGAGGCTGATAACCAACCGATCATCCAGGCCCCTCAAGAAACTCCAAAATTAGCGCCCGCCGCCGATTTAAGTTTAGTGGACGATGCTATTGAAGCTTGGGCCCAGGCTTGGTCCGCTCAGGATGTAACGCTGTACCTGAGCAAATACAGCGCCGACTTCATGGTGCCAGATCGACTGTCCCTCAACGAGTGGCAAAACATCCGGCGAGCCCGCTTGACCAAACCACGATTCATTGAGGTCACCACATCACAGCTCAAGAAACTACAGCTTGATGACTACCTGGTTAGCGTTAGCTTCAAACAACATTACGCATCCAATACATTCAAAGACAACACAAACAAACAATTGCTACTGAAGTGGGAACAAGATCGCTGGCTAATTATTCAAGAAAATGAAATTAAATGAGCACTAATCAACACCACATCAAGAAAGCCAAGTCAGCCCTAGCGATTGGGCTTGTATTCAGCCTGTTCAGCACTAATAGCTGGAGCGAGGAATACTTACCCACAACGCCTTACGAAAATTTACTCATCCAGTCTCTGCAAGAAGTGCAGCAGCAACAGCTTGATGGCGCATTAAAAACGATAGAGACGCTGGTTCAAGACAACCCAACGTTCAAACTCGCTCAACTGATATACGGCGATATACTGCTCGCCAAGGCTGGCCCCATCAGCGACATCGGCAGTCATCAGGGGGCTGCCAACAACGAACTACTGGGGCTACGCCAAGAGGCCCAATCACGCTGGCAGCGCCATCTATCCCCCCCTGGAGATCTGGTTCCGTCGAATCTATTACAGATCAACCAGGACATTGAGCACGTCATTGTTGTTGACCTTAACAAACCTCGCCTGTACCTGTATCGCCACATCAATGGCAAGCCCACCTTGCTCAGCGATTATTATGTTTCGATAGGCAAGAACGGAGCCATTAAACAAATCGAGGGCGACAAACGCACCCCGATCGGCGTTTACTTTATTACGAGCTTCAAGTCGCCTGAGACACTACCCGACATGTACGGCGCTGGCGCATTTCCGCTGGACTACCCCAATATTATTGACAAGCGCCAAGGCAAAACTGGCTACGGCATTTGGCTACACGGCACCCCTAGCGACACATTTAGCCGCCAGCCACGCGCGAGTGATGGTTGTGTCACGCTGAGCAATAGCGACCTGGAAAACATCAAGTCATTATTAAAACCAGGCCTGACCCCAGTCATTATTGCTCAAGATATCACCTGGGTTTCGCCCACTGACATCCTCAATGAGCAGGATCAATTCCAGCAGGTGCTCAGCCAATGGCAGGCTGACTGGCAAAGCCTAAATTCTGACGCGTATTTAAACAATTACTCACATGAGTTCAATGCCGAAGGCATGGACATACAACGCTGGGGCGCTCACAAGAAACGTGTAAACAAGGCTAAGTCCTTCATAGACGTGGAACTGAGCAACATCAACATATTCCACTACCCCGGCACTGATGATTTACGCTTGGTTACATTTACGCAAAACTATAAAAGCAACAACTACAGCAGCTCTGGCAAAAAACAACAGTACTGGAAACGGGAGAGCGACGGCGCCTGGCGAATTATCTATGAAGGCCCCGCCTAAAACACCAGACGAAAAGCATACCCCCTAGAATAAGATCGTCGCTGTTCAGTACAACGATAAACGCCTGTCGTCATCAACCGCCACTGACCAGCCAATCAAAGGTCTTGCTAATCGTCTTGCGCTTGACTGGTTGTATCTCTATCACCACCGATCTTGGAGCAAAGTCTGCCGGCAAACGGATATCCCCTTCAATCTTTTGAAAGTAACGAACACGAAAGTCGTTCTTAACGCTACTATTGGGAGATATATCCTTGAAACGCAATTCCTTAGGCTCTCCAGCCTGAACACCCCTCACAATGAAAGTGATCGAGCCAGACGTTGTTCGATCGTTCTTCAACACCTGAGTCAGCACCAACTCAAAGTGATATAAGTGATCCTCGCCAGCGGGTAAAAGTTTAAAGTTTTGGATGGTCAAACCAACCTGGCGTTCTGCTGGCGAAACAATACCACGATAAAACTCCACTTCCTGGCGCAGCTCAAGAATCTCTTCCTGCAACTGTTTTAAATTATCACGCACTTCTTTATACGCAGCCTGGTCGATCTCATTACCCCGTTGAGCCATCGTTACCTGCTCACGCTGCTGCTGTGACAGTAACGTCAGCTCGTCGATACGCTGTTGCAACACAACTCGCTCTTGTGCAGCCTCTAAACGCTTAGCCCCACCCTGATACAGACCCAACTCAAACAGTCCCCAACCACCCAGGGCCAGGCTCAACGACACAACAGACAATATCAATATGCGCTTAACGGGATGATGATCTTTGACGACTAAACGACTGGTCTTCATATGCATGTGAGATCAGGGCAACAAACCAACCAGGTTCAGTCCCATGCGCTCCTCTAATCCAAACATAATATTCATATTCTGCACCGCCTGCCCTGACGCCCCTTTGACCAGATTATCGATCACCGACAACACAACGACGGTATTGCCGCCCTGTGGACGATGCACCGCGATCCGGCAATGATTGGCCCCCTTCACGCTACGCGTCTCCGGATGCGAACCCGCCGGCATCACGTCGACAAAACACTCATTGGCATAACGTTGTTCATAAAGTGCCTGCAGATCGGCCACGTCCGCCTTCAGCTCCGCGTATAAGGTTGCGTGAATGCCGCGGATCATCGGTGTCAGATGCGGCACAAAGGTCAACCCAACCGACTCACCGGCCATCGCCGCCAGGCCTTGTTTGATCTCCGGCAGATGACGATGCCCAGGCACGGCATAGGCCTTCATGCTCTCGCTGCACTCTGCCAACAAGGTGCCAACACTCGCCTTACGCCCGGCACCACTGACACCTGACTTGGCATCGGCAATCAGACGCGTGCGATCCACCAGGTCATTTTCAATCAAGGGCATGAAACCCAGCTGAACGGCCGTTGGATAACATCCAGGGCACGCGACCAGGCGCGCGTCCTTGATCGCAGCGCGATTGACCTCGGGCAGACCATACACTGCCTGCGCGACCAAGTCGGCACGGTTGTGACTCATCTCGTACCATTTTTCCCATTCGGCCACGTCTTTGATCCGAAAGTCTGCGCCGAGATCGATCACGCGCACGCCGGCATCCAGCAACGGCCCCGCGCCATCGATGGCCACCCCATGTGGCGTGGCATAAAACACCACATCACACTCGGCCAGGCGCTCGATGTCCGGCACGGTAAATTTCAAATCCACAAAACCACGCAGATTGGGGAACATGTCCGCCACCGGCGTGCCTTCATCCGAGCGCGATGTGATCACGCGCAACTCAACCTGAGGATGATTGGCCAGTATCCGTAACAACTCGACGCCGGTGTACCCGGTGCCACCCACAATGCCGACTTTGATCATGTGTTTCGATTCCTAAAAAACATACCCAAAAAAACGTCCGTCTATGGTAACAAGCCTACCGCTGCTTTGCCTGCGCTTCCTGCGGAATAAAGGCGCGCATGACGTAGGCTGCCACCGCTTCTATCTGTGCATCGTTGAAGACACCGCGCCACGCCGGCATCGATGTATTGACCAGCCCATTGCGGATAACATCCCCCAAACGCGCCGAGGTCATGCCATGCAACTGGGTCAAATCACGCGCAGGCGGCTCCATAAAACTGCCAATCCAATTCTTGCCCGTGCCATTGGCCGCATGACAAAAGGCGCAGTTTTGCTGAAACAAGCCCTCGCCCTTGCGTTCCAGCGCGGTCAAATTATCAAACATCGGCACCACGTCATGCTGCGAATATGGCGTCGCACCGCTGATCGCATCCGGCTGACGGTGATCGTAACCCGCACGCGGGAACGACACAGGACGCGGCGTCCAGGCATCCCCTTCATCATTGACCTGAGCGCGATCATGACAGGTAATGCAACTGTTCATAAACAGGATACGGCCATTGACCTGCTGCGGCGTCAACTGCTCCACCGGCGTATCGAGCGCAATCTCGCCAGTGGCAAACGGGAAGGCCGTCGCAAACCGTTCGTGGTTGGGCCAGCCGTTACCCACGGTGTGATAGCGTGTATTGAGTTTGTGTTCACCCATAAACGCCTCGCGTACAAAATCGACAACCAGCTCGATCTCCTCCGCCGACAGGATCTCGCCAAAACCGGCCATGCCGGTATTCATGCGTCCATCGGTCACCGACTTGAGCATGCGCTCACGCGGCAACTGACTCAGCGGCGTCGAAGTAAAGTCACGCGGTGGTGGATCGAGATAGGTCTTCGCCAGCGTCTTGGCATCACCGGCATAACCATGACAGAAGTAACAACGATAGTTGTAGATATCGCGGCCACGTTCAAAGCGTGTCTGTGCCCGGCTGCCGGCCGCGATCTCGACCGTGGATGGGATCGCCTCCACCGAGGCGATATCGGTTTCAGTCGTTAAGGCGCTTTTTTTTTATCGTCGCCAGCAACCGTGTCATCGATCAAGGCTGGCTCCGGCTGGATAAAGTCCTGGAACACAAACTCGGCCACATCGGCGATCTGCTGCGGTCCCAACACCTTACCCCATGCAGGCATCACCGTACCTGGTTTACCGATGATGATCGCCTTGAACAATGCCGGACGATTGAGCGTGGCGCGTGAATCCGGATGCATGAAATTACGTGGTTTGGGCGTAATGAATGACGAGCGAGGACCGAGACCATCGCCACGCACACCATGACAGAAGACGCAGTTCTTCATGTAAAAATCGCGGCCGCGCTCGAAGTCACCCACGAGGTCCGCAGGAAATGGCGCAGCCATATCCACCGGTTCAGGCGTAGGCACCACCCCCGGCAATCCCGGCATGCGATGGCCTGCAAAACCACNNCCCCCCCCCCCCCCGGCGGGCGCCGGGGGGGGGCCCCCCCCCCTTCCCCCCCCGCCGCCCCATGACCGCCAGCACCGTGACCTTGCTGCTGATTACCGCTCAGCGCCTCACCCAGCGCATCCAGTCCTGCATCCTCTACCACGGGGCCCTTCATAAAGGTCTCGCGGATGTAATCCACCACCAGTTCAACATCAGATTGCGTCAGGCGCTGACCAAAGGCCATCATCGCCGTATTCTTGCGGCCATGCGTGACCGAGGCGATCATGCGTGAACGCGTCAACAGACGGCGGGATTGTGGCGACGTAAAGTTGCGCGGTGATGGATCGAGCACACTGCGGGTCCAGGTCGACCCATTGCCCTTGTCACCATGACAGACGCGACACTGATCTTCATAGATCAGACGACCGCGCTCCAGCTTCGGCGAGCGCGCCTTTAGCAACTCAGGATCTGGCGCCAAGATCATAAAGTGATCGCGGATATAATCGACCAGGGCCTCGATCTCGGCCGCGGTCAAGCGATCCTTCCATGCCACCATTGCGGTGTTCTTGCGGCCATGGGTCACCGAGGCCATCATCCGTGAACGCGTCAGCTCAGCGCCAGCAGAAGGATCGGTAAAGTCACGCGGCTGCGGGTTTAGACCATAACGCGCCCGAGTCTGTCCATCACCCTTGTCACCATGACACACCGCGCAATGCTCGCGGTACAGGGTCTCGGCTTCAACCGTCGTCACCGCCGCCTGCACAGGCGTGATCATCGCCAGCGCCAACCCCGCCAGAGCCCCCAGTTTTACACCGCGTTTCATCAAGGAATGCAACATCAACCGCCTATCGATTCGCCCGCTCGCACCAACGACCACCGCTGGCAACCCACACGCGCCTGAAAAGGGGCTTATTCTCGCCCAAAATAACCGTTTGCGCTAGTTGACGAAGGCCTAGTATCCTGTGCGAGTTTTTAATCAATCAATAGAGTTCGCGGTGAATACCAATCCACCGCACACCCAAAACAGATGACTGCCAAGAGCCGTTTAACCGTCAACAGCGTACACATCAGCACTGCCCTCGTTGGCATGCTGTTGGTAGCCGCATGTGGTCTGGCTCAGGCAGGGACCATTTTGGGCTCCAAGCACGATTTTACCGGCCTCAACGAAAAGGCCGGCGTCGTCGCCATGTCTCGCGTCGCCTTTGCCGACTACGGCTCACCCTGTGTTTACTGCCATCTGCCACCGGAAAAAGAAGGTGCGGACACCGAAGAGTTCGGCGGCATCCCCGGCTGGAACCGCTATCAACCAGCCACCGGCGCCTACGAACTCTATGACAGCCGCACGCTGGACAACAAGGTCCGCACCCCCAGCCCGATCAGCCTGTTGTGCCTTTCCTGTCACGACGGCACCATGAGCGTTGACATGACCGTCTTCCAACCAGACGGCTGGGACAGCGCCGCCGATGCCTCACTGCACGTACGCCTCAATGGCGGCAACGACCTGATGAACTGCGGCAAGTGTCACAACGGCTATGCCGCCCATAGCATCGAGATCAAACACATCGGCAGCGATCTGCAAAACGACCATCCGATATCAATGACATATGCCGGCCTGACCGCCAGAGACCCCGACTACTGGCCACCGGACAATGCCGACGGCTTTGAGAACGGCGTTAAGCTGTACGACAACCGTGTTGAATGCGCCACCTGCCACAACGTGCATAACCCGGACGTCAATCTGCTCCTTCGGACCGGCGCCGAGCGCCTGTGCGAGACATGCCACATCAAATAACACGACGCGCCTTGCTGTTGACGGGGGTCGCCTTGTTATTGTCGGCCTGCGCCAGCACACCGCCGCCGCAACCCGAGTTTAAACCGCCCGTCTTTCCAGAACCGCCGGACCCACCGCGCTTCATCTTCGAATCGACCCTGCGCTACAACACCAATGTCACCGAAGAGACACGCATGGACCGGCTACGTCGCTTTGCCACAGGCGTATCGACCGACATCAAAGGCCTGGTCAAACCCTTTGGCGTGGTGGCGCACGAAGGCCGCGTCTACGTCACAGATACCGCACAACGCATTGCTATCCTGTTCGACATCACGGGCAACCGTTATCTCGAATTCGGCCGCGACAAACCCGGCGAACTACAAAAGCCCATCGCCATCGACATGTCACTCCAGGGCGAACTCTATATTGCCGATGTCAGCGCACGACGCATCTCGGTCTTCGATCTAGAGGGCGTCTTCCAGCGTCACCTCGGCAGCCAAGAGATATTCAAACGCCCGTCCGGTGTCGCAGTATCGCCTGACGGGTCGCGCATCTACGTCATCGATACCGGTGGCGTCGACAACCAGGATCACCACATGTACATCCTCGACGCCCAGAGCGGCGAGTTGCTGCACACCATCGGCGGCCGTGGCAACAAAGAGGGTGACTTCAATCTTCCACTACAGGTAGCAACTGCGCCTGACGGCCGCGTCTATGTGGTCGACAAGGGTAATTTCCGCGTCAAGGTCTTCGATGCCGATGGCAATTATCTGAGAAGCTTCGGCAGTATCGGCCGCTTCCCCGGCCAGTTCTTCAGCCCCAAGGGCATTGCCATTGATGCGCAAGGCAAGGTGTATGTCGTCGACACGGCATTCGGCAATGTGCAGATCTTCGATAGCGAAGGCCAATTGCTGATGGTGATGGGCAGACGCGGCCAGACCAGTGCGCCAGGCAACTACATGCTGCCGGCGGGGATTGATGTGGACGAAAACGGCAAGGTCTATCTGGTCGACCAGTTCTTTCGCAAGGTCGACGTCTACCGCCCACTGGCGGTCGTCGAATAACAGTACTCGCTAAGCTAACGCCAGTTGCTGTGGTGATACCACGCCAGCAATGCCTCGACCGATAGCGGCTGGCTGATCAGATTGCCTTGTGCAATATCGCAACCCAGGTCACGCAACCGTTGGTAACACTGTTCGGTCTCAACACCTTCGGCCACGACTTCAATACCGATGTTATGGGCCAGATCAATGATCGAACGCACAATGACGGCATCGTTCTCATCCTCTTCCATGCCCAACACAAAGTTTTTGTCGATCTTGAGTTCATCCACCGGCATCTGTTTCAGATGCGCCAATGACGAATAACCGGTACCAAAGTCATCGATCGACAGGCGAATCCCCATCGCGTGCAATTCATTCAACACCGCCAGTGCCCGCGCAGGATCGGCCATGATGGCCGTCTCTGTGATCTCAAAACGCACCCTGCTCGGCTCCACGCTTGACTGCGCAAACAACTCTGCCACCTTCACCGGGAACAATTTGTCTTGCAGGTTGCGCACCGACAGGTTGATCGCTACCGCCATCTCGATGCCTTCTCGCGCCAGTGCCTCATACTCACGCAAACTCTGACGAATCACCCACAGCGACAATGGCCCGATCATGCCGGTCTGTTCGGCCAGCGGCACAAACTCATCCGGTCGCATCAATCCGTGTTTGGGATGATCCCAGCGCACCAGGGCCTCAATCGATACCATCTTGCCGCTGGCCATCAGCACCTTGGGCTGAAAATCGAGACGCAGTTGCTGACGATCAATCGCGCCGCGCAGCTCACCCAGCAGAGTCAGGTTACGCAGGCTATGTTGGTCCTTGCGCGGGTCATACACGGCAAAGCCACTCTGATGGCGCTTGGCCACATACATCGCAACATCGGCACGCTGCAATAATGTTGACTCATCCTCACCATGCTGAGGATAGAGCGTAATGCCGACGCTGGCCCCCACGTGCAATACCTGATCGTCCACCGTCACCGGCTCTTCAACGGCCTTCAACAATTTGGCCGAGATGGCCTTGGCGTGATCCAAGTCTGCGCGTGGCAACAACACTGCAAATTCGTCGCCACCGAGACGGGCAATCGTATCCGACTCACGCAACACCGCGCGCATACGCACACTGACCTGCTGCAGCAGGATATCGCCATATTTATGACCCAGCGTATCGTTGATATCTTTAAAGCGGTTCAGGTCCATCACCAACAGTGCCAATGGTTGCTGGGTACGCTGCGCCATTAATATACTCTGCTGGATACGGTCAGACAGCAAGGCGCGATTGGGCAACTCGGTCAAGGCATCATGCAAGGCCTGATATTCCAGCGCCGCCGTCTGTTCTTTGCTTTCGGTGATATCGCGCACCACTCCAACGAAAAAGCGCTGGCCTCCGATGTACATCTCACTCAAGCCCAGCTCCATGGGAAAGGTCGTCCCATCCTTGCGGGTACCAACCAGCTCGTTGCGAGCGTTCATATTACGGCCACGGTTGCTGGCGATGTAACGCTGGATATAACGATCGTGATCTTTTTGATAGCCGGCCGGCATCAGCATCGATACATTGCGCCCGATCAGGTCACCCGCATGATATCCAAACATCTGTTCAGTGGCGTGATTCACGGTCTCAATCACACCGCGCTCGTCGGTAGTGATGATGCCGTCAAATACATTGTCCGTCACCGCACGAATTCGTGTCTCGTGAGCACACAAGGCCTCTTCCATGCTGTTGAAATCACGCGCCAGACGACCGAGTTCGTCTTCCGACTTCACTGGCAACTTCACATCACGCTCACCTTCGCGCAGGCGGGCAATACCATCCTGCAGGCGCGCAATCGGCGCCAAGACAATGGCTCGCATCACACTAAAAACCAGCAGTGTCACAACCAATACGATGATCGCGGCCATCATCCACAGATTCAGCCGCATCTCGGCGATACGCTCCACGCCCTGCTCGCGCGACAGACTGAGCTTCAATACACCACGCAAGGGATTGGGATCATAACCATGACATGCCAGACATTCGGCATCCGAGTGAATGGGCTGCAAGACGGTGATCTCTTCGGGATAACGAAGATCGACCGAGACCTCCCCGCCCAAGGCTTGATCAAAGGCACTGTGTGATGGGAAAGGCATATGATCGGCAGGCGTCGGCTCGCGTTCAAAGACCACCGCCTCCAGATAACCGTTCACTTCATGTACGGTTTCAAGATCAGTAAAGGCCTCTTTACCATCACGGCGCAGGACCTCAATATCAATGATGCCGGCAGTGCCGTGCATATTGTCCAGCCACTCACGCGCCAATGTCCCCTGACCGTTGAGCATCAGGGTCTGCAAGCTCGCCAGCAACGTTTGCGCATGCAAACGGGCCTGATCGACCTCTTCATTTTGGATGGCCTTGGTCAATTGGCGTTCGATCAACAGGCCTGACGCCAGCATCAAACAAAACAGCAGCGCCGCCAGCATCAAGGCGATACGGGTACTTAAACTTTTGATCACTGGCGCCACCACCGAGCGACGTTATTCGCCATATCAAGCCCCATTGATTGTCAGTCCCAACTTAACGCCAGGCCGACTCTATATGTGCAACTCCGCCGAAACTCCCTATCCACAGATCGCCATTGGCCGCATTGGCCATCGAAAACACATTTTCCGCATACAAACCATCAGCAGTTGTCTTGATATCGAAACTGCCATCCTGTTTCAGTTTCGCCAACCCTTTGTTCGTTCCTACCCACAGTTGATCAGAGGTATCCACGTACAACATAAAGATGTGATTACCTGGCAAACCTTCAAAGGTGGTGTAGTTGGTCCAACGCTCACCGTCGAACTTTGCCAAACCTGCCCCCCAAGTGCCACTCCAAACTGTACCGTCTTTCTGTACCGCCAATGAGATCACATAATTCGGATTATAGGCATCTTTGACATCAGTCAGGCCCTGCTCTTCTTTTTGACGAGAGTGATGCACCGAGGCACGCGCCGGGTCATTTTTGAACTGAATCGCCTCTTTCACCACTTCATAAGGCGCACCCAGACCATCGGTATGCTGCCAGTTCGTCCAGTTGCCATCTTTGAAACGTGCCAAGCCGCCTTCGGTCGCCATCCACATCTCACCATTGACTCCAGGAGCCAGGCTATACACCCAGGGATTGGGCAGGCCGCCTTCGGTGTTCTCTACCGTATAGGTATCCCACGCATCAGGATTGGCAAAGTTGCCGCCACGCACACGATTTGCGCCGGACCATGTGGCGATCCAGACATGGCCTTCACTATCCTGCACCACATCGTAAACAAATTGATCTGCCAGACCTTGCGGGATATTCACCACCTCCCACTGATCCGAATACGGATCGTACAACGACAGACCACCACCATAGGTTCCGACCGCCATACGAGCACCAAGCTTGCTCACATGAAAGATGCCGTTCGACAGCAAGCCAGAGTTTTGGTTGTTATACAACTGGTAGTCGTCCGTTTCGGTGTCATAACGGATCACACCGCCCGAGGTTCCGACCCAGATATACTTGCCATCCGCATACAGACTCTTCACATTACGGTTGCCTACCCGAAAATGACTGAAACGGGCATTCTGAGTCAATGCATGACCGGCATTGCCAGCAACCCCGGTCTTGGCACTATCGGAAGCAACAGACGATGCCGTCGTCGCAACTGATGTTGATTCGGCAGCAGGCTCCCCTCCTTGCTGCCCCATTTGATAGGCGACCACTAACACACCGACGCCAATCAATGCCGCCCCCGCGACATATGCATAATTTAATTTCACTCTTGTTGTACCTTATTATCGCCAGCTGCAGTCTCTATCGCAGCCTTACCCAGGCGCGTCACTCCCCCGCGACTGCCCAGCCACACTTCTTCGCCCCGCGCCCCTTGCGCAGGCACCACTGCTACTGCATAAACATGTTCATTCAACAGACCATCACCGCGGCCCAGAGATGTCCAATGTTTGCCATCAAAGCGGCTCACGCCCTTGTCGGTACCAAACCACAAGCTGCCATCTGTGGCTCGCGTGATCGCATACACAACATTGCCTGCCAAGCCGTCCTTCGTCGTGTAATTACGCCACTTCTGACCATCGTACACGCTGACACCACCACCCCAGGTGCCGGCCCAGACGTGATCCTTGTCATCGACCAGGATTGAAAATACATAGTTTGGATTGAAGGTATCCGTGCCTTCCGTCGACAGGGTCAAATCGTGACGCGAACGTGTACCCAGCCCGGTATTGAAACTGATCGGCAGATTCAACTCATTGGTGCCACCAAGACCGTCTTTGTGCGTCCATTCCTTCCACTGTTGATTGTCGTACATCGAGACACCACCCTCAGTCGCAAACCAGACGCGGTCCTTGCTGTCGACATCGATGCCATAGACCCACTCGTTGACCAGCTCTTCGACAAAGGTATCGAGACGCTGTTCATCAGAGACCCAGCGATTCACACCGGCCCAGGTACCGATCCACACCGCACCATTGGCCTGCTGGGCAAAGCTGTAAACCCAGTAGTCGGCCAAACCATGCATCGGGAAAAAGACCCGCCACTGGCCATCCTGATAACGTGACATGCCGCCACCATTGGTACCAAACCACTTGGCGCCATCCTGCGCCACGTACATTGCGAAGACGTATTCATTGGCCAAACCATCGGCACGGGTAAAGGTGTTACGCAAGCCCTGGTTCGCCAGATTGACTTCGTGCACACCGGTCGATGTCCCCACCCACAGGCTGTCCTGCTTGGGATCCAAGACCATCGAGCGCACATACACAGCACGACCGACCTCAAAGGCATCAATCACCTGCCACTCGGAGGCAAGCGGCGTCGCCTTTTGTTCAACGACCGGCGCCGCTTGATCGGCAACCACTTCAGGTTTAGCAGGCTCTGATTCGGAACACCCCGCCAGCAGTAACAGCGCAGCAGGCAGCAATAAAAATACAGGCATCAGTAAAACGACCTTATATAGGCAAGAATATCGAGAATCTCTTCACGACTCAGTAAACCGCGGTAAGCCGGCATGGCACGACTACCGCGTTCAACTAGATTGACGAGCGTCGCATCAGGCTTGAACAGGCCGTGGCGTTTAAAATCAGGCACCCCGGGCATCTCAGCGCGCCCCTGCATGCCATGACAACTGGCACAGTGGACGTTATAGAGTTTGGCGCCATTCTTCGGGCTCGCCGCATGTACAGGCCCTGCGACCATCATTGCCAACAAGGCAACATACAAGCATCTTTTCATCATCATCCCCTAAGGAGTGAGGTCACCGCCCACACATTAAACACCGCAGGCAATGGGTTAACCGGCAAATATTATCATTATTAAACCCAGACTGTCGCCCGAACCGCATACATGCAGCACCCGGCATTATTGGCGGAGATAGCCCTGTAATGTTTCCCGCCACTCGGCTGAATCCCACTCCCTCGGACCGGCGATCCGTTGCAACAACTTGCCGTCTGCATCAATGACAAAGGTGTAGGGGAAGATTGGCACCCCCAGCATCTGCCGGATCACTACGTGTTCGCCAGCATCCATATAACTGGTAAAGGTCACCTGCTTGTCGATCAGAAACTCGCGCACCACGTGCTCATCACTATCCGCCGCCAAACCGATCACGACAAAACGATCAGAGGGCAGACTATCACTGAGCGCCTGCAGGCTCGGCAATTCAAAACGACAGGCCGCACACCACGTGCCCCACACATTGAGCACGATGATACGTCCACGATAATCGGAAAGCTGGTGCTGCCCGCCATCAAGATCGATAAGCGGGATATCGGGCACGGATTGGCCCAGGGTCAGATAGTCGGTGTATTCCGGTTCACGATCACAGCCGCTCAAAAACAAAAACGCGCACAGGCAGCACCCGATAATACGTGCTGCCTGTGCGCGCATCGTGATCGCCCTTACGGCACCACTGAGTTGATGACGATCTCGACATCGGCGCGGCCGACCTTGATCGCGCCGGCATCACCTTGCAGATCGCCGCTCTGCGCAATCGCATCGCCGGTCTTGCTGATCCGAGCACTGACCAGCACCTCATCAAAGCGCGCAAGACTCATATTCGGCATCATCGCCATCGACTCATCCAGCGTGAAGGTCAGCGGCAATTCACTGGCCTGCGTCTTCAGAATCGCCAATGGCATCGGCGGACCGCTAACGGCCTTGGCAAAGACGTACACGATATCCGTCGGCGCAACCTTGTCTGCCAGCGATGCATCCAGTTTCAACAGACCACTGATGGTTCTGCCGGCCGCCGGGGCTGTGTTCTCACTGATGGTGACGCCTTCACCATACATCTTCGGCGGCGGTACCGCGCCAAACTCACCAGCGTCCTGACGTTCTTTGTATTTACGCGCCTCTTGAATCGCGCCCATGATCTGGCCGCGCTCATCAGAACCCTGCGGATACAACGTCATCAGGTGTTCCCAATAGCTCAGCGAGCCGGTGAAATCACCACGTTCAAACAAGGCCGTCGCCATCAGCCACAGCGCCTTTTGATGATTGGGATCACTCACCAATGCACGGTCCAGCATCGCCATCGGCTTGCCTTCGAGACTGCCACCGGTGGCCATCGCCAGTGCATCTGCATAATCAGCCAACACGTTTGGCTCATCGCCGACAAACTGCGTCGCACGCTCATAGGCCAACACAGCCTCATCGTAACGACCCAGCACACTGAACGACCGACCGAGCATCACCCAACCTTCAATGTCAGATGGATCGGCCTGCAGACGCTCATACAGACCTTGCACCATCTGTTCGATCTGCATCGCCATCTCGGCTTCGTTGCCGCCGTGTGGTGATTGCGCCACGGCCTGTTCTACATACGCAGGATTTACCGCCGCAGGCGTCCCCAGATAGTTATACAGACCCACCGCAAACACTGGTACAGCAAGAGTGACAATCACTGCCGTAGATACATTCAGTGCCTTGGCGGGCGCCTTGGCTTCGCTATCAGCAACAGCGGTATCTTCCAACAAACGACGCTCGATCTCTTCACGTGCGCGAGTGTAGTACTCCTCAGTCAAATCACCGTTGGCACGATCCACTTCCAGCTCCTGCAGCTGATTCTTATAGATCGATACATTTAGTGCTGCACGCTGCACCTCGGTCGCCTGCTGACGCGAAAACAGCGGTGGGATGATAAACAGGAGCCCCGCCGCGACCAGACACGCGGCCACAATCCAAAATACTGTCATGGGTTATTTTTCCTTCGAATCCGCGTCGTCGCCACGACGCAACAACTCGGTTGCTCGACGATGATCTTCTTCAGACAACGGCGCCTCAGATATTTGCTTCTTACGCGCATGAATATTGAAATACAGTGTGCCCACACCGATCACCAACAACAGGATCGGACCAAACCACAACAACACCGTTTTGGTAGACAATGGTGGCTTGTACAGCACGTACTCACCATACCGCTCCATCATGAAATCCAACACGTCACGATCACTCATGCCGGTTTCCATCAGATCACGAATCTGATCTCGCATATCGACTGCGAAGTCAGAATTGGAATCGGCCAGTGATTGACCCTGACAAACCAGACAACGCAGATCAGCAGAGACATCCATCACTCGCGCATGCATCGCAGGATCACCATGGGTAAACTCTGCCTCTGTCGCCTGCGCCACACTGCCCAGACAGAGCAGCCCCAAACCAAATATCAGCTTTTTCATCCTTGCAGCTTCCTCACCAGGGGCATGATTTCATTCTGCACAGCATCAACCGTAACCGGCCCTGTGTGCTTGTGACGGATGATGCCCTGTTTATCGATGATGTAGGTTTCAGGCACACCGTACACACCGAAATCCACACCAACACGACCGTCCGAGTCAAAACCGCTGGCGACATAGGGGTTACCAAAGTCCACCAGCCACTGAATCGCATCCTCGCGTTTGTCTTTGTAGTTCAGGCCATAAATCGGTACTTGGCCGGTACGTGCCAATTGCATAAACACCGGGTGTTCCTGACGGCAAGACACACACCACGACGCCCACACATTCAGAATCCAGACCTTACCGAGCATCTCATCACGCGCCACCACTTGGTTGACCTCGTGCAGATTACTCAACTGAAAGCTAGGCGCCGGTTTGTCGATCAACGGCGACGGCACATCCTGCGGATTCAGAAACAGACCCTTATAGAAAAAACCTGCCAGGATCAGAAAGATGACCAGCGGGGCCAGATAACGCACCATTAGCCTTTCTCCGTTGCCAATTCCGGTGCAGCAGGCTTGGCCGCTTCACCTGATTTTACTTTTTGATCGCGCTTGCCCAGCAGGCGATAACGCTTGTCTGCCATCGCAAACACACCACCGAGCATCATCAATACCGAGCCACCCCAAATCCAAACCACAAACGGTTTGTAATAAACACGCACGCTCCATGCGCCACCACTGACTGGCTCACCCAGTGACACATACAAGTCACGCCACACTGTCGTGTGAATGGCCGCTTCAGTCATCGGCATCGTCTGCACGGTATAGACACGCTTCTCAGGATTGAGCGTCATCAGCTCATAGTCCTGTTTCAATACACGAATGATGCCCATGTTCGACGTATAGTTAGGCCCTTTGTGTTCAATCACACCATCGAAACGGAAGGTGTAACCACCGACAGACACCGTGTCACCGATATCCATACGTACATCTTTTTCAGTCTCGTAGTTACTTACCAACGCAACACCGATAATGGTGACAGCGACACCAATATGCGCGATGTGCATGCCGTAAAATCCGCCTGGAATCGCACGCAAGCGCGCGCCCCAAGGTTCATCCGGGCTAGTACTGCTAAAACGACCCGCAAAATGGACCACGGCTGTACCAATAATCCAGCCAGCCATCGCCATACCCAACGCAGCCTTCCAACTCCAGCCACCCATCATCAACGGCACGGCAATCGCAACACCAATGGCAAATACCGCGGCCCACTTAACACGCTTGGCGATATCCATCGGATTGGCCTTCTTCCAACGCGCCAGCGGCCCCCAGCCCAACAGGAAGGCCAGCAACACCACAGTCGGCACAAACATCATATTGAAGTAAGGCGCCCCGACCGAGACCTTGCCCATGCCGAGTGCATCAACAAACAGCGGGTAACAGGTACCGAGCAACACCATACCGGCCGCAACGGCCATGATGACGTTATTCGACAACAGCATCGACTCTTTCGACACCGGCTCGAACTTGCCCCCCAAACCCACCTTCGGCGCACGCCACGCATACAACAACAGCGAGCTGACTACGACCACACACAGGAAGGCCAGAATAAAAGAACCACGCTCAGGGTCGGTCGCAAACGCATGCACCGAGGTCAAGACGCCTGAACGTACGAGGAAGGTACCCAATAAACTCAGAGAAAAGGCCATGATCGCCAACAACACAGTCCAGCTCTTGAAACCACCGCGCTTTTCGGTCACGACCAGCGAGTGCAACAGCGCAGTACCAACCAACCAAGGCATGAACGACGCATTCTCAACCGGATCCCAGAACCACCAGCCACCCCAGCCCAGTTCGTAATACGCCCACCATGAGCCCAGGGAGATACCACCGGTCAAAAACACCCACGCACCGACGGTCCATGGACGCGACCAACGCGCCCACGCCGCATCCAGACGACCACCGAGCAACGCGGCAATCGCAAACGCAAACGCAACAGAAAAGCCCACGTAGCCCATGTACAACATCGGCGGATGAATGATCAAACCAGGATCTTGCAGCAGAGGATTCAAGTCACGACCATCGGGTGCGGCAGGAATCAGACGATCAAACGGGTTTGATGTCAGCAGCATGAACAACAGGAAGCCGATACTGATAAAACCCATGACACCAATGACACGCGCCACCATCTCGATCGGCAGGCGTTTACTAAAAACTGCCACCAATGAAGTCCACATACATAACATCATGGCCCACAACAGCAGAGAGCCTTCATGCCCCCCCCATACACCAGCAATTTTGTACTGTATAGGCAACAGCGAGTTTGAGTGCGAGGCCGCATACAACACCGAAAAGTCATCGGTGACAAAGGCATAGGTTAAACAGATATATGAAATAATAACGAAGACAAATTGACCATGCGCCACCGGCCGCGCCATCGACATCCACGAACCGATATTCAACTGTGCACCGGCGATCGGGATAACGGTCTGCACAATCGCCAAACACAGCGCCATGATCAGCGCAAAATGACCTAATTCTGGAATCACTGGACAGCCCCTCCGCTTGTCGTTACTGGCGCAGCTGCGCCCATTTCACCGGCAGCGGCTGCTTCAGCCGCCTTGGCCTTTTCGGCTTCTTCTAATGCTTCAGCCACCTCAGGCGGCATATAGGTTTCATCATGTTTGGCCAATACTTCCTCGGCACGGAACAGTCCATCGCCACCCATCTTGCCCTGGGCCACGACACCTTCACCTTCNNACCGTCAGACCATCGTCCTCACGCTCAATGGAACCAGGCTCAACCAGGCCACCCAAGCGGAAGGTACGGTCCTTTGGATGTTCGTCAGCCGCAACCTGAGTCGGGCTGAAAAACAGATTGATATTGCTTTGCAATGCAGTCAGTACCAATGCTGCAATCGCCCCTACGGCCAACACCCCTAGCAGGATGAACATGGCACGCTTTTGTCTTGCCTTCATGTCTTACTCGCTCCCGGCATTCATTCGGATCATACGACTCATGCGTGCCCGCAAAGTTCGATGACTGTTACGCACCAAAATCGGTTCGGCGATCATAAATATTGCCGCCATCCCAAACGAGCCCCATATGTAGAGGCCGTGACCATTCATGGCAAACCACTCCGCCATTAGCGCTCCTCCTGCAACATTTCTTTGACCCAAGTGCTATTACCCTCACGCTCGAGGATAATCCGCCGCACCCGCGTCATCACCACGGCAATTGTGTAAAACCAACAGGCAAAGGTCATCACCAACATGCTGTAGAGCATGATTTCACTCATTTCAGATTGCACACCCTGGGTGCTGAACTTAATCGTTGCCCCCTGGTGCAAGGTATTCCACCACTGCACGGAGTAATAAATGATAGGTAGATTGATGATGCCGACGATGGCCAACACGCCACTGGCGCGCGCCGCGCGGCGGGCATCATCAATGGCCGAATTCAGGGCCATAAAACCGATAAACAGAAACAGCAGGATCAACTCTGACACGATACGCGCATCCCACACCCACCAGGTGCCCCACATCGGCTTGCCCCACAAGGAGCCGGTCCATAACGCAATAAAGGTGAACATGGCACCGGTTGGCGCCAAGGCCAAGGCCATCATCGACGACAAGCGTGTACGCCAGATAATGCCCGCTGCGGCCCAGCAGGCCATGACAAAATAGATGAACATCGACATCCAGGCCGCCGGCACATGAATATAGATGATACGGTAACCCTCGCCCTGTTTGTAATCAGTCGGCGCGACGAAAAAGCTCATGTACAAGCCAACAACCAACAACAGCACTGACGCAATCCCAAACCAGACCGCAAGACGCCCGGCCAGCGGATAAAAGGTCGCAGGCGACGAGTATTTAAACCAATTGATTGCCATCCACCACTCTTCCGAAATTCAAACCTGAGGCCGTCGCGTCTATTCGACCGAGATCCTCAAGGCTGCCGCAGCCCCCCAGGGCGCCAACAGCAAAGCCATAATCAAGATCGCTCCCATCAGAGCGAAATGCCCTTCGGCCCCCATCCCCGCGGAGACCGACTCCACCGCGCCGGCACCAAAGATCAATACCGGGATATACAGTGGCAACACCAAAATCGAGACCAACACCCCGCCACCGCGCACACCGAGGGTCAGGCCCGCACCGATCGCGCCGATCAGGCTCAAGGCCGGCGTGCCCAGCAACAGGCTGATCATCAATGCGATCAGCGCATCACCGCTCAAGCCAAACTGCAGCCCCAGCAGCGGCGCCATGATCACCAGCGGCAACCCGGCCACCATCCAGTGGGCGATGACCTTGCCGAGCACAATCAGCGACAAGGGCTGCGGCGCCAACACCAGTTGTTCGAGCGTGCCGTCGGCATAGTCATCCGAAAACAGGCGCCCCAACGACAACATGGTCGCCAACAAGGCCGCCACCCAGACCACACCGGCCGCCATCGCACGCAACTGCTCGGGCTCGGGACCTACCCCCAGCGGGAACAGGCTGACAACGATAATAAAAAAGAACAGCGTCGTCAGCACATCGGATCGGTGGCGCATCGCCAGCGTCAGATCGCGCAGGATGACCGTCTTCAAGGCGCCAAACATGATTACGCGTCCAACTGGATCTGCTGCACGTGACCGCGCGGCATATCCACCTCTTGATGGGTGGTCAATACAACCATGCCGCCGCCGGCCACATGGTCGCGAATAATCTCCTGCAACAGGGATACGGCTGAGACATCGAGTGCAACAAAGGGTTCATCCAGGACCCACAATTTCGCCGGCTGCAACAACAGCCGCGCCAACACCACCCNNAACACCACCCGCCGCTTCTGCCCCTGCGACAACACCTTCACCGGCAGTTCGATACAGCGGGCCAGCCCCATGCGCTTGAGCGCATCTTCGATCTGCGCCTCGCTGATCACGTGACCGCTCAGGTTGGCGAAGATGCGCAGGTTCTCATAGGGGGTCAGCTCGAACTTCAGGCCGTAGTGGTGACCGAGGTAAAACACATCGGCGTTAAACTCATCGCGCTGCTTGCAGGTTTCGGCGCCATTCCAATGAATCTCACCCGCCTCGGGCAGCACCAGCCCGGCAATCGCACGCAGCAAGGTCGTCTTGCCGCTACCATTGGCACCGCGCACGTACAACAGGCTGCCCGTCTCGAGCTGAAAGCTCAAACCGGCGAACAGCTGGCGGTCACCACGCACGCATTCCAGATTGGTGACGCTAAGCATCCGCGAACTGCCTCATTCCCCATCAAAAAGGGGATCGATTATACACAAAAGCGGCAAAATGTCGCGCCTCAGACCCAACCCCCAAATACGCCTCAAACCCAGACAACATCAGGGGTTAAGCACCACTCGAAAGCCCAGGTTGTAGTCATTGCTGTCGGCCTGGTAACTGCCGCGCACCGCCGAGCCGAGCATGTCCGTCTGATTGTTCCAACCGCCACCGCGCACGGTACGGCGCGCACAGTCGCCGCCGCTGCGCACCCGGCTGTTGATCGGCGCCCCTGCATGGTTCGGATGCCAGCACTCCTGCACCCACTCCCACACATTG
>DHYU01000036.1:27672-47299 GCA_002415485.1 Proteobacteria bacterium UBA5122
CGCGCCGCATACTCCCACTCGGCCTCAGACGGCAGACGATACTTATTGGTATTCTCCAGCCGGTTCAGCTGCTCCAAAAAGGCCTGCACCTCCAGCCAACTGACCTGCTCCACCGGCCGCCGCGGATCGATCTTCTCGCTGTGGTTGTAACCCATCACCGCATACCACTGCGCCTGCGTCACCTCATGCGCCGAGATATAAAAGGTAGCGACCTCCACCTCGCGCTGCGGCTGCTGCTCGGGCTGGGTACCGCCCATCACAAACTTGCCGGCAGGCACCTTGACCAACTGCATGCCGAGTTGATTACCGCGGACCTCCAGCCCGGTCTCCTCGACCACCGCCGCCCGCTGCTGATTCTGATTCATGCCCAGCGCCGCCAGACCACCGGCCACCGCCACCACCAGCAGCACCGGCAATACGATCACCGCCCAGCTACGCTCGTTGTTCTGCTCGCTCATCCCCACCAAACCTTTGTCATTTTTCGCAGTCCCAAAATTTGCGATCCCGAAACCGGCAATCCCAGAAACTTGCCGCCATCTGGTACAGTTAGCCCATGCCGCGCAAAGCACCGGATAATAACGTATAACGCGCCAAATAATTGCTTAGGAACACACAATGACCCAGCAGTTCAACCAACTCCGCCGCCACCTGCAACAACGCATCGTCGGCCAACAGGCCCTATGCGAACGCATGCTGGTCGCCATCCTCGCCGACGGCCACGTCTTATTGGAAGGTCTGCCCGGCCTGGCCAAGACCACACTGGTCCACACCCTGGCCGACGGCATGGCGCTCAACTTCTGCCGTCTGCAGTTCACGCCCGATCTCGTGCCCGGCGACATCACCGGCACCGACATCTTCCTGCCCAACGAAGGCCGCTTCGAATTCAGCGCCGGGCCGATCTTCAACGAGATCATCCTCGCCGATGAGATCAACCGCGCACCGCCCAAGGTGCAATCGGCACTGCTGGAGGCGATGCAGGAACGTCAGGTCACCGTCAGCGGCACCACGCGCAAGCTGCCCGAGATCTTCATGGTTGCCGCCACGCAAAACCCGCTCGAACACGAAGGCACCTACCCACTGCCCGAGGCCCAGCTCGACCGCTTCCTGATGAAACTGCACCTCGACTACCCGAATCACGACGACGAGCTGGAAATTCTGAAACGCGAACAGCAGCGTTTACAAGGCGACCACACACCACAGCGCCTGAGCGTGATCACTCCCGACGACATCCTCAGCGCCCGCAACACCGTCAACCATATCCACATGGACGAGATGCTGTCGCGCTACATCGTCACGCTGGTCCAGGCCAGCCGTGACCCGAGCGCCTATTGGCCCGAGGCCCGCGACTGGCTCGCCCACGGCGCATCACCCCGCGCCAGCCTCGCCCTCGCCCGCTGCGCCCGCGCGCTAGCCCTGCTGCGCCAGCGCGATTTCGTCGAACCGGCCGACATCATCGATATCGCCACCGACGTGCTCAACCACCGCATCGGCCTCAGCTTCGCCGCCCGCGCCGAAGGCATCAACCCACGGCAACTGATCAACGGCCTGCTACAACGCGTGCCCGTGCCTTAACCAGATATCTATCCCACAATCATGAAGCCTGCTCAGCAACACTCTCTGCCACCGCTACTCACCAGCAGCGAACTGGCACAACTGCGCGAACAGGCCAAACTACTGCCCGACCTCATGCACAGCGGCCACAACCGCCGCGCCGGACCACACCTCGCCTTTGAGCGCGGCGCCGGCTTGGAGCTGGAAGAACTGCGCCGCTACCAACACGGTGACGAAGTCCGCCACATGGCCTGGCGCGCCACCGCCCGCCGCGGCACCGCGATGATGAAAGTCTTCCGCGCCGAACGCCAAAGCCGCCGCCTGCTGATCATCGACCGCCACCCCGGCATGTACTTCGGCAGCCACGGCGAACTCAAGGCCACCACCGCGACACGCATCGCCGCCCTACTCGCCTTCAACGCCCTCGATCATCAAACCGAACTCAGCGCCATCATCCACGGCCACGAACGTCGCTACTTCGACAGCTCCAACCGCCTCGACGACGCCCTCGCCATCCTGCGTCACCTCAGCCACGCGCCCGCGCAATCAATGAATGGAATAGACGCTGCCATCGAGTTCCCGGCAGAAGCACTGCTAAACCAACTACTCACCCTCAACACACGCCGCAGCCAGATCTGCTTCATCAGCGACTTCACGCACTGGCAAACAAACAGCTGCACGCCGCTGTTAAAACAACTGGCACAACAACACCAGCTATTGGCGTTTCAAGTAAGCGACAAAGGCGAACAACAACTGCCCAGCGCCGGAAAATTAAGACTCTTTGGTGTGGGGCTGATTGATAGTGACAACGCACAACTGCAACAACGTTATCAATCCGTGATGCAGGAAAAACAGGAATCGATAAGCCAGATGTTGCAACAGAGCGCCATTCCACACTTGCGGATCGATACCGCACTGGAAAACAAACTCGTCTCAGAAATCGCCAGCCAGATTAATGCCATCGCCCGAGGATAGATGAATGCTCGAGCTACGCCCCAACTATGAATGCTGCGACAAAGACCTGCCACCGGAATCGCTTGAGGCCATGATCTGTAGTTTTGAATGCACCTTTTGTAAGGATTGTGTGGATGGCGTGTTAAAGGGTGCTTGTCCGAATTGTGGTGGCAATTTGGTTACGCGGCCGATTAGGCCAGCGGGGAAGTTGGCGACGTACCCGGCGAGTGTGGAGCGGAAGGTTAAAGAGCGGGGGTGTAATGCAGCGTAGCGAGAATCATTGGTAGACTGGATATAACGAAGTGGAATCCAGGCTACTTGCTAAAATTTTTTTAACGCCCCAATTTCACATTAAAGGCCGATAATAATGATGTCAGGACATGGAGTTTGTGGTCACAAATCTAGTATTTGTGGAGGATTTATCCCTCATGATCAAAATATAGTTGAAGCCGTATACAAGTCCGAACTATTAACTCCCGACATGAAAGATGCCATACGAGACTTCATCAAAAACAGTTACAAAAAGTCTTGGGAAACAATAGAGCAACTGTACAACCTTAGCCCCCCGCAAGAACTTGTAGAATATTGGAACTTATTTCTAGAAATCCTCAAAACACTCCCGCTTTAGATCTCGTAGCTCCGTATATGGCCCCCGCTCATTTTGCAAACAAATTGGTGTAATGTGATAAGAAAAATTGCATCCGTATATTCGGCTTATTGTTGAGAATTCTATTGTTCTCTAGCCATCATGGATTTTCGCACATTAGCTGCCCATCGATTAGTCGGATTTTATCCTCGGAGCTACACGGAGTTCGCTAATGCGGATTTCTCCTTTTCACCATGACCAATTTGTCCACAACACATCACGCGGTAACACCGCGTTTCTAACTTGGATTGCGGCCTTTTCTTTGGTTCGTTTCTTTTGGCCGAGCAAAAGAAATGAACCCGGCTGCGGGGCGGGGCCCGCATCAAAAACAAGCATCGCGCCAGCGATACCCCCCCAAGCCATGCACCACCAAACACATCATTAAGTGCATTGAATCAAGACACCGCCCCTCGGCACAAATAAGCAGTTAATTAATTCCCTCACATAGGTCTATACTTGTCTCCACGGCTATTGAAACAACATGGCAATCAGCAGGAGGCTACAGAGATGGGTGTAACTGCAGGACAACCACCATCGTTTGTCATATCGGCAATGCTGGCAGGGCATCTCTTCAGGATGCAAAAGACGGCCAAACTGATGTTATTAAGCGCGAGCAATGCCAAGGGGGTGGCATCGCGTGCGGGCGATCAAGCGACGGGGTTTCGGCCCATCACTGATTTTATTGCCGAGATGGCGAGCGACACGATTCAATTCGCCAGCAACATTAATGAGCTGTCTCTGACGGTATCGCGCACGTCGGTTGCGGTGATGCGCGCACAAGATGCCATCCGCCGCTTTCGCGAGGCATCCGCCCTCACCACCAGCGGACACCAGAAACGTTTCATTGACCACCTGATTGCGCAATCGACTAACGACTGCCATTTGCTGCAACGGGAAAACACCGACATCATGTCGAAGCTGGTGTTACAACTGGACGAGATCCACCAACGCGTTCGAGGCTCATCTATCGTCGTCAGCACGTCTCGCACGGAGGCGTCACGCGCCGGCAATTTTCAGAAGTATCTGAACTCAATTGCAGATAGCGTTGAACACGCTGCCCGAGAACTGCAAACAGAAATCACCGCCTGCCGCAAGCTCATTGATGCACTGCAACGGTCTTATTAACTGGGAAGACATGGATGAAAACAACCAATTTATATAACGAACAATATCGCTGGGTGGCCTTCGGCAGAGATCCCAAAAAACCCTCAGGCATCATCGATACCAACCAATACATCGTGATTGACGGCAACCGTGCGCTGCTGATGGACCCCGGCGGTATTGAGGTGTTTTCGGCCATGCTTGCGGCGGTGATGCAGCTGTGCGAGATCGACACCATCACCGATCTGTTTGCCTCGCACCAAGACCCCGACATCATCTCCTCCCTCGGCCTGTGGGACCAAACCCTGCCCAACGCGCGCCTGCATGCGCCTTGGTTATGGGAAGGTTTCTTGCGCCACTTTGGCCTCAACCATATCCAGTACGTTGGCATACCGGATGAGGGCAGCACGCTGTCGCTGAACCATGCCGAATTGCAATTCGTCCCAGCCCATTACCTGCATGCCTCCGGCAATTACCATGTGTACGACCCGCAGGCCCGCATCCTGATGAGCGGCGACATCGGCGCTGCGCTAGAGCCCGAAGGCGCGCCAATGTTTGTCGAAGACTTTGATGAACATGTGAAAAAGATGAAACTCTTCCACCAGCGCTGGCTACCCTCAAATCGCGCCAAAAAGGACTGGATTGAGCGCGTCAGCAAGCTCGATATCGACATCATGGCACCACAACACGGCCGCATCTTCAAAGGCGATAACGTGAAGCGGTTTCTGGACTGGTTCGATGCGCTCGAAGTAGGGATTGCGATTCCGTAGCGCCCTGCCTGATAACCGCTTAACAGGCTTCCCTCGATCAGTCGCGGGAAGACCTACCTTGCCCTCCTACACCCACGCACTGCCCACCATCCATCACACAGCCCCCGGCCCAGGTGTCGGTTTCTTTTACACTTTTAGAAAATAACAAATTCATCAATTTCTTTGTTTATGTTTTTTATGGGTTTTTTTACTTGGCATACAGGTTGCTCTGATAGAAAAAAACAACCATCATGGAGAATATATGAAAATTAGATCTCTGCTCGTCGGCGCCGCCATCATGGGCGCCACCTCATACGCCCACGCCGGACCTGTTTATTCCACTTGGCAGCATCTCGGTGGCTGTAATACTTATAACAGCATGGGCACGTGTCCGAACATGGACTCCACATACGACTATCAAAGCGGTGGCGCCGCCGCGTCATCCTCCTTAACCAGCAGCAGAACAATCAACGGCACCGGCATTAATGATACCGCCGAATCAATGACCGTCGAATATGACGGCACCTCATATGCTGGCCCTGGCGGCGTATTAAAGGCCGGAGCAACTGCCTCCGTGACAAATGGCTTTTATGCCCCCGAGCAAAACATCCCTTTTGCAAATGAAGATTTCTCAACCAATCCTGATGGCGTGCCAGAAAGCATCTTCTTTTCCTCCAACGCACGTTATCAAGATTCATTCACTGTCAGCGGTGCATCTGATCTAGCGTTTATTTCTCTCTCCTTTCATATCGATGGCACACTCAGCGGAACAGAAGAATTTAGGGGTGCACAAATTAACTTCATGCAATTTTCTCCTTTCGAGAATTTGTTCGTTGCGTCTAATTCATGGGAGCCAACGTTTATCGATGAGGTCATCAGCTCAATTTTGATCCCCGTTATTGATGGTGTTGCCACCGTCACGCTGGAATTAAGTGCCAACATCAACTTTGACTGGCTGGATGCCGCCGCCTTTCAATCAGGACTGTCTGATTTTATGCAAACTGTCACCATCACTGGCATCAGCGGTTTTAACGCAGCAGGTCAGGCAGTAGACCTCGTTAGCGCCAGCGACAGCTCAGGCTATAACTTCTCTGTTACCCGCGTACAAACAACAACACCTCCGCCCGTATCACACGTACCAGAACCCAGTGTACTTGCGCTGATGGGCTTTGGACTTGTCGCGAGTGCGTTTTACAGACGTAAAACCAAGGCTCAACACGCTCGCGTATAGCCTCATCTAGCGACTCTACGTTGCAAAACATACAAGGCCCCGGCATTCACATGTCGGGGCCTTGTTTTTTTTAGATGCTACGTAACGTGCCGACAAGCAATACCGGCTTACACCGTGAAGCGTGCCACCATTCCTCTTAAGTTATTCGACAACTGCGCAATTTCCTGACTGGCTTGCGCCGTTTGACTGGCCCCCACCGCCACCTCTTCTGCCACTTGGCGCACAGAGGTAACACTGCGATTAATCTCTTCCGAAACGGCCGACTGCTCCTCTGTCGCACTGGCGATCTGCGACATGATCAGATTAACCTTGTTAACAGATTCCGTGATCGCCGTCAGAGAATTATCAGCACTCGCCGCTGCATCCATCCCTTCTTCAGCCTTGCGTTTGCCTTCAGCCATCACCGCCACTGCATCGTTGGCACGCACTTGCAGGCTCTCGATCATTTGACGAATCTCTATCGTCGAATTGTGTGTACGCTGTGCAAGCTCGCGCACCTCATCAGCCACTACTGCAAACCCGCGCCCTTGTTCGCCTGCACGTGCTGCTTCAATTGCTGCGTTTAGTGCCAACAGATTGGTTTGTTCTGCCACGCCTTGAATCACATCCATCACCGTACCGATCGCTTGAGAATCCGATGACAACTCCGAGATCACGCTGGCGGCATTATCCACCTCTTCTGCCAATGAACGCATCGCTGTAATCGCGCCAGACACCACCTTACGCCCCGCTTCAGCCTCGTGTTCTGCATCATTCACTGCCTTGGATGCTGCCGACGAGTTATTGGCCACTTCACTCATGGATGCACTCATTTCATTCATTGCTGTTGCGACCTGATCGGTTTCACTTTGTTGGCGGCGCACACCAATATTGGCCTGTTCGGTGACTGCACTCAACTCTTCAGCGGCGGCAGAAAGCTGTGTTGCCGCGGCTGACAATTCACGGGTGATCTCTTGGAATACCTCCAACATGCTATTCACGCTGTGTGCCATCTCCCCGAGTTCATCTTTTGACTCTGGCAAACGGATGCGTAAATCTTTGGTATTAATCACTTCATTCGCCGCATTGGCTGCACCTTCGATACTCTTACGGATCGAGCGCGAAATCCAGATACCAATACCGACCGAGGCCAGGATAGCAATCACGGCAGCGATAATAAGATCTTCCAATAACAGTTGCTCGGCCTTTTTTATCTCCGCGACAGACTTTTTAACCTTGCCGGTCATGTGATCACTCAGCTTATGTATCAACATCGCCATATCGGCGGTTAACGCATCCGCATCCTTCACATAAAACTCAGCCTCCTGCACTCGCCCCTCAGCCGCAAGTTTCATAATTTTGGCCGCGACTTCTTCATACAGATGAATGTCCTTGCCTATCTTGCCGACCTCAGTCTCCAAGTACTCAAGCCCTGCCATATGCTCCGGATCCTTGCCACCATCAGCAGCCTTCAAGGCTTCAATCAGTCGTTCAGTCTCACTCAACTTATCCAACAGGGCCTGACCTGATTTTTCAAACAAGGCCTGCTGCTGGGCAAATCCCTCGGCATCATTCTTCAGACTCATCCTCATCGCCCGGTCCAATGCATTTGCCTGGTTCAGATAAGCCTCCGTGATGCCCTTGGTTTGACGCTCCATCGCCAGATCTTCATCTGCCAGCTCTGTCACGTGCTTATCGATTTGAGCAATCAACACAAATGCAACCATCACCATGACAACGAGCGAAACCACTGTGATCACTTGGATGATGTTTAATTTTCGAGCAATTTTCATAATTTGAATCCTTAGGCCTGAGATTACGTCAGCACACAGTTATCCTTTCATCTAATAACCATTCCCCCAATCCAACGGCAAACTCATGGTTTCTCTGAAGGCTTTTCTTAACAGTTTTTAACAATTCTGTGACTCTTTCCTCTCAATCCAATAAATAACAATCTCAATGCATTTTCTCTTTTAGCAACATGAGCATACATTTCCGATGCTTTCACTTTAACTTAAATAAAACCTCCAATAATTCCTCTGTTTTTTGTGCTTTTTTCCGACCCCATCCCACACTTATAAATACCGCTTTTATTTTGTTCATATTTAGAGTCTTTTTTGTCCAGACATATCTGCAAGACCCAAAGGCTGAACCCCGCCGCAGTCCTGCACCACAACGGCTCGCCGACTACACGTCTTTCGGACGTGGCACAATCCGGGCACACTCTTTAAACTCGTCAGCCCATAACAGCAAAACACGTATAAGACTCGTAGTGAGCACCACCACCGACCTACAACTGCTAACGCAGCGCCTTGCCGATATCGAACCGCCACCGGCCGTCGATTGGTTGCCGGTGTGGTGGCTGGGCGCCGGGTTGCTAGCCCTGCTGCTGGTGCTATTCGCGGTTTATCGCACCCGGAGGCACACCGCCCCCAGGCTGCGCATAGATCCACGCCGGCAGGCACTCAGCGAGCTCGCCGAGCTCCAAACGCACGCCCCCGCCCCGCGCGAGTGTGCCTATCGCCTCGCCGCCATCCTGCGCCGGGGCCTGCAGCTGTCACAACTGGATGAACCACCCCCGGCCCACATCGACCCCCAGCAGTGGCAGGCCTTGCTGCGCAAGCTGTCGCAGCTGCGTTACCAAACGGCCTCTGCCGAGCTCATCGACCAGCACGACCTCAAACAGATCGAGACCTGGTTACGGGGCACACCATGCTGAGCCTGGCGACGCCGTGGTGGTTGCTGGCGCTGCCGCTGCCGTTTTTCGTCTGGCACTTGAGCCGTCGGCGACGGGCGCGCGGCGATGCGCGTGACGTGCAACTGCGTCACCCGCAGGCGGCACTGCTGGCCGAACTGCAAGGCCAGCTGCCACCGCAACCTGCGCGCCTGCCGTGGCTGTGGCTCATTGCCTGTTGCCTGCTCATCCTGGCGCTGGCGCGGCCGCAATGGCTGGACGACACCCCGCCCGGCCGCAACTTCGTGCTGGCCATCGACATCTCCGGTTCGATGCGCGCCCTCGATTTCAGCGAGGGCGAAAAGGCCATCAGCCGCCTCGACATGCTCAAGCAGGTCGTCGACGGTTTTCTCGACAGCCGCGCCAACGACCGCGTCGGCCTCGTCATCTTCGGCGACGATGCCTACACACTGGCGCCGCTGACCCACGACCTCGACCTGCTGCGCCGCCTGCTGCGCGATGTCGACAACGGCGTCGCCGGTGAAAAGACCGCCCTCGGCCCGGCGGTGGCCATCGGCGTCAAACGGCTGCAACACGAAGACCCACGCTCGCGCACGCTGATCCTGCTGACCGACGGCAGCCACACCTCGGGCGAGATCACCCCGGCCAGCGCGCTGGAGATGGCGCAATACGCCGGCGTCACCCTCTTTACGGTCGGCATCGGCAGCCACGGCAAGGTGCTGTTCCCACGCGGCCCGACCCAACGCCCCGACTATAAAGAAGTACCGATGGAAGAAGGTGTGCTGCAATCGCTGGCCGAGGGCAGCGGCGGCCAGTATTTCCGCGCCGCCGCCCCCGGCGAGCTGGGCCGCATCATCGCCGAGATCGACCGCCTCGCCACCATCCCGCTCGATGGCAGCCAACGCCGCGCCGACGAGTGGTATTGGCTACCGCTGTCGCTGGCCATCCTGCTGATCGCCGCCGCGCAGCTGTCACCGCTGCTCGCACGCAGGCGCATGACCGAGGCCGAGGCCCCATGACGCTCGACTGGTTACAGCCCCACTTATTATGGCTGCTGCCCTTGCCGCTGCTCCTGCTGCTGCGCCCCGTGGCCAAACCGACCGGCAACCTGCGCCGCCTCGCCGATCCGCGCCACTGGCCGTGGCTGCTGCGCGGCCAGTCCGACCCCCGCCGCCGCGAATGGGGGCTGATCCTGGTGTTGTGGCTGTTGCTGCTCGCCGCCGCCGGGCCTTATCTCGGCCAACAACAGCAACAGAGCCATAGCGCCGCCATCGCACTGGTCGTCGACATCTCGCCGTCGATGGCCGTCGCCGATGCCGCGCCCAGCCGCCTCGGCTACGCCCAGCGCCTGCTGAGCGAGCTGACCACCGAACTGGACGGCCACCGCCTGGGCCTGGTCACCTTCTCCGCCAACGCCTACATGACGCTGCCACTGACCCGCGACCACGGCGCGATCGACTATTTCATCCACTCGCTCAGCACCGACCTCACCGCCAAGAGCGGCTCCAACATCCAGCGTGCGCTGGGCCTCGCCGCCGACATGCTCGACGAAGACAGCGGCCCCGGCACCACACCGGGGCTGATCATCCTCGTCAGCGATGGCGAGATCCACGACCGCAACGCACTGCGCAGCGCGCAGCGCATCCACCAACTCGGCCACCAGATCCACACCCTCGGCGTCGGCACGCTCGAAGGCGGCCCGGTGCCGCACGACGGCCGCTTCATCCGCCAGCAGGGCGAGATCGTCAGCTCCCACCTGCAGCGCGCCAGCCTGCAGGCCATCGCCCGCGCCGGTGGCGGCCAGTATCAGGATCTGGGCCAACAGGCCTGGCCGTTGCTGGTCCGCAGTGCCGAACAACTGGCGCGCCCCAGCCTCGACCAGCGCGGCGCGGTCGAGATCGAACACGCCCTCTTCGCCTGGCCGCTGGCCCTGGCCTTGCTGATCCTGCTCGGCCGCGGCCTGCGTCAACAGACCGCCCTCGCCCAGTGGCTGCTGCCGCTGATCATCGCCGCGCCACTGCTCTACGCCCCCAGCAGCGAGGCCGGCATCCTGACGCCCTTCAAGACCCGCGAGGCCGAGGCCAGGCTGCAGGCGGGTGATTATGTCGGTGCCATGCAAATTTATAGTGAACTTGAAAATTATGGTGGACAGATGGGCGTCGGCGCCGCCGCCTACCGCGCGCAGAACTGGCCGCAGGCGCTGGCGGCGTTTGAACAGGCGCGGCTGTCGGCCGCCAATGCCGAGCAGGCCGCCGCCGCCGCCTTCAACACCGGCAACACGCTCACGCAATTGGGCCGGGCCGAGGCGGCGCTGGAGGCCTTTCGCGATGCACTCGAGCTCCGCCCCGATTATCCCAAGGCCCGCCTCAACCTCGGCCTACTGGAACAGCATCTGGCCGGGCGCGGTGCCCCGCGCAGTGGCAGCGAAGGCGAACCAGGCAAGGCCGCCGAACCTTCGGCCGCCGACAGCGACGACGGCCCGGCGAGCGAGCCCAGCCCCACCGCGGGCGATGGCACGACGACGCCGAATCAGGAGGCCGAGGCCAAGCAACAGGCCGGCCCAACGCCCCGCCAGCAACCCGGCCCCAGCTCAGACCGCCAGACCGAACTGGTCAGCCGTTGGTCACAGTTGAGCGCCCAAAGCGCGCCGGTGTCGCCGCAATCGATCCAACAATTGAACAACCTGCGCGAGGACGGCGAGGCCATCTTGCGCCGCCGCTTCAGCATCGAAGATGGCGAATACTCAGGCCAGGTGGAGGAGAAACCGTGGTNNTGACCAACTCCGATGTGCGCCTGCGCGCCGAGGGCGTCGATCCGAACATCGACCTCAGCCTGCTCGGCCGCGACTTTGCGCTCGGCCGCCCCGAGGCCAGCCACTTCTACAACATCCACCAGGGCCGCGGTCGCTCCACCTCCGAGATCAAGGTCCAGCTGTTTCCCAAACGCAGCGGCGAGCTGCGCATCCCCAGCTTCAGCATCGACGGCCTGAGCAGCAAGGCGATCGACATCCGCGCGGTCAACGCCAGCGATGGCGCGCCCGAGGTCTTCGTCCGCGCTGGCAGCAACCTGCAAACGGTCTGGCTCAATCAGCAGCTCGTCGTCTGGGTCGATCTGTATCATCGCGTCGAACTCGACAAGGCCAGCTTCGGCGACCAGATCGCCACCGAACCGACCTTCATCGACCTGCTGCCGCACTGGCAATTGGAGCAAGGCAATCGCCGCGAACAACACGGCGGCTTTGAATACCAGGTGCAGCGCAGCGCGTGGGCGATCTTCCCGCAGACCCCCGGCGCATTCCGCGTCTACCTGCCCGACATCTGGCTGACCACCGCCAGCGGACGCCAGCAACGCCTGCTACACCAAGAGATCAAGGTCGACGTCAAACCACTGCCCGCGGGCATCCCGGCCGACATCATCATCGGCGAGCCCCGCCTCAGCAGCGAAGACACGCCCGCAGCGGGCCCGCTGCGCGGCGAGCAACACCAGCTCAGCCACTGGCGTCTGACCATCGAGGCGCCGACCGCCATCGGCGCCTTGCCCAAATACCTGCCACTGCCGGAGTTTCCTGACGGCCTGCGCGTCTACCCCGATCGCGCCGAGGTGCTGACGACCCGCGACAGCGGCGGCATCAACGACATCGCCCGCTACAACCTGGCGATCATGGGCCTGCAAGCAGGACAGTATGTCTTGCCGACGATCGAGATCCCCTACTTTGATCCCGAGCAGACCGTGATCAAGACCGCAACGCTGACGCCGCCGCCGATCGAGATCCAGGCCGCGCCGCTGCTGGCGGTGGAAAACCAGGCCGTGCTCGAGCGCAGCGTCGCCCAGGCCCTCGCCGGACAATCCGCCGCTCAACCGGGTTACTGGCCGTGGGCCACGGCACTCTTTGCCATGCTCTGGCTGCTGACCCTAGGCGCATGGTGGCGCCAGCGTTTAAGCCTGCCGGCCACACCTATCGATTCCTCACCTGCGAGCACACCGATCATCGCCGCCGGTTCAAAACTACGCCCCCTGGAGGCACAACTGCTGCACGCCCTCGATTGCCGCTCGCTGCAGGCCGGCATCGAACACTGGCAGCGCGTCGCACCGAATGATCAGGTCACACTCGCCACACTGCGTGCCGTGCAACAGCACTATTACGGCACCGGGCACGCCGCGGACCGCGGCGACGAAGAGGCACTCAAGGCCGAGGTGCAGCAGGCCCTGATGCGGATACAACAACCGCCGCCGGCCGGCACCGCCGCCAATGAGGACTGGCAGCGACGGGTACTGCAGCCCTAGCCCCCCCGCACATTCGTCAGACGCCCCTCCAGGCACTACACTCAAATAAAGCGCGCGGACGATATCGAGCACACCTCCGCGCCAACCAACACCACGGAGCCTGGTAGAAAAAAACTCGATGGAAAACACACTGAAGTCGCTCCACTACGCCGTGCGCTTCAAGACGCTGGCCAAGTATCTCGGCACTTTAGCCTTGATGCTGGCGACACTGGCCTGCGTGCCGCTGCTGGTGTCGCTGTGGTTCGGCGAATATGCGCTCAGCCTGCGTTATCTGACCGTGATCATCGTGCTGCTGATCATCGGCCTGCCGTCACTGAAACTGCCACACCCCGACGATGTGCAGTTCAACGAATCGCTGACCATCACCGCGCTGGCCTTCATCATCGCGCCGCTGATCATGACCTATCCGATGATGGGCGCCGGTCTGAGCTTTATCGATGCGTGGTTCGAGGCGGTGTCGGCGATCACCACCACCGGCCTCAGCACCATCGCCGACCTGGAACAGATGCCGCACACCTTCCTCTTCGCCCGCGCCTGGATGCAGTGGTATGGCGGCCTCGGCATCGTCGTGGTGTCGGTGGCGATCCTGCTCAACCATCCGCTGGCGCTGCGGCGGCTGGTCAATCCCAGCGGCGAGACGATGATCACCACCACCCGCCTCTATGCGCGCCGTACGCTGGTGGTCTACAGTGTGATCACGCTGGCGGGGCTGGCGCTGTTGATGCTGCTGCTCGACGATGCCTTCATCGCGCTGCTGCTGACCCTGGCCGCGATCTCCACCGGCGGCTTTGCACCCATCAACAACAGCCTGGGCGATCTGCCGTGGCTGACACAAGTCGCCGTCTGCGCACTTGGTCTGGCGGGGGCAATCCCATTCATCTTTTATTACCGCGTTTGGCGCGGCAGTTGGCGCGAGGTATGGGGCGACTTCGAGGTGCGCGCACTGCTGTTGATCATCGCCGCGGTCTGCCTGCTGCTGAGCCTGGCGCTAAACGCGGATCTCGGCTGGAGCGAGGCCTGGCGTCACGGCGTGGTGCTGGGACTGTCGGCGCAGACCACCACTGGTTTTAGCAGCCTCAACATCAGTGAGCTGTCAGCGCTGCCACTGCTGGTATTGATCTTCGCCATGTTGATCGGTGGCAGCGCAGGTTCGACCGCCGGCGGCATCAAGGTCCTACGCCTATTGATTCTGATACGCCTGGTGCAGTTGATCGTACGCCGCAGCGCACTGCCACCGCATGCCGTCAGCGAGGCCCGCCTCGGCGGTCGCGCCCTGGAGGGCAACGAGGTCGAACGTGCCCTGGTGTTGATCCTGTTGTTCATCGCGGTGATCGCCGCCTCGTGGCTGGTCTTCATCGGCCACGGGTACGCGCCGCTGCCGGCGCTGTTTGAAGTCACCTCGGCCGCGGGCACGGTCGGCCTCTCCAGCGGCATCACATCCGCGGCACTGGAGCCGTTGTTAAAAGCCCTGCTTTGTCTCAATATGTTGTTGGGGCGGGTGGAGATCATCGCGTTGTTGGTGGTGCTCTATCCGCGCACATGGATCGGCAAACGCACGGAGTAATCTATGCGCGCAGTATTTGTAGGGGCAGGCTCATTGGCAGTGATGACTGCACGGCTGTTGTTGAAACGCGGCCATGAGGTGGTCTTCATCGAGCGCGATAAAGAGCAGATCGCGGCGCTGACCGACACCATCGACTGCGGCATCCTCAACGGCGATGGCAGTCGGCCGGCGATCCTGAAGGAGGCCGATCCAGGCCACACCGACTTTCTGTTCTGCCTGACCGACGACGACCAGGCCAACATCCTCGCCAGCCTGGTCGGACGATCACTCGGCTTCAAACGCGTGGTGACCAAGATCGACGATCCCGAACTGGAACACATCTGCATCGAACTCGGCCTGGAAGACACCATCATCCCCGATCGCACCATCGGCCGTTTTCTCGCCGACATGGCCGATGGCCGCGACCCGCTGGAGCTGTCGACACTGATCCGCGATGAGGCGCGCATCTTCTCGTTTGTGCTGCCGGACGGCTTCGACGGCACCATCGCAACCTTGGAGCTACCCAAGGATACCCGTGTCGTTTGCGTCTACCGCGCCACCAAGTTGATCATCCCCAATGGCGACACGCCGATGCTGGCCGATGACGATGTGGTCGTCATCACCCATCGCGACACCCTGCCCGCACTGGAGAAACGCTGGAACCCTGCGCCCGGCTAATCGTTTACACCATTCACCTCAGCCCATCGAGCACCCGCCGCAGGATTGCGGTAAAATCGCGCGTTTCATCCATTGCAGTCCGTCACCCGTCATGAAAATCGATACCCTGACCGAATCCCAGCGCTACGGCTTCAACAAATTGCAGAAACGCATCTACCGCAATGCGGGCAAGGCGGTGGGCGATTTCAACATGATCGAGGATGGCGACAAGGTCATGGTCTGCCTCAGCGGCGGCGCCGACTCGTACACCATGCTCAACACCCTGCTCTATCTGCAGCGCGTGGCGCCGATCAAATTCAGCCTCGTCGCCGTCAATCTCGATCAGAAGCAGCCGGGCTTCCCGGAGGATGTGCTGCCTACTTATTTAAATCAGCTGGGCATCGAATATCGCATCGTCGAGGAAGACACCTACAGCATCGTCAAAGACAAGATCCCGGCCGGCAAGACCACCTGCAGCCTCTGTTCACGCCTGCGCCGCGGCATCCTCTATCGCACGGCCAAGGAGCTGGGCGCAACACGCATCGCCTTGGGGCATCATGCCGACGACATCGTCGAGACACTGTTTCTGAATATGTTCTACGGCTCGCGCATGAAGACCATGCCGCCGAAGCTGATCTCAGACGATCGGCAGAACATCGTCATCCGCCCGCTGGCCTACTGCCGCGAGAAGGACATCAAACGCTTCGCCGAGGTCATGGAGTTTCCGATCATCCCCTGCAACCTGTGCGGATCACAGGAAAACCTGCAACGTCAGGCCATCAAACAGATGCTGGCCGAATGGGAAAAACAAACGCCAGGCCGCATCGACAATATCTTCAAGGCGATCTGCAACGTCACGCCATCACACCTGGCCGACCCGACCATCTTCAACTTTACCGACCTGAGCCTGGAGCGCGACCAGGGGATTACCGAGTTTGATACCGCCTTCGATGCGCCAGAGTTTGAATCGAGCAATCCAGACGAGATCACCATCGACTGGCCGCCCAAGGGCTAGAGAATCTCTGATCAATTCTGTGCAGCCTCATTCCCGCGTAAGTGGGAATCCATCACGTATTGAGATTATTAGCGTGGATTCCGGGGCTCTGCTCAAATTCAGACCCCATAAAAAGAAAAAGGGCCAAGCTCTACCTGCTTGGCCCTTATCTCGGACCTGACGGCCCGCGTTTTGGAGGGTGTTACTAAAATACTTCGCCGGTCTAAGCCATTACCTGTCCCATGTACAGACTCATGGCGACGGTGACACCTAACACACCGACGATCAGAGAAAGCGAGTATTCCATGAAAGGTTTTTTGATGCCGTTATACATGGTCACTATCCCCAGGGCTCTAGGCCTTAGATCATTACTTCAAAGCCGAGCAGGCCTACACCAACAACGATACCCAGAACGCCAGCGATCATAGAAAATTTGTATTCCATAGTGAGTCTCCTCGAAAAATTGTTTTTGATAGTTGTCGAATTTATTATTTTTATTCGCCCGTTCCCGGGCCCCATTTCTGGGCTGTTCTTCCTAACAACGGAAGAACCATAGCAAAAGACTAAAGTTTTTTTCAAGTATTTTTTACTAAAACAGTCAAAATTAAAGTCACTGAAAACTATAGGTATTTTTTAAATCATTGAAAAAAAAGCAAAATGGTCGGATTTAGAAAAAGTGCAAAGAACAATAAAAAACGCCACAATATCCGGCACGCACCAACAATTGCCGTTTGATGGGAGTCAACACTTGAACCAACACGCGCCAGATCATCGTTTTGTCCACTGGTTTCGCCAGTCGTCACCCTATATTCATGCCTTTCGCGGCCGCACCTTCGTCATTGCCTTTGATGGCGCCGCCGTCGCCGCCGAGACCTTCGACAGCCTGATTCACGACATCGCGCTGCTGAACAGCCTCGGCATTCGGCTGGTGCTGGTGCATGGGGCGCGACCGCAGATTGAGCAGCGCCTGACCGAGAGCGGCGCCTCGATCGACTACGCCCACGGCTTGCGCGTAACCGACAACGCCGCGCTGGCCTGTGTCAAGGAGGCCGCCGGGCGTGTGCGTTTTGAGATCGAGGCCCTGCTGTCGATGGGGGTCGCCAACTCGCCAATGGCGGGGGCGCGGATCAAGGTCAGCTCGGGCAACTTTGTCACCGCCAAACCGCTGGGCGTGCGCAACGGCATCGATTACCAGCACACCGGCGAGGTCCGCCGCATCGATACTGCCGCCATCAAGCAGCAACTGGACAATAACGTCATCGTGCTGCTGTCGCCGATCGGCTACTCACCCACCGGCGAGGTCTTTAATCTGACCGCCAACGAGGTCGCCGCCGCCACCGCGATTGCACTGGCCGCTGACAAGTTGATCTTCCTGACCGAAGACGAGGTGCTGTGGGATCGCAATAACGCCCGCCCACCGCGCGAGCTGACGCTGCGCGAGGCGCAGTCACTGATCCTGAAACAGGGCGACGACGAGTGGCAGTACGCCAGTCAGACCATTCGCGCCTGCAAACAGGGCGTGCACCGCTGCCACCTGATCAGCCGCCACACCGACGGCGGGCTGTTGCTTGAACTGTTCAGCCGCGACGGCGTCGGCACGCTGGTCAGCGCCGAGCGGTATGAAGGCACACGCCAGGCCACGATAGAAGACGTGGGCGGCATTCTGGAACTAATCAAACCATTGGAGGCCCAGGCCATCCTCGTCAAACGTTCGCGCGAACAGCTGGAGCTGGAGATCGACCACTTCACTGTCATCGAACGTGACAACACCATCATCGCCTGCGGCGCGCTCTACCCCTTCGTCGACGACAGCTTCGCCGAACTGGCCTGTCTCGCCATCCACCCCGACTACCAGGGAGGCGGCCGCGGCGAGGCCCTGCTGGCACAGCTGGAACGCAATGCGGCGCAAATGGGCATCCAGAGGGTATTCGTACTCACCACCCACACGCTGCAATGGTTTCAGGAGATGGGCTATACCTCAGCCAGCATCGAAGACCTGCCGGTGACCAAACAGGCGCTATACAACTATCAGCGCAAATCCAAGGTCTTCATCAAGGCGCTTTAAACCTGCGCGGCAATCCCCCTGAGCGCGGGCCGGTTTGAAATGGCCCGCCCCCTGGTATAAGGTAAAAAAGGATCCACCCCGCCAGCCAAAAAATTTAGCTGGCGCGTGGACTTAGCCACGCCCTGCCACGCGACCGACTCGCAACCACGTAACACGCGGCCTGGGCAATACACAATACACGGGGACGGAAAATGCACCACAGCGACGGGCTCTACATCGCCCTCTTCAGCATCCATGGTCTGATCCGTGGCCAGGCGCTGGAGCTGGGCCGCGACGCCGACACCGGAGGCCAGATCCTCTACGTGGTCGAGCTGGCGCGGGCACTCGCCCGGCAGCCGGGCATAGCACGGGTCGACCTGTTCACCCGCCGTATCGAAGAGGAAGGCCTGGCCGAGGATTACAGCCACGCCCTCGAACCCCTCGGCGATGGCGCGCAGATCGTGCGCATCAGCAGCGGCAGCCTCGAATATCTGGGCAAGGAACAGCTGTGGGACCACCTCGATGTGATGAGCGACAACATCGCCAGCTACCTGCGCCTACAGCCACGCCTGCCCGATATCCTGCACGCGCACTATGCCGATGCCGGCCATGTCGGCGCCACGCTGTCGCACCAGTTTGGCATCCCACTGCTGTTCACCGGCCACTCGCTGGGGCGGGTCAAACGCCGCCGTCTGCTCGCCAGCGGTCTCAGTAGCGACGAGGTCGAGCGCCGCTACAACATGACCCGCCGCATCGAGGCCGAAGAACGCAGCCTCGCCACCGCCGAGCGCGTCATCACCAGCACCTTCCAGGAGATCGAGGAACAATACGACCTCTACGACCACTGCCAGCCGGAGCAGATGCGGGTGGTGCCCCCCGGCACCGATCTGACGTTGTTCACCCCGCCCGGCGATCGCGAGTACGACGCCGAGCTGCTGACCGAGATCAACCACTTCCTGCAGGCGCCGGACAAGCCGATCATCCTCGCGCTGTCGCGCCCCGATCCGCGCAAGAACATCGTCGCGCTGGTCGAGGCCTACGGCCGTTCGCCGCAACTGCAACAACAGGCCAACCTGGTGATCGTCGCCGGCAACCGCGACGACATCGACGAGCTGGACGACGGCGCGCAAGAGGTCTTTCACGAACTGCTGGTCAGCATCGACCGCCACGACCTCTACGGCAAGGTCGCCTACCCCAAG
>DHYU01000074.1 GCA_002415485.1 Proteobacteria bacterium UBA5122
GGTGTGACGGTCGGAGTCGTCACTGCAACGATTGGTTGAATTGCAGCAGGTTGCGCATTACTTGCCGTTGTGACAGGAGTAGATTTATTGGTAGTCGTGTTCGTTTTGTTGACTGCCAGCTCAGTAACGCTATTGCCCGGCAGTTTGCTGACTTCTGTCAATGCCAGATTTTTTTTGCCTTGATCTAACCGTAATGCTTTACCGTACGCATCACGCGCCTGCTCGACATACAAATTACTGAGATTTTCATAGACCGCTGCATAACTGGAATTGGTCTTCATGGCCTGTTCCAATAATTTTTGTGCGCCAGCGAGATCGCCTTTTTTGGCGAGAATACTGGCCAAATTGTTATATGGCTCAGGTTGTGTCGGATGCTGTTTAATGAGTTGTTGATAAAGCGATGCCGCCGCGTCAGTTTTACCTTGTTGTTGTAATAAGCGCGCTTTTAAAAACTGCAGCGGATAATTATGTGTATCCTCACGTAATAGGGTATCTATTTCAGACATAACACTGTTATCACCCTGGGTGACGCGGTGTTCCAATTCAGTCAAGGTGGTGGCAACGGCTGACCCGCCAAGGTAAAGACACAACAGCATTCCAGCTAAAACCGGATATCGCATGAACCTAATACACTCTTTAAGTTAACTATGTTAGAAATGACCCGCCTACAACTATAGCGTTCTGTGTAAAAACTGCAAGTATATCAAGGAGTTCGCTGATTGTGGGGTGAAACCAGCTCACATCCCACCAGGCTGGGATTGCAACAATTCATCTAGCTCATGCAATCGTTGTGGGGTACCGACATCCCACCACCGGCCGGAATACAGTTCGCCACTGATTTCATGACGTTCCATAGCAGTACACAATATCGGCGCCAAGGGGCGAATCCCCGCAGCCAACCCTGCAAACAGACGGGGATCGTAGACACCAATGCCGCTATAGGTAAAGCGCGGTGACCCGGTTGTGCGAACCGCGCCACCCTCCAAGAAAAAATCCCCATGGGGATGATGCGGCGGGTTTGCGACCAATACGATATGAGCGGATTTTTCTGCCGGGATTCTGAGCTGTTCAAACGGATAATCTGTCCAAATATCGCCATTCACTAATAAAAACGGCGCATTTCCCAATAAGGGTAATGCCGCGATAATTCCTCCCGCGGTTTCAAACGGCTCAGGTTTTTCAACTGAATAAATCAGGCGCACTGCATATCGCTCGCCATTACCTAGATACTGTTGAATTTGTTCACCCAGCCAGGAGACATTAATCACGATCTCACGGATTCCGGCACGACGTAATGCCTGGATATGATATTCAATCAGACAATGTCCACCGGCTCGCAATAACGGTTTAGGAGTATGTTCAGTTAAAGGACGCATCCGCTCGCCTTTGCCAGCGGCGAGGATCATCGCTTTCATGCGGAAGAAACGCTTGGCGCGTGTGCTTGAGTTGAGATATGCGATGCAATTGCCAATTCTTGCATTAGTTCGACAAATTGATGTAACGGCGGATAGTCAGGTGCCACGGCGAGCACATAATTGAGTGTACGAGGAATATCTTTCAAATAGCCCGGCTTGTGATCCCGATAATTCAATCGCGCAAATATGCCGCTGGCCTTTAAGTGACGTTGTATTCCCATTACATCAAACCAGGCGATGAATTGATCACGCGACACACTATTCAGCATGCCCGCTTCAATCGCACGTTGATAATACTGTGTTACCCAAGCTTCGACCTGTTGACGTGGCCAGGCGATATAACAATCGCGTAACAGTGACACCAGATCGTAAGTGATGGGGCCGTAGACGGCGTCCTGAAAGTCGAGTATGCCGGGATTGTTGAGATCACAGACCATCAAGTTGCGAGAGTGATAGTCACGATGCACCCATACCCGTTGCTGTTTGAGTGCCGAGGCGGCGAGGATCTCGAAGGCCTGCTTCAGCATGAAGCTGGTCTGGATGTCGATATCGATCTTCAACAGGTCACCGACCAACCAGTCACGAAACAAGGCCATTTCCCGTTGCAGCAGCTCGTCATCGTAAGGCGATAAGGCCCCTGGCTCGCCCGCTGCCTGGAGTTTTACCAGGGCGTCGATGGCGTCCCAATACAGTCGATCGGCGCTTTGTTCATCAAGCTCATCCAGATATTGGCGGCTGCCGAGATCGCTCAGCAGCAGAAATCCCTGGGCGAGGTCCTGCGATACGATCCGTGGCACATTGAGGCCAAAGCGATGCATGGCGGTGCCGATGCGCACAAACGGTTCGCAGTTTTCCTTGTCGGGTGGTGCATCCATCACGATGTGGCTGCGGCCATCGTGGATGACGCGGAAATAACGGCGGAAACTGGCGTCACTCGAGGCCGGTGCGATATCAAAACTGGTAAACCCCTGGCTGTCGCTGAGCCACTGTTTTATTGCCGCCAGGCGGTGATCATCATTGAGCATTGCGTTCCTTTGCAGGTCGGTTAAACAAACGGCGGGCATGGCCACACACTACTTCGCGTATATCGTCCGCGATCAGGTAATAACATGGCAAGACCAATAAGATCAGGGCCGTCGCGAACAACAGGCCAAAACCGAGGCTGATCGCCATCGGCGACAGAAACGCCGCCTGGCCAGTGGCGAAGAAGATCAGTGGCGACACGCCGAGGAAGGTGGTGATCGAGGTCAGCAGGATCGGCCGGATGCGCACCCGCCCGGCCTCGATCATTGCCTCGACCCGCTGCCAGCCCTCGTCACGCATGCGTTTGGCGAAGTCGATCAGAATCAGTGAATCATTGACGACGATGCCAGCCAGCGCCAGAAAGCCGAGCACCGACAGAAACTCGATGTGCGCGCCTAAAATCAAATGACCGAGCACGGCGCCGACCAGCCCCATCGGGATCGCGATCATCACCACGAGCGGGTCAAGCAGCGATCGGAACAGCGCCGTGAGCATGAAAAAGATCAGCCCCAGCGCGATCAGCGCGGCGTTGATCATGCCCTTCATCGATTCGGAGGTCTCGCGTTTCTGGCCGAGGAAGACCAACTCGTAACTGGTGCCCAGAACAGCGATGCGTTCCTTGAACTGGGCCTCCAGCTGCGTCGTTACCTCGTTGGGCGTCGTGACATTGCTGTCGACCTCGGCCGTGATCGTCACCAGCCGCTGCTGGTCGCGATGCTGGATGGTCGAAAAGCCGCGGCCGATGGCAATCTCGGCCACGTCCGACAAAAAGACCTGCCCCACGCCTTCGATCACCAGCGGCAAGCGGGCAAAGGCCTCGGTGCTGGCGCGGATCTCGTCGTCATAGATCAGCCGCACCGGGATGCGCTCATCCTGCCAGTTGATGTGCACGACCTCCTGGCCCTGAAAGCCGATGCGCACCGCCTCGGCCAGCTGCAGCTGGGTGATGCCGAGCTGGCGGCCGCGCTCGTTGAGCTGGTAGCGGTATTCGAGTTTGCCGGCCTCGGTGTCGAGGCGCACATCGTGCACACCGGCCATGCGCTTCAGATAATCGGCGATCTCATCGGCCTCCTGCTGCAACACTCGCATCCGAGTGCCGGAGACGCCGACCTCGATATCCGCCCCCGCCGGGCCGCCCTGTGGTCGCAGGATCGACAGCCGCTGCATGCCCGGCACCGTCACCAACCGTTCGCGCAGTNNGTTCACGTTCGGCCACCGGCTCATCGTCATTGAGAAACTGCAGCGACACCAGCGGCGAGACCCAGGTCTCGATCAGGCCCTGTGGCTGGCGCGCGCTCAGGTCAATGATGAACTGGATGTGTTTGCTGTCGAACTTGACGGTGTTGAAGTCGATGAAGACGACGCCGACATTGGTCAGCACGCTGCGCAGCTCGTGCGGTTCGATGGTGGTGAAGATCTCGCGCTCCAGATCGGCCGCCAGCCGCGACGAATCCTCCAGGCTGTAGGTATTGGGTGCCTCGACATTGATGAAGAACTGGCCTGTCTCGACGTGGCCGAATAGCTGAAACGGCATCCGCGTTACGGCGAACACCAACACCAGGGTCAGCAGCCCCACCGTGCCGATGGCGACGAAATAACGATTGCGCAGCGACCAGCGCAGCACCGCCAGATAACGCTGCAGGCCCTTGTCCCATGCAATCCAGCCGCGGCGTTTTTCGCTGACCTTGAGCATGTGCGTCGCATGCGACGGCAGTACGGCGAAGGCCTCCCACAGCGAACCGATCAGCGCGCAGGCCACCACCACCGGGATCACGGCGATAAATGCGCCCATGGTGCCGCCGATGGCGAACACCGGCAGAAAGGCGGCGACGGTGGTCGCCGTCGANNGGCGCCATGCCCGCCTCCATGTGGCGGTAGATGTTTTCGGTGACGATGATGGCGTCGTCTACGATCATGCCCAGCGCGATCAAAAAGGCGAACAGCGACACCATGTTGATGGTGTGGCCCAAATAATTCATCGCGATTACCGCGAACAGGAACGACACCGGGATCCCCAGTGCGGTGATCGCCGCGATGCGGAAATTCAAGAACAGATACAAGGACAACAGCACCAGCACCAGGCCGACCAGGCCGGATGATTTGACCGTGTTGAGCCGGTTTTTGACATAGACCGACATGTCGCTGAACACACCGAGCTGGATCGCGGTTGGCAGTTCGGCGCGCATCTGATCGGCCAGCGCGTAGACGGCCTTGGCCACGGCGATGGTCGACGCATCGGCGGTCTTGGTCACCGTGATATTGACCGACGGGCGGCCATTAAAGCGCGCCAGTGTGCGCGCCTCTTCGTGACGTAATTCGACCTTGGCGACTTGCCCCAGCCGCAGGATGCCGCCGTCGGCATTGCGTCGCAGCGGGATCTGGCCGATGGACTCGGCCTGCGGCGCGACACCGTTGCCTCGCAGCAGGATGTCGCCCTCGGCGGCCTGCAGTGTGCCGCCCGGCACATCGGTCAGATGCGCGCGCAGTGCGCGGCTGATCTCGTTCAGTGCCACGCCGCGTGTTGCCAACACTTCGGGGCGCACCTCGACCCACATCTCCCAGTCACGTTTACCGGCGGGTTGTGCGCTCGCCACGCCCGGGATCTGCAACAGCCGCCGCCGTACATCCTCCACCGCCTGATATAAGCCCTGCGGTGCGACCTCACCCGAGACCGAGACGCTGATCACCGGAAAGCGGGCCTGCACACGGCGGATCTCCGGTTTTTCGACATCCTCTGGTAGATCAATGACGCGGTCGAGCACCAGCCGCGCCTCGTCGAGAAAGCTGTCGACATCGGTGCCCGGCTTGAGTTTGATCGAGATATTGCTCAAGCCCTCACCGCTGGTCGACAGCAGCGTATCGATATCGGCGAGACCATCGAATACCTCCTCGATCGGGATCGTCACCTGACGCTCGACCTCCTCGGGCGATGCGCCTTCATATACCGCGCGCACGTTTACCCGGTCGGTCTCCGTGACTGGAAACATCTCCTGCGGCATCGCATACCACGACAAGACCCCGACAAGCAGGATCACCACCAACATCATGTTGGTGATCAAGGGATTATCGATGGCGTAGCGGATCATGGTGGGGTCGTTGTCTCTTACGGTTTAAGGCGTTGTCTGTGCCTAAGGAATTCGTAAGCGATAACTATATATGAATCAACGGCATGTCAGCCAAGATTTCGGCCGGCCATTATTATAGATAAGGCGGGCAAGTGAACGGAGGCTTAGTTCGTCCACCTGCCCGGATGGTGCTCGGTATCAACCACGACGCACATGGCGTCAGATCTTTAAACAGTGTGAAGATTGGATGCCTTTGGCGCAGCTGCGTCAACCATGGCGGCGGTCGTTGCATTACGTTGAGCGGCATCCCGTGTTGCCTGTTCGGCCACCAGCTGGCAATCGCAACGGCATTTGTGTTGACCGGTTCGGACCTCTCTTAGTAGCTCCGCGGGTTGTCTGGACATGAATTTGTAGGTGCTGTCACAACACATATTGATCCTCCGATCTTCGTGTTACGAATTAATAACTCGTAGCACGAATAATGCTATCGGTAGCACTTGCTGTCAAGTGGTGAAATGTATTATTCCTGCATGACTGTGAGTGCATTGTATGTGTGTCTCGGGATAACAGTATTCAAGATGTGGCTATTTAGGCCGACCTTCATTGCGGCAGTTAACGTGGTGTTAACAGGGGATACAGACAGGCGTGCTCAGCGGCAAACAAATCTTGATCGTCGACGACATGTCGGCGGTGCGCAAATCGTTGGCGCGTATGGTCGAACAGCAGGGCGGTCGTGCCTTGGTCGCCGCCGATGGCGAAACCGCGCTGTTGATGTTGAGTGAACACCCGGTCGACGCCTTCCTCTTGGATATTCATCTGCACGGTATGGATGGCACCCAGTTGTGCCAGCGTATTCGTAGCATGGAGCGCTTTCGCCATACGCCGGTGATGTTTATTACCTCGATGGCGGAAGAAGAGATTGCGGTCCAGGCCTTCGCCGCAGGGGGCGATGATATCGTCGGCAAACCTGTGTCCGAGCGGGTCCTCTGTGCCCGCCTGCAACACCATCTGCTGCGCCATCAACAAACGCGTCAGGCCGATGCGCTGCAGCATGGGCTCAACCAGTATCTCGACAGCCGCACCCGTGACGCGGTACTCGCGCAGGTCGAAAGTGGTCAGGTGCTGCAGCCGCAGCGGCGGCATGTGTGTGTGCTCTTTACCGATGTGCGTGGTTTTACTCAGTTATCGCAAACGATGGAGCCGACCCAGCTGTTCAATACCTTGAGCGAACATCTCAATGCCCAGGTGCAGGCCGTCTACAAACATCTGGGATATATCGACAAATTCAGTGGCGATGGTCTGATGGCGGTGTTTGACGATGATGATGCCTGTGGTCGTGCCTGTCGTTGTGCGCTTGAGATTATTGATTACGCACGCCAGCACGCCGGTAGCTCTGCCCTGCATCAACTGGGTGTTGGAATCCATTTCGGTGAGGTCATTGCCGGCAATATTGGGCGGGAGCGACAAAAGGACTACACCATTGTTGGTCCTACCGTAAACCTCGCGGCACGCTTGTGTGGTCATGCCGAGGCGATGTCGGTTATCGTCTCTGATGCAGTCAAGCAGCAGCTGACGGCAGCAGAATCGGCGCAGCATCGATTTGAATTTGGGGTGAGTAAACCGATTCAGGTCAAAGGTGTCGTGGAGGTGGTAAATGCACATCCGCTGCTGCGGCAGCTCAAAACGCCATTCAAGGAGGTCATTGATCCCGATCTGTGATCAGTGATCCACCACCTGCCCATGTGCCAGCGCCGCGCCATCGCGGGCGACGACGATGTCACCTTTATTGACCCCCTGTAGCACCACTTGTTGATTTGACTGTCGTGGGCCGAGCACGACCTTGCGTCGCTCCAGTGTCTTGTAGTTGACGATGAAGACAAAGATCTCGCCATCGGCGCGCACGATGGCCTCGCTGGGCACGACCAGGGCGTTATCGATCTGCTGTAGTGGCAGCTGTGCCGTGGCCAGGCTGCCGGCGACGAGACCGGGATTGTCGAGGCGCAGCCGGATGGTGTGGGTGGCGGTGGTGATGTTGGCGGCCGCCTGCAGTGCGATGATCTCGGCCGGCAATTGGCGGCCATCGACATCCAGCATCACCTCCTGCCCTAAGGCCAACTGGCGGGCGACGTCACCTTCAACCTCGCCATAGAACTCCAGCTGACTGAGGTCGACCAGGGTCAGTGCAATATCCCGTGCGCCGATGTAATCCCCCTCCTCGACCGCAATCTGATTGACGATGCCTGCGAACGGCGCGCGCAGCTGGCTGCGTTCCAGATTGCGCTGTGCCCGTTGCGCCGCCGAGCGTTGGATGGCGAGGCGGGCCTCGGCGCTATCGACGCTGAACTGCAGTTGCGCCTGTTCGGCCTGGAGCTGGAGCAATAACCGCCGCGCGGTATCGAGCGCCGAACGTGAGGCCAGTGATTGGTCCCCCAGTTTCTCCTGCCGCGCGACCTCCTGCTGTTGCAGGCTGACATTGTCGGCGGCCAATTGCAGCAGGCGGCGGTCACGTGCCACGGCCAGTGTCTCCTGCTGCAGGCGCGCGGCGGCCTCGCGTGCCAGATCGGCATGGTCGGCATCGTGCAGCGTCAGCAACACCTGTCCGGTCGTGACCGGCTGACCGACCTCCACGCCCTGGCTGGCGATGACCCCATCGACCTCAAAGCGTAGCTCGGCCGTCCGCCGGGGCTGCAGATAACCACTGAGGCGGCGCATGGGTTGAAACGAGGCCTGAGTCACCTCGGCGACATCGACCTGCATGCGCCGCTCGGGCGCCAGCTCGAGCACCGGCTCAGGGTGAGTCAGCCATAGCAAAACTATTAATGCAACGAAGCCCAGGGCCAAGAACGCGCTATACTTGCGCGCTAACGGTTTTTGCGACACATTCCACCTGCGGATTTCAGATAAAAGTTTTTATTTATATGCGTTTGTTTCGGCCATTGTATTGCCCGCACCAGTTCGGATGCACGCCGTTTTGACTAAGGCCCCCACTGTATCATGCTGCCTGCGCCGCCCACTGCTGACGTCACTGCTGTTGACGCCACTGGCTGTGGCCGCCGAGACCATTCCCGCGCCCGTCGAGCAGCCAGCGCCAGATGTCGCACTGGTCGTGAGTACTGAGCCCACGTTTGCAGACGGTGCCGCTGAAGATCTCACCGATGACTGGGGCCTGTGCCAGGCCTGGCCGAGACCACCGCTGCGCCTGCCCGGCCCGGCGGACACCAACAGCCCGACCTATCTGAGCGCCGATCTTGCCGAAGGTTTCGATCAAGGCCACTACGTGCTCCAGGGGGGTGTCGTGGTCGAGCAGGCCGGTATGTCACTCCATGCCGATCACGCCGAATATTTTGCCGACGCTGAGCGCGTCGAGGCGACAGGCAATATCGAATACTTCACCGAGGGCCTCGGCGCCCGCGGCGATGCGCTGAACATGACCATGGGCGACAGTCGCGGCCAGCTCCGCAATAGCGAATACTTTGTCTACGAACGTCATGCCCGCGGTGGCAGCCGCGAGTTGCGCTTTGAGGGCACGGACTACACCGTGATGCGCGGTGCCACCTACACCACGTGTGACCCCGGCAACGAAGACTGGATGCTGCGTGCGTCCACCGTCGAGCTGGATCGCGCCGAAGGGGTTGGCACAGCCTACAATGCCCGTCTGAATTTCAAGGGCGTACCGTTCATGTACACCCCATATATCAGCTTCCCAATAGATGATCGCCGCAAAACCGGCGTGCTCTACCCCAGCTTCGGTACCTCCGAAGATTCGGGCACGACGATCGAGATCCCGATCTATCTCAACATCCACCCGCAATTCGACATGACGTTGACCCCGCGCAGCTTTACCAAGCGTGGCCTGCAGACCGAAAGCGAGGCACGTTATCTCAGTCCTGTGGGCACCAGTATCTTCGCCTACGAGACGCTGGATGACGAGTTATACGGTGATGAGCGCAACCTGGTCAATTTCAGTCATCGTGGTGGCGTGGATGCGTGGCAGGCGAAGATTGCATACAGTGATGTCTCGGATAAGGAATACTTTCAGGACTTCAGCAACAACCTGGGCGTCAGTAGTACCACCCATTTGGATCGCCATCTTGAGCTCAGTCGCAGCCTGAGCCTGGGGCTTGTCGGTAACGGCAGCTTGAGTATGCGGGCGCAGGACTACTACACCGTCGATACCGACATCCCTAGCGCCAGTCAGCCCTATCGTCGCCTGCCGCAACTGCGCTTTGGTGCCAGCGCACATCCGCATCACGTGTTCGACTACGGCCTGGCCAGTGAATTCGTCCGTTTCCAGCGCGAAGACCGTCTCGGCGCCGACCGGCTCGACCTGAGCCCGCGCATCGTGCTGCCGCTGGAATATCGCGCCGGTTTTATTCGCCCCGGTCTGACCGTCCGCCATACTCAATACCAACTCGACCCCGATACCACGGCACGCACCGATCTTGATTTGTCGCGCACCGTGCCCATCTCTACATTGGACAGTGGCATCTTCCTCGAACGTGACGCGAACCTGTTCGGAACGCCTTACATCCAGACGCTGGAACCCCGGCTCTATTACGCCTACATCCCCTATCACGACCAACAGGCCTTGCCGACGTTTGATAGTGGCCAGCCGGGCTTCAGCAGCGCCAGCCTGTTTCGTGCCAATCGCTTCAACGGCGCCGATCGTGTCGGTGATACCGAACAGGTCAGTCTGTCGGTCACGCAGCGTCTGATCGATGTTGACAGTGGCCACGAACTGGCCAGCGCCACGGTCGGTCAGATCCATTATCTGCGCGACCGCCTGGTCACCCTCAGCACCGATGTGCTGGATACCAATACTCACTCAGATGTCATCCTTGAAGGTATCTACAGCCCCAGCGAACCGTGGCGCTTCAAGGCCGACCTGTTGTGGAATACTGATTACGACGTCATCAGCCGTCGCAACCTGCATGCCCAGTACGCCAGCGATAACCACCACATCGTCAACGTCATCTACCGCGACGCGGGCAACCGCAAGCTCGCACCACAGTCTGTCAGCCGTCAGATCGACAGTTCGCTGCTGTGGCCAATGACCCCCCGCTGGAGTATCATTGCCCGCCGCTATCATTCCTTGAACGACAACCGAACTTTGGAGAAGATGGCGGGTCTTGAATACGGCGATTGCTGCTGGGCCTTCCGCTTCCTGCGCCGTGCCGAACATGTGGTGGGCACCCCTGATGAAATGAACTGGGGCTGGTCGATGCAGCTCGAACTGCGCGGCCTGGCCAACATTGGCCAACCGGTCACCGATATCATGGAAGACGGCATCGTCGGCTTCCGCGCTGCTGATTAGAACGACATCCCTATGAAAAAACTGCTGCTTTCCACCCTGCTTATCTGCTGCGCCGCCAGTGCCCACGCCGAGCAACAAGTGCTCGACCGGCTGATTGCGGTCGTCAATGAAGAGGCGGTGACGTTGACCGAGCTCGAAAACGAGACCACCATCGTCATCGCGCAGCTCAAATCCCAGCGCCAGAACCTGCCCAGCGACGAGACCTTGCGTCAGCAGGTGCTGGAGCGCCTGATCATGAAACACATCCAGAGTCAGCTAGCGGCGCAGAACAACATCATCATCGATGACGTCACACTCAACCAAACCCTGCAAACCATCGCCGAGCAGAACCGGCTCAGCCTGGCCGAGTTTCGGCAGATCCTGATCGACGACGGCTTTGACTTTAATCAGTTCCGCGAACACATCCGCCACGAGGTGCTGGTGTCGCGCCTGCGTCAGCGTTTCGTCGACAACCGTATCAATGTCAGCACCGCCGAGGTCGAGCAGTTCCTGGCACAGCAGGCCAAGTTGGGGGCGGGTGATGAAGAATATCTGCTGAGCCACATCCTGATCAGCACGCCGGAAGGCGCGAGCAGTGAGCAGATCCAGGTCGCACGTGATGAGGTCAACGGCCTGTTGCAGCAGATGCGCGACGGCGCCAATTTCGCCGACCTCGCCATCGCCCATTCCGACGGCCAGAATGCACTCAAGGGTGGCGACCTCGGCTGGCGCAGCGCCGGTCAGTTGCCATCGCTGTTTGCCGAGCAGGTGATCAAGATGCAGGTCGGCGACATCAGCGAGCCGATCCGCAGCCCCAGTGGTTTTCATTTGCTCAAGATTGTCGACAAGAAGGGCGACCAGCGTCGTCAGGTCATCACGCAGACCCATGCCCGCCACATACTGATCAAGACCGATGCAATCACCACCGAGGAGGAGGCGCGCAACAAACTGGCGCAGCTGCGTGAGCGTATCGTCAACGGCGCGGACTTTGGTGAGCTGGCGCGCGCCCACTCGGTCGACAAGGGCTCGGCGGTCAGTGGTGGCGACCTCGGCTGGGCCAGCCCCGGCCAGATGGTGCCACGCTTCGAGCAGGAGATGGGTGCCCTCGCCCCCGGCGAGATCAGCCAGCCGTTTGAATCGCGCTTTGGCTGGCACATCGTGCAGGTGCTGGAGCGCCGCGAATACGACAGCACCGAAGAGTCGCAACGCAGTGCCGCACGTGCGCAGCTGATCGATCGCAAGATCGCCGAAGAAGAAACCCTGTGGCTGCGTCGCATCCGCGAAGAAGCCTACGTCGACGTCAAGCTCTGATGCCCCTGCCTGTCATCGCCATCACGCCGGGTGAGCCGGCCGGCATCGGCCCCGACCTGGTCATCGAGCTGGCGCAGCAGCGCCGTGACGATGCGCTCCTGGTCGCCATCGGTTCCCGGCAGGTCTTGCAACAGCGGGCCGCCGCCCTCGGTCGCCAAATCGAACTGCTCGACTATCGCCCAGGTATTGAGGCACCGGCGGCTGCCGGTCAACTCTATGTCTGCGACATCGCCACCGCCGCGCCGGTCATCGCCGGCCAGCTCGACCCGGCCAATGCCGACTACGTGCTCGCCACGTTGCGCCGCGCCTGCGACAGCTGCCTCAGCGGCGAGTTTGCGGCGCTGGTCACCGGTCCGGTGCACAAGGGCGTGATCAACGAGGCGGGTGTCAGCTTCAGTGGCCACACCGAATTCCTGGCCGAACGCACCCACAGTGAACAGGTCGTCATGATGCTGGCCACCGACGGCCTGCGCGTGGCGCTGGCGACCACCCATCTGCCGCTGCGCGATGTGGCCGACGCCATCACCCGGCCGCTGTTGACCCAGGTGATCAAGACGCTGATGCACGATCTGCAGCACAAGTTCGGCATCGCCGCGCCGCGGGTGCTGGTCTGCGGCCTCAATCCACATGCCGGCGAAGACGGCCACCTCGGCCGTGAGGATGAGGAGGTCGTCAAACCGGTATTGGCCACGTTGCGGGCCCAGGGCATGAATCTGGTCGGCCCGTTGCCCGCCGACACGCTGTTTGTACCCGGCACGCTGGCCGAGGCCGATGCGGTGCTGGCCATGTATCACGACCAGGGCCTGCCGGTGTTGAAACACAAGGGCTTTGGCAATGCGATCAACATCACGCTCGGCATGCCGATCATCCGCACCTCGGTCGATCACGGCACCGCGCTGGAACTGGCCGCCAGCGGCCGCGCCAAGCTTGGCAGCCTGCAGGCCGCGCTGGCCTCGGCCCTTGACATGGTAAAACGCTCATCATGAAACCCCAGACCCCCCAAAGCGCCGGCCACCGTGCGCGCAAACGTTTCGGCCAGAACTTCCTGCACGACAGCCATGTGATCGAACGCATCGTCAGCGCCGTCAATCCTCAGGCAGGACAGCGCATCGTCGAGATCGGCCCCGGCCTCGGCGCACTGACCGTGCCGCTGCTGGAGGCGGCCGGACGGCTGGATGTGGTCGAGCTCGATCGCGATCTGGTCGCCAAGCTGGAACAGCAATACGACGGCCAGCCGCTGAGCATCCACAACGCCGATGCGCTCAAGTTTGATTTTCGCCAATTGGCGGGCGAGGGCGAGAAGCTGCGCATCGTCGGCAATCTGCCCTACAACATNNGCTGCGCGTCTGCGGCAATCTGCCCTACAACATCTCCACGCCGCTGTTGTTTCATCTGATGGATCAACTGGATTGCATCCAGGACATCCACTGCATGTTGCAGAAAGAGGTGATCGAGCGCATGGCCGCCAAGCCGGGTGATGACGCCTACGGTCGCCTGAGCGTGATGTTGCAGTATCACTGCCAGGTGCTGAAGTTGTTCCTGGTGCCGCCGGGGGCGTTCAATCCGGCACCCAAGGTCGACTCGGCCGTGGCCCGCCTGGTGCCGCATCGCACGCCGCCGGTGGATATCGGTGACATGAAACTGTTCTCACAGATCGTCGCCCAGGCCTTCAGTCAGCGCCGCAAGACCCTGCGCAAATCGCTCAAGAGCTTCATCGATGGCGAGGCCCTGGAACAGCTCGGCATCGACCCGAGCGCCCGCCCCGAGACACTGGACCTGGCTACCTTCGCCAGCATCAGTCGTTACCTGCACCAAACTTCGGTTTAAATGCATGTTGCGCCGCGTATCGACGACATGGGGCGCAAATTTAATCCAGGATATCCTGGCAATTTCCAATGGCAAACATGGGTTGCCTGTCGTGCAAAGGTTTGAGCCGGATGTTCCGACGGAAATAAAAAGATGTGGTTGTCGTGTAGTTATTGATTGGGCCAAAGCCTGCCATGTCGACTTCTATCAGGTCTGCCGCCCTTAACATGGCAGATGTTTGCCCGTATCGTTCTGAATTATCCAAGATGACCATGCCGTCATCCTTCAGTTTTTTCAGTGCTTCAATCACACATTCCTGACGGCATCTGCCGTCGACAACGATGATGTCGAAGTCTTCTTCATATTCATGGATGGCCTTTGGGTAGAGGCTTAGATCCTGAACTAATTGATATGCGACATTTGCGGGTAAGAGGGGCTTCATTTTTTGGTGCCAGGCCTCGTCATTTTCGACCGATACCACTCGATGACATTTCTGTGCCCAGAATCTAGTGGAATTCCCACTGCCCCATTCAAACAGCAGTTTGTCAGAGAGATCGAGTTGACGAATGTATTCAATCGCCGGGTAACAAAACCAAGGCACCGGCTGGCCGTTGGCGTCAACGCTTTCCAGGTCTCGAATACTCCGATACTGTCCAAATTCGACGCTTAAAATCCAATAGTTTCTTAAGATCGCTTTGATAGGGCGGGGTAATGCGTAACTCAAAATCTGTTTAACTATGCGCGATATCATGGGCAGAATGGACTTGCTCTGAGGAGCCTCTGTTGTTTGTTGAAAACGTAATTCCCGTGATCACGGGAATTACTGCATTTCAACGATCTATGGGCCTGACTGGCGAATAAAACAAGCAATCAAACCGCGCTAATGTTTTCTTTAGCCACGACTTCCGCCTCTTGAATGATTTCCGGCAGTAACAGCTTGGGGCGTGGCAGGTGCGCATGTTCCACCTTGTCGTCACCGCCGCCGAGGCGTGGCGCGAGACCATTCTCATTGTTCATCGCCTGACTGCGGCGATAACACTCGATCGCCTGGGCCGACTGATTGAGGAAGGCGAGCAGGTTGCCCAGTTCCTGATAGGCCTCAGGGTTGGGCACGGCCTTCAGTGAGGCCTCCAGATATCCCTGCGCGTCTTGCCACTGATGGGCGCGCAGCGCGAGGCGGCCGAGGCTGAGTAGCAACACCGGGCTGTCCGGGTGTTTCTTCAGCCAGTTCTTGGCGCGTGACAGGTGGATCTCGGCGTCACCGTCGAGAAGACCATAGACGTAGACCACCGATTCGCGCCAGTGATGATTGATGCTGGTGTAGAGGATCTCTTCGACCTGGTTCGAGCAGCCGGCATGGATCAGGTTGCAGCCGAAGTCGATGACGATGTCTTCCTGTTCATGCAGGCGCTTGGGCATCTTGCGCCACAGCTCCCACAGGGTGGGGCTGTCCTTGTGGCGGCCGACATGGTTGATCAGACCGGCATATGCCTCGTGCTCCAGGCCGTAGAACTTGTCCTGCGGAAAGACCTTGTTGCTCTGCAGACGCGGCAACAGCTCGACCAGCGCCGGCCAGTCTTTGAGTGCGCGCAGGGCATTGGTTTGCAGGCGCAGCGCCTGGGGATGGTTTTTGTCACTGCTGGGCAGGGCCTTCAAGGTCGCGGCGGCCTGATCGGCGTGGCCGGTCTCCCATTGCAATTGCGCCTCGGCCAGACGAAAGGCGAGCGCGTTTTTGCTCTTGGCGCTGTCGCGCGCCATGTGCATGTAGCCGTCGCGGCGATCGGTCTTGCCCTGGCCTTCGGCGGCACGCGCCGCCGCCATTAGTGCCACGGGTGCCAGTGAGGAGCAGCGGGCGCTCTTGACCAGATGACGTTCGGCCTCGGACCACTTGCCGAGATTCAGTTCGATCAGGCCCTTGGCCAGGACCTTGTGCGCGACATCGTCCTGATGGCGGTGACGCCAGCGGCTGAAACTGCGTGGAAAGAATCCGGTAGCAATCAACAGCCGCAGTGCGAAGTAAAAGAGCGTGAACGCGAGCAGTGCCAGCAACCCGGCGACAACGACATTCAGCTCGACCACCCAGCCCTGGAAGTTGATCATCACATAACCGGGGTCATCCTTGGCCACGGCGACGAGTCCGGCGACCGCAAACAGTACGATGACAATGTAGATAGGCATTCTCATGATGCGCCGCCCTCACGTTTGGCCTCGCGCCAGGCCTCGAAGGCATTGCTGCTGGTGCTGATGTCCGGCAGCGCGGGGGCGATGTCGATCTCGGCGATCGGCGACAGGCTGTTCAATACATTGGCGGTGGCGCTGGCCTGGGTATCAAAATAACGCTCCAACCACTGCATCGCGGTTTTGAGGCTGTCCTGATAGCTGGCGGTATCGCCCTGCATCAGTGCCAGCCGCGCCGCGGCCAGCTTCAGGCGCAGGTTCTGTTCGAGGAAAAAGCGTTGGCCGGGTGGCAGTACGGCCGTGCCCGTGTCACCGTCAACCCGGCGTATCTTGATCAGGCCTTGCAGGTCGTGCCACAGCTTGTCGAAAAAACCATCCCCGGCCGAGGCGCTGCTGCTTGTCGCATCTTCAGCGGCAGGGGTGGCTTCATCGTGGGCCAGCGGCAATTGCGCCACACGCTGCTCCAGTTGCGACAGGGTCAGTGCGATCTGGGTGGTGTCGACCTCCGCCGCACCACGCAGCGCAATGATGTCGTCGGCAATCGCCTGACGCACCTTCAGCAGTGACGGGTCGCCAGTGCCCTTCAGGCGGGCGTCGGCCGCAGTGAGTGCGGCGATGGCCGCCGGTGCATTGCGGTTGATCTGCGCCTGATAGCCAGCGATGTTCAACAGATACTGAGCCTCGGCGGTCAGCCAGTCTTTTTTGTTGTTGTCGCCTAGGTGGGTGTTGAGTTCGTTGATCTGAGTGGTAATGCCTTCCAGTTGTGTTTGTAGTGGTGGCACCTGTCCGGCGGTGGTATCGATCCGGCCACCCAGCGCGGCGAGTTCAGCTTGCAGGTTGTCGATGTCGCTCTGGCTGGCGGCGCCCTGTACGGCCTTCAGTGCCGTCTCACTGGCGGCCAGGCGCAACTCCATCTCCTGTTGGTGGGCGGCATTTTTTTGCATCACGGTGTAACCGGCGCCGAAGCCGCCGACGGCGATGATCAGCGCCGAGAAGGCGATAAAGCCGACGAAGCCCTTGCCCTTCTTGGCGGGGGCGGAGCTGCTGGCGGCAGGCGTGTTGGTGCCCTTTGCCTTGCTGGCCTTGTCGTCGGCCGGTTTGCTGGCAACGGCGTCTTTTTTGCTGTCGTTAGCGCCGCCTTGATCCTTTGTATCATTCATATTTGAAGGTTCCCCATTTACGAAGCCGCGCCCCTCCGACACGACACGATTGCTTTTATCAGGCTCTCATCACCTGGGGCCTCGGCCAATACAGGTGTGTGAGCAAATCCCAGCTGGCGCGCCAAGTCGATTGCCCTTGGGCTCACCACCAGCAGACGCTGTTGCAGTAACCACGGCCGGACAGCATCTTCACCGGCCAGATCGTATAGATTTTGCAGGGTCTCGTTACTGGTGGCGGTAATAAAATCCACCCGCGGCAGGGCCTGCAATGACGCCAGTGAGACCTGGGGCCGCAACCGGCGATACACCTCGGCGTAGTCCACCTGCGCCCCCCTCTGACGCAAGGTCTCCGCCAATAGTTCACGGCCTCCCTCGCCGCGAAAGATCAGGATGCGTTTGCCGGCAACCAGTTGCAGCTCCGGCATCGCCAGCAGGCTTTCACTGTTAAAGCCGGTCGGCGGCTGTAATACCGGCTGCGACCAGGTCGCTGCCAATGCCCGTGCCGTGGCCTTGCCCACGGCCGCCATCGGTAGCGAGGCAGGCCAGTCACCCCCCAACAGGCGGTGGGCGTGTTCCACCGCGTTGGCGCTGACGAAGATCGCCAGTTGATAGTCCGGCAGCGGTGGCGGCGCGATGTTCCGGCCTTCAATCGCCAGCACCGGCAGCGCAATCGCCTCGCCCCCGGCGGCGTCGATCAAACGACACAGGGCCTGGGCCTGGGCGATGGGCCGGGTGACGACGATGGTCGTTCCGGCCAGCGGTTTGTCCGATGCTAGCATTGGCTGACGGGGCTTGTCATGGCCGACGCCGTGCGTCCTAGGTGTGGTCCTGGTACAGCGCCGTCAGGATCTCTTTGGCACCGCGCGCCAGCAGGTCGTCGGCCAGGGTCACGCCCAGCTTTTCTGCCTCGTTGGCCGGGCCGCTGATCTCGCCGCGGATGATCTTGGTGCCATCGGGTTGCCCAACCAGGCCACGCAGGACCAATTGGCCGTCGCGAATCTCGGCATGGCCGGCGATCGGTACCTGACATCCACCTTCGAGGCGGTTGTTCATCGCACGTTCGGCCATGACGCGGGTATAGGTCTCGTCATCGTTGAGCGCCGCCAGCAGGCTGTTGACGCGGGTGTCGTCGCTGCGGCATTCGATACCCACGGCGCCCTGGCCGATGGCCGGCAGGCTGACGGTGGTGTCGATGAATTGGGTAATCCGGTCGTTGAAGCCGAGGCGGATCAGGCCGGCGGCTGCGAGGATGATGGCATCATATTCGCCATCGTCCAGCTTGCGCAGGCGGGTGTTGACGTTGCCGCGCAGGTCGAGGATCTGCAGATCGGGGCGCTGGGCGCGGATCTGGCACTGGCGGCGCATGCTGGAGGTGCCGACGCGCGCGCCCTGGGGCAGCTCGTCGATACTTTTATAGTTGTTGGAGACGAAGGCGTCGCGTGGGTCTTCGCGCTCGCAGATCACGGCCAGGTGCAGGCCTTCCGGGAATTCGACCGGCACGTCTTTCATCGAGTGGACGGCGATGTCGGTCTTGCCATCCAACATGCTGACTTCCAACTCTTTGACAAACAAACCTTTTCCGCCAATCTTGGCCAGGGGGCTGTCGAGGATCTTGTCACCCTGGGTGGTCAT
>DHYU01000086.1:0-14283 GCA_002415485.1 Proteobacteria bacterium UBA5122
GTTGGCGATCGAGGTCAGCGTCGAACTGTCGGTGGTCAATGCGATCGCAGGCAGCGCCGGGCGCTCCATCTCAAAGCGGTTGAGCAGTTCCGATGAAAAATGCTGGGCGTCGGCGGCGGAGCCACCGTTGCCGCAGGCGAGGATCTTGCCGCTGTTGAGCAGGCAGTGAACCAGTTGTTCGCCTGCGCGGGCGATGACCGGCGCGAGTGCCTCGGCGGCCTTGAGTTTGGTATTGGCGCTTTCGGTAAAGGTTGCGCTGATACGGTCAATGTGTTGCATGTTGTCTCGTCTATCTCTTGCTTAGGTTTGAAATGCGTCCTTGATCCAGTCGATCTCGACTGGCGCCTGACCGTTGATGGCAATCACATCAAAGCGGGCGGCGAGTTTGCCCAAGTGTGGCTGTTGTTGCAAATAGTGTAAAGCCGAGGCGATCAGCTTGGCCTGCTTGCGCGCATCGACGCTGGCCGCCGCGCCGCCGAATCTGGGGTTGCTGCGTCGGCGGACCTCGACGAAGACCAGGCTCTGGCCGTCGCGCATGATCAGATCGATTTCACCCCGTGGACAGCGGTAATTGCGTTCGACCAGGCTCAGGCCATTTTGTTGCAGATAGTGGCAGCCGAGCGTTTCGCCCGCCTGTCCTTGGGCTTGCGTGTCAGGCACCCGGCGCATGCAGGGGTGGGGCGTCGATCAGGCGTGGCATGCCACGGCGGAATTGGCCCCAAAGCAATTGACGATGGATGCGGCCGCGTTCATCCATATACAGATTGCCACTCATGCCGTTGATGTGTTCCTGTTGGTAACGGCGCAGGTACTGGACGCGGCCGCTGAGATTAAAGGCATCGATCCCCAGTGCGTAGAGGCGTTTATACGACTCAGCCGTGGCGGGCCACAGTTCGACAAAGTTACGCCATGGATAGGGGGTGCCGGCGCCGTTGGTGAAGATCCAGGGCATGTCGCTGAAGACGATGTCGTCCATGTCGCGATCCTGGCTGGCATCGGCCTCTCCGCTATAGACGTGTGACGTACTGTAGATGGGCAGGTCGGCGGCGTAATAAAACTTCAGTTGCGGGCGGATGATTCGCGCCTGCCGCGGGAAGGCGGCGACATAGACGAAGTCGATGTCGTTGCGACGGCGGGCTTCAAACTCGAGTTTGACCCCCAGCAGTTTTTGCAGGTCGCGATGACGTTGGCGGCTGTGGTCGACGGCCAGTAATTCGACGATAGGGTCGGCAAAGTCGTTCTTGCGTGCATCGTAACTGCGGCTGGCGATCAATTCACCGCCCAGCTGTTGCCAGTGTTGGCTGAAGGCCGCGAGCATGCGATCACCCCACTCACCTTCCGGTACCAAGGCCAGTGCGCGGCCGTGACTGTCCAGCCAGGCGCGTTCAGCAACTTGGCGCGCCTCATCTTCGGGCAGCAGGCCAAACTGATAGAAGTTTTTGCTCAGGTGGCTCTCTGTCGCCAGATAGTTCAAGGCTAGGGTTGGTACGCTGGGGTTGCCGCGTTCAGCCAGCGCCTCGACCAGCTGTTTGTTGAGGGGGCCGATGATGAAGTCGGCGCCGTCGGCGACGGCCTGTTGATAGGCTGTGAGGCCATCTTCGACAGTGCTCTTGGTGTCGTAAACCCGGATCTGCGGTTTTTGCGCCAGTGGTCCTTCGTTGCCGTAGTAGGCGGCGAAGAATCCGTCACGCACGGCGGTAGCCGGGGCGCTGAGGCGGCCACTGAGCGGTAATACCAGGGCAATCTTTTGTGGTAGGCCGATGCTGTCAAAATGGATGCCGGTGATCAGGCGGTCGAGGCTGCTGTGGGCTGGGTGCCGGGGGTAGTCGCGGCGCCATTTGTCCACCTGCACGGAGAGCTGTGATGGCACGGCACTGAACGATTTGGCGAAAAATGCCAGTTCGAGCCAGCCACTGAGGACGTCCGGTGGTGGTGCGGTGCGGTGCATCTGCAGTGCGGCGCCACTGAGTTTTTGCAATGATTGCCAGATGGCGAGGTGATTATCGTAATGTGCCTCATCGGCCAGCAGTGGTTCCAGTTGTATCCGGCTGCGTGCAGCTTCCAGGTAATTGCTGCTGGCCTCGTAGGCGCTGGCGCGTAATTTGTGCCAGGTGACGGCCTGAGACGGATCGTTCAGCAATGCGAGGTCGCTGGCCGGGAGGTGTTTCAGGGCTGCGAGCGGGCGCTGTTCAAGCAGCTCGATCCGCGCCTGCAACATGCGTTTTTGCAAATCTTGTTCGCGATGCAGTTGCGGCGGCAGAGCCTGCAGGATACGGCGTGCCTGTGGCAGGTATTGCCCGCGGATCAGGGCGGAGGCCGCTTGTAACAGGTAATCTTCGCGGGCCGGGCTGCGGCTGATGCGCGCCAGCTGCTGGTAGGCCTGGGCGGCGCTGACCATGTTGCCATCGTTGATGGCGGCGTCGGCCAGGCGACTCAGCTGGGCGGGTGTGGCGCTCAGTGATGCCCCTTGTTCGGGCGGCATGGAGGTGCAGGCGGACAAGGTCGCCGCGACCATCAGTCCGACAATTATGCTGCGGCTGATGGGGGTGCTGCGCTGGCCATTGGCCTTGCGATGAATGAATGGTCTCTTGGTTTGCATGGGGGCGGAGTATAGCACTGCTCCGGCTCTGGCATAATGCGCGATATGTGTGAATGAAGGAAGGCTCATGACTGCCTGTGCAGGAATTTTATATGTGGTACCAACACCGATCGGTAATCTGGCCGATATGACGCCGCGGGCGCAGCAGGTGCTGGCCGAGGTCGATCTGATTGCGGCGGAGGACACCCGGCATAGCGCCAAACTGTTGCAACACTTTGCGATCAAGACGCCGGCTGTGGCCTATCACGAGCACAACGAGCGCGAGCAGACGACACGCCTGGTGACGAAGTTGCAGGCCGGTGAATCGATTGCGTTGATCTCGGATGCGGGTACGCCGTTGGTCAGTGATCCGGGGTATCGATTGGTGCATGAGGCGCGTTTGGCCGGGGTGCAGGTGGTGCCGCTGCCTGGGGCGTGTGCGTTGATTGCCGCGCTGTCGGCATCAGGCTTGCCGTCGGATCGATTTATCTTTGAAGGCTTCTTGCCGGCCAAAGCAGCGGCGCGTCGTCAGTCCTTGCAGGCGCTGCAGGCTGAGTCGAGAACCTTGATCTTTTATGAGTCGACGCACCGGATCAAGGAGTGTATCGACGATATGTTGGCGGTGTTAGGCCCTGAGCGTGAGGTGGTGCTGGCGCGGGAATTGAGCAAAAAATTCGAGACCATCCACGGCGCGCCGCTGGCGGATCTGGCTGCGTGGCTGGCGGCCGATGACAATCAGCAGCGTGGTGAATTCGTGTTGCTGGTGCGTGGTGCTGGTGTGCAGGAGGCTGGGGATGTTGACACCGAGTCGGAACGGGTATTGCGTCTGTTGATGGCCGAATTGCCTTTGAAGCAGGCGGCGGCATTGGCGGCGCAGATTACCGGTGGCAAAAAGAATGCGCTCTACAAACATGCGCTCGCGTTGAGCGACGAGTAGCCTCGCCGTGCTGGGCGTATTTAAAACGAATAGGCAACGCCAAGGGTGGTGAGTAGGGTGCTGGGCTGGAGGCTGGTCTCGTCCGATTCCGTACTCAGATACCAGTGTTTGTTGAAGTTGTAACGGGCGCCAACGCGGACAAAGATTTCTTCATCGGCGGATAGCGAGGCGTTTTGCCTGGCGTTCAGGCTGGTGGAAGGGGCGTTCAGGCCAATCCGGGTAATGATTGCAAACTGGCCATGCTGGATAGGTGTCTTGACTGCGACCGAGGATGTGTACGTGTCGCTCTCAATAATGACATTGGCGGGTAATTTGATGCCGGCATCGGGCGTTGCGGTGGTGGTGAGTGATTCAGATGCCTGGGCGGTCAGACTGCTCAAAAGAAATAGGCCGATGCAGATTAGGGGCTTGAATGTCATTGTTTGATTTGTGGTCCGTGCATAAGGTTTCGGGTGTCATCGGCAGCGTGGCCGAGAAATTAAACTTAAATTGAGAATTTCAAATTCAGTTATAATTCGCGACGGAGTCGGCCAGGCAATCGCTGTGTTTCGACATAGAGGAAAGTCCGGGCTCCACAGGGCAGGGTGCCAGGTAACACCTGGGGGGCGCGAGTCTACGGCTAGTGCAACAGAAAACATACCGCCTAAGTCCCTTTATTAAGGGGCCGGTAAGGTTGAAATGGTGCGGTAAGAGCGCACCGCGCCGGTGGTAACATGCGGCGGCAGGGTAAACCCCACCCGGAGCAAGACCAAATAGGGGAACAATGGCGCGGCCCGCGCTGTTCCCGGGTAGGTTGCTTGAGGTATGTGGCGACGCATATCCCAGATGAATGATTGTCCACGACAGAACCCGGCTTATCGGCTAACTCTACTTTTTTGAGCTATGACACAAACCGGATGACGAGTCCTTCGTCGTTCGGTTTTTGTTTTTTGGGCTCGATTCGGGCTCAAACTTAAAGTGAATTGTTAGGTCTGAATATCAACTTTATGATTTCGTAGGGTTAAATTTTTCATCATTTTTTGGGCTGTTCTCCCACCTGTCGGATCATCGCTAAGTTGTTGTCACAAAAGAGATTTAAACCCCTAAACATTCTTGACTTGAGACCGCTCAGACAACTATAGTGTCTCGAAGTGGGTAATTGTGGCGAATTGTGGGCTTAGCGTGGGAGTCCGTGGTGTTTAGAGGGGTGACAGCACTCAATGTGGATGCGAAGGGTCGGATGGCAATGCCGGCCAAGTATCGCGATCGCCTCCAAGAAAGCTGCGAAGGCCGTCTGGTGTTGACGGTGGACCCCGAGCGCTGCCTGCTTCTCTTTCCTGAACCTGAGTGGGAACAGTTCGAACGCAAGTTGACCAAGCTGCCCACGATGAATCCCCGAGTTAAACGTCTGCAGCGCCTGTGGATGGGGCATGCGGCTGAAGTCGAGCTCGATGCCAATGGTCGTCTCCTGTTGCCCCCTTTGCTGCGTGAATACGCCGGTTTGGACAAGAAAATCGTGCTGGTCGGTCAGGGCGGCAAGTTTGAGTTGTGGGACGAGCAGACCTGGAACGATAAACGTGAGGTTTGGCTGGAAGAAGAGTTGGAAAGTGGCGGTGATCTGTCCGCCGATTTGGATACCCTGACATTTTGATGGCACAGGGGGACTTTGAGCATCGCCCGGTGATGCTGGAGGAAGCAGTGCAGGCACTGAACCTCAAATCAGGCGGCACCTATATAGACGCGACCTTCGGCCGCGGCGGCCACAGTGCGGCCATTTTGGCGCAGCTGTCGAGCGAGGGGCGTCTGATCGGCATCGATAAAGACCCTCAGGCGATTGCCACTGCGCAGGCCAGATTTGGTGGTGATGCGCGTTTCAGTATTTATCAGGGCAGCTTTGCCGAGTTGACGCAGGTGGCGCTTGATGCCGGCGTGAGTGGTCAGGTCGATGGTGTGTTGATGGACCTGGGGGTGTCGTCGCCACAGCTGGATGATGCCAGCCGTGGATTTAGTTTTTTGCGCGACGGGCCTCTGGATATGCGCATGAATCCGGATCAGGGGCAGAGTGCGGCTGAGTGGCTGGCAACTGCCAAGGCGGGCGATATCGCGCAGGTGTTGAAGGAATTCGGTGAGGAGCGCTTCGCCAAGCGTATCGCTGGCGCGATCGTCAAGGCGCGCGCAGAGGCACCCATCGAGACCACGGCGCAGCTGGCGGAGATCGTCAAGGCGGCCAATCCCAAGTGGGAAAAGGATAAACACCCGGCGACACGCGCCTTCCAGGCGATACGGATTTATATCAATCGTGAGCTTGGGGACCTGGATGACTGTCTGGCGCGGGTGATCGACGTGCTGGCCCCTGGTGGGCGTTTGGCGATCATCAGCTTTCATTCGCTGGAGGATCGCAAGGTCAAACGCTTCATGCGCGATCAGGCGCGTGGCGATGATTTTCCGGCTGATCTGCCGGTGACACAGGATCAGTTGAACCCGAAGTTAAGGCTCGTCGGCAAGGCAATCTATGCCGGTGAGGCCGAACTGGATGTAAACCCCCGGGCCCGCAGCGCCGTGCTGCGTGTGGCGGAGAAGGTTTGATGGCGGCGGTGACACCGGTCCAGTCCAAGCCCCGTCACGGGGTGGCGCTGGTGGTCGCGTTGCTGGCGGTGGCCGTATTGGTGTCGGCACTGGCGGTGGTGTACGCCAAACACAAGAGTCGCGCGTTGTTTGCAGAATTGCAGGGCCTGCGTCAGGCGCAGGACCAAATGGATGTGGAGTGGAGTCAGTTGTTGTTGGAGCAGAGCACATGGGCGACGCACGGGCGCGTGGAAAGCGTCGCACGTAATCGTCTCGATATGCAGCTGCCCGAGCCGGGCCAAGTGGTGATTATTAAGCAATGAAACATGCTCAACCCTTATCGCTGAACGGCCGTCGTTGGCTGGTGCTGACATGCCTGTTAATGGCAGGGGCGGGGCTCGCCTGGCGGGCAGTCTATCTGCAGACCGACAACACCGACTTTCTGCAGCAGGAAGGCAATGACCGTCATCAGCGCACACTCGAGCTGGCGGCGCATCGCGGTATCGTCTACGACCGAAACGGCGAACCGCTGGCGGTGAGCACGCCGGTCGACTCGGTGGTGGTGGATCCGAGGCTCTATCTGCTACGGGTGGCCCCTAGCGATAGTGAAAAACTGGCCCGCCTCCTGGAGCTAAACCCGAAAGAAATGATGAAGCGTATTCAGGCCCGCGACGATCGCGGGTTTTTGTATTTACGTCGACACGTTAGTCCAGAGCTGGCAGCGCGGGTCAAGGCGTTGGCGCTGGATGGTATTTCGCTGGAGCGCGAATACCGCCGTTTTTATCCTGAGGGTGAGGTTGCCAGTCACATCGTTGGTCTGACCAATATCGATGACGAAGGTCAGGAGGGGCTGGAGCTGGCGCTGGATGACATGCTGCGTGGTGAAAAGGGTCTGGTGCAGGTGCGCAAGGACAATCGCGGTCGTGTCGTTGAAGGTGTGCGCCGCGTGCGTGAGCCAGAGCCGGGGGAAGATGTGACCCTGAGCATCGACAAGCGCCTGCAATATCTGGCGTATCGCGAACTGAAGGTGGCGGTGCAAACGCATCAAGCGGTATCCGCCTCGGCGGTGTTGTTGGATGCGCGTAGCGGCGAGGTGTTGGCGATGGTCAACCAACCCAGCTACAACCCCAACAACCGCAGCAGCCTCACCCCCGGCGCCGCCCGTAATCGTGCGACGACGGATGTCTTTGAGCCCGGTTCCACGATGAAGCCGTTTACCATCGCGGCGGCCCTGGAGGCGGGTACGATCTCTGCGCGCACGGTTGTCGACACGTCTCCCGGTTACATGCGTGTCGGCGGCAATACGATTCGTGACGCCCTTAACTACGGCCAGATGGACGTGACCGCGATCCTGCAAAAATCGAGCAACGTCGGCACCAGCAAGATTGCGCTCAGCCTCAGTCCCGAACAGCAATGGAAGACCTATGCTGCGTTTGGCTTTGGCATGAGCAGCCAAAGCGGTTTCCCGGGTGAGGCTGATGGCGCGATCGGAGACTACTGGTTGTGGAAGGACTCGCAGCAGGTCAGCCGTTCGTATGGCTATGGCCTGTCGGTATCGGCCCTGCAGCTGGCGCGCGCCTACACTGTGTTTGGCAACGATGGTCGTTTGCTGCCGGTCAGCTTCCGCAAGTTGGACCAAATGCCTGAGGGCGATCGCGTGTTGAGCGCCAAGGTGGCGCAACAGGTGCGCACGATGCTGGAGAGTGTGATGGCCGACGAGGGCACCGGCACCGCGGCGCGTGTAGGTGGTTATCGCATCGCCGGTAAGACGGGTACAGCGCACAAGGTTGCACGCGGCGGTTATGCCGAAGATCGTTATTCCGCGCTGTTTGCCGGGTTGGCCCCGGCCAGCGATCCGCGCTTGGTCTTGGTTGTTGTCGTGCATGATCCACGCCTGGGTGAGTATCACGGCGGCAAGGTGGCGGCGCCTGTCTTCTCGCGCATCATGAGCGGTGCGTTGCGCCTGATGAATGTGGCGCCGGATGATGTCAAAGACAGTCAGCAGATTCTGGCCGGACTCAAGGGCGGCACATTTCACGTGGCGCGTGGAGGTGCTCAATGATCGCCTTGCCACAGCTGCTGATGAATATCGTCGATGATGTACCGGCGATCGAGATTCGCGAACTGGCCTTTGACAGTCGTCGTGTCGCCACCGGTGATCTGTTTATTGCGCTGAACGGACTGCGCAGCCGCGGTCATGACTATATTCCTCAGGTGTTGGCGGCGGGCGCAGCGGCCGTGGTCTACGATGCCGCGGTCGAGGTGTCGATCGATACTGAGGTGCCGCTGATCGCGGTGCCAGATCTGGCGCAGAAGGCCGGCATGATAGCGGCGCGCCGTTATGGTCAGCCGAGTCAGGCGCAGTACGTGGTCGGCGTGACCGGCACCAATGGCAAGACCTCCTGCAGCCAATTCATTGCCCAAGCCCTGCACAGCGCGGCGGCACCGGCAGCGGTGATCGGCACCCTGGGTAATGGCGTTTGGGGTCACTTGGCGGCGGCCACGCACACCACGCCCGATGCGCTCAGCGTGCAACGCCTGTTGGCAGAGCTGAAAGCGGCAGGGGCGGATCAGGTGGCGATGGAGGTCTCGTCGCATGCGCTGGATCAGGGGCGCGTCATCGGTGTCGCGTTTGATGCCGTCGTCTTCACCAATCTCAGTCATGACCATCTGGATTACCACGGCACGATGGCGGCCTACGGTGCGGCCAAGGCGCGACTGTTTACCGAATTTGATGCCGCAGCGGCCGTGATCAATGCCGACGACGGCTTTGGTCGCGAACTACTGAATTTGGTGCCTGCGACCAGCCAGCTGTGGGCCTATGGCCTGAATGAGATGCAGCCGCTGCCTGCCCGTACCCAGCGTGTGTGGGGGCAATTGCTGCGCTGTGATCATGCTGGACTGCTGCTGCAGGTGACGACCCCGCAAGGCGTCGGTCGGATAGAGGCGTCTTTGCTCGGCCGCTTCAACGCCAGCAATCTGTTGGCGGTGCTGTGTGTGCTGCTGGCCAAGGGCGTGGCGCTGGATGAGGCGTGTGCGCGGCTGTCGCGCCTGACCACCGTGCCTGGGCGCATGGAGCGTTTTGGTGGTGATGGAAAGCGTCCGCTGGTGGTCGTCGATTATGCGCACACGCCCGATGCGCTGGAGCAGGCGCTGCTGGCATTACGCGATCATTGTCATGGTCTGCTGTGGTGTGTGTTCGGTTGTGGCGGTGATCGTGACCGTGAGAAACGCCCCGTGATGGGCCGCATCGCCGAGCGTTTTGCCGACCGCGTGGTGGTCACCGATGACAATCCACGAAACGAGCTGTCGGCCAATATCATCAGCGCGATTATCGACGGCATGCAGCAACCGGTGGCGGTGTTGACGATCGCCGATCGTCGTCAGGCGCTGGCGCATGTGATCGCCTCGGCCAGCGCCAATGATGTGGTGCTGGTGGCAGGCAAGGGGCACGAAGATTATCAGCAGGTGGGTGAACAACGCCTGCCGTACAGTGACCGCGACACCGTCGACCAACTATTGCGGGAGGCAGCATGATCAGTATGAGTCTTGCCCAGGCGGCCAACGCGATGCAGGCCTTGATGGAGCCGAAGCAGGCGGCGCTGTTTAGTGGTGTATCTACCGACAGCCGCAGCATCCAGGCCGGCCAATTGTTTGTCGCGCTGCATGGTCCGAACTTCGATGGTCATCAATATCTGGCGCAGGTGCGCGCTGCGGGGGCAGCGGCGGCCGTGGTCTCGCATCTGGTCGACGATGACCTGCCGCAGATCCTGGTCGACGACACACGCCTCGCGCTGGGCCGTTTGGCGGCCACATGGCGTGCACAATTCGACGGCCCGGTGATCGGCATCACCGGCAGCAATGGCAAGACCTCACTCAAGGAGATGTGCGCGGCGATCATGCGCCAGCAGGGTGAGTGCTGGTTTACGCAGGGCAATCTGAACAACGACATCGGCGTACCGCTGACATTGTTTCAGCTGGACCCCAACAAGCACCGCGCAGCGGTGATCGAGATGGGGGCCAACCATGTCGGCGAGATCGCCTATCTGACGCAGCTGGTGCGGCCGGATGTGGCGGTGGTCAATAACGTCGGTCCGGCGCATATCGGCGAGTTTGGTTCGATGGACAACATCGCCCGCGGCAAGGCCGAGATCTGGCAGGGGCTGCGTGATGGCGGCATGGCGGTGCTGAACGCCGACGACGTCTATTTCGATTATTGGTGCGCGCTGACCCACGAGCAGGCCGCGATCAGCTTTGGCACGAACGCCAAGGCCGATGTGCGTCTGCGCGACGGCAGTCTGGAGTGCCAGTTGAACGGCGAGCGTTTTGCGCAGCGTTTTATCGTCGAGCGCGGCGATGAGCAGATCGATGTCGCCCTGCCGCTGGTCGGTCGTCACAACGTGATGAATGCACTGGCGGCGACGGCAGTGACCATGGCGGCTGGCGCGACAGCGGCCCAGGTGGTCGCCGGACTGGCCACCGTGCAAGCGGTCAAGGGGCGGCTCTATCCGCTGGCCGGGATCAATCAACAGCTGTTGCTGGATGACAGCTACAACGCCAATGCCGCGTCGATGAAGGCGGCGATTGATGTGCTGGCACAGATGAGTGGTGAGCGCATTCTGGTGATCGGTGACATGGCCGAGCTGGGTGACGAGGCCGAGAGCACGCATCGTACCGTCGCCGTCCAGGCGCGTGAGGCGGGGATCAGCAGATTGTTTGGCTGTGGGCCACTGAGCCGCCTGGCGGTAGAGGCCTTCGGCGAAGGTGGACAAGGTTTTTCTGAGCGTTCGGTGCTGAGTCTGGCATTGCAGGATGTGATGCAGGCGGCGGCACCGGCGACTCAGGTGGTTTTATGTAAAGGCTCGCGTAGCGCCCGCATGGATGAAGTGGTCGCAGCAGTGAAGGCGGGGGCGCACTAGCATGTTGTTATATCTGACCGAATATCTGAGCCAGTTTCACAGCGGATTCGGTGTCTTCAATTACCTGACGCTGCGCGCCATCATGGGTGTATTGACCGCGCTGCTGATCTGTTTTGTCGTCGGTCCGCCGATGATCCGCAAGCTCAGCTTCTACAAGATGGGCCAACCAATCCGTGATGTAGGCCCGCAAAGCCATTTCAGCAAGGCTGGTACCCCGACCATGGGTGGTGCGCTGATCCTGGTCGCGGTTGCGATCAGCACCCTGTTGTGGGGTGATCTCGAAAATCGCTACGTGTGGGTGGTGTTGCTGACGACCCTCGCCTTCGGCGCGATCGGTTTTTATGACGACTACAAAAAACTGGTGCTGAAGAATTCTGCCGGACTGGCGGCGCGCTACAAATACCTGTGGCAGTCGGTGTTTGGTCTGGCCGCAGCGGTATTCCTGTACAGCACTGCGGTGATGCCGGTCGAGACCCAGTTGATCGTACCCTTCTTCAAAGACGTGGCCATTGACCTGGGTCTGATGTTCATCCTGCTGACCTACTTCGTCGTCGTCGGCTCGAGCAATGCAGTGAACCTGACCGACGGTCTTGATGGTCTGGCGATCCTGCCCACGGTGATGGTCATCGGCGCGCTGGCGATCTTCGCCTACGCCACCGGTAACGTGAAATTTGCAGAGTACCTCGGCATCCCCTACATCGAAGGCGTCGGCGAGGTGGTGATCTTCTGCGCAACGGTGGTCGGCGCAGGTCTCGGCTTTTTGTGGTTCAACACCTATCCGGCCCAGGTCTTCATGGGGGATGTCGGCGCGCTGGCCTTGGGCGCGGCGCTGGGCATCGTTGCAGTGGTGGTGCGTCAGGAATTGGTGTTGTTGATCATGGGCGGCGTGTTCGTCATCGAAACGCTGTCGGTCATCATGCAGGTGGCGTCGTTCAAGCTGACCGGCAAGCGCATCTTCCGCATGGCGCCGTTGCATCACCACTTTGAATTAAAAGGTTGGCCCGAGCCTCGGGTTATTGTGCGGTTTTGGATTATCACCGTCATTCTGGTGTTGATCGGTTTGGCAACGTTGAAGATTCGGTGATGGGTGTGGAGTTGGCGAACATGGCAGATACTCAGGTGAAAAGTTGCGGCAAGACGGTGGTGGTCGGACTGGGCAAGACCGGGGTCGCCTGCGCGCGCTTTTTGACCGAGCGCGGTGAAGATGTGCTGGTGATGGACAGCTCGCACGAGCCTTCCGGTCTGTCGGCGCTGCGCAAGCAGGTGCCGAACCTGAAGCCGATCCTGGGGCAGTTGGATCAGGATCTGTTATGCGGTGCTGCGCGCGTGATCGTTAGCCCTGGTGTGCCGCTCTACCACCCGGCGATTCAGGCGGCGCGCAATGCCGGCGTGGAGATCATCGGCGATATCGAATTGTTTGCCCGTTACGCCCAGGCGCCGGTGGTGGCGATTACCGGTTCCAACGGCAAGAGCACCGTCACCGCCCTGTTGAACGAGATGGCCAAGGCGGCCGGCGTCGATGTGCGCATGGGTGGCAACATTGGTACGCCGGTGCTGGAGCTGCTGGAGCAGGCCGAGCCGGCCTTGTATGTATTGGAGCTATCCAGCTTTCAGTTGGAGTCGACCTCCAGCCTGAACGCCAAGGCCGCCGTGGTCTTGAATCTGAGTCAGGATCATCTGGATCGTTACAACTCGATGGATGACTACGCCGACGCCAAGTACCGCATCTTCCACGGCGATGGCGTGATGGTGTTGAACCGTGATGACGAGCGCGTCGCTGCGTGGGCGGATGCGGGTCGAGATTGCCGTTGGTTTGGTCTGGAGCCGCCGCAGGCGGATAAGGAATACGGGCTGATGGAGGCAGAGGGCCAGTTGTGGCTGATGCGTGGCCAGGAACGCCTGATGGCGGTGGACGAGATGAAGCTGGTTGGCCGTCACAACTTTGCCAATGCACTGGCGGCACTGGTGCTGGGCGATGCGGTCGGTCTGTCGATGGACGGTATGTTGCAGGCGTTGCGCACCTTTGCCGGTTTGTCGCACCGTTGTCAGTGGGTCGCTGAGCAGGATGGCGTCAATTGGTACAACGACTCCAAGGCGACCAATGTCGGCGCTGCGGTGGCGGCGATCTCGGGCATGGATGATCCGGTGGTGTTGATCGCCGGCGGTCTCGGCAAGGGGCAGGACTTTGCGCCACTGAAAGATGTGGTGGCCAAACATTGTCGTGCAGTGGTGATGATGGGGCGTGATGCGGGTCAGATTCAAGCTGCACTGGGTGATGTGGTGCCGGTGCGCATGGCGGCCAATCTGGGCGAGGTGATCAGTGTCGCGCGTGAATTGGCGCAACCTGGTGATGTCGTGTTGTTGTCACCTGCCTGCGCCAGCTTCGACATGTTCAGTGGTTATGAAGATCGCGGTGCGCAATTCGTCGCCGCCGTACAACGAGGGCTGGCATGAGCGCGGTTGCGACCGACAAAACGCCGCTGCTGGCGCGCTTTAAGCCCACGCACTTGGCCGACGACATGGTCGACGGCAAGTTGATTGGCGCGTTGTTGTTCCTGTTGGCGCTGGGGCTGGTGATGGTGGCCTCGGCATCGATGAATATCGCTGAGCGCGACTTCGGTGGCGCGTGGCATTACACCATCCGTCAGGCGCTGTTCATTGGTATGGGCCTGGCATTGGCACTGGTGGTGACGCAGATCCCGATGAGCCTCTGGCAGCGTCAGGGGCCACTGTTGTTGATCGCCTCGTTCGTGATGTTGATCGTGGTCTTGATCCCCGGCATCGGCAAGGAAGTGAATGGCGCGCAACGCTGGTTGAATCTGGGTATCATCAATCTGCAGGTATCAGAGCTGGTGAAGCTGTTTGTGGTGATCTATCTGGCCGGTTATCTGGTGCGTCGTATTGAAGAGGTGCGCGCCACGGTGTGGGGCTTTATCAAACCGATGGCGATGCTGGGGTTGCTCAGTGTGTTGTTGTTGGTGCAGCCCGACTTCGGCGCGACGGCGGTGATGATGGCGGCGGCGCTGGGCATGATGTTTCTGGCCGGGGTGCGCCTGTGGCAATACGGCGTGCTGGTGCTGGTGGTCGGTGGCGCGATGGCGGTGCTGGCGGTGACCTCGCCGTATCGGATGCAGCGTTTGACCACCTTCCTGAATCCGTGGGCCGATGAGTATGTCAACGCTGGTGGCTACCAGTTGGCGCAGGCGCTGATCGCGATCGGTCGTGGCGAGATCTGGGGCGTCGGTCTCGGCAGCGGTATGCAGAAGCTGTTTTATCTGCCTGAGGCGCACACCGATTTCATCTTT
>DHYU01000086.1:14474-25924 GCA_002415485.1 Proteobacteria bacterium UBA5122
CTGACCCTGCCGCTGATGAGTTACGGTGGCAGTTCGATGATCGTCTCGTGTTTGGCGATGGCCTTGCTGTTGCGCATCGATTACGAGGTGCGTCGTCACAGCCGTCAGGCGGCAAGGACGGTGCAGTCATGACGGCGCGGGTGATGATCATGGCGGGTGGCACAGGGGGACATGTCTTCCCTGCACTGGCGGTGGCCGAAGAGCTGCGCGCGCGTGGCGCCGAGGTGTTTTGGCTTGGTAGTCACGGTGGCATGGAGGTCGAGCTGGTTGCCAAGNNGAGATGGAATGCATTGCGATCTCAGGGCTGCGCGGCAACGGTGCACTGGGCTGGGTGCTGGCGCCGCTGCGTCTGGCGCGGGCGATGGCGCAGGCGCTGGTGGTAATCATGCGTCAGCGGCCGGTGGTGGTGCTCGGCATGGGTGGTTTTGTCGCCGGCCCCGGTGGTCTGGTGACCCGTTTCCTGCACAAGCCGCTGGTGATCCACGAACAAAATGCGATTGCCGGTTTGACCAACCGCAAGCTGGCGCGCATGGCGACCAAGGTGTTTGAGGCCTTCCCTGGCACGTTCCCGGCCAAGCTGCAGGCGGCTGCCTGTGGCAATCCGGTGCGGGCAGCGATCGTCCAGTTGCCGACACCGGCTGAGCGTTTTGTTGGTCGTGACGCGCGATTGCGGCTGTTGGTGCTCGGCGGCAGTCGCGGTGCACAGGCGCTGAACGAGACCCTGCCGCAGGCGCTGGCGCAGATCGATGCCGCGCAGCGTCCGGAGGTGTGGCATCAGGCGGGCGCCGCCAATATCGATGCCGCGCGTGCTGCCTACCAGGCCGCCGGTGTCGATGGGCGCGTTGATGCCTTTGTCGATGACATGGCCGCAGCCTATGCGTGGGCGGACCTGGTGATCTGCCGCTCGGGTGCGCTGACCGTGGCTGAGCTGGCGGCGGCAGGCGTGGGTGCGGTGCTGGTGCCCTTTCCGCATGCGGTGGACGACCATCAAACCGCCAATGCGCGTTATTTGAGTGATGCCGGTGCCGCGGAGTTGATGCAGCAGTCTGCGTTGACGGCCGAAGGCTTGGCGGCGGTGTTGCACGGGTTTGTTGAGGATTGCGCTGCGGGTCGCAGCCGTTTGCTGGCGATGGCCGAGCAGGCGCGGGCCAAGGCGATTGTGGCTGCGGCGAAGACCGTGGCCGATGGCTGTTTGGAGGTGTGTCATGGCTAAGTCGCCGATGCGCCGCATTCGCAGTATCCATTTTGTCGGGATCGGCGGTGTCGGCATGTGTGGTATTGCCGAGGTGTTGCACAACCTGGGCTACAAGATTTCCGGTTCTGATCAAGGGCAAAGTCCGACCACGGCACGTTTACAGGGGATGGGCATTGAGGTGCTGCAGGGCCACGATGCTGCGCATGTGAATGGTCGCGATGTGGTGGTCGTATCGACCGCGATCAAGGCCGACAACCCAGAGCTGGTCGCCGCCCATGAACAGTTGATCCCGGTGGTGCGTCGCGCCGAGATGCTGGCCGAGCTGATGCGCTTCCGCCAGGGTATCGCGGTGGCCGGCACGCATGGCAAGACCACGACCACCAGTCTGGTGGCGAGCATTCTGGCCGAGGGCGGTTTGGATCCGACCTTCGTCATCGGCGGTCGTCTGAATAGCGCCGGCACCAATGCCCGCCTGGGCACCGGCGAGTATCTGGTGGCCGAGGCCGATGAAAGCGATGCCTCTTTCCTGCATCTGAAACCGATGATGGCGGTGGTGACCAATATCGATGTCGATCACATGGAGACCTATGGCGGCGACTACAACCGCCTGCGCCAGACCTTTATCGACTTCCTGCACAACCTGCCTTTTTATGGTTTGGCGGTGATGTGTATCGATGATGCCGGTGTGCGTGATGTGCTGGCGGATTGTGGTCGGCCCATGGTGACCTACGGCTTCGATGAGGCGGCCGATGTGTACGCGATCGATGTTGCCCAACGCGGCACGACGACGAGTTTTCAGGTGATGCGCAAGGGTCGCGAGCCGCTGGCCTTGACGCTGAACATGGCCGGTCGCCACAACGTACTCAATGCGCTGGCGGCGATTGCGATTGCAACGGATCTGGGGATCGACGATGCGGCGATCCTGCGCGCCCTGGTTGGCTTCCAGGGCATCGGTCGCCGTTTCCAGATGAATGGTGTCGCCGACACGGCCAAGGGCCGGGTTGAGCTGATCGATGACTACGGTCATCACCCGCGTGAAGTGGCGGCAACGGTGGCGGCGATCCGCGCCGGCTGGCCGGAGCGCCGTTTGGTGGTGGCCTTCCAGCCGCACCGTTATTCGCGCACGCGGGATCTGTTTGAAGACTTCGCCAAGGTCTTGTCCGAGGTCGATGTGCTGGTGCTGTTGGAGGTGTATGCGGCGGGTGAGTCACCGATCGCCGGTGCCGACGGCCGCAGCCTGGCCCGCGCCGTGCGTGCGCGCGGTCAGGTCGATCCGGTCTTTATCGAGGGTGTGGATGAACTGGCCTCGACTCTGCTCGGTGTGATCCACGACGGCGACCTGGTGTTGACGCTGGGTGCGGGCAATATCGGTGCGGCGGCGGCGTCGTTGCCGCAGCAACTGACCGGGGGCGGCGAATGATGGCGGCCCAGCAGCCTCAATTGCGCGGTTGCCTGCTCGAAAACGAGCCGATGGCGCGTCACACCACGTGGCGTGTGGGTGGTCCGGCCGAGCGTTATTACCAGCCCGCCGACCTGGACGACCTGATGGTGTTTCTGGCGCAGTTGCCTGCGGCCGAGCCGCTGTTCTGGCTGGGCCTGGGCAGCAACCTGCTGGTGCGCGATGGTGGCATCCGCGGCACGGTGGTCATCACCAGTGGCCTGTTGAATGAGATCGCGCTGCAGAGCGATGGTCGGGTACGCGTCGAGGCTGGCGTCGCCTGCGCCAAGGTCGCGCGTTTCTGTGCGCGTCAGGGCCTGGTCGGTGCGGAATTTCTGGCCGGTATCCCCGGCACGATGGGTGGTGCGCTGGCGATGAACGCCGGTGCCTTCGGCGGTGAGACCTGGCCGTTGGTGGCAGCGGTAGAGACGCTGGATCGCCGTGGTCGTCTGCGCGTGCGCACGGCCGAGGATTTTGAGGTTGGGTACCGTTCGGTGAGTGGCCCGCAGGGCGAGTGGTTTGTCGCGGCGCACCTGAATCTGATGGCGGGTGACGTCGAGGCGAGTTCGGCGCACATCCGCAGCCTGCTCGATCGGCGCAATCAGAGCCAGCCGATCGGCCAGCCAAGCTGTGGTTCGGTGTTTCGCAATCCGACCGGTGATTACGCGGCGCGCCTGATCGAGGCCTGTGGTCTGAAGGGTGTCTGCATTGGCGGCGCCTGTGTGTCGGAGAAACACGCCAATTTCATCATTAACACAGGCAGTGCGACGGCGGCCGAGATCGAGGCGCTGATCGAGCATGTGCGCGCCACGGTGCTGGCGCAACACGGGGTGGCCCTGGTGCATGAGGTGCATATCGTCGGTGAGGAGGTAGGACATGGCTGATCTGCGGCCTGAGGCGTTTGGCAAGGTGGCGGTGTTGCTCGGCGGCACGGCCAACGAACGGCAGATTTCACTCAAGAGCGGCGCGGCGGTGCTGGCCGCGCTGCAGGCCGGTGGCGTGGATGCCCATGCGCTGGACCCGATGGATGGCGAGGTGTTGTCGCGGCTGCAACGCGAAGGCTTTGACCGCGCCTTCATCATCCTGCACGGCCGCGGTGGTGAAGACGGTGTGATGCAGGGTGCGCTGGAGTCGATCGGCCTGCCCTATACCGGCAGCGGTGTGCTGGGCTCGGCGCTGGGTATGGACAAGCGCCGCACCAAACAGCTGTGGCTGGGCGCCGGTCTGCCGACGCCGCCGTTTGCGATTGTCGATGCGGGCAGCGATGTCGATGCCGTGGCGCAACAGGTCGGTCTGCCGCTGATCGTCAAACCCGCGTGTGAGGGGTCGAGTATCGGCATGAGCAAGGTCAACGATGTCAGTCGTCTGGCGCAGGCGATTGCGACGGCGGCGGAGAAGGATGCATCGGTGATCGCGGAGCGCTGGATCAGCGGCGGCGAATACACAGTCTCGATCCTGAATGGACAGGCGCTGCCGGTGATCCGGCTGCAGACACCACACGAGTTTTATGACTTTGATGCCAAATATCTGGCCAACGACACGCAGTATCACTGCCCGTGCGGTCTTGATGCGGCGGCCGAGGCCGAGATGCAGGCGCTGGCCCTGGCGGCGTTTAACGCCGTGGGCGCGAGCGGTTGGGGGCGGGTCGATGTGATGCGCGATGCCGACGGCAACAACTGGTTGCTGGAAGTAAATACCGTGCCGGGCATGACGGATCACAGCCTGGTGCCGATGGCGGCGCGGGCGGCCGGGATCGAGTTCGATGCGCTGGTGCTGCGCATCCTCGAGACGAGCCTGCTTGAGACCAATGTGGAGGCTGGGCAGTGAAGTTGTTGTGGTGGCGCAAGGAGCCCAAGACCAATCGCCGCAATCCGGCGCCGGTCGTGGCCAAGCCGCCGCTGAAGGTGAGTTTTAACCTGCGGGTGATCGGCTCACTGATGATGATGTTGACGATTGCGGCGCTGGCGGCGGTGGCCGTCGACAAGGTGGTCGACCCCAAGACCATGCCCTTGCAGATGGTGCAGATCGAGGGCGCGTTCAACAAGGTCAGCGCCGAAGAGGTGCGTCTGTTGGTACGTGACGCCATCGCAGGCAATTTTTTTACGGTCGACATGGCGACGATCACCTCGGCGGTGTCTGAGCTGCCCTGGGTGGCCTCGGCCGAGGTGCGCCGGGTGTGGCCGGATCGGCTGCATGTGGTGATCGAGGAGCAGCAGGCGATTGCGCGCATGGCGGGCGAAGGTTTGGTGAATGTGCGCGGTGAGTTGTTCTACCCCGATATCGCCAGTTACCCCGAGGGTCTGGTCAAGTTGTCCGGGCCGGCGACCACGGTCAGACAGATGGCGGTGCAGTATCGAGAGTTTGCGCTGGAGTTGCATGAGTCAGGCATCGAGATGGCGCAGGTGGAATTGACGGATCGTCGCGCATGGCAGCTGGTGTTGCGTGATGGTACCGAGGTGTTGCTTGGGCGCGAACATTTGACGCAGCGCATGCAGCGCTTTGTAAGTTATTACCCCAGTCTGGCGGCGGTCGAGAACGGCGTGCAGCGGGTGGATATGCGTTACACCAATGGTTTTGCAGTGCGCTGGCGTACAGCGCCACACGCGTGATTTTGGAATAGAGAGTAGACGGGAGACAAGGTTCGGATGTCAAAAAGGGCGGAAAAGAACTTGATCGTGGGATTGGATATCGGCACCTCCAAGGTGGTGGCGATCGTGGCCGAGGTGTCGCCCAACGGCATGGAGATCATCGGTATCGGCTCCCATCCATCACGCGGCCTGAAGAAGGGGGTGGTGGTCAATATCGAGTCGACCGTGCAGTCGATCCAGCGTGCGGTGGAAGAGGCGGAGTTGATGGCCGGTTGTCAGATCCACTCGGTCTACGCCGGGATCGCTGGTAGCCATATCCGCAGTCTGAATTCCCACGGCATTGTTGCGATCCGCGATACCGAGGTCGCCAATGCAGATGTCGAACGCGTGATCGATGCGGCGCGTGCGGTGGCGATCCCGGCGGATCAGAAGATCCTGCATATCCTGCCACAGGAATACATCATCGATAAGCAGGAAGGTATCCGCGAGCCGGTCGGTATGTCGGGCGTGCGGCTGGAAGCCAAGGTGCACATGGTCACCGGAGCGGTCAGTGCTGCGCAGAACATCGTCAAGTGCGTCAAGCGCTGTGGCCTGGAGGTGGATGACATCATCCTCGAGCAACTGGCCTCCAGCTATTCGGTGCTGACGGAAGATGAAAAGGAGCTGGGTGTCTGCTTGGTGGATATCGGCGGGGGCACGACGGATATCGCGGTGTTTACCGATGGCGCGATCCGTCACACGGCGGTGATTCCGATCGCCGGCGACCAGGTGACCAACGATATCGCGGTGGCGCTGCGTACCCCGACCCAGCACGCAGAAGAGATCAAGATCAAATACGCCTGCGCGCTGACGCAGCTGGCCTCGGCAGATCAAACCATCGAGGTGCCCAGTGTCGGTGATCGCGCGCCACGTCGTCTGGCGCGGCAGACACTGGCCGAGGTGGTTGAGCCGCGTTACGAGGAATTGTTGACCCTGATCCAGGCCGAGCTGCGTCGCAGCGGCTTTGAGAATCTGATTGCGGCCGGTGTGGTGCTGACCGGCGGCAGTTCCAAGATGGAAGGCGTGGTGGAACTGGCAGAGGAGATCTTCCATATGCCGGTGCGCCTGGGTGTGCCGCAGTACGTGACGGGTTTGGTGGATGTGGTGCGCAATCCGATCCATGCCACCGGTGTGGGTTTGTTGTTGTTCGGCCACAAACATGGGCATGACAGCAGTGGGGAAGGGTTTAGTGGGGGGAGTCAGGCAGGGATGTGGGAACGGATGAGGGGTTGGTTTAAGGGTAATTTTTAAGGGCGTTGGGATCGGTGATGTCGGCGGCGGGCCGGGGTTGCGATACAGAAAAATTTTAAGTTTTAAATGAAAGGCGACAGGAGGTAGTTATGTTTGAGTTGATGGATACGTATACACAGAATGCAGTGATCAAGGTCATCGGTGTGGGTGGCGGTGGTGGCAACGCCGTTGAGCACATGGTGGCTCGGGATGTGGAAGGAGTGGATTTTATCTGCGCCAACACCGATGCCCAGGCACTGAAAAAATCGGCGGCTCGCACAGTGTTGCAATTGGGTTCTGGTCTGACCAAGGGCCTGGGTGCAGGTGCAAACCCCGAAGTGGGCTACAAGGCGGCGATGGAAGATCGTGAGCGCATCGCGGAGCTGATCGACGGTGCTGACATGCTGTTCATCACCGCAGGCATGGGTGGTGGTACCGGTACTGGTGCGGCGCCGGTGGTGGCCCAGGTCGCCAAAGAGATGGGCGTGCTGACAGTGGCAGTGGTGACACGTCCGTTCCCGTTCGAAGGCAAAAAACGTAATTCAGTGGCCGAGGCTGGGATCAAAGAGTTGTCTCAGCATGTGGACTCGCTGATCACCATCCCGAACGAAAAGCTGTTGTATGTACTGGGCAAGAACGCATCGCTGCTGGATGCCTTCGGTGCGGCCAATAACGTGCTGCTGGGTGCGGTGCAAGGCATCGCTGATCTGATCACTCGTCCTGGTCTGATCAATGTCGATTTTGCCGACGTGCGTACCGTAATGTCTGAAATGGGTATGGCGATGATGGGGACCGGCCGTGCCAGCGGTGAAGATCGTGCCCGTCGTGCAGCAGAAGAGGCCGTTGCCAGCCCTCTGTTGGAAGATATCGATCTGGCTGGTGCGCGTGGCATCCTAGTCAACGTCACTGCCGGGCTGGATATGTCCATCGGTGAGTTTGAAGAGGTGGGCAACGCGGTGAAAGAGTTCGCCTCCGAAAATGCCACCGTGGTCGTGGGTACCGTCATCGATGCCGAGATGAAGGACGAGCTGCGTGTGACGGTCGTTGCCACAGGCCTGGGTCAGGGCGCAGAAGAAAAGGTTGCGCCGAAGCTGGTGTACGAGAGCGTGCCAGTGGCTCCTCGTAAAGAAGAAGTGGATGCAGAACCAGAGTACAAAAATTACGATCAACCGACCGTAATGCGTACCGCTCCACGTGGCAGTGCAGCTGCCGCGCCGAGCCTGTCTGCGGCCGAGGACGGTAATCTGGATTATTTTGATATTCCGGCATTTTTGCGTCGTCAGGCGGACTAAGTCCGCGGCATGCGCGTGTACGCCGATGGGCAGGGCTAGTCGCCTTGTCCTGCCTGTCGGCGACCGCCTGATTTTGCCCTTCTGAGCCTCAATGGTTTGTGATAGACTGGCGCGTTTCCGGTAATGGGCAGGCCCATGGTCTGGTCGGTTTGTACTTCCTAGAACACGAGATATCGCGCCAATGATTAAACAGAGAACGCTAAAGAATGTAATTCGTGCCACCGGCATTGGCTTGCATACCGGCGAGAAGATCTGTTTGACGCTCAAGCCTGCGCCTGTCGATAGCGGTGTTATCTTCCGTCGTGTCGATCTTGATCCGGTGGTTGAAATTAAGGCAAGTGCTGAGAATGTCGGCGATACCCGTCTATCGACCACCCTGGTGGAAGGGGATGTGCGTGTGTCGACGGTGGAGCACTTGCTGTCAGCCATGGCTGGGCTGGGTATCGATAATGCCTATGTTGAGCTCAATTCTGCCGAAGTGCCGATCATGGATGGCAGTGCTGGTCCGTTTGTGTTCCTGATCCAATCGGCGGGCATTGCGATGCAGGATGCGCCTAAGCGTTTCATTCGTATCAAAAAGCCGGTTTTGGTTGAAGATGGTGATAAATGGGCGCGCTTTGATCCGTTTGAAGGATTCAAGGTGACCTTCGCCATCGATTTTGATCACCCGGTTTTCCATAATCGCAGCAAGGAAGCGACGATTGATTTTTCGACCACTTCGTTTGTGCGCGAGATCAGTCGGGCCCGCACCTTTGGTTTTACCCGTGATATCGATGCCCTGCGTGAGCGTAATCTGGCGCTAGGCGGCAGCATGGATAACGCGGTTGTGGTCGATGATTATCGCATTCTGAATGACGATGGCTTGCGTTATGAGGATGAGTTCGTTAAGCACAAAGTGCTTGATGCAATTGGAGATTTATATTTGCTGGGGCGCAGTTTGATTGGTGCGTTCAGCGGCCATAAATCTGGACACGCTCTTAATAATGCCCTGTTGCGTCAGTTGATGGCAAACCAGGAGTGTTGGGAAGAGGTCACTTTTGAGAACGAAGCCAAGGCTCCGATCTCGTTCATGCAGCCAGCAAGTGCCACATAAAAACTATGGTCTTTGTACATCTTCCTTAGACTTAAGTCACAGTTTTCCTATAAACTCGTAAAGCTTTGGGGTGTCGGGCTCGATACAACGATTGGAATTTAGTCGTTGTTGTGTTGTTTGCCGTGCAGCGCTAGGCGCTCAAGCGCCAGTTTGAGTTTGTTGTCGCTGACGGTGGTCGCTAACGATTTGAGCTGTTTTGCAGTATCTGCGGACATATGAGCTCTGCGTACAGCGGGCCGAGGGATATGATTTTCAGTTCTCGGACGTTGTCGCACGTCAATAAGATCGACCCCTTGGGGTCGTAGTTTTCGCACCAGGTTGGGTGCGCTGAAACGTAACTTGGTCGCCCAGGCGGCACTATCGGTCACGAGGATTAACGTACCGTTGTGCAGGCCGCAGACTTCATAATGGGCGCCAAGCTGAGGTGGCAGTATCTGATCCAACATCTGTTTGAGTCGTTCCAGGCGTTGGCTGGTTTGAATAAGTTGATTAAGACCGCCGCGGCGGACGGAGAGTATGCTGGAGATTGTGCTGGGTGTTTTTTTTTTGGAAGACACGGCGCGTATCGATTGAAGATTAATCAGAGTTAAGGTTGTACTGCGTAAGGATAGGCGAAAACCATATGGCAATTATTCTACTACCAAAGGGCTTAAAAGGCCCGGCTAAAAAATTCAGCCGCAGCTGGTTGGTGGGCGCTGCGTTGATGGCGGTGGTTGTAGTGCCAGTGATGGCCTTGTATACAGGGTATCAAGTGGGTGTTGAATCAACCGTCAAGCGTGCCGATGTGATGACGGCGGCATTGCGGTACGACCTGGAGCAGCAGCGTCTGCAGGTTGAAGACGCAAAGCAGTTGACACAAGAAAACCTGAATGCCTTGACCTTGCGTTTGGCAGAATTGCAGTCACGCTCGATTCGTCTCGATGCGCTTGGTCAGCGTTTGACGGAGATGGCCAATTTGGACGAGGGCGAGTTCGATTTTGAGAGTCGTCCGGCCATGGGTGGTCCAGAGGCAAGTTCTGAGTTGATGCATGAGGCGCCGCCTGTCGATGGGTTTATGGCTTCCTTTGAGGCATTGACTCAGCAAATGAATGATCGCGAACAACAACTGGCCGTGCTGGAATCATTTCTGATGACGCGCGACCTCGAGGGTGAGGTGTTTCCTGCGGGCTTTCCTGCGGAAAAAGGCTGGATTTCTTCGTTCTTTGGCAAGCGCACTGATCCATTTACTGGTCGTCCGGCACAGCATGATGGGATTGATATTGCTGCCAAAGAAGGCACGGGTATCCTGGCAGTGGCTGCGGGTGTAGTGACTTGGGCGACAGATAGATATGGTTATGGTCAGCTGGTTGAGATCAATCACGGTAATGGCTATGTGACCCGTTATGCCCATAATAAAGAAATACTGGTGCAGGTGGGTGACACAGTGAAGAAAGGGCAGCGAGTTGCCCTCATGGGAAGTAGTGGTCGTTCGACCGGACCCCATGTCCACTTTGAAGTGCTGCGAAATGGCTTGGTAGTCAATCCGGCCAAATACGTTCGCAAGTAACTCTGAATATGCGCCCTTTGGGCGCGTTTCTCGTTTTATAAATCCCTAAATATGCTTTATGATCTTCCCCTTGTGCGCGTGGAGTCGCCGTGGGCGGCTGCGCGTTTTTTCGAACAATAACGACGCGAGTATATGGTTACCAATTTATTAAAGAAGGTCTTCGGCAGTCGTAACGATCGTGTGCTTAAGCGATTGCAAAAGATAGTGACTCAGATCAATGGACTGGAGTCGGGCTTGGCCGCGTTGAGCGATGAACAGCTTCGCGCCAAGACGGAAGAATTCAAGCGGCGTTACACTGAAGGCGCCAGCTTAGACAGTTTGTTGCCCGAGGCCTTTGCGGTGGTGCGCGAGGCGGGTAAGCGTGTAATGCAGATGCGTCACTTTGATGTGCAGCTGGTCGGCGGCATGGTGCTCAATGAGGGCAAGATTGCCGAAATGCGTACCGGTGAAGGTAAGACCCTGGTTGCGACACTGCCGGTATATCTGAATGCGCTCGCCGGCAAGGGCGTGCATGTGGTGACGGTCAATGACTATCTGGCGGCGCGTGATGCGGCGTGGATGGGGCAGATCTATCGCTTCCTGGGTTTGACGGTGGGTGTGATTCGCTCTGGTCAAGCGCCGGAAGAAAAGCGTGAGGCATATCAGGCGGATATTACCTACGGCACCAACAATGANNCACGCCGCTGATCATCTCCGGTCCGACCGAGAACAATTCCGATCTGTATCAGAAGATCAATAAGCTTGTGCCGCGACTGGAAAAACAGGAAGAAGAGGAAGGTCCTGGCGATTACAGTGTGGATGAAAAGAGCAAGCAGGTCTTTTTGACTGAAGATGGCCACCAAAAGATAGAAGACATGCTGGTCGAGAGCCAGATCCTGCGCGAAGGTGAGAGCCTCTACGACACGTCCAATATTACCTTGATGCATCACGTCAACGCGGCGTTGCGTGCGCACGCCTTGTTTCAGCGTGACGTCGATTACATCGTGCAGAACAACCAGATCGTGATTGTCGATGAGTTTACCGGTCGTA
>DHYU01000062.1:0-38321 GCA_002415485.1 Proteobacteria bacterium UBA5122
CGGCGTGCCGCCGCCCCAGTGCAATTGGTCAACGACCCGGTCACGATCAAACAAGACTGCCTGCATCGCCAACTCTTTGTAGACACGGTCCAGATAGGGCTGGGCCTTGCTGCGATCTTTGGTCGCAATCTTGTTGCAGGCACAATAAAAACAGACCGTATCGCAGAAAGGGATGTGAAAATAAAGCGACAACGGCGGCTGATGCTGATTACTCGCCTGTGCCAGGCGCCGGTAATCATCGGCCGTAAATTCTTCAGTAAATTGAACGGCAGTGGGATACGAGGTGTAACGCGGACCTGACTTGTCGTAACGATTAATCAGTTCCAGATCAAAAACTAAGGATTGGTCCACAGCACTCTCCTCTACAGCGTGAACCGAGCATTATAGGGCATATTAGCCCTTACCGGCAGCCCGGAATTGTGCCAGGAACTGCTCGCGGTAGGCGGCCAATTCATCCGCCTGCAACAGAAACACGCCGTGCCCCCCATGCTCAAAGGCCAGCCAGGTAAATGGAACATCGGGGAAACGCGCTACCAGGGCATCCTCACTGTTACCGACCTCGACGATCAACACACCATTTTCCGTCAGATAATCAGAGGCCTGCGCCAGGATGCGGATCACGATATCCAGGCCGTCGTCCCCAGCCTCCAGCCCCAGGCGCGGCTCGTGATGAAACTCCTCGGGCATGTCATCCAAGTCAAAGGCATCCACATACGGCGGATTACTGACGATCAGGTCATAACGACGACCTTCGAGCTGCGCGAACAAATCCGATTCAATAACCTCAACCTGATTCTCGACCTGCAGCCGCTCCACGTTCATCTGCGCAACTTCAAGTGCATCCGGACTGATATCGACCGCATCGACCGTCGCCTCGGGGAAGGCCATCGCACAACCAATTGCAATGCAGGCGCTGCCCGTGCACAAATCGAGCACATGAAACACCTCACCCTCCGGCACCCACGGCGAAAAATGATGGTGAATCAGCTCGGCAATCGGCGAACGGGGTACCAGTACTCGCTCATCGACATAAAAACTCAAACCCGCAAACCAGGCCTCGTTGACCAGATACGCAGCCGGAATGCGCTCCTCTACCCGCCGATGAAACAGCTCGACGATGCGCTGGCGCTCGTTCTGCGTCAGTCGGCCCTGCATCAACTCCGGGGCCAACCCTGGCTTCAAGTGCAGGGCATGCAGCACCAGGAACAGCGCTTCATCAATCGCATTATCGGTGCCATGGCCAAAATCGATGCCTGCCGCATTGAAATGGCTTGCGCCCCAGCGCACCAAATCAGGAATCGTGCGCAGCTCGGCAACCGCCTGCTGCTCGTCAGCGGAAAGTGTCATCGTCTTTGTACCTAAGAAAAAATGTTAATTGAGATAGGCCGTGAATAAGGGGCGGATTTTCTCAAGCACATCCTGCATACGCAAGCCAAACATACCCGAAAAGATATCCCACTCCTTCAAGGGCTGGACCCCTGCCTCGCGCTCACCGACCGATTTCAGGCGTTGCGCCATCGCGGTATTGACTACTTCCAGACGGTTATAGATCTCAAGCAGCCCCTGAATATCAAATGTCGCCGCCTGCCCTTCACGATGACGCAAAAACTGACCCATCAGGAATACCGACAGCGCACGATAGATCGTTTCCTCATCACTGCCGAGCGGCATATGAAACTTGGCAGCGGGCTTGAAAAACTGAGTATGCGGGCAATCACTGGTAGCCATCACCAAGCCCATCAATGACCCGATACCGCGCTGCACTGTGGTCGCGATGACCATGCCCCGATCATGCTGATGCACCTCCAGCCGCACCGGCTCCAGGGGGTCCATGCCAGCACTCTCCTCAACCACACGCGACAGATTCAAGGCGGCTGGGCAATGGGCGTGCTTCTTGGAATCCAGCGGACAATTACGGCATTTGTGATGATCGAGCGCCGTCCACGCAGGCGGTTGTGAAGAGACCCAGCCGATCGGCGTCAGGCTGTCGGCCTTATAATTCAGCTCAAACTCCTTGAGGCGGCCATCGTCAAACCGGAAGCGATAGCGGATACGGGCAATCTCCATGAACTCTCCTCTGTTCTGTGCTGGGTTAAGCCTGACTCAGTGCATCATCGGCTGGCACATAGTCATACCCCAAGCCGTCTGCCACCGCTCGATAGGTCACCTGCCCCTTACAAACATTGAGCCCATTTTTCAAACCGCTATTGCGACGTAGAGCCTCCTGATAACCATGATTGGCCAGTTGCAGCGCATAGGGCAATGTCGCATTGGTCAAGGCCATCGTCGATGTCCGCGCGCAGGCGCCGGGCATATTGGTCACACAGTAGTGCACCACATCTTCTTCGATATACATCGGACTGGAATGACTGGTGGGACGCGACGTCTCAGCACAGCCGCCCTGATCGATCGCCACATCGACAATCACCGCACCACGCTGCATTTGCTGCACATGACGTCGCTTGATCAGCTTGGGCGCGGCAGCGCCCGGCAACAATACAGACCCCACCACCAAGTCCGCCTGTGGTAATAGCTCATCCAGGGCATGTGCCTCGGAAAAACGCGTCTTAAGGTTGGGACCAAACAAATCATCCAGCTGGCGCAGACGCGTCAGGCTGGTATCGAGGATCGTGACATCCGCCCCCAACCCCATCGCCATCTTCGCCGCCTCAGTACCGACGATACCGCCGCCCACGATCACGACCTTGCCTCGGGCGACCCCGGGTACACCACCGAGCAACACACCACGGCCACCATTGATCATCTGCAGGCCAAACGCCCCGGCCTGAATCGCAATCCGCCCGGCGACTTCGCTCATCGGCACCAATAACGGCAAGGCGCCGCGCTCATCCGTGACGGTTTCATAGGCAATCGCCACCACCTTGCGCTCAAGCAGCTGCCGGGTTTGTTCTGGATCTGGGGCCAGGTGCAGATAGGTGAACAACAACTGTCCTTCGTGCATTAGAGGGAATTCGCTGGACTGCGGCTCCTTGACCTTCATCACCATCGGCGATTTATACACCTCTGCGGCTGTGGGGACGATTCGCGCACCCACCGCCTGATACATCTCATCGGTGAAGCCGATCGCAGCCCCCGCCTGAGTCTCAACAACAAGCTCATGCCCAGCCGCCATCAAGGCCTGCACACCCGCAGGTGTCACCCCTACTCGATACTCACGATCTTTTATCTCTTTTGGCACACCGATTTTCATACAGACTACCCCTCCTGCTATCAATCGGTTAGATGGATCTTGCCCACGCATCCCTGATGGTCTGAGCCAAGGTCATTGGATCAAAGGGTTTGGGGATAACCTCGATTGCACCTAATGATTTGAAATACTGAATTTCCTGAGGTTGTACCTTGGCCGTCATAAACATCGCCGGCGTCTTCGCCAGTTCAGTAAATTTACGCAATTCCATTAATGTCGTCGGCCCATCCATCCCGGGCATCATGACGTCCAACAGAATCAACTCGGGGGCAAATGCCCTGGCACTATCGAGCGCCTCTTGACCGGAACTACATACTTTAACGGTGAATCCCCCAACCGCCTCAAGTGCAATACTCGCTACCGCCTGAATATCTGGCTCGTCCTCAACGTACAAAATCCGATCCAATGTACCCACGACAATCTCCTTATTCAGTGGCCTGTCGATAATTTAGCGCCTTACATCACTCAAATGACTCGGCATATTCTTCTTTTATTTGAGTGACCTCAGGTAAAAGGGTCAGGAAATAATCGACCAGCTGCGGATCAAAGTGCTTGCCACACTGTTCTTTTATAAACTCAACCGCATCTTCAACAGGCCACGCCTTCTTATAGGGGCGTTCAGAGGTCAAGGCATCAAACACATCGGCTAGCGCCACGACACGCCCAACCAAGGGAATTTCTTCCCCTTTCAATCCCTTAGGATATCCACTGCCATCCCATTTCTCATGATGCGTGGCGGCTATATCACGCGCCATACACATCAGGTCCGTGTCTGAACCATCCAGCAGCTCTGCACCCAGCTGAGCATGGGTCTTCATGATCTCCCATTCCTCAGGTTCGAACTTACCCGGTTTCAATAGAATTTGATCCGGTATCGCCAACTTACCAATATCATGCATCGGACTGGCGTTAAGCAGCAGGTCGCAATCGTATTCGTTCATCCCCGCTGCACGCCCCAGCAATTCAGAGATCTTACTCATGCGGATGATGTGCATGCCGGTTTCATTATCACGGTACTCCGCTGCCCGACCAAGCCGCCGAACCACCTCAAGCCGGGTCTGATGTAACTCGTCTGTCCGCAGCCTGACCCGCTCCTCAAGCTCTTCATTTTGAGAAACCAGCGCGGCCTGCGCCAAACTGATTTCCAGCAAATTATTGACGCGGGCAAGCAATTCGAAATGATCAAACGGTTTGGTCACATAATCTCGGGCCCCTGACTGCAATGCCCGCAGTCGAAATTCCTGGGCGCTTTGAGCAGTCAACACCAAGATGGGGGGGGCAACATAACTCTCGTCATTAAGCAGGCACTCCATAACCTCAAAACCATCCATATAAGGCATATTGAGATCAAGGAGGATCAGATTAAAGTTGTGACTACGACACAAAGGGACAACCTCGCGCGCATCCATCGTCGAGGTAATATCATTAAAGCCATGCATTCGCAGATATTTGGTTAGAAGCTTGACGTTAGCAGGCTCATCATCGACCACCAAGATAGACGCTGCGGTCAATTCTTCTTGGGAAATCGTCCGATGATTACGCATTCCTTACCCCCTATTTGGCTCATAATTTCAGCGTGATTAACACTTGAACAACCGCTCAGCAACATTTCAGACACTGAGACCAAGTTCAAACTAAGTTAGCGACCCAGTACACAGAATCTTACGAAAACGGATGTCAACAAATGTAAATCACCCCCATCCCGACTTAATAACCTCGCATACTATCCGTTAAAGTGTTAAATACGGACTATAAATAGATACTTAGCACCCTTAAGCCAATAACCGCAAGATATCTATCTTAATTAATCAGCAAAACACACTTCAGGGATCGAAATCCACCGTGTCAGACCAGCATGTTACTGAAGATCAACTATCGGCTTTGCGTTCCGGCTTCGCCCAACGCTTACCCGAACACCTCTCCGATATCATCATGCTGCTGGAGATCATCACTGACACAGATGCATCATCTCTACCAACACTTCAGCGCAAGGCCCACGCCCTTGCCAGCGCAGCCAACACATTTGGCGCTTCGAAAATCAGCTTAGCCGCACACTCATTGGCCCTCGCAATAAAATCGATGCTCGATAGCGATGCATTACCCAGCAGCACACTAATTAAACAACAGCTTACAGAATATGTATCCACATTGCATCATTACATAGTCACGTACGACCACCAAACCACAAATAACAACACGACCACCCCGCGCCCCGACGATGACAAAAACCTACTTATCTATTCAGCGATTCACAAACCCTCTCAAGCCTCCGATGTATCCTATGCAATTACAGCCGCCGGCCATCGCTGCAATACCTATGACGACATCAATACATTTGCTCAAGATTTTGAAACAAGAAAGCCTGATGCCGTCATCATGGACATCACCTTTGGCGAAGGGCAAGAGATATGCGGTCACCAGTTCGTCCGGCAGCATATTCGTGAACAAGGCTTGGAAATCCCGGTGGTATTTACCTCAGAATACGGTGACATCGAAACCCGTCTTAACGCAGTACGCGCCGGTGGCCGCCGCTTTCTAACCTACCCACTCGACTTTTCAGATCTCATCCAATCCATCGGCGGCCTCACAGCACATACACCGACAATCCCCTATCGCGTGCTAATCATTGATGATGACAAGGATATCGCCGACTTTCATACCGCCATACTCAATGCTGCCGGCTGCGAAACACGCATCCTCGAAGATCCTATGCAGACACTCTCTGCACTCAAGGCATTCAAACCTGATCTGTTACTACTGGATGTAAACATGCCCAGTTGTGACGGCCTGGAGCTAGCCGCGTTAATCCGCCAGGACAACAATCTCTCACAAGCTCCAATTGTATTTTTATCATCTGAACAGCGCCTATGGCGGCAACAGGATGCCATGGAATTGGGGGGGGATGACTTCATCACCAAGCCCGTTGACCCGGAACGTTTGCTCTCTGTTGTCACAACCCGCATTCGCCGCCACCGTCGCATTGATCGTCTTACCAATGATCTACGCAAGGCATTAAGAGAAAACCAATATCAACAAGTCGCCATCGACAAACACGCCATCGTCAGCATCACCGACCCCAAAGGCGTCATCACGTATGTTAATGAGAATTTTTGTCGTATTAGTCACTATCGGTCTGAGGAGCTACTAGGGAGCAATCATCGAATCATCAAATCAGGACAGCACCCCGCCGAGTTTTATCGAGAGATGTGGCAAACCATTGCCCGCGGCAAAGTCTGGCAGGGCGAAGTCTGCAACCGAGATAAAATGGGACAGTTTTATTGGGTAGAGTCGACCATCGTTCCGTTTATTGATGACCATGGCCGTCCCTACCAATATGTCTCAATCCGCACTGACATCACCCAGATCAAGCGTATCGAGAATCAATTGCGCTCAGTTAATGACCGCATGGATTATCTACTGTCCTCCAGCCCCGTCATCATCTATAGCCTTAAACTCGAAGACAATATGTTCCACCCCGCCTGGAGCAGCAAAAACATTGAACATTTGCTCGGCTATACCCCACAAGAGGTAGCCGAAAAAGACTGGTGGTATCGTAATGTTCATCCAGATGACCTGCAAAGTGCATTAGAGAAAAACCAACTCCTACTCACTGATGGCCACTTACAACACGAATACCGTTTTAGACAAAAGAATGGCGGCTACGTGTGGATTCACGACCAGATGAGCTTACAGTGCAATGCACTTGATCACACCAGCGAGATCATCGGTGCATGGACAGATATCACTGCACTACGCACAGTACAACAAATCCTGATGGACAATGAAGAGCGTCTGCGCCGCAGTCAGGAATACGCCAACATTGGCACATGGGATTGGAACATCGGCACTGGCGAGTTAATTTGGTCTGAACGCATCGGTCCGTTGTTTGGCTATGAGGCTGGCAAACTAGAAACAACATACGAAAATTTCCTCAACGCTATTCATCCCGATGACAGGCAACTGGTCATCAACGCCGTCACCGACTGTATCGAAAACGGAATTGAATACAACATAGAACATCGTTGTGTATGGCCAGATGGCAGTATCCACTGGCTATTAGAGCGTGGCGATGTCGTCAGAGATAGCGAAGGAACCCCCACCCACATGCTGGGCGTCGTTCAGGATGTCACTGTCCGGAAACATGCGGAACTCGATCTTCTAACCGCAAAAGAAGAGGCCGTTCAGGCAAATCAAGCCAAATCGCAGTTTTTGTCCAGCATGAGCCATGAATTACGCACCCCGCTGAATGCGATCCTCGGCTTTGCCCAACTCTTGGAAATGGATGCCGATCAGCTAACCGAAGACCATCAAGAAGATGTACAAGAGATTATTAGCGCAGGTCGTCACCTGCTTGAATTGATCAATGAAGTACTCGATCTCGCTAAAATCGAGGCTGGGCGTATTGAACTTAATATCAGCGACCTTGATGCAGAACCAATCCTGCGCGAATGCCAGAGCCTAATAAAACCACTGCTCACCAAATTTAAGATCTCTCGTTTTGAATACCATCTACCTGAACAACCCATAAACATCCATGCCGATAGAACGAGACTGAAACAGATCCTGCTGAACCTAATCTCCAACGCCATCAAATACAATCGGCCTAACGGCACCATTGATATTGAAACCAGCTTCATCAACAATCACCTGCGCATTGCGGTACGCGATAGTGGCGAAGGCATCCCGAACGACAAACTTAGCCAACTATTTCAACCCTTTAAACGCCTGGTCGGCAAAGAGGCCTCTATCGAAGGCACAGGTATTGGCCTGGTCATTACACGCGAGTTGACCGAACTCATGGGTGGGGCCATCGGGGTTGAAAGCGAAGTTGGTATAGGCAGCTGCTTCTGGGTAGAACTTCCTGCAACATTGAGAACCCACAGCCTCGATGATTCGCAGGAATGTTGCCGCATTCTCTATGTGGACGACGACCCGGGCAATACGCGCCAAATCACTCGATTATTATCTGGGCGCAATGATATCGAATTGCATACGACCTCGGTCCCATCTCACGCGATACAATTGGCCAACGATATCGAGCCCAACCTTATCTTATGCAATTTACAGCTGCGGGAAATCGATGGTTACCAGTTATTCGATCAATTCCAACAACAAACAGGCAGTCGCAACACACCTGTCATCGCCATCTGCACAGACACGCTACCGGGAACACACACCTCTGTGCTCAATTATGGTTTTAGAGACGTTATTCTCAAGCCGATAGATCCGCAACAAGTTTTAACCAGCATCAACACCATACTCAATCTCGAGCCTTCACAATAAGTAACTCGCCCCTAGATTGCGATGCATCTGATTAATCTGTGGACCGAGATTGTTTGGCCTGCAGCCGACGCAAGCGAAAAAACTCACTCAACTGCTTGCTACATTCATCAGCCAAGACACCGCCAAAACATTCAACACGGTGATTATGCTGATCTGATGTGAGGACCGGAAAACAGCTGCCCGCTGCACCGGTTTTAGGATCAAACGCACCGAACACCAAACGTTTGACCCGCGCATGGATGATGGCACCTGCACACATCGTGCAAGGCTCTAACGTGACGTACAAGGTGGTATCGCACAGACGGTAATTTTGCAGCTTGCTAGCTGCCACCCTCAGCGCCTGAATCTCTGCGTGCGCCGTTGGATCGTGGGTCGCGATGGGACGATTCCAGCCCTCGCCCACCACTTGATCGTCCAGCACCAGCACAGCGCCCACAGGGACTTCACCCTCGGCCTCTGCACGTGCAGCCAAGTCGAGGGCATAACGCATCCAGTGGTTATCGTTGGAGTTCATCACCACTCGCGTGCCAATGCCGGTGCTAGCTTATTCCCACTCTATCGTGCCCGGCGGCTTGCCGGTAATGTCGTAGACCACGCGTGAAATCCCCGCGACTTCATTGACGATACGACGTGACACATGATCAAGAAATTCGTACGGCAGGTGCGCCCAACGCGCCGTCATGAAGTCGATGGTTTCAACCGCTCGCAAGGCCACCACCCACTCGTAACGACGACCATCACCCGTCACACCGACGGATTTCACTGGCAGAAATACCACAAAGGCTTGCGAGGTCTTGTCATACAAATCGTGCTTACGCAGTTCTTCGATGAAGATGTGATCCGCCAGACGCAGCAAATCGGCATATTCCTTCTTCACCTCACCTAGTATGCGCACACCCAGGCCAGGGCCTGGGAATGGATGACGGTAGACCATGTCGTAAGGCAGGCCTAATTCAACACCGAGCTTACGCACCTCATCCTTAAACAACTCACGCAGTGGCTCCAGCAGTTTCAACTTCATGTGCTCTGGCAAACCGCCCACATTGTGATGCGATTTGATCACGTGCGCCTTGCCAGTCTTGGAACCGGCCGACTCGATGACATCCGGATAGATCGTACCCTGCGCCAGCCACTTGGCCGCGCTGAGCTTGTTCGACTCTTCTTCAAAGATCTCCACAAACAGGTTGCCGATGATCTTACGTTTCTTTTCAGGATCACTTTCACCCTTGAGGGCATTCAGAAAACGCTGCTCGGCATCGACCCGAATCACCTTCACACCCATGTGTTCGGCAAAGGTCGCCATCACCTGGTCGCCTTCTTTGTAACGCAGCAGGCCGTTATCGACAAAGACACAGGTCAGTTGGTTGCCGATGGCCTTATGCAACAGCGCGGCGACCACCGAGGAATCAACGCCGCCGGACAGGCCTAGAATCACTTCATCGTCACCCACCTGCTCACGCACACTGCTGATTGCATCTTCGACAATGTTGCCCGAGTTCCAGCTATTGCCACAGCCGCAGATCCCGTGCACGAAGCGTTCGATAATCCGTTGCCCCTGGCGAGTATGGGTTACTTCAGGATGGAACTGGACGCCGTAGAATTGTTTGTCTTCATTGGCGATGCCAGCGATCGGCGCTGAATCTGTCGATGCCATCAATTTGAAACCCGGTGGGATCTCTTCCACGCGATCGCCGTGACTCATCCACACATCCAACATACCGTAACCTTCAGCCGTGGTGTGGTCTTCAATGTCTTGCAATAAACGGGTATGGCCACGGGCGCGGACCTGGGCATAACCATACTCATGATGATCAGCATTAACGACGCGCCCACCGAGCTGCATTGCCATGGTCTGCATGCCGTAACAGATCCCCAGTACAGGCACACCCAGCTCAAACACAATCTGCGGCGCAGACGGCGCATCGGCAGCGGTAGTGCTCTCAGGGCCGCCAGACAAGATGATGCCAGAGGGTTTAAAGTTGCGAATATCGTCCGCACTCATGTCCCAGGGATGCAACTCGGAATAGACCTGCGCCTCACGCACCCGGCGTGCAATCAACTGCGTGTACTGCGATCCGAAATCAAGTATCAGTATCCTGTCTTGATGAATATCAGTCGAATTCGTCATGCTTTAATCATCCTAAAATCAAAATCTTATTTAACCCAACGGCAACCACAGACCACAAAAACAAAAGCCGCAAAGGTTGCTAAGAAACGCTTGGAAAAGTTGGCGTCGCTTGGCATCCTCTGCGGCTATCGGGTATGACGTGATACCTTAGCGCCCTTCGTGTTTAACCCAATCAGTTGATGCGGTAGTTGGGCGCTTCACGGGTAATGGTCACGTCATGCACATGGCTCTCTTTCATGCCCGCGCTGGTCACCCGTACAAACTCAGGCTTGGTGCGCATCTCTTCCAGATTGGCACAACCGGTATAGCCCATACTGGCGCGCAGACCACCCATCAACTGGTGCACAATCGTCAACATGCTGCCCTTGTACGGAACGCGCCCTTCGATACCTTCAGGGACCAGTTTCTCGATACCGTCAGACGAATCCTGGAAGTAACGGTCGCTGGAACCCTGTTGCATCGCACCCAACGAACCCATACCACGATACGACTTGTAGCTGCGCCCCTGATAGAGCTCAACCTCGCCCGGAGACTCTTCAGTGCCGGCGAACATACCACCAACCATCACCGAGTACGCGCCTGCAACGATCGCCTTCGCCAGGTCGCCAGAGAAGCGCACCCCACCATCAGCGATCAATGGCACACCAGTACCTTCCAAGGCCTTGGCCACATTGGCAACCGCAGTAATCTGCGGCACACCCACGCCTGAAATAATGCGTGTAGTACAGATCGAACCAGGACCAATCCCGACCTTAACGCCATCCGCGCCAGCGGCCACCAGGGCCTTGGCAGCAGCAGCGGTCGCGATGTTGCCACCGATTACCTGTACATCCGGGAAGTTTTTCTTCACCCACGCCACACGATCGATAACGCCTTGCGAATGACCATGCGCGGTATCGACCACGATCACATCCACGCCCGCCTCGACCAGTGCCGCAACGCGCTCCTCAGTATCGCCACCGGTACCAACAGCAGCACCGACGCGCAGACGCTCGAGCTCGTCTTTGCAGGCATTAGGCTTGTCTTGGGCCTTTTGAATATCCTTGACGGTAATCAGGCCACGCAGATGGAAGTTATTGTTTACCACCAATAATTTTTCGATGCGGTGTTTGTGCAGCAGCCCCAGCACCTCGTCACGCCCCGCCCCTTCCTTAACGGTTACCAGGCGATCTTTCGGCGTCATCACCGTAGACACAGGCTCATCGTAGCGGGTTTCAAAACGCAGATCGCGATTGGTGACGATACCAATCAGCTCTTTGCCATCCACCACAGGCACACCGGAAATGCGTTTGCTGCGCGTCAACTCCAACACATCACGAATCGTCGCCGCCGAGGACACCGTAATCGGATCCTTGATGACACCGCTTTCGTATTTTTTGACATTGCGAACCTGCTCAGCCTGAGCCTCAACCGACAGATTCTTGTGAATAATCCCGATACCGCCCTCCTGCGCCAGCGCAATCGCCAAGCGAGACTCGGTCACGGTATCCATTGCAGCAGATACCAGGGGGATATTGAGCGTGATTTCGCGCGTCAGTTTAGTGGTCAGATCAACCTGTTTCGGCAACACAGTGGAGTGTGCAGGGACGAGCAAAACATCATCAAATGTCAGGGCTTCTTCAACGATGCGCATAGGGGCTTCCTGGTCCTAAAAGGGCCGAATTATACGACTAGAAATACATCCAGGTAAAGTCAGAGACGCGAGACACAAGACACAATTCAACTCGTGCACACATCACTTCAACAACACCTCCTGGCTCACAATCCCGAGACCAACCTTGTCACAGTGTGACGCTTTTCGTCACCCCCGCCATGATCACAAATTACTGTTATTACAGTTAAATTAAAATACACAGACGCTCACAAAGGCCATTTGTGTCACTTACTGCCCACTCTCGTCACACACCTACCAAAAACTACTGACCCAGCCCTTCTAAACCACCAAGAATCAACAACTTACCCCTGTTTACCAGACTGCATCACTCAACTATACACCCAGCCTGATATCCCGAGTCTTTTAATATGTCTTTTAAGTCATTGTTCTGATTAACAATTAACACTCGTTAATAATTTAGGCACCATTCTTGCTCAATTCACTTACAGAAGTTAGAGATTGATGTCAACCCCTGAATTTAAAAATTCACAAAACTTGAAAATTAATTAACCAACGGAGCCCAAAGACGATGAACACCAATACCCTCACCACCCGCCTGCTGTTCGCCATCACCCTGCTGCTGTCGAGCAGCCTTGCGTACAGCGCAGGGGTCAACATCGAACTCAATGTCCACAAACTCGTCATCGAGCAAACTGAAAACGGCCCAGTTGAAAAACTGATCACCCCCACCATCGCCATCCCAGGCGACACCATGGTCTACACCGCCCGCGTACGCAACGAAGATCGCGTGACTGCAGAGGCCGTGCGCGTCGTTACACCCATTCCAGCCGAGACCACCTTTCTGCCAGGCACTACCAACGGGGCTGACAGCATCAGCTACTCCGTCGATGGCGGCAAAAACTTCGACAGCCCAGAACGCCTGCAAGTGCTCGACGAAAACAACAAACCCCGCGCGGCAATGCCCAGCGATTACACCCACATCCGCTGGCTGATACCAAGCATAAACGCCAATAGCGAAACCAATGTTCGCTTCCACGCCCGGATCAACGAGAACTAAGCCATGATCAACCAACGCAGTGAACTCAAACGCAATGCCCACTGGGCATTTTTGCACATCAAAACACTGGCCTTGATCAGAGGCTCACCCCCCTAAACACAACCATGAAAACTCGTTTCAAAAACACACATACAGACAGTTCAGGATGAACACCAAGCGTCAAGCCAAGAAGGCAAAGAAAACCAGGAGAATGACAATGAAAACATTCAACAACATAACAAGGGTACTCGGCGCTAGCGCTGTGGCCTTGTTGATAGCGGCCACACCACACGAAGTTCTGGCAGTGGGGTCCAATGTGCAAATCGACAATACCGCCACCGTTGACTACAAGGTTAACGGATTTGATCAAACACAGAAGTCAGCCAGTGTCAGCTTCAAGACAGACAAAAAGGTCGACATTCTTGTAGAGCTGCTTGATGCAACCAGCATCGCCGTTTCACCCGGTGCGACCCATGATGACCTGGTGGGCACGGCTGACGTCGTCATGCGATTCCGCGTCACCAACAGCGGTAACGATACCCAAGACGTCATCCTGACAGAGTCAGCCCTAGTTGGAGGCACCAGTCGTGCAGGTGACACGGATAACTTCAATGTTGCCGACCTGGACATCCATTTAGATGGCAATGCAAATGAAACCTGGGATGGCATCACAACCGACCCCGCCCCTGCCAACCACTACATTGATGACTTGGCACCTGGTGGCACCCGAGTCGTCTTTCTAGTAGGGACCATTCCATTAAGTCAACTCAATGGCGATGTCGCTTCTTACTATTTGAAGGCACAAATAGCCCTTGCCAGTGGTAGCACCGCAGCACCAGCCGCAGCCGAAACCCAAACCGGCGACGCCACTGCCGATGACCCACTGAACATTTCCGGCGCAGATGTCGTGTTTGCCGATGGTGGCAGCACATACAATGGTGACACCACCCGCGATGGTTTTTATGTTCAATGGGGCGATTGGAAGGTCAGCTCCGCCAGCCTGACCATCACCAAGGGTTCTACAGTCGTTAAAGATGGTGTTAGCACCAGTAACTTCAAGCGCATTCCAGGCGCCATTGTTGAGTATTTCATCGAGATTGATAATAGCGGTGGTTCACAAGACGCCACCAACATCATCATTATCGATGATCTCAACACAGAAATTGCCACCAACAGCAACATAGCTTTTGTTGGCGATGCCCATGCGGACGCTTATACAGGTAGCAACGCCTTCAAAATCACCACTGATTTTGGTGGCGCCGGTGCAGCAGACACATTCCGCACAGCATCCTTTGGCGATGCCGATAATGCAGACTTCAACAATGCTGGTGCTACCCGTACCAACAAGGTCTGGATTAATGGCCTGACCGTAGCAGCGGGCACCAAAACCCGCGTCTACTTCCGAGTCGAAATTCTGTAATTAGACAGATATGAGATCGGTAGGCGCATATTATCTGCTCATTTTCAGCTCTGCCATAATGGCAGGGCTGAAGACGTTTGCAGGTTCGCGCGCCATACTTGCACTGCTGTCAGCCATCATGCTGACAGCAGTGCCCTTTACCTCACAAGCCGTTCCAGCGGGAACTGCAATTTCGAATACTGCAACGGTGATCTACAACACGGGCATGGCTACAGGTTTAACCAAAACCAGTAACACCCACATCTTCACCGTTGATGAACTCAACCTCCTGGGTAAGCTCACCTATACCGCATCAGAAACCAAACGTGTTTATGGCGGCAGCACGATTGAGCTAATCACCGAGGTCAATAATATTGGTCAAATTAACTACACCACTGCCAGCCTTACATACAAAGTGCCCACAGGCAGCCAGCTCAACATGATCACAGCTGGGACTAGCCTAGCCAGCGTACAACAAACCGAGAGTCATACCCTCTACACTATTAATATACCTGCGCAAACAGCTGGCAGTCTCAATAGCTACCGCGCATCTCTTAAATTGCCGATGGACATCACCAATCTAAGCGGCAATACAAGCGTCACGCTCGCAGCCAATGGCACCGCCGATCTGGACATCGCCACCTTGGCTCTAACCCTGAAAAATCGCACCGAAGCACGGGTCGATTTAATGAATCATTCAACAAATCCTGATCACGCACTGATATCGATTCCAAATGCAGAATATAGAGATGCCACTGGTACCTATAGAACATTGGCGGTACCTCATATTCCCGACACCGCCACCCTAATTACAGACGAACAAATCCGCCTGTTGACACAAGACAAATTCAGCCACAAACAAACCATATTTGTTCGTGTCACCGATGATGATCACAATCACGACAGTACTGCGATCGAAACCGTTGATGCCACCTTCATCATTGCAGAACTCAATGAAAAAGAAGTGGTTCGCCTGTACGAAACTTCAGCCAACAGCGGAGTTTTCATCGCCTATTTGACACAATCATTGAATCCCGCAATTCAATACGATGGCTTACTCAACGTCGGCACGGATGTCAGACTGGAAGTTACATACCGCGATGATGTCGATGCCAGTGACGCCGAAACCACCATCGCCATCGTCGACCCCTTTGGCATCATCTTCGATTCAGCCACTGGCGCACCACTCGATGGTTACACCGTCCACATGATCGACGCCGACACTGGCATGCCTGCCTATGTGGTTGGAGACGATGGCGTTAGCCGCTATCCATCGACCGTTATCACCGGCGGCGTTGTCTCCGATGCCAGCGGTCGAGTTTACGAATTTGATAAAGGCGCTTACCGCTTCCCATTCGCCCCTGTAGGCCATTATAAACTGGTTGTCGTTCCACCAGAGGACGCGATGTATACCCTGCCCTCTACTCGTGAAGACGCATTACTACAACAATTGCCTGGTGCACCATTTGCACTCAAACTAGGTTCTCGTGGCGAAACCTTCCCACTCGTTGCGGGCCCTCCACTGGAAATAGATATTCCAGTCGACCCGCTTTCAAAACAAATGCATGTGCGCCGCAGCGCAAATAAAGAAAAGATTGCCGCCGGTGATTTCATTCAGTTCCGCGTTGAGATCGAAAGCATCGCCAACGCCGATCTAATCAATGTACTCCTGCATGATGTTCTACCTCGTGGCCTGCGCTATATGGAAGGCTCTACCTTTATTAATGGTCGTGGTGCCGCCGATCCAGCCATTGACAACACTGGCACAGGCCTCACCTTCCAAGCAGGCACCCTCGCCCAAACGGGCACCCTCGTTGTCGAATACGTCGCCAGCGCCGGTGCCATCAACACCAGCACAATTACCAGCACCAGTTACGCCACGGCCAACAGCGGTCTGGCCGATTCCAATACCGCCAAACTACAAACCATGATCACTGACGACCTCATGCGCAGTCGTGCTCTGATCTTGGGTGAAATCAAACTTGATGAAGTAACAGATAAAGACCAGCACCCTGACCTGTCTGGCATTCGCATCTATATGGAAGATGGTCGCTATGCTGTTACAGACAAGCGCGGCATGTACCACTTTGACGATATAAAACCTGGCAACCATGTGCTACAAATCGACACCACCACCCTGCCAGCGCATCACGAAGTGATCGTCGGCGAAGAAAACAGCCGCTTCGCCGGAAGTGCTGAGTCTCAATTCATCGATGTACAAGGTGGTACGCTGTGGCGCAGTGACTTTTACATCCGCAAGGTACAAGCCCCCCAAGGCGAATTCACTCTACATATCAATACCCCTGAACAAGCCAACAGTGGCGTCATCACCTACCATGTTGGTTTCGAAACAACGAAAATTGCGGTAGATAATGTTCGAATCACCGCCGTACTACCTGAGTCAGCTATATATAAAGAAGGTAGCAGCACACTAAATGGAATCGCAGTGAAAGACCCATCTGTGGTCGATAACATGCTCATCTTCCGTCTGGGCAATATCGATGCAAATACTGAAAACAGCTTGAGCTTTAGCACCGGCGGTATCAACGACACCGACATCACCACCAAGGCGTTCGCAGTCATGGATACCCCTGCAAAACGCAATCTTCGTAGCGCAGTCGCTAACCATGAGCTCAAGAAACCTGCCACAAGCGCGCTGGCGGCAACCTTTGGCGAGCCTATCAAAGTCAGCACCCAAGGCCTTGACCCAAGTGCAATCGGCAAAACAACAGAAAAACAAAAAGATCTGTCTGTCGCCAAGAAATATGACGCAGAATGGTTATCACAACAAACTACCGATATACGCTGGCTCGTACCAGAAGGTAACTACCTGCCCAAACAAGCCAGCACAGATATTCTGATCAAACACGAAAAATCACAAAACGTCAGCGTCCTAATTAATGGGGTTGCTGTACATGCTGCCAACTACAACGGCCGCATCACCAGCCAAGGCAGCGATGCAATCATCACCAGCTGGACTGGTGTCGATATGACAATAGGCGACAGTCTGCTGGAAGCCATCATCACAGATACCGATGGCAAGATCGTCAAACGACTCAAACGCATCCTGCACGTATCAGGTAGTCCTGCTGATGCCTACATCGTAAAAGACAAGTCCACAATCATCGCCGATGGCCGTACACCACCCGTACTCGCCCTGCGCGTACTGGATAAAGACGGCTTCCCCATCCGCGAAGGCATGGGTGGCCAGATCCGCGTCCGCCCACCCTACAAGATTGCCGATAACAACGACTTCAGCATCGACAACATGGCCGGCAATGCCGAACAACTGCACACCTATGTCGTGACTGATGACGGCATCGCCTACATAAAGCTAGAACCTACCAACAACAGCGACGTCGTCACCCTGGAATATTTTGTCGAATATGGAGAGAAACGTGAAGCATCCATCAAACTAGTGCCCGAAAAACGCGACTGGATCCTGGTTGGTCTGGGCGAACACACCATCGCCCAATCCAAGATTGAAGAGCACATGGATACCCAAGGCATAAGCAGTGCCGATGACATTCATCAGGATGGTCGTGTTGCATTCTATGCCAAAGGCCGTGTAACAGGTGACTGGCTGCTGACCTTGGCCTACGACAGCGCCAAGGAACGCAGCAGTGTCACAGACCCACAAATGTTCCAAGCCATTGACCCTGGCACGTATTACACAGTCTATGGTGATAACAGTAACAGCGGCTTTGATGCCACCAGTAGCGAAAAACTCTACTTGAAATTAGAACGTGATGAGTTCTTTTTTCTGTTTGGTGACTACGAGACCAAACTGACCGATACCCAGCTGGCGGTCTACAATCGCACCTTTACCGGCATCAAAACACAATATATCGGTGAAAAGCTGGAAGTGGTCACGTTTGCAGCCAACACCAACCAATCATTCATTCGCGATGAAATCCGCGCCAACGGGACCAGCGGCCCTTACCAACTATCACGCAACAATGTTGCAATGAATAGTGAAAAGGTCACCATCCAGGTCCGAGATCGTTTCCGCAGCGAAGTCATCATCGACACCCGCGAGATGCTGCGCCACACCGACTACGATATTGACTATGAACGCGGCACCATCACCTTCAAACGCCCCGTCTTTAGTGTTGACCAAGCCCTGAATCACAAATTCATCGTTGTTCACTATGAAGCGTACGACAACAGAGATGAACAACTGACCTATGGTGCACGCGTAAAAGCTGATCTAACTGAAAACACCACCATCGGTCTAACCCATGTAGATGAAGGTCGTACTGGCGGCAACTCAACACTGAGCGGCGGTGACCTCCGAGTACAATTGACCGAAAACATCGAAGTGTACGCAGAAACTGCCAAAACCGAAGATACCATCAACAATATCCAAACCAACAGCGGTAGTGCACATCTGGCGCAGGTCGAATATAAGGATGACCTCACTCAAGCCACCGCCTATCGCCGCGAACAAGAACCAGGCTTTGGCCTCGGCCAAACCAATGGTTCAGAAAATGGTTCAATCAAAACTGGTGTCGATGCCAGTCGCCGGCTGACCAAACACATCACCCTCAGCGGCGAAAGCTACACCCAAGAAAACACTGTCACCAACGCAGAACGAGTATTGACCGAGGCCAGCAGTCAATTCAACCTTGGCAATACCAGCCTCAACCTGGGACTGCGTAGCGTCACCGACACACGTGGAAATGGCCAAGAACAAGTATCTGAACAACTGACCACAGGTGCCAGTCAATCCTTGCCCGATGGCCGCACCAGCATCCATGTCGGTAACGAATACAATCTGAACCGCAATGAAATCAACAGTGTCGACTTCCCAAACCGCACCACCTGGGGTATCGACTACAAACTCACCCCTGAAACTGCTCTATTCCTCGAAGAGGAATACACCAACGGCGATCAACGCGACACCCGCAGCACCGTCATCGGTCTGAAATCAACCCCTTGGTGGGGTAGCGATGTCTATACCGGCCTCACCCGTAAACAGGACGGCGTTGGTGAAACCACCTCAGCCAACGTTGGCCTAACCCAACAATGGAAACTTACCGAGACATGGAGCATCGATGTTGGCGCTGAAGAACAAAAGACATTGAGCAGTCAAGGCTATGCACAATTTAACAACAACGTGCCCTACGCAAGTGGCAACAGCAACGACTTCACCACCCTGTCCTTTGGTGCCACCTATGCCCCTGGAAGCTGGATGTGGACTGGTCGTGTCGAAAACCGTGACGCAGAATTAGACCAGCAGCGCACACTTTCAACCTCGATTGAAAGTACGCCCAACCAAAAGCTTTCAACACTGGCCAGCGTCAGCACTGCAACCAATGAGCGTATAACAGGTGAACAAAACATCTATCACGATCTAACCCTGGGCCTGGCGTATCGTCCACGTGCAAGCCGCTGGATTTTGCTCGACAAGTTGTCGATTAAATATGATGAAACCTCCAACAGCGAATTCAACTCAGAAAGCTGGCGCGGAATCAACTTGTTGCACGCCAACTACAAACCCGAAGATCGCTGGCAGCTTTCGCTCCAATATGGCGCAAAAACAATCAAAGAACGCATCAATAATATCGATTACAAGAGTTTTGTTGACCTGATGGGCATTGAAGCGCGTTACGACATCACCAAAACTTATGACATCGGGGTTCACGGCAACATCCTTCATGCCTGGGATCTGAAACAGTATGATTACAATACCGGCGTCTCGGTCGGCATGGCTGCTGCCAAAAACCTATGGATCAGCGTCGGTTATAACTTCAAAGGCTTCCGCGACGAAGACTTTTCTCGCAGCAACCACACCGCCGAAGGCGTGTTCGTCAAATTCCGCTTCAAATTTGACCAAAGAACAGTCAAAGAAGGCCTGGAATGGTTAAAGAAATGAGTCACTTAGCCGGAAATAGATATGTAAGATATAGAGAGTGCAATGAATAACAGCAGACAGACAAAACGGACATCTCTCGTAGGCCTATTGGGCACAGCTCTATTGATCCTGTGCGCCGGTCTGTCTCAGACATCATTGGCTGCGACATTTAATGTCAACACAACTATAGACGAATTAGACGGCAGTTGTTCCGATGGTGACTGTTCAATTCGTGATGCCATTGCCTTGGCCAACGCTGCCCCCGACCTTGATACCATCAACATCAGTGCCGGCACCTATCAAATGGCGCGAATAGGTGTGAGCGACGACGAAGACACAAATGCCACTGATGACTTCGACATCATCTACCCTGTCAACATTATCGGCGCGGGTGAAACCACAACCATCATACAGGGCGAAAACAGCACCACTGCCAATCGTCGTTATCGTGTATTTCACTTTCAACTGGGTGCGGCCGGGTCAAGCATCAGCAACCTGACAGTATTCCAAGGCGGGAATGAGTGGTTTGCCGGTAACGGGGGCGGCATTTACTCAGTCAGCTCTCTTGATTTAACCAATGTCACATTAAAAGACAACCGGGCTGTTACCGGAGGTGGGTTATATATCGCGGGAGGGACAGCGGTTCTCGATAACGTAAACTTTGAAGCAAACTATGTTGGCGCCGGTGGCGGTGGTGGTTTATTCAGCGGGGCTACGCTCACACTGCAAAACGGCTCCACCTTTCTCAACAACTACATCTCCGCATACAGCACCGTTGGAGCCAATGGCGGTGACATCCTCAGCACCGGCAACTTAACTGCAACCAATACCACCTTTACCGGACGCGCCAACTTCACCGCCTATTTCGGCGGCTCCATCCATATCACCGGCGCATCGTTATCATTGGTCGACAGTACCTTCTCTAACTATCAAACCTGGGGCCTTGCCGGTGCGATATACATGGAAGGAGGCACCATGACCAATGTCAGCTTCACCGGCAACATCGGCTCCACTGGCGGCGGTGCAATCTATAATGCCGGCAACACACTGACCATCAATCGTACCGGTGCAAGCCTTAACGTATTCAGCCAAAACAAAACCCAAGCCAACGCCAATACTAAAAATGGCGGTGCCATTTATAGTGCCGGCAATTTAAATATCTCCTATGGCGATTTTGATGGATTGGTAACAGGTGATGACGCCTATCACGGTGCGGCTATCTATGTCGATACACTCGGAACCCTAACAATCGACAATTCAACATTTGATTCATTTGAAGCCTATTCTTTAGGCGGCGCAATTTACATGAACAGCGGTACGCTCAGCGATGTAACATTCAACGACAACTGGGGTAACGATAGCGGCGGCGCCATTTATAACGCATCTGGATCACTGACCATCAACGGCACCAGCAACCAATTCAACCGTAACTACAGCGGCGGCACCACTGCGACTGATTACGGCGGCACTATATATTCAGCCGGCACTACCAGTATTGCTAACGCCACATTCGTTGATAGAACCGCAAACACCACAAATGACGCCTACGTTGGGGGCGCGCTGTACAGCGTTGGCGCAGTCACCATATCCGACAGTAGTTTTGACTCATTTGAAGTCTTTACGTCAGGCGGCGCCATCTATACAGGTGCCGGCGGCACGCTTACCAATGTTGTGATAAACGACAGCTATGCTGCAGTCGCGGGTGGAGCTATATATAGTGCAAGCGGCACACTGATTATCAACGAGTCGGGCGGGATCACAAGTTTCACAGGGAATTACTGTGGCAACAATGCCAACACCAAAAACGGCGGCAGTATTAACAGCCAAGGCAATCTGGAGATCTACGATGCTGACTTCGTCGGACGTAGTGCCAGCACGGCACATGATGCTTATTGGGGAGGGGCAATCTACGCCGGAGGAACAGCCACCATCGCCCGCTCTACTTTTGACAATTTTGAAAGTTATGTCCAGGGCGGCGCCATTTATTTAGCGACTGGCGGAACATTAACCGACGTCACCCTTACCAATAACCACAGTAATGCCACTGGCGGCGGCGGGATCCACAATGCATCCGGAGCGTTGGTCATCAATGGCACCAAGAACACCTTCACCAACAACGATGGTGCAACTGGTGCCGGTGATAACGGCGGTGCCATTTTAATGGCTGGCGGCAGTTTGACCATGACCAACACCACCATCAGCGACAGTACGGCCTACCTAGGTGGCGGCATCTACTCAAATGCCGGTGCTACACTATCTATCAAAAGATCACTGTTTAGCGGCAACTCCACCACTGGTGCAGGCACCGATGGCGGCGCCATTTATGCAAACGATGGGCTTACAGTCGCCAACACTACTTTCTCAGGCAATACTGCTATCGACCAGGGCGCTGGCATAGTCCATCTAGGCACCGCAGCCTGTAACATTTACTCGTCAACTTTCTATAACAACAATGCTGGAAATGCCACTGGCAAAGACGCCATCCTCAGTACAGTGTGTACGCTTTATGGTTCTATCGTCCAAAACATCACCAATGAAAATGACATGTGCGATGTCGCCAGTGGAGGTTTCAACACTCAATACGATGGTGATGCGACAGCAACCTGCTTTACCAACAGCGGCACCGACTTCACGCGAGACCCACAGATCGACACAACGCTGACTGATAATGGTGGAGCAACATTAACACATGCTCTCATAATTTCGCCGTTGAGTATTTCAATAGATGCCGGCAACAACACCGTATGTTCCAATACTGAAGTTGGCAACGTTGATCAACGTGGAAGAACTCGCCCCGCTGATGGAGATGGCAATGCAACTGCGACCTGTGACATGGGTGCTTATGAATATATTTCATCAACCAATACCGCGCCGGTAGGCGGCTATTCAACCGACAACATTCTTCCTTTGGCCAATATTGTACAGGCCACTAATGGCAGTGGTGTGATGACCATTACATTTAAAGGTCGCGATGCTGAGAATACCAGTGTCACCATCACCAACTTTGCCTACTCCATCAATGGTGGCACTAATTGGATCACCAACAGTACGGCCCTGGGTGGTGGTGCAGCTGGCAGCTATACCGTTGGCACTACCTTTGGCGGGGACCTAACCTTTACTTTTGATTCGAGACACGCCGATGTGCAGGCCAATTTTACGGGGGCCAATGCATTACAACAGGATGTACGTTTCCGCTTTACTTTGAATGATGGCGCAGCTGATTCAGCTCTGATCGTTGCCACGCCAACAACCAGCTTTACAATAGACAACGAAGCACCCACTGCGACGATCAGCTCATCCATTTACACGGCGGGTAACAACACTCTCGTCATCACCGGCACCAATTTCGACACCATCGCCGCAATCAGCACCGACATCAAGACATATGTGGACTGGACCAAGTTCGTCTGGGACATCAATGGCGACAATGCCGCCTCCGCCGACATAAGCTTCGTAGTCGGCGATATCACCAGCCTGACCGTTACCAATGCGACGACATTAACCATGGTGCTAACACCAGCGAAGGCAACGACCATTGAAGGCAACGCTAGTTATGGCGGCATCAACGAACCAGACACCTTGGATATAAGCGCTGGCTTTGCCAGGGATGCTGCGGGTAACGCAGCCTCTACCGATGCCGCCGCAGACGCCGCCCTTGAAACAGGTGCGGTCACCTACATTGTTACCAAAGCCACAGACACACTGGATGGTGCATGTACCACCACCGACTGTTCACTGCGTGAAGCGATTGAGGCCTCCAACGCCAATATCGGTACAGACACCATTTCTATCCCCGCCGGCACCATGGCCCTGACCATCGACGGCACCAACGACAATACCAACGCCAGCGGTGACCTGGACATCAAAGACAGCGTGATTATCAGCGGTGCCGGCATCACCGCCACGACCATTGATGCCAGCGGTCTGGCTACAGGTGACCGTATCTTTCACGCTCTCTGGCAGGCATCGTCTCCTTTCGCTATCACGCTTGAAGACCTGAAACTAACAGGCGGTGATGCTGGCGCTGGCAACGATGGTGGCTGTATGGACACCCAGAACAATGCGCTGACGCTGACCAATGTTCACTTCACCGCGTGCGGTAACAATAGCAACCACGGGAACGGCGGTGCCTTACATGTCAATGATGCGAACCTGACGGTGACAGGCTCCACCTTCGACAACAACCACAGTTATGAAAGCGGTGGCGCTATCTACATCATCGGAACAGGCAATACCGGCAGTTTTACCAATACTTCTATTAGCAATAACACCGCTTACAACTCCGGCGGTGCTGTCTGGAGCAATACCACACTGACCTTTACCAGCTCGACCATTTCAGGCAACAGCACCACCGATGCGAGCCACACTCTCGGTAACGGCGGCGGTATCGTTTCAACCCTCACCATTAATTTGACTGACAGCACCGTCAGTGGAAATACCTCAACCAAAAATGCCGGTGGTGTCTTTCTGAATGGCTCAGGCACCATGACAGTCATCCGCTCAACCATCAGTGGCAACAATGCCTACAACAGCGGCGCTGGCCTAATGAGCTGGCTCGGTACTATTAACGTCTACAACTCCACCATCTCGGGTAACACCGCAGCGCATAATAGCGGCAACGGTGCCGGTGGTGGTATCTACACCAAGACCTGTACTATCAAAAGTTCCACTATCTACGGCAATACCCGCAGCTGGGGTGGTGGTGGCGTACATAATGATGTAGGCACCTGTACAATTCAAAACACCATTTTTAACAACAACACCACGAGCTGCCGCAATATCGCCGATATCTCCTCCTTAGGTAACAATCTCGACGATAAGGCAGAGGGTGTCTGTTTTAATGCTGCCAACGGCGATACTGTCAACAGCAACGCCCTGCTCAACGCACTGGCCAACAATGGCGGCCCAACCCAGACCCACGCACTGCAGGCAGGGAGCCCGGCCCTCAACATTGGTAACAACACCGCGTGTGCCGCCGCCCCCATCAACAATGTGGACCAGCGCGGCACTACCCGCCCGATCGACGCAGTCTGCGATATCGGTGCTTACGAAGGCCACATCGCCGCCGCGGCCGCACCCGACATCACGGTCACCAAAATCAGCAGTGTCGTTTCAGACGGTGTCAGTTCGAGCAATCCAAAACGGATTCCCGGCGCGATCCTCTTCTACGAGACCATCATCACCAATAACGGCGATGCCTCACCCGACGCCAATAGTATAATTGTCGAAATAACCATCGATACTGCCGATGAAGAGTTCAATTATGGTGCCGGTATAGCCTTCATTGATGGCACTACCAGTTCAGCGGTGACACTAGGGACAACTACCTACTCCAACAATAGTGGCACAGACTACACCTACACCCCATCTAACGCCTATGACCCTGCTGTTACCAACATCAAACTCCCAACCTTGGGGACCTTTGCCAACGGCGGTTCACCTGCACCCAGCTTTATTATTCGATACCGCACCCGCGTCAAGTGACGCGGGCTGCGAGGTCTTGTAAGATGAGTACAAATCAACAGACCTCCGAAAGACTTACGTGCTCACCACTAATTCCACCCCAAACCGCGACATATTCACCGTCTCGCGTCTGATCAGAGAAGCGCGCGCCACCCTCGAAGGCAGCTTTCCGCTGCTGTGGCTGGAAGGAGAGATCTCCAACTTTTCCCGCCCCAGCTCCGGCCACATGTATTTCTCCCTAAAGGACGAAGCGGCTCAGGTGCGTTGCGCCATGTTCCGGGGTAAAAACTTGCACCTGCGCTTCACACCCAAAAACGGTATGCGGATCCTCGTCCGCGCCAAGGTCACGCTGTATGAGGCCAGGGGTGATTTTCAGATCATCGTCGAGCATATGGAAGAATCCGGCATTGGCGCCCTGCAACGGGCCTTTGAAGATCTGAAAGACAAGTTGGGTCGCGAGGGCCTGTTCGATCAGCGCCACAAAATACCACTGCCCGACCTACCCAAACGCATTGGCATTATCACCTCGCCCACTGGGGCCGCGATCCATGATCTGAAAAGCGTACTCAAACGACGCTTTGCCGCGATCCCGCTATTGATCTACCCAACACAGGTCCAAGGCGCCACGGCCGCCGCCGAGATCGCGGAGGCCATCCGCCTCGCCGATGCGCGCAAGGACTGTGATGTATTGATCGTCGCCCGCGGCGGTGGCTCACTCGAAGACCTGTGGAGTTTCAACGAAGAGGTCGTCGCCCGCGCCATCCATGACTGCGAACTGCCTATCATTAGCGCTGTTGGTCATGAGGTCGACTTCACCATTGCCGACTTCGTCGCCGATCTACGCGCCCCCACACCATCAGCGGCGGCAGAAATGGTCACGCCCGATAGCGATGAGCTACAGATCACCCTGTCACGGCAACTGGCACAGCTACAAATACACGTTAAACACCAATTGCGGCACGCTAGACAACAATGCGGGGCCCTTGATCGTCGTCTACAACAGCTCAACCCCGCGCGGCGCCTGCAACAACAATCACAACGGATCGACGAACTGGAACAACAACTACTGCGCACCCACAAGGCTCGCATTACCCTGCTCCAGGCCCGTGTCAAACAGCTACATAGTCAACTACAGCAACACTCCCCGATTTATCAATTGCGCAGCCAACAACAACACTGCGTCGACCTCGGCCGCCGCCTGCAACGGCAGATGACCGTACTACAGGAACGCCGGCGTCAACGACTTGCGACGAGCAGTCGCGCCCTCGATGCCATCAGCCCACTGGCGACCCTGCATCGCGGTTACGCCATTGTCGAAACACCAGACAACGGCCGTGTGGTTCGAGAGGCCTCTCAAGTTGCAGCCGGCGACACCATACGTACACGCCTTGGCCAAGGTCAATTGTTATGCACCGTCAACAAAGTGGAATCAAACTCATGACGTTTAAACCTTTAATCGCACCGTTCTTTGCCGCCCTCGTGTGCAGCACCAGCTTAATCAACATCAGTCATGCGGCACTCCCCATGCAACAGGCCGTGCCCGGCGGTATTGCTGTTATCAAACTCGATACCGATTCAACAGATGCACCCACCGCCACCTATCAAGGCAAGCGCGTGCTGACCATCAAATATGATCAAGCCTGGCATGCCGTCGTCGGCATTCCACTTTCTGCTAACACAGGAAAACACACACTGGATGTTGCGATCGGGAAGAATCAACAACAATATCGTTTTGATGTCACCGGCAAAGAGTATGAAAGCCAATACCTCACCATTGAAAACAAACGGCAGGTGAACCCCAACGATGAAGACATGAAACGCATCAACAGCGAAAAGTCAGAAATCGCCAACGCCCTCGCCCATTGGAACGAACACTTATTGATTGAAGGTTTGAATTTTATCCTGCCCGTGGAAGGCCGCCTCAGCAGCCCGTTTGGCTTGCGTCGTTATTTCAACAATCAGCCGCGCCGGCCACATAGCGGTCTGGACATTGCCGCCCCCATCGGCACACCGATCCACGCGCCGGCCGATGGCGTCGTCATTGAAACCGGTGATTACTTTTTCAACGGCAAATCCGTTTTTATCGATCACGGCCGCGGACTCGTCACCATGTACGGTCACATGAATGATATCGACGCCGTTGTCGGTCAACGCGTCAAACAGGGCGACAAGATCGGCACGGTCGGCAAGACCGGGCGCTCCACAGGGCCACACCTGCATTGGGGCGTCAGCCTTAACGACAGTCGTATCGATCCGACACTGTTTGTGCCAGAGCTATACAATACAAACTAATCAAACATACAAGTGATTAGCTTGATGCAGGTATAAACGTCAGCGCCAAACCATTATTGCACCAGCGTTGCCCGGTGGGTTCAGGGCCATCATCAAATACGTGCCCTTGATGCCCACCGCAGCGGGCGCAATGATACTCCGTGCGTGGATAGATCAACTTGAAATCGAGCTTGGTCTCAAGATGACCTTCTATAGATGTATAGAAACTCGGCCAGCCAGTGCCACTGTCGTATTTCATCTCCGACGTAAACAATTCCAGTTCACAACCCACACAGGCATACACACCATTACGTTTTTCTTTGTTCAACGGACTACTGTGAGGCCGCTCGGTGCCTTCTTCACGCAAAATTTCGAATTGTGCCGGCGTCAATAATTGGCGCCACTCCTCTTCGCTGCGGATGATCTTTTCAATCTTTAAGGGCTGACCTCGATTCTCAGCCCGCAAATGCGGCGCCAAGAGCGTCAAACACCCCAGCCCCATCAGCCCTTGCACAAACAATCTTCTATTCATCTCGAGCCCCCCACAGTTGTTCCAAGCGGGCATCACGACCGCAATTAAAACGATAATACTTATAACGGATGGGATTCTTTTGATAATAATCCTGGTGATATTCCTCTGCCGGATAGAATGTCGACGCCGTGGTGATCTCCACCACTAAATCTTCCTTAAACGGCTTATTTTGTTTTAACGCATCGCGTGATTGCTCTGCCAGACGCTGCTGTTCGGGTGAGACATAAAATATCCCGGGCCGGTATTGACTGCCATAATCACAAAATTGGTGATCGCTGGCGGTCGGATCCACATTGCGCCAAAACACATCCAGCAACCGTGAATAATCCACCTCCGACGGATCGAACAACACCTCTACCGCCTCGGTGTGCCCAGTCTGGCCTGCCGACACCTGTTGATAACTGGGGTTCGCCGTCGCCCCCCCGATATAGCCAGAGGTCGTCTTGAGCACCCCTGACACCTTGTCAAAATCACTCTCGACACACCAAAAACACCCGGCGGCAAAGATCGCCCGTTCAGGTGCCTCTGCCCCCGCTGGCGAAGACAGCACGGCCGCCGCCAAGCCAAACCAAACTGTAAATCGTTGTTTTTTCATATCAGAACTCCGAACCAATCACCTGCCTGAATCATTCGAAAGATTGGTCGAAAAGAGAGGACAAACCTTACACACAAGATTAATGGAAACGATGGGCATCCACTTCAACGCTGGTCACACGCCGGCCGAGTGTAGTCACTCGTCCCTCATAGCGTTCGTCTCCAGTCGAAGAAAACTCAAATACATAACGGCGTAAAAGACAAGGACGCCCCTTGAAGAGATGGTTCGGCGCAATCCCACGTAAGATGATGCTGTCATCCAGATACTGTAAACCCAACTCGCGACACTGGCGCTCGGCCGCGGCCTTGGCCAGTACCTTGATCTCCTGGCTTTGCCACCAGATATAGACGACACCCACACCACACATCAAAATCAACAACCAGGCAATCTGTGCCAACATGCAAACACCAACCTTACACGGTAGTGCGATTAAAACTTCATCAACACCACGCTATGCGCGAAACTATCCATTCCTTGTGCCGCCAATTGACGCTGCATTTCCGGCAAAAATCGTTCCTCATGTTCGATCTCACGCGAAAATCGATATACCGAATCGACAATGACGTTATCCAGGAGCTCTAGCGCTTGGGCTTCGGGCAACTGTTGTTCCAACAACGGAGTCAATCCTTCGTGACTGAAAAAAACAAACTTCAAAACAGCCAAACGCAAAACCAGTGTTTGCATATGCGCCAGCGGGGTTGGTGAGTTGACAAACAACTCACGAAACCAGTAATTACGACAATAATTTTCAATATATAGATTAATCCGCTCTGGATAACGCTCGGTCAACAGATCACGGCGATAACGATATTGTTCTGCCAATGATGATAAGGCTTCTTGAACCGTTCCGTGCTCTACCTTCAATTCAAAGCCTTCATCGGTTTCGACCGAAAAGAAGCCATAACACTTCAACACGCTTTGCAACAAAACCAAACCTGACAGACTTTTACCAGCCCGTGCAAACAACAAGGCCTCAATTACAGACATGGAATAATCTAATGAATTATCGATCTCCTGAAACTGGCGATACAGGCCATCCATCATCCCTTCCGCTGACATCACATCAAACGCCGCCACCAGCTTTTCATCTTCCAGCACGGCCATATCCCGCGCTATAAAACTCGAGATGTGATCTAAAAAGAAGCCTGCGATGAACAATCGGGAAGCAATCGGGAAACCTCGTTCCGCTAAAAGATTTAACACCGCATCACGTACCACATCGACATAGTGCAAATACGGAGTCTGCGGAGGATCATCCTGAAGATGGCGCACGCCCAAATCACGCCGAATGATATCAGAGGCATCAAACTTGGTGAGTTGCATCGCATCAGCATCGAGCAGACATCGCCGTGCAGCCTCTGGGCAGGAAAGGGTTAAGGATAACTCAGTACGCTTGCCGATTACGGATACATGGCGCGGATACGTGCGACAGGTCACGCTCAATATGTCTTCACCAAAATCTCGATGCAAACGACACAGGCCATTGTTTTCCAGCATCATACAATTTTCGTCCGCATCCAATTTCAATCGGGCGTAATCATAGGCATCCTGATGGACACTCATTCTGAATTTACTGGCCAATTCTTCAGCAGATAGCTGAAGTTTTACTTTATTGTAACTTTTACGATCAACGATCACCTGCCAACCATGGCAACAGTTATCTGGACACTCGGCACCGGTACAGACAAAGTCTGCTGCATATTTCAATGTAAGTCCTTCTTTATAAGACGACTGTTCCATGGCACTCCTTATCAGCTGGCTAAACTTGGCTATACGAGATCATGTGATTCACATTAGCGGATCCCCCTAGTCAACGCAACCGATGTCATCTCCGTTGCTCAATCATCATTCAATGGGATCAGCACGGCCCATTCCGCAACCCACAAACATTAAATTTTTCAGCAATTTGGCCGTTCAATAGATAGGCTTTAATTGGACCAGTCGCCCTCCAGCGACACATTGCTATACCTCCATTTCACTGGCCTATCATAGAGGTGATCCATGAACAGCCAAGATGTCGTCATCGTCGCCGCCAAACGCACCCCCATTGGCGCATTTAATGGACAATTCGCCTCGCTCAACGCACCGGCCCTGGGCGCAAATGCGATCCATGCCGCCCTGCATGCCTCACAGCTAGATCCCAATTTGATCGATGAGGTATTGATGGGCTGTGTGCTTAGTGCGGGGCTCGGCCAGGCCCCGGCGCGCCAGGCCGCGTTGGCGGCAGGACTGAGCCAGGCCACGCCGTGTACCACGATCAACAAGGTCTGTGGCTCCGGCTTAAAGAGCGTGATGCAGGCTCACGACGCCATTTTTGCTGGCAGCGCCAATGTCGTCATTGCCGGCGGCATGGAATCGATGAGCAACGCACCTTATTTATTGCCCAAGGTACGCCATGGGCTACGCTTCGGTCACAGCGAGGTGTATGACCACATGCTCTATGACGGCCTGCAAAACGCCTACGACGGCCAGGCGATGGGCATCTTCGCCGAACGCTGTGTCGACATCTGCGGCTTTAGTCGTGAAGATCAAGATGCCTATGCCGCCGAGTCTGTCCGCCGCGCCCTTGCCGCCTGGAATAACGATATGTTTAGCGATGAGGTCTCCGCAGTCACGATCACCACCCGCAACGGTGACGAACAGATCACACGCGACGAGACCCCGTTCAAATGCAATATCGACAAGATCCCCACCCTCAAACCTGCGTTTAAAAAAGACGGCAGCGTCACCGCCGCAAATGCCTCGTCCATCTCCGATGGCGCGGCGGCGCTGGTCCTGACCACCGCAATCACCGCCCAGCAACACGGCCTGGTGCCACTGGCGCGCATTGTCGCCCACGCCAGTCACGCCCGCGCGCCGGAGGACTTCACCTTCGCCCCCATCGGTGCGATAGAAAAGCTCTACCAACGCACCGGCTGGACCGATGCCGATGTCGATCTGTATGAGATCAACGAGGCCTTTGCCGCCGTCACCATGGCTGCGATGCAGGAACTCAAGCTCGATCACGCACGGGTCAACGTCAACGGCGGCGCCTGTGCGCTGGGCCATCCGATCGGTGGCAGTGGTGCACGTATTTTAGTGACGCTGATCCACGCCCTCGCCAAACGCGGGCTGCGTCGTGGCATCGCCACGCTCTGTATCGGCGGTGGCGAGGCCGTCGCTGTTGCGGTCGAGCTTCCTGGCCGATAAGGTAGTAACGGATTGCACGCGGCAAAGGGGCTGCTATGGCTGTCATAAAAACCAAGATTGATCCACACAGCAAGGCGTTTACCGAAAATGCTGCCTATATGCAGTTGTTCGTCAACGACCTTTACGAAAAGCTGGATCACGCCCGCAATGGCGGCAACGAGCAGGCCCGCGACAAACACGTGCAACGCGGCAAATTGTTGGCCAGAGACCGCATACGGGCGCTGTGCGATCCGGCCACGCCGTTTATGGAGTTTTCCGCCCTGGCCGCCTACGGCATGTATGGTGGCGAGGTGCCAAGCGCGGGGATAGTCACGGGCATCGGGATGGTGAATGACCAGGAGGCGGTCATAGTAGCCAACGATGCCACGGTCAAGGGCGGAACCTATTACCCGATCACGGCCAAAAAACATCTGCGGGCGCAGGAGATCGCCGAGCAGAATCGACTGCCGTGCATCTATCTGGTCGACTCAGGCGGTGCCTTCCTGCCAATGCAGGATGAGGTCTTCCCCGACCGCGACCACTTCGGTCGAGTCTTCTACAACCAGGCCCGCATGTCGGCGCAGGGCATCCCGCAGATCGCCGTCGTCATGGGCTCCTGCACCGCCGGTGGCGCCTATGTGCCCGCGATGTGCGATGAGGCGGTGATCGTCAAAAACCAGGGCACAATCTTCCTCGGCGGACCACCGCTGGTGCGCGCCGCCACCGGCGAACAGGTCGATGCCGAAGAACTGGGCGGCGGCGAGGTCCACAGCAAACGCTCCGGCGTCACCGACTACCTGGCCGATAACGACTACCACGCACTCGAGCTCACCCGCGACATCGTTGCCAATCTGAATTACCGCAAACTCGGCCAGCTCAATCGCCGCGAGACCATCGAACCGCGTTATCCGGCCAAAGAACTCTACGGCATCATCCATCACGATGCCCGCCAGCAATACGACGTGCGCGAAGTCATCGCCCGCCTGGTCGACGGTTCCGAGTTTCAGGAATTCAAACACCACTTCGGCACCACGCTGGTCTGTGGTTTCTCGCATCTCATGGGTTTCCCCGTCGGCATCATCGCCAACAACGGCATCCTGTTTTCCGACTCGGCACTCAAGGGCACCCACTTCATCGAGCTGTGCTGCCAACGTGGCATCCCGCTGTTGTTCCTGCAAAACGTTGCAGGATTTATGGTCGGCAAAAAATACGAACACGAAGGCATCGCCAAACACGGCGCCAAGATGGTCGCCGCGGTGGCCTGTGCCCAGGTGCCCAAGTTCACCGTCGTCATCGGCGGCTCTTACGGCGCGGGCAACTATGCGATGTGCGGCCGCGCCTACGGCCCACGCCAGCTATGGATGTGGCCCAATGCACGCATCTCGGTCATGGGCGGCGAGACCGCCGCCGGTGTGTTGACCACCGTCAAACAGGACGGCATGAAAAAACAAGGCAAACACTGGGACGACAAGGCACGCGAGGCCTATGCGCAGGAGATACGCGACCAGTTCGACCGCCAAAGCCACCCCTACTACGCCAGCGCCCGCCTGTGGGACGACGGCATCATCGACCCGATCGAGACCCGCGCCGTGGTCGGCATGGGCATCGCCGCCGCACTCAACGCACCGATCCCCCCCTCACACTTTGGCGTGTTCCGGATGTAGCCATGAGCGACATACTGCACACAAGCATGGACTCACGCGGCGTACTCACGCTGCGCATGCAACGTGCAGACAAACACAACGCCCTCAACCCGGAATTGATCGATGCGCTAACAGACGCCTTGGCACACAGCGCACGCAATGAACAGGTACGCGCTATCGTCCTGACTGGTGACGGTCGCTCGTTCTGTAGCGGCGCAGACCTCGCCTGGATGCAGGCCTCGATCGACTACAGCCCACAACAAAACCAGCAGGACGCCGCCCGCCTCTCTGATCTGATGCGGGCGCTAGCACAAAGTCCCAAGCCGACCCTGGCCCGCATCAATGGCCCGGCCTTTGGCGGTGGCGTCGGCCTCATCGCCTGCTGCGACATCGCCATCACCGTCGATAGCGCCGTGTTTGCCTTCAGCGAGACCCGGCTCGGCCTTGTACCTGCCGTCATCTCGCCGTATATATTAATGAGCATCGGCCCGCGCCATGCCCGCCGCCTGTTCATGACAGCCGAACGATTCAACGCCCACGACGCACTACAGTGGCAACTCGTGCATCAGGTCGTGAAGTCCGACGAGTTGGATCAGTCCATCGAAACGCAACTACAGCTGTTATTACAGGCCGGGCCGCACGCGCTACAGCACTGCAAGACCCTGATCCCCTTACTCAACGATCAAGCACTCGATCAACAATTAATCAATCTGATTGCCACACTGCGCAGCTCACCGGAGGCCCAGGAAGGGCTGCGGGCCTTTCTGGATAAACGTAAACCGGCATGGATCGCGGATTCGTCATCATCGTGAAGTGAGAGTATGTGACCATGAAACTACCCGAGTTTGTCAAAATCGTAGAAGTCGGCCCACGCGATGGCTTGCAAAGCGAAAGCCAGGTACTCGACAGCGATGTCAAAATCGATTTCATCAATCGCCTGTCCAGAACCGGCCTATCCGTCATCGAAGTCAGCAGTCTGGTCCATCCCGAACGCGTGCCACAACTGGCAGATGCCGAGGCAGTCTACACCGGCATCAATAAAATCCAGGGCATTGCCTATCCGCTGCTGGTACCCAACGTAAAGGGCATGGAACGGGCGATGGCGATCAACGCGAAAGAGATCGCCCTCTTCACCTCGGCCTCAGACAAATTCAACCAGCACAACATCAACTGCACCGTGGCCGAATCCCTACAACGCTTCGAGCCCATCGTTGAACAGGCCATGGCCAACAACATCTCGATCCGCGCCTACATCTCCTGCGCCTTTGGTTGCCCTTATGAAAACGATGTCCACTTCGACAAGATGGCCAACCTGGCAGAACTATTGATTGCGATGGGCTGCAACGAGATCTCACTCGGCGACACCGTCGGCATCGCCACCCCATTGCAGGTAGAACAGGTCATCGACACCGTCGCTGCTAATGTCGACATCCATAAACTCGCCGTGCATTTTCACGATACCCGCGGCCAGGCCCTGGCCAACATCCTGCGTGCCGTGCAGATGGGCATCACCACAGTAGACGCCTCGGTTGCCGGCCTCGGTGGCTGCCCCTTTGCCCCCAACAGCACCGGCAACGTCGCGACCGAGGATGTGGTCTACATGCTGCGCGGCATGGACATTGAAACCGGCATTGATCTCAATGCGCTGATCGACTGCGGTCAATTCATCTCGGCGCAACTCGGCCGCGAAAATCTGTCGCGCGTCGCGTCTGCCCCCAGAGTCGGTCAGTGCACATGAATATCCAACACGCACATGCCATCATCAGTGGCGGCGCCTCAGGCTTAGGCCTGGCCACCGCCAAACGTATCGTCCACCATGGCGGCCGTGTAACGCTGCTGGACGTAAACACCGAGGCACTGCATCAGGCCTTGGATGAGCTCGGAGAAAGCATCCACGGCATTGTGGTCGATGTCTGCGATGAACGCAGTATCGATGCCGCCATCGAAAACGCCGTCAAACATATGGGCCACATCAACCTGGCCGTTAATTGCGCCGGCATTGCCCCCAGTCAACGCGTGCTGGGGCGTGAGGCACTGATGAGTACCGCTGAATTCGAACGTGTGGTACGTATCAATCTCATCGGCAGCTTCACCGTCTGTCGTGCCGTCGTGCAACACATGCAACACAATCTCGCCAGCGGCGACGATATGGAGCGCGGTGTGATCATCAACACCGCCTCGATCGCGGCGATGGATGGCCAAATCGGTCAGGCCGCCTACGCCGCCGCCAAGGGCGGCCTGGTGAGCATGGCACTGCCCTTGGCACGCGAATTTGCGCGCATCGGCGTGCGCGTAATGACGATTGCCCCCGGCCTCTTTGAAACACCAATGTTCGACACACTGCCCGAGGCCGCGCGCAATGCACTTGCCGCCAACACACCTTATCCACCACGCCTCGGTCATGCCGATGAATTTGCCCGTCTGGTGCAACATATCTTCGAGAACCCGATGCTCAACGGCGAAGTCATTCGCTTGGACGGAGCCCTACGCATGTCTCCCAAATAACGATGCACAACCAGGACGACAACCTCCCCGTATGGACACCATCCCCTGAGCGCATCGCCCAGGCCAACCTGACGCGCTTTATCGACTTCGTCAATCAACACTACGACTGCCAGCTGCACGATTACGCCGCGCTCTATCAGTGGTCGATCAAACACCCGCGTCAATTCTGGCCCGCCGTCTGGTATTTCTGTGATGTGCGCGCCTCCCAGCCCTGGCACACCGTGATCGAAGATGGCTACAGCATGCCGGGCAGCCGCTGGTTTGATGGCGCCAAACTCAACTTCGCAGAGAATCTATTACGCCGTCGCGACGAACAACCCGCCATCATCTTTTGGGGCGAAGACCAATGCCAACGCACACTCAGCTATCGCCAGCTCTACGACGAGGTCTCGCGGCTGGCCGCCGCGCTCAAACAATACGGCATCAAGGCCGGTGATCGTGTCGCCGGTTTTATGCCCAACATGCCCGAGACCATCATCGCCATGCTCGCCTGCGCCAGCCTTGGCGCAACGTGGTCGTCCTGTTCGCCGGACTTCGGTGTCAACGGCGCGGTCGAACGCTTCAGTCAGATCAAACCCAAGCTGCTGTTTACCGCCGACGGATATTGGTTCAAGGGCAAGGCGCACGATTCGCTCGCCCGCGCCAAAGACATTGCCGACCGCATCGTCAGCATCCATCAAATCGTCGTCGTGCCCTACATCAGTCAAACACCCGACCTGAGCACGTTTGCAGGCGCTATCACGTGGCCAGAATTTATCGCCGAACATCCCGCGCAAGAGATTGCCTTCGTGCAACTGCCATTCGATCACCCGCTCTATATCCTCTACTCCTCCGGCACCACCGGCCTGCCGAAGTGCATCGTGCACGGTGCAGGCGGCACCTTGTTGCAGCACCTCAAAGAGCTGGTGCTGCACACCGATCTCAAGGCCGGGCAGCGTATCTTTTATTACACCACCTGCGGCTGGATGATGTGGAACTGGCTGGTCAGTGCGCTGGCCGTTGAGGCCACCGTGATGCTCTACGACGGTTCACCGTTTCATCCACACGATGAGATCCTGTTCGATTACATCGAACGCGAAGACATCAACATCTTCGGCACCAGCGCCAAGTATCTCGCCGCACTGGAGAAGACCGGCGCCAAACCGGCGCAGGATCACACGCTCGACTCACTACAGACCATACTCTCGACCGGCTCGCCGTTGCTGCCGGAGTCATACGATTATGTCTATCGCGACATCAAACCCGATCTGCTGCTGGCCTCGATCTCCGGCGGCACCGACATCGTCTCCTGCTTCGCCCTCGGCAATCCACTGTTGCCGGTGTATCGCGGCGAGCTGCAATGCCGCGGCCTCGGCATGAAGGTCGCCATCTACAACGAACACGGCTTTCCGGTACGCAATCTGCGCGGTGAATTGGTCTGCGAGGCACCGGCGCCATCGATGCCGATCGGCTTCTTCGGCGACCCCAATGGCAAACGCTATCGGCAGGCGTATTTCGAACGCTTTCCCGGCGTCTGGGCCCACGGCGATTACGCGCAACTCACCGCGCGCGACACGCTGATCATCTATGGCCGCTCCGATGCCGTGCTCAACCCCGGTGGCGTGCGCATCGGCACCGC
>DHYU01000062.1:38489-96039 GCA_002415485.1 Proteobacteria bacterium UBA5122
AGCGGCAAGATCGTCGAGCTGGCCGTGCGCAACGTCATCCACGGCCGCGAGGTATTAAACACCGAGGCCCTGGCCAATCCCGAGGCCTTGACCCTGTTCCAGGATCTGCCGCAACTGCGGGACGATACGTGACCATCCCCGCGCAGTTTCGCGCCTTTCGCATCCACCACGATGCACACGGCCATCGCGCCGGCATTGAACAGCTCAGCCTGCAACAACTCACCGCCGGCGATGTCGTCATCAAGGGCGCCTACTCCGGCATCAATTACAAGGATGCCCTTGCCGGCAGCGGAGAAGGCAAGATCCTGCGCCAATCTCCGTTGAATGGCGGCATCGATGTCGCAGGCATCGTCGTGCAATCACGCAGCAAAGCATTCAAGGAAGGCGATCAGGTCCTCGTCACCGGCGCAGGCCTGGGTGAACGCTACGACGGCGGTTACGCCGAATACGTGCGCGTACCGAGTGAATGTGTGGTGCCACTGCCCAGCGGCTTAAGTCTGAAAGAGGCGATGATCATGGGCACCCCAGCCTTCACCGCCGCACTGACCCTGCACCGCATGCAGCAAAACCATCAGCATCCACAGCTGGGGCCCATCGTCATCAGCGGCGCCAGCGGTGGTGTCGGCAACCTGGCCATCGACATCTTTTCCGGCCAGGGCTATGCCGTCACCGCCATCAGCAGCAAACCGACACAGATCGATGCACTGACCGCACTCGGCGCCAACGAGGTACTGCTGACACGCGACATCGATCAAACACCGACACCGCTGGCAGCAGGCATCTGGGGCGGCGCGATCGATATGATCGGCGGAGAGATGTTGGCGTGGATGACACGCACGGTAAAACCCTGGGGCAACATCGCCAGCGTCGGCCTCGCCGCCTCGGCAGAACTGCACACCACTGTGATGCCGTTTATCCTGCGCGGCGTCAGCATCCTCGGCATCAGCTCCACCAATTGCCCACCACCACTCAGGTGCGAGATCTGGCAACGCCTCGGCAACGAGCTAAAACCACGCCACCTCGACCTGATCCATCAACAGACAACGGACATGAACGGCCTGCCCAAAGCATTTCGCGACATGCTCGACCAACGTAGCCATGGGCGGTATTTGGTTAAGCTGGAATAATCACCCTCGTTTTGCCACTTGGGCGGGGATATCGTGGTATTGCAGCAGCCTGTTAAGCATCTGGAATTCGTGGCAATCAACCAATTTAGTTAGCTGATCTTTGAATTTTACCTAGCTCATTAATGAGCACCTTATGAAAAAGGGCGACCCATAATATGTATATCAGTACGGCATGGGAAAAATAAAAGGCTATAGCTGCGGTAAATTCCTGCCCTTCTTTGGGTGGAAGTTGAGACACATAAACCATCAATGCTACAAAAGTAGGCAAGGAGTTAGCCCAATAATTGTGGTATCTCCAAGCGACAAAAGATAATAAAAAAGCTAACGTACCAGAGATTGCAGATGAAACCGCATAACGATCAGAATATCCTCCCCAATAGAGACTGATCGTCACAATCAATACGGATAAAACAAAACAGCATAATTGCACCGATCTCGATGTAAGATTAATCAAGTCCCTTGTCGACCATTCCTTACATCTATCGTTTTCATAATCCTTGTCCATATCTCTCATCCAATGAGATCAGCATCGATTTAAACCCATACCACGGTTATACCGTTTATCATGCGCAGCATCAGCATCCTCGCCAATAGAAATAACTTGACGATGGATCAAAAAAAGCAAAAGGCAAGACACTGCCCCATTCTATTTTTTATATACAGTAGCTCAGGCTATATGAGGGTTGTATTTATAACCCCTGAACTACTACATTTCATCATAAACCGGCCAATCAACACATTTTAAGCCCCAGGCTTCGTTCGATTACCAGAGTCTTCGTTTAATTGAATAAAACCCAACCTTGAACCCAAGGTATATGATGTTTAGCAAGACGATAAATACAAACATCCATTTAATAAGAGCAAAAACCGAGTGCGCAAAGAATACAACCTCTGGGAAACCTGAAGGATTATCTACAAAAAACACCTCGATAGTGTTTTCCACACAATCCAGAACGCCCGCTGAAAATGATAAACCTATAATCAGGTTTTCATATTTTAATCGTCTAGCGTTTTTTAACGCCAAAAAGGATAACAATGAGGCCAAGAACAATGAATATGCCACGGCATAAATATAGTCCAAGAATATCCACGCCTTAAAATTATCTACCCCCTTATCACCCCAGCGGCTTACTATCGCCTCTCCTGCCTCCCTGTAAAATGCCAACTGAAGACTCAATAATCCAGAGCCATCACCACCATCTATCATCGGGTTAGCATAGAACATTACAACCACAAACATAACGCATACAAAAACAAACGACGAAAACAATGTGGACGGTCTGCCAAGAAAATTAATCACAATCATAACCTACTAAAGTACTAACAATTATCAGGTCCGTAGGACACCCTACATTTATTACGCCGCACGGCCGCACCCCCAAATATCCGCAATATGCGCATAAAATATAGATTCTATTTTTATCCACTATTATTTAGATAAATATTTGTGATTGATACCTTACGGATAAAACACTTAACCAACACCAAGGAGTGCTTGCAATAATAATCTGTCAAAAAGATAGCTGTTAGTCTAGTGTAAGGCAGGCATGTGCATAAAGGATGCAGTGCGCAATACATTAATTAATAATTTAATCTTCTAATCATGGATGAAGCAAGCATGAATAAACTTTTAATCATAGCAAGCCCCGCATTACTGCTTACCTTGTCGCTTCCTGTGCTTGCCACAGGTCCAGCACCTATAGCTCTGTACGGACTTGATGAAAGACAGGGTTCTGTTGTTGCAGACAAATCTCAATTTGGCGACCCCGTCAACTTAACGATACAAAACACCAACGCAGTGACCTGGGTGGAAGGTGGCCTTAGAATTAACTCTCCAACTGTGATTGGCAGTGTAACATCCGCTGCAAAAATCACGAATGCTATTAAAGCAAGCAACCAGGTATCAATTGAAGCATGGATAAAGGTTGGAAACGACACCCAAGATGGTCCTGCACGCATCGTGTCTTTGTCAAATAACTCTAGTGAGCGAAACGTAACATTAGGGCAAATAAAAACACAATTTGATGTTCGTTTGCGAACGGATTCCACTTTAATTAACAATAATGGCATTCCATCTACACGCAGCAATGTAGCTGTTACACCATCACAAATGCAGCACGTAGTATATACCCGCGATACCAATGGCCAAGCCTACATCTACGTAAATGGTATCATCCGCGCCGCAGAGCACATCCCTGGCACCCTGTCCAACTGGAATAGCAACTACCCATTGTTACTGGCCAATGAATCAGTCGATTCTCGCGCATGGCTGGGCACACTCTATAGCGTGGCAATATTTGATAAAGTGCTTACACAAGCAAACATCTTAGAGCGTTTCTCTCATGGCTCAGAAGTAAGCCCGATCGTTTCAGATGCGCCGACATCGTACAAAGTTTCATCCATTGACATGGCCTATGGATTCTACAAGTTACATCCAAAAGCGATTAATAATAATGGAACCGTTGTAGGCACGGGTACGTATTGCTGTGGTAGCGGCCCAAATGAAGCTTTCTCCTGGACTCCGATTGGTGGCCGAGTTATTGATATAAGCTATCATTCAGAATATTGGTCGATCAACAATAAGGGCGACATTGCAGGCACAATGAGCAGCAGCACTCGCGGGTTCCAACCTACTGTAAAAACAGCGTCGGGCACACCAGTTCCGTATTATCAATATCCAAGAAATGGTAGAGCTTATGGCATTAATGATATTGGTTACGCAACTGGAAAAATAGACACGTCATTTGGTTTATGGGATTACATAGGTGGATCCTGGACACCAATCACATTTTCGCCTGAAGCCATCAACAACAAAAATCAAATTGTTGGACGCTCAACCATAACACCTCACAATGCCATGCTCTACGATCCAAACAGCGGCGAACGCAACATTGGCACATTGGGTGTATCATCAATTGCTCACGACATTAATGATGCAGGCGTCGTTGTCGGCTCAAGCACATCTAACACCGGAATATGCACTACGGGCTGCGGCTTTGTATACGATGCCGTATATGGCATAAGGGCGTTACCAAAACTCTCGTCTGCGAATGCAATAGCTACGTCAGTGAATATCTCGGGGGATGCCGTTGGCAATTCAGTAAATTCAAACGGCCTTTCTCGCGCAGTCCTCTGGAATAATGGTGAAATCATTGATTTAAATAGCCGGATTTCTGAGAATTTAGGCTGGGTTTTGACGAGCGCCGCCTCGATCAATGATAAAGGACAGATAGTTGGTGTCGGCACACTTAACGGTGTCTCCACTATGTACGTGCTAACCCCACAATATAATGTGTGTCCATAACATAGAATAATCAATTCACCATGAAGACTGTGGCTAACGCAACGAAATTGACACTTTGTCATCCATAAAAGGCGTTAATGGTCTTCATGGTATTTGGTTGAATACGCTTTGTAGAGTCAACTTCCCCCGACAAAATGGACACCCTGTTTTTTACACTAGTCCACAAAATCGGGGGAGATTCAGGGTCGGATGAATTTGCCTTGTTAGGCTTTTTAGAATACTTTCCTGCTAATAGCATACACACTAAACCAACCAATATAAGAAATACAGATGGTGGAACAGGTACAGTTGCGTCAACAACAGGGCTTATAGATGTTACTGTTCCAGAAAAGCTACCCCCGTAACTCCCTCCTATCCTTCCTGAACCATTCCAAAATGAGCCTCTAAATACAGCAGCAGAAAAATTAGATAATTCAGGAAAAACTGAAAACAGGTCTTCATTCTGGAACACTTGACCGGTATCATCAAACAAACCAAACTCAACATCATCCAGGTGATAACCATTTACCAGAGGCCCAGTTGTTTCATTTAGAGCGTTGCATGTGCCACACCCCTCATAGTTATAACTATTTCCAATAGACGCATAATACGAGTCAAAGCTTGCGCTTGAGCCATTGTCATTTCCGATGCCTATACGGCCTTCGTTATCCAACGAAAAACTGTAGCTACCCATAACAAATTGGTAATTCAGAATGGCATTATAGTAAGAAGTGCTTCCAGTATCTCCACCTGTTGCTGAAGACTCGAATGTAAAAGCCCCTGAAAATTCATCGCCAGCACTGAAAGATGAATTTAAACTTGACGATACAGAATCAAGAGTACCTGAGAAGTTAAATGTTATTGGAGCAGCATAAGCACTACCGAACCCCAACAGAAATAATACTAAAAACAATCTTAACAAATTCATAAATCCCCCAATAGAGCCTAACGCTCGCATTTGCGGCTGGTTTGGAGCGCAGCGGAAAACCAGTCCGACAACATGCGCTTGTTACATTACAACCCAATGACCCTATTCCAATCTGACACATACATATAGAGACGCTGAAATTCACTAGGCAAAAGCATTCTATTGTGGGCAATGAAATTTCTAGCCTTCTCCATTTCGTCCATTCGCTGTTTTAACCAATGCTGAGAAGGGATTATATCTTTGAAAAATTCCCACTTATCAACAATTATTTGGCCAAGCTGGCCAAAATCTGCAAACCCTAATAGATCTGTTTTCTCGCCTTCAAGCCAAGAATCTTTCATGGCTACCTGTTTGCGTCCCTCTGCGTGGGAGAGGATTTTTGGAGGTAGCTTGTCATGCCAATCAAGACCTTCCTTTTCCTCTAAGCGCTCTCGAATAAATGATCTAATTTCATTTTCAAAGCAAAATAGCAAAGCATATAAGCGAGCCATTTCTAACGCCGAGTTTCTTCTTGAAACTCCAAAAGGTGCCAACGACTCTGCCAATAAGGCTTCTTCAGTAGCAGAAGCATCTGCTCCTATTTGAATTCCTGCACGTTGAAATCTTGTTGCTTCGGACTCGAACATGAGCCCTCGGAACATAAAATCTCTTAAATCTTTATTCTTCAAGGAGGTGCACCCTGAGTGATTTGAAAATCGCGTTGTATACTTCAATATCCTTGGTGGCCGGCAAGTGAATTTGAATATTGTAGTGTAGCCCCGCAAGTTTAGAACCAGGGATCATTGGCGCCACTTGAGGATAATTCGGCTTATTTTCAGCTTGTGTAGGAGCCTCGTTAGCAGGAGTCTTTTTATCATGGCTATGTTGCTTCGTTACCCCTTTCAAATCAGAGAGTCCTAAAACCTCAAAAAAGGTCTTGGCCATCATTCCGGCAACGTTGTCACTTACATTGTGGAAACTTTTAAACTTTCCTTCGATGGCTGATTTATCTGACAGAGTTGGATGCTCTTTGATTAAGAATATATCTCCATAGGCTTCTTTCATTGCTTCACCTAACACAACCCTAGATTGAGAATGGTCGCGATAGTTGTGGTAGCGTTGAGTGGGAACCCCGTCGGCAGTCAAAAACCCAAGAGCTTTAAGCAATGGGATAAACGCACGGTCATTAGTCGAAGTGAATCCCCAATCTTTTAGAAGTTGATGATTCACTCTTTCCGGAGCTTGACCATCCCTGACTTTCTCAAATACATCTTTTATTCTTTTATGTGGTAAAACATATGTGTTTGTTAATGCCACGAAATTCTCCTTGTAATGTAACAGTCAGTAGACGGAAACTTTCCGCATATCATCCATCTACATGTTTCCGTATATCCCTCTTCAATAATCTTCATCACATATAGCAATTCGGACACAAACCTCCCAGCCACCGGATATCAAACAGGCTTACTATCAATACGTTACCTCATATCGGCAACCGCCTTTAGCCCGACATAATGTAAAAACACTGCTATTTATAAAGAAACATATACGGAAACTTTCCGCATATCACCATTGGAAGAACAGCCCCCCACTCTGAACCCTGCCCACCTCGATAGAACACACGCCCCACCCTATCTTTATCCGACCATTAATCGACCCAAACCCTGTTCTTACCCTTACTTTAACTGATCTTTAATCGGGTGTTCGTTAGGCGACACGGGCCTCATATATTTGCGCAAGATCAGCATACTTCATGGCCACACTGGCCAACCATAATTCTGATCCGTCGGTATTCACGCGCCCCTATTCAAGCGCGACAAGACTTAAAATACAGGCCCGGCGCCGCATCGATTTTTCGCGTTAGGTTTTGGCACTATCCGTCACTGCTGTGGTTTCAACCACCTCGACCGCGGCGGTTTCAACCGGTGGTGTAACCACCTCAGGTTCAGCCTGCGCGACCGATGACAGGCTCAACAGGTATTGCATCACATTCACGCTCTTGGCCAGCTGTTCGACCAGACGATGGATACGGCTCAGTTGTTCGTTGGTGAAGGTCATGTCGCGGATCTTGATGCGTTGATGTGCGCCTGCGACCAGCAGCCGATCCTTCAGTTCGTGATAGGCGTTGTCCACTTGTTCGCGGTGTTTGGCGAAGACCTCGGCATCGTAGTGTTTATCCTGCACGTCGCTGAGGCTGATCAGCTCGACCACCTGCGCACGATAGGCGGCGATCGCCTCCATCAGGGCGGGTTCCGATAGCTCGTGAATACGCGATTGCGCGGTGGCCACAAAGTCCGCCAGATCGGCAACGGTGCCGAGATACTGCGTGGTGCGCAATACCTTGGCCAGGGCCTGCGATACCTTGTCGGGCAATTCGCTGCTGCCCAGTTGGCCGATAAAGTGTTCGATGTGATTGATCAGCGATTGGATCGCGGCCTTGTCGCTTAACATCTTGTCGCTGGGCGCCAGCTCGCTACTCAGCGCCCCGAGGGCTATCCGGCGCGTGACCTCTGACACATGACCGAGCTCCAGGTACAAGGCATTGAAGGCCAGCTCCGGTGATGCAATCACGGTTTTATCCAGATAACGCGGTTTGCCTTCGATCTCTTCGGCGCTGCGAAAGCAGCCTTCCAGAAAACGCGCCAGGCGCTGTGTGAGCGGCCACATCAATAACACGCCGAGCACATTAAACACGGTATGAAACAAGGCCAGGCTGACGGCAGGGATATCATCCATGCCCAGGATGTGACTGGTGCGCGCCACCAGCCATAACATCAGCGGCATCAAGACCAGTGCGACGCTTGCGGTCACGACGTTAAAAATGATGTGCGCCGCTGCCACCCGTTTGGCGCTGGGCGTGGCGCCGATCACGGCCAGGGCCGCGGTGGATGTGGTGCCGATGTTGGCGCCGATGACCATCGCTGCGGCTTCTGGCAAGGCGATGACACCGCCGGTGGCCGCGGTGAGGATGATGGCAATCGCTGCGCTGGAGGATTGAGTTAGCACCGTCATCACAAAGCCGATGCCGATAAACATGATCATCCCCCACACGCCTTGCGCGGTGTAGGCGCTGACATCGGTGGTTGCCGCCATGCCTTCAAACGCGGTCTTCAAGACATCGATGCCGATAAAAAACAGGCCAAAGCCGACCAGCGCCCACCCCAGGGCGCCGCGCCGTTTGCGGGCGCCGGTGAGGCGCAACAACATGCCGATGCCGATCAGCGGCAGGGCAAACAGTTCTATCTTGAATTTGAAGCCGATGGCGGCGACCAGCCAGCCGGTCATGGTGGTGCCGACGTTGGCGCCGTAGATCACGCCCAAGGCATGGGCCATCGACAGCAGGCCGGCATTGACGAATCCGATGGTGGCCACGGTCACTGCGCTCGACGATTGCACGAGGCCGGTAATCGCAATCCCCGACACGATGCCGCGCCCCGGTGTGCGCGTGCCCGCCTTGAGGATATCGCTGAGTGCATCGCCGGCGGCCAGTTTAAAGCCCTCGGTGATCATGGTGACTGCCAACAAAAACAAACCCAGGCCACCTGCCACCATGCCCAATGTCGTCAACATCTCACTCATGCCACCTCTCCCTGCATCAACTACAGCGCACTGCAGCGCTTGCTTATGGATCAGTCTAGCACTGCGCACCAGGCATCGCTAAACACCGTAAAAAGATGAGACCCGGCCCAAGGTTTGGCTCTATAATTCAAACAACTAAACGGTCAATGAAAGGTGCTGACTGTCATGAGCCCCGATCGCGACAACGACCAGCCACTCACCGTGGGCTGGCGTGAATGGTGTGCCCTGCCCGAGTTGGGTTTGAACCTGATCAAGGCCAAGGTCGATACCGGTGCCCGCACCTCCTGTCTGCATGCATTTGAAGTTACCCCCTTCACGCGTGATCAGGAACAGTGGGTCGCCTTCTCCATGCATCCCAAACAAAAGAATCGCGCACTGATCAACCGCTGCGAGGCCAGGGTGATTGATCAACGTACCGTGACTGACTCCGGCGGTCACCGCGAGCGACGCTACGTGATTGAGACCCTGCTCAGCCTCGGCGGTAAGCAGTGGCCGATCGAGCTCACCCTGACCAATCGCGACAGCATGATGTTTCGTATGCTGCTCGGCCGCACCGCCATGACCGATCGCATCATCGTTGATCCCGGCGCCTCGTTTCTGCTTGGCAGACCGAACAAGGATCAACTTAAACAATGGAATACTTAGGAGCTCGTCATCTTGAAAATCGCTATCTTGTCTCGTAACCGCTCACTCTACTCCACCCGACGGCTGGTGGAGGCCTGTGAGCAGCGCGGCCATGAGGTGCATGTGATCGATACGCTGCGTTGTTATATGAACATTGCCTCCAACAGCCCGGAGATCCATTACAAAGGGGAAAACCTGGTGGGCTTTGATGCGATCATTCCACGCATCGGCGCCTCCATCACGTTTTACGGCACGGCGGTGGTGCGGCAGTTTGAGATGATGGGGGTATTTTCGGTCAATGAGTCCGTTGCCATCACCCGTGCGCGCGACAAACTGCGCTCGCTGCAATTGCTGTCGCGCAAGGGCATCGGTCTGCCGATCACTGGCTTTGCCCACTCGCCCGATGATATTCAGGACTTGATCAAGATGGTCGGCGGCACACCGCTGGTGATCAAGCTGCTGGAAGGCACGCAAGGCATTGGCGTGGTGCTGGCCGAAACGCGCAAGGCCGCCGAGAGCGTTATCGAGGCCTTCCTCGGCCTCAATGCCAACATCATGGTGCAGGAATTCATCAAAGAGGCCGGTGGCGCCGACATCCGTTGTTTTGTCGTCGATGGCAAGGTCATCGCGGCGATGAAACGTCAGGCGGCCGAAGGTGAGTTTCGCTCCAACCTTCATCGCGGCGGCACCCCTGAGCTGGTCAAGATAACGCCGCAGGAACGCGCCACCGCGGTGAAGGCGGCGCAGGTGATGGGACTGAATGTCGCTGGCGTTGATCTGTTACGCTCCGACCGCGGGCCGCTGGTGATGGAGGTCAATTCCTCACCGGGCCTCGAAGGCATAGAAAAATCCACCGGCAAGGACATCGCGGGCATGATCGTCAGCTTCATCGAACGCAACGCCAAACCCAATCGCACCCGTACCAAGGGCAAGGGGTAACGATGCCCAATCGCCGCATCTCGATCAACGGTACAGACATCACCGCGGGGACACGCGCCACGATCGACCTGCCGGTGGGCCGGCTCTATACCCATACGCCGATGACCATGCCGGTGCATGTCATCAGTGGCAAACTCAGCGGTCCGAGATTGTTCATCTGTGCAGCGATCCACGGCGATGAAATCAACGGCGTCGAGATCATCCGCCGCCTGCTGAAACTGCCGGCACTGAAGCGGCTGCGCGGCACACTGTTTGCTGTACCGATCGTCAATGTGCACGGCCTGCTCAACCATTCCCGTTATCTGCCGGATCGCCGCGATCTGAATCGCAGCTTTCCCGGTACCGAGACCGGCTCACTCGCCGGGCGACTCGCCCATCTGTTCATGCAGGAGATCGTCTCCAACTGCAGCCACGGCATCGACATCCATACCGGCGCCATCCATCGCAGCAACCTGCCACAGATCCGCGCCAACCTGTCAGATGACGAGACCGCACGCCTGGCGCGCGCCTTTCAGGTACCGGTCATCATCGATGCCAATCTGCGCGATGGTTCACTGCGCCAGGCCGCCGCCGAATATGGCGTGCCCACCCTGCTCTACGAGGCGGGCGAGGCGCTGCGCTTCGATGAGGTTTCGATCCGCGCCGGGGTCAACGGCATCGTCAACGTCATGCGCGAACTGGAGATGCTGCCTGCATCACGCGGTAAACAGACGCCGGTGTCGGAGGCCATGGTCGCCCACTCCAGCTTTTGGGTGCGGGCGTCGGAGAGCGGCATCTTACGCACGGTGGTACCTCTGGGTGGGCGTGTCAAAAAAGGCACCTTGCTGGCGGTGGTGGCCGATCCCTTCGGCGAACAAGAGACGCAGATTGTCTCGCCGTGCCACGGGTTGGTGATCGGGCGCAGCAATCTGCCCTTGGTCAACGAGGGCGATGCGATGTTTCATATCGCCCGTTTTGAAGATGTGGGCGATGTGGCGGCCAAGGTGGACGAATTCCAGGAAGAGCACCTGCCGGAGTTCGAGCCGTCACCGACACCGGACAGTCCGATTATTTAAGAACACGATGAATATGACCGCAAACAACTCAGATCATTGGTGGGGCCAATTCCAGCTCAGCGAGCACAGCGTGCTTGAATGGCAGCTGGGGCCACTGACGCTGCGCTGCCGCTATCTCAACGGCGAATGGCAGATCGGCTACCAGCGCGCCCGCGAAGACAACGACGATCAGGACAGTGACTGGCAACGCGGCCCCAGCGACGCACCACCAGACGCGCTTGAACATTGCGCACGTTACGTGTTCAACCACACCAACGGCCAACTGCATGTCATGCCGCAACTGCCGGATCGCGCCCTGGTCTCGCGCCCGCGCCAACCCTTTAACCTCATTGCCGGTGAAGAGGTATTGGTCTATGTCAGCGCACCGCTGTGGCTGACGCTGGATGTGGGCGAAAAACACCAACGGCTGGATGACCTCGCCATCCAGCGTCCGTCAGACACCTGGTTCGGCCCCTCCACGCTCGAAGGCGAGCTGTGTTACGCCACGCGCAGCCACTGCCGCCGCAGCCTGGATGAACTGCCACGCCGCCCTCATCGCGCCATCATCCCGGTCTTGATCCGCAATCATTCCGATAGCCTGCTGCCGCTGGAGCGCGTCGCCATCCCGGCCCGCTCGTTACCACTCTACGTCGCCGAAGATCAGCGGCTGTGGACGCCCAGCGTCATCCTCGAACGTGAACGCGACGGTGACATGGCCGCGCTGCGGATCGACGACAAGCCGCCCACCGAGGCAGGCAGATGTCATCCATTGGCATCGCCGCGCGATACCAGCAGCAGCAAACTGTTTCGTGCCTTCAACACCCTCTTCAAAGCGAGCACATCATGAGCGATTTATGGACTGACATCACCGTCTACCTCAGCAGCGATAAACTGTGGGACACCAGTCGCGCACTGGTACTGGTCGTCGTCGGTTTTGTCTTGGCCAAGGCCGTCAGCTCACTATTGGTCCGCGTCAGCAAACGTCGCCTCGATGCGCATGGTCAACAACTATTACAACGTGGCAGCTATTATCTGATCCTCGTTGTCTTCCTGATCTCGGCGCTGCATGAACTGGGCTTCAACCTCAGCGTGCTGCTGGGCGCAGCCGGCATCCTCACCGTCGCCTTGGGTTTTGCCTCGCAGACCTCCGCCTCCAATCTGATCAGCGGTCTGTTCCTCGTCGCCGAGCGTTCGTTTGGTGTGGGCGATGTCATTCGCGTCGGCACCACCACCGGTGAAGTGCTGTCGATCGACCTGCTGTCGGTCAAACTCCGCACCTTCGATAATCTATTCGTGCGCATCCCCAACGAATCGTTGATTAAATCGGAAGTGACTACCGTCACCCGCTTCCCGATTCGCCGTTTGGATATCATGATTGGTGTGGCCTACAACGAAGACTTGAAAAAGGTCCAGGCCGTGCTGGATGACGTGGCAGATAAAAACCCGTTGTGCCTGGAAGAACCAAAACCCCTGTACATCTTCATGAGCTTTGGCGAATCATCGATGGACCTGCAATATTCCGTGTGGGCAAAACGCGAAAATTTTCTTGATCTTAAAAACAGTATCCATCGGGAAATCAAAGAGGCCTTCGACGCCAATGGCATTGAAATTCCATTCCCGCAACGCACCGTACACCACATCACGCACGGCGGCCCCATCCCCCACAGCGAACAACACGCACCGGATTGATTTCTTTTCCGGTTTAAACAAAACGCCCCGCTAAAATCGCGGGGCGTTTTGCTGTTAGTACTATTTAAATGCTACGAACCGATGATACCGCCATCCTTGCGCGTAATCACAATCGTGCAATCACGCGGCACCGTGACACCATCCAACGGTGCGGGGAAATTAGTGAGACGAGGATCACCATTACCTGGATGCTGGGTGTTGATGAACATCGTGCGACGATCCGGTGTCACCGTAATCCCCGTGATTTCATCCCCTGCCACACCGGTAAAAAGACGGCGCAGTTCACCTGTCTTGGTATCAGCCACCAACATCTGATTATTCAGACCATCCTTTTGACCGCCATCGGTCTGAATAAACAAACGACCATCCGGATCTGCCCACAACCCATCAGGATCGCTATAACTATCCTCTGAGCCATGCGTGTCTTTCGCGACCAGGAATATCTCCCATTCAAATGTCGTCCCTACATGCTGATCTGCATCACGCCACTTGATGATATGACCATCTGCGTTTGGTGCCATTGGGTTGGCCGCATTTGGTTCGGTGCGACGGCTGTTGTTTGTCAGCGTGCAATAGACATCACCATTCGGCGCAACGGTCGTCCACTCAGGACGATCCATCGGTGTAGCGCCAAGGATATCCGCAGCCAGACGTGCAAACGTAAGCACTTCAGCCTGGTCGGCAAAGCGTGCCGCCAATGCTGGGTTGTCGATGGTCAGTTCCAGCCATTCACCGCTGTTATCATCGTTAAAACGTGCAACATACAGCTTGCCGTGATCGAGCGGGTGCTTACCCGCATCGAACATCGAACGCCAATTGCCTTCTGACACGAATTTGTAGATGTAATCGAAGCGTTGATCATCGCCCATATATCCAACCACACGCCCACCACGACCTTCGGTCAAGGCAATGCCTTCGTGTTTGAAGCGCCCCAAGGCTGTGCGTTTGACAGGCATTTGATTCGCATCCATCGGATCGATCTCAACAATCCAACCGAAACGGTTTTCTTCGTTGTGATAATCAGAATTGGAAAGATCAAAGCGTGCGTCAAATCGGTGCCAACTGTACCCTGCCCCGCCATCGCTAAAACCGTAACGCGCATGTGCTTCATTTGGCGTCCAGGTCTCATTGGCATTGGTTGCACCAAAATAACCATTGAAATTTTCTTCGCAGGTTAGATAGGTGCCCCAAGGGGTATGACCATTGGCGCAGTTATTCACGGTGCCTAACGGAATGTTGCCCGCGCGCGTTTCAAGCAGTGCATGGCCAGCCACAGGGCCGCTAAACGCCACAGGTGTATTGACATGGATGCGGCGGGCACGGTCACTCACAACCGTCTGCCACTTGCCGTCGATCTTTTTGATTTCAACACACGATACACCATGAGCGTGTTGCGACACTCTCACGTCTTCCAGGCTTTCTGGCAGCGCCTTACCCAGCACATGTTGGTTGGTGCCAAACTCGTGATTGATCGCCAACATCCCATGATCGTTGGCACCACGATTAAACTTGCCCATTGCCAAAGGAAAGAACCACATGCCATCGTGCCCAATACCAATCTGCTTCGCCTGATCGGCCGCGTTAGGTGGATATTGATAGGCAGGGCCATTCGGCTCCAGGGGTTCACCCCATGGGATCAAGACATCGAATTGATACTCTTCTGCGATGCTGGGCCATGCACCACCACCCTCAGCATTCGGGACAGGTGTAAAACCGATCAACGCAGTTCCAGCCTGACTATTCCAACCACTGCGACCTGCTGCAACACTGATCGCCGGTGCTGCGAAGAAGCTGGTCACTGCCGCGGCCAGGCCACCCTTCAACACCTGTCGGCGCGAAATGTTTGCATTCAGTACATCAAAGAAAGGACGATTGTTACTGGGGTTTGAGCTGTTATCGTCATGATTCATGGTTTTTTCCTTCACTCCATTGGCGTTCATTGCAGAAAAAATTGGCATCTGGCGCACGGCACCCAACACCGGTATACACATCAACACTAACAATCTGCGATGACAGATGGATGTCTTTTCAATGAACGTTTAACGACAGCCCAAAACACAAAAGGCCTCGTTAAACGAGGCCTTTTGTTGATGTCGTTTGCGTACAGGTTTATGCAAACGGATGACGCAGGACGATGGTCTCTTCACGGTCAGGGCCGGTAGAGATGATATCAATCGGCACACCAACGATCTCTTCGATGCGCTTGAGATAATTGCGCGCGGCCTGTGGCAGATCATCATAGCGTTTAACGCCAACGGTTGATTCTTTCCAACCGGGCATATCTTCATACACCGGCTGACAGGTCTCCAACACATCAGCTGCCATAGAACCTGTTTCACAACGCTGACCATTGCTCTCATAACCGATACAGATACGGATCGTATCCAGGCCATCGAGCACGTCCAGTTTGGTGATACACAGACCCGATACGCTATTGGTTTGATTGGAGCGGCGCAGTGCCACGGCATCGAACCAACCACAGCGACGTGGGCGACCAGTGGTGGAACCAAACTCATGACCACGACGCGCCAGGTGCTCACCCATCGCATCAAATAATTCGGTTGGGAACGGACCTGCACCGACGCGAGTGGTATAGGCCTTGGTGATACCCAACACATAATCCAGACCACGTGGTCCCATACCGCTACCGGTGGCTGCACCACCTGCTGTGGTATTGGATGAGGTGACGAACGGATAGGTACCGTGATCGATATCCAGCAACGCACCTTGCGCACCTTCGTACATCACGCTCTTGCCACTGTCACGGTAGGCGTGCAGCATGCCGGTCACATCGGCCACCATCGGCCGTATCTCTTCCGCCCAGGCCAGACATTGCTCCAGCACTTGCTGGAAATCGACCGTATCAGCCTTGTAATAATGTTGCAGCACGAAATTATGATAATCGAGCACCTCGCCCAGCTTGGCGGCAAAACGCTCGCGGTGGAACATGTCATCCAGACGCAGACCGCGGCGCGATACCTTGTCTTCATACGCAGGACCGATACCACGACCGGTGGTACCGATGGCCGCCTTGCCGCGGGCCTTTTCACGCGCCTGATCCAGTGCAACGTGGTAAGACAGAATCAACGGGCATGAGGGACTGATCTTCAAACGCTCGCGGGCAGGCACGCCACGCGCTTCCAGGCCAGCGATCTCTTTCAACAAGGCCTCTGGCGACAACACGACACCATTACCGATCAGACATTGCACATTGGCGCGCAGGATGCCGGAAGGAATCAGGTGCAACACGGTCTTTTCACCATTGATCACCAGTGTGTGGCCGGCGTTGTGGCCGCCCTGAAAACGAACAACCGCCGATACCTGTTCGGTCAACAAATCGACGATCTTGCCTTTGCCTTCGTCCCCCCATTGGGTACCGATGACAACAACATTTTTACCACTGCTCATGTTTACCTTCCGCTTGATCAGACACCGCTCCCGGCGGCATTTTCATCACACTATCGTTTAACTTTACCTGCGCCCGTGCGTTCCGCTGCCCGGGCAATCGAATTAGGAATTCAGACTCAACACCTGCCAGCTACCATCATCCTGTTTTTCCAGGACGCGGTCACAACCGCTACAGCTCACCTTGCCGTGTTGTCCGGCCAGCATCACCACTACCCGCTCACCGGCCTGGCGTAGTTGCTGGATACGTGCATCCAGTACTGCATCATCTATCACCGGCGCCAGTATGCCGCCAGCAGCAGGACTCTCTATATTCCCCACATGCACCAGCGTCTTGAGGTCGGTACTAAAGCCTGTTGCCGGACGGGCACGGCCAAAGGCCTCGCCGATGGCATCATAACGACCACCGCGTGCGATCTCCTGGCCATGTCCAGGCACGAATGCCGCGAAGACAACACCAGTCTGATACCGATAACCACGCAGCTCGGCCAAATCAAAGTACAGCGGCAGATCGGCCCAGTGGGCGCGGAAACGCGCCGCGATCTGGCTGAGATTCTCAAGCGCATCCACTACCGGCTGGCTCGCGCCCGCCAACGCAACACGCGCATCGGCAAGTACTGACGAATCACCATTCAAATCAACCAGGGCCAACAGGCGTTGACGCTGCAGATCGGCAATCTGCCATTGTGCCAGACAGGCCTCGATCTCTGGTTTCGCCTTGCGCTGCAAGGCTTCGAACAACTTGCCCTCTTGCTCAGTGTTGAGGCCCGCGTCCTGTACCAAACCACGATAGATGCCAACGTGACCAAGATCAACGTGGATATTTTCAACCCCTGCCGTCAGCAAGGTCTCGACCATCAGGCGTAATACTTCCGCATCGCTCTCCGGTCCGGCATGGCCGTACAACTCGGCCCCTACCTGTAACGGCGCACGACTACGCGCAAAACCACTGGGCAGGGTATGCAGCACCGGGCCGATGTAACACAGCCGCACGGGCGCCTCACACTTGAGCATGTGGGCATCGATACGCGCAACCTGTGGCGTCATATCCGCACGCACGCCCATCAAACGGCCTGTCAGCTGATCGATAATCTTGAAGGTCTGTAATTCCAGATCATTACCGGTCCCCACCAACAAGGAATCGAGGTACTCGATCAGTGGCGGCATCACCAGGTCATAACCCCAACAGTGATACAGATCAAGCAGACGACGACGCAGCTGCTCCAGCTTGATTGCCTCTTCGGGCAACAGTTCGGCAATCCCTTCTGGCAACAGCCAGCGGTCAGTCTTCGTTGAGACGGAATCCGTCATATTTCCACCATCTTAAATTTACAGTTCAGTGATCAGGACCGAACCAGTGTCAGCAACACCAGACCGATGATCATACTGACCAGCCCTGCCATGCGCAGTGACTTGTCATCCATACGGATCACCTGGCTATAGGCCTGCCGCAACCCCTTGGGCGATAGAAAGGGCATCAAACCCTCAATCACCAATACCAGTGCCAGTGCGGCGAATAAGTCCTGCCAGTCCATAATCACAAAAAAAGCGGGCATCACACCTGAAGTGTCATGCCCGGGTTAACGTTTTTACCTGCGTTCCTAAACGACCACGGCCTTATTTGGCGTTGCCGCTTGCGCTACCAAAGTACTTGAAGAAGTCGGCGTCAGGTTCGATGACCATGACATCGTTCTTGTTGGCAAACGACTGACGATAAGCGGCCAGGCTACGATAGAACGCATAGAACTCTTTGTTCTTATTATAGGCGTCGGCGTAGATCTCTGCCGCCTTGGCATCACCTTCACCGCGTAGCAGCTCAGCTTCACGATAGGCCTCGGCCAACAGAACCGTACGTTGTTTGTCGGCATCGGCACGAATACGCTCTGCCGCCTCAGCACCTTTCGAACGGAAGTCCTTGGCCACACGGGTCCGCTCCGCTTCCATCCGGCGATAGACCGCATCACTGACTTCGCCCTTCAGGTCGATACGCTTGATCCGCACATCGACCACGTCGACGCCGAATTCAGCCATCTGTTTGTCTGCGGTAATCGTCAGCACTTCCATGATCTCGGCACGCTCACCGGAGACCACGTCCTGGATACTGCGCTTGGCAAACTCACTCTTCAGGCCATCCTTGATGATCTGCGACAGACGTACGTTGGCACGGTTCTCATCACCACCCATGGCGGTAAAATACTTGGCCACATCGCTGATCTGCCACTTCACAAACGCATCCACAACCACGTTTTTCTTTTCTGCCGTCAGGAAGGTCTCAGGCTCTGCATCCATCGTCAGGATACGGCCATCAAACTTACGCACATTATTGATAAACGGCACTTTGAAGTGCAGGCCTGGATCAAAATCGGTCTTCTCGATTTTACCCAAACGCAGCATGATGGCTTTTTCGCGCTCATCAACCACAAACAACGACATTGAGCCGAGGAACACCAGCGCCACGATCAGACCGAGGACGATAAAACTCTTATTGCCTTCCATTAGCGTCTCTCCCTGCTGCGCGGATCTTGTTGCTCGCGACGGAGTTGTTCCTGCGCAGCGCGTAACGCTGCGGCGGCACTCTCCTGATCAGCCATCTGTTGTTGTGTTTGGCTAATCGCATTTGGAATCTGTGCAGCAGCTGCGCCCATCATCATTTTATCCAACGGCAGATACATCATATTGTTGCCGCCTTCGACATCCACCATCACTTTAGACGAACTGGCCATGACGCTTTCCATCGTCTCCAGATAGAGACGCTGACGCGTCACCACTGGCGCCTTTTCGTATTCAGTCAGGATCTGCTCAAAGCGTTGCGCCTCACCCTCTGCCTGTGCGACCACCTGTTCGCGATAGGCATTGGCCTCTTCAACCATCCGCGCCGAGGCACCACGTGCCCTCGGAATGATGTCGTTGAAATAGGCTTCTGCTTCGTTGATCAACCGCTGCTCGTCCTCACGCGCCTTTACCGCATCGTCAAACGAGTGCTGTACCTGTGTAGGAGGCTGCGCATCCTGCATGTTGACACTGGTGACCTCAAGGCCGGTTTCATAGCGGTCCACGATTTCCTGGATCAGATCTTCAACCCGCGACACGATCTCGGCGCGCCCATCGGTCAACACGAAATCCATATTGGATTTACCGACGATCTCACGCACCGCGCTCTCGGTAGCCTCACGTAACGTAATATCTGGATCACGTACGGCAAAGACGTAGTCCGACGCAGACTTGATGCGGTATTGCACTGCGAACTGGACCTCGACGATATTTTCGTCGCGGGTCAACATCAGTGCTTCACTACCCACATTGGCACTACGAGTGCTACGACCTGCAGTATTGGAGCGATAACCGATCTCGATATCCCGGCTCTGATCAACGTCGACGCGTGTCACAGTACCAATAGGACGCGGTAGATAAAAATTCAGACCTGGCTCCATGGTGTGGACATACTGGCCGAAACGCTGCACAACGCCACGCTCGGCAGGCTGGATGATATAGGTTGAATCATAGGCTACCCAACCCAACAGCGCGATGACGACCAAGCCCACGATACCACTGGCACCACTGCTGCCACCGGTAGGGAACTGGACGGTATTGCCACCGTTGCCATTGCCACCACTGTTACCGCCTCTGCCGCCGCCTTTTTTACCGCCAAAGACTCCATTCAGCTTATTGCGAATATCACGGACAACCTCATCCAGATCCGGCGGGCCTTGTTCTTTGCCCTGCTCTTTGCCCTGCCCTTTTGATCGATCATCCTTCTTAGGATTCCCCCAAGGATCATCATCCTTGGAACCCCCCGGCTCATTCCAGGCCATTCGTCTCTCCAGTTTCGGAATATTCAGTACGGTTAATATACAACCGTTCGACCTTGGTGGTCGGAACGGCCAATTTTAGAAAGCTTGGCCTCGTATCGCAAGGCCGTTCAACTATTTATCGCCTCGTCGACGGGGAATTGCGGCACCAGCCGGCATCCAGGCTCCCGACACAGGCGCTCCATCTGCCGAGGCCACAGTATCACATCGAGCAGCCATTCCCCTTGATTTGTAACCTCTTCATGTTCAACCACCTCGCGATCCATGAGCTCAGCACGGATACGACCTGCCCTTGGCTCGACACATAAACGATAGTGCTGACGCTCGGCCAAGCGACCAAAGCTCCCCTCTTCGCCTCTGGCTCGGGCCTCCAACCATTGCAGGTATTCAGCCACCGCCTGGCGCAACACATCCATGCCGAGTTTGTTGGCCGCCGAGACCCAGACGCGAATTGGCCGCCCGCTTTCATCACGATCGATACGCGGCAACGGCTCGGGCGTTAGATCAATCTTGTTGTAGATCTCAATCTGCGGGATATCGTCAGCGCCAACCTCACGCAACACGCCGTTCACCTCATTGATCCGCTCGCTACGCTGTTCGTCATGACAATCAATCACATGCAGCAATAACGTCGCCTCCTGGGTTTCCTCCAGGGTAGCGCGAAAGGCCGCGACCACGGTATGCGGCAGATGGCGGATAAAGCCCACCGTATCAATCAGCACCGTATCGTGCTCGGTTGGCACATCCAGCTTGCGCAGGGTTGGATCCAAGGTCGCGAACAACTGGTCCGCAGCGTAAATACCGGCGTCGGTCAACGAGTTGAACAGCGTCGACTTGCCGGCATTGGTATACCCCACCAATGACACCGTGTGCACCTCAGACTTACGACGGGCACGGCGACGCCCTTCACGCTGTTTTTGTACCTTTTCCAGCCGCTTATTGAGCTGCTTGATCCGCTCGCCGATCAAACGACGGTCGGTTTCCAGCTGCGTTTCACCTGGTCCGCGCAGACCTATCCCGCCCTTTTGCCGTTCCAGATGCGTCCAGCCACGCACCAGTCGCGTGGACAGATGCCGCAATTGGGCAAGTTCGACTTGTAACTTCCCTTCAAAGGTATGCGCCCGTTGGGCAAATATATCGAGAATCAGACCGGTCCGGTCTAATACACGGCAATTGAGCAGACGCTCGAGACTACGTTCCTGGGATGGTGACAGGGCGTGATTAAAGATGGCCAACTGAGCGTCGTGCGCCACCAGCAATTCACGCACCTCCTCGGCCTTACCGGAACCAATAAAGTATTTTGAGTCCGGCGCCCGCCGCCTGCCAACCAGTTCTGCGACAGGATCAGCACCCGCAGATACGACCAGTTCTCGGAATTCGTCTAACTCCTCACGCACATCCTCATCTTGAAAATCGATATGAATGAGGACTGCGCGTTCTCCCGATTCAGGGCGGTGAAAGAACTCCACGTGAGAAGTTTACCTGCTACTCGTTGTTGTTTAATCGTCGCTTTCGTCGCCAGCTGGCAGTTTTACGTTGCGAGTCGGCACGATGGTGGAAATTGCGTGTTTGTATACCATTTGGCTCACGCTATTCTTCAGCAACACTACGAATTGATCGAAAGATTCAACCTGACCTTGCAGCTTGATGCCGTTTACCAAATAGATCGCAACCGTAACCTTTTCCTTGCGCAATGCATTCAAAAAAGGGTCTTGTAAGCTTTGCCCTTTACTCATTTTATTTTTCTCCCGTTATTTTTGAGCTTCGGTATGCCTTATTATCATCCTTGAGGCCACACCCGAATAACATAATTCCGCCCATCTTACCACACTCCCCTCTAGGGTCGGAGTGCAATTTAAACTCATTCCAAAACATCCTGCTAGAGTATTTTTTTCAATATATTCATAGCCCTATGCATTACCTCTGCATCTTCAGACTCTAGCCAGTGCACATTTTCCTCAGCACGCAACCAAGTGAATTGACGCTTGGCAAACTGCCGGGTGGCGACGATTCCCTTATGTACCATCGTCTCATAATCATATTCACCGTCGAGATACTGCCATACCTGGCGATACCCCACCGAACGCATGGACGGACAATCCAGATCCAGATCACCCCGCGCACGCAAGCCTTCGACCTCGGCGACGAAGCCTTGTTCCAACATCAGACGAAAACGTTGTTCAATGCGGGCATGCAACCTCGCCCGCTGCTGAGGGGCAATAATCAGTTTGGTAACTTGGTACGGCAGCGCGTACTTGGCTTGTTCCGCGTGGAGCTCGGTCATCGTGCGACCGCTGATTTCAAATACCTCCAGCGCACGCTGAATGCGCTGAGGGTCGGTAGGCTTGATGCGCGCGGCTGCAGCTGGGTCGACCTCGGCCAGGCGCTGGTGCATCTGCGGCCAGCCCAGTTGCTTTGCCTCTGCTTCGAGTTTGGCTCGCACGACAGGATCTGCATCTGGCAGTTGTGCCAAACCAAACTGTAATGCGCGAAAATACATCATCGTGCCACCGACCAATACGGGGATTCGCCCTCGACGAGAGATATCAGCCATAGCCGCCAGTGCATCTTCGCAAAAGCGCGCAGCGGAATACGCCTCGTTTGGTTCGAGAATATCGATCAAATGATGGGGATAACGCGCCAACTCAACGCTGGTCGGTTTGGCGGTACCAATATCCATGCCACGGTAGATGAGCGCCGAGTCGACACTGATCAATTCACACGGCAGATGATCATACAAATACATCGCCAACGCCGTTTTACCTGCGGCAGTGGGCCCCATAATGAAAATTGCGGGAGGAAGTGCATTCATCGTGACGAACAAATCAAGCTAGAGTAGACCGGCCATTCTAAACAGCTAGAGGATCAATGGCCAATCAATACAGAGCGTCACGTACCGCGTTGATCACCATCGTTACCTGATCGTCAGTCATGGCTGGATACAAGGGCAAGGTCAGGATTTCAGGAAAGACCGCCTCCGCTATTGGACACGAGGTCGTCAAGTCACCAAAACGAGCCTGATAATACGGATGCCGATAGACCGGCATATAGTGCACATTTACACCTATGCCCGCATCACGCAGACGCCCAAACACCACGTCTCGCCCAAACCGCGGTGCGACTTTGACCACATACAAATGATAGGCGTGCTCATTATGCGGCAACGTCTTTAACGGCGTAACACCATCAATCGAAGGCAATACGGCATCATATAATGCGGCTATTTGCTGGCGACGCGCAGTCATTACAGACAAACGCTGGAGCTGGCTCAATCCCAGTGCCGCCTGGATATCGGTCAGCCGATAGTTGTATCCCAGCGTCTGCATCGAATAGTGCCACTGCCCCTTCTGCTGGCGTTGGCGCTGGTCGGTATCGATGCCATGATTACGAAACTGACGCGCACGAGTCGCCAGCTTCTCGTCATTAGTCATCAGCATACCGCCCTCACCCGTGGTTATGGGCTTAACCGGATGAAAACTGAACACTGAGAGATCGGCCAGACTACCGACGGCACGCTGTTGATAAGAGGCGCCCAACGAATGACAGGCATCGGCAACCAGCGCTATCCCATGGCGAGTTGCGATGGCAGACAAAGCATCGTAATCACAGGGCTGACCACCAAAATCCATCGCGATTATCGCTTTCGTGCGCGAGGTGATCTTGGCTTCAACATCCGCCGGCGAGATCAGCAAGGTATCTGCATCCACATCCGCGAACACAGGTGTTCCACCTTGATACAACACACAATTAGCAGTTGCGGCAAAGGTGATTGCCGGCACAATGACCTCATCACCATCACCTATATCCAACACATGCATCGCCCCGTGCAAGGTCGCTGTACCATTGGCAAAGGCAATACCATGTGCGGCGTTTACATGCCGCGCAACGGCCTCTTCAAATTCAGGGACTTTGGGACCGGTTGTCAACCAATCGGAACGTAATACAGCAGCCACCGCCTCGATATCGTCTTCGGTGACGGTCTGCCGACCATAAGGGATGATCATGATACCTGGGCGTTCAATTGCTTGAGCTCATCAACGGTCAGAAAATGCGGATTGTCACCCGATGCATAATCAAAACCCTGCTCCACAGGCACACCCTTTTCGCCCAGTTGATTCAGATTAAAAGGCCCTGTATTGAGTATTTTGATACCGGGTTGAATCACGTAATGATCATCAAATTCTAGCGTCAGATGCGCATCATCTGCCGGACACATCACTTCATGCAATTTTTCGCCTGGACGAATTCCTACGACTTTATGCGGCATACCAGGCGCCAGCGACTCTGCCAGATCCACAATCCGCACCGAAGGAATCTTTGGCACGAAGATCTCGCCGCCCTGCATACGTTTGAAGTTTTTCAGCACAAAGTCGACCCCCTGCTGCAGGGTGATCCAGAAACGCGTCATGCGCACATCGGTAATCGGCAGCTCAGTCGCCCCCTCTTGCAACAGTCGTCTAAAGAGTGGCAATACTGATCCTCGCGACCCCACCACATTGCCATAACGCACCACAGAGAAGCGTGTATCGCGTGAACCCACAATATTGTTTGCTGCGACGAACAATTTGTCCGATGCCAGCTTGGTCGCCCCATAAAGATTCAGTGGGTTTGCCGCCTTATCGGTAGACAACGCCATCACCCGCTTTACGTTATTCTCCAACGCCGCCTCAATCACGTTCTGTGCGCCGTGAATATTGGTTTTAATACACTCCATCGGATTGTATTCAGCCACAGGCACGTGCTTTAGCGCCGCAGCATGGATCACAAAATCGATATTGCGCATGGCCTGTTTGAGACGATCTTTGTCGCGCACATCACCAATAAAATAACGCATCATCGGCCCGTTAAAGCGCTCATGCATCTCATACTGTTTTAATTCATCGCGGGAATATATAACGAGGCGGGCAGGCTTGCAGCGAGCAAGCAGAGTTTCTACATATTTTTGACCGAAGGAACCGGTCCCCCCGGTGATCAGTATCGCCTTTCCGTCAAACATCCGTCCCCCCAAGCTCGAAATTGCGGTTGTCGCCACCACTTAATTATCGCGACAAAATAGCACTTGTATCCCCAAAAAAAAAGCGCCACCACAGACCAGATAGACGGTGCGTCAGAAACTATAGAAAATTAAACAGCGACAAACTCTGAATGCGCTGAAAACTTTGCTGTGCCGCCTGAAAACCTGCCAACTGCAAATTCAAACGCCCAACGGCCTCTGCATAATCCAAGTCCTGAATCTCAGACAAACTGGACTCCATCTGCACGATATATTGCTCATTAACTGCCCGCTGACTATCCAATGCATTCAAACGGGCGCCAATCTTTGCCCTAACAGCCAACAAACGATCCATCGCGGTATCTATGTCGGTCAAGATTGCTGAATTAGGGGCATTGGATTCCAGGCCTGTGGCAAGATCATGCACAGTCTCAAGAATATTTTGGGTACCACCACCTGAATAGGGTAGATTAAAGAACAGTTCGAATCCCGAGTCAGAGGTCTGTATTCTACGATTAGGGCTGACTTGCAACTCGCGAGCCCCCTGATCCCCCTGAAAGCTAAACGTTCCTACACCCGCATTTACCACGGGCTGCGTCTTGCTTTGAAAACCGGAAAACAGGTACTCACCGCCACCATCGGTCGAATTGACCGACTCAAACAACTCATCCAAGCGCTGCCTGACCTCTTGCGCAATCGCTATACGATTATCAGGCCCTTGAGATGCATTTAAGCCTCTAACGGCCAACTCACGAACCCGCTGCAAACTATCGCCTATTGCCCCAAGAACACCCTCTTCAATTTCCAAGCGGGATTGAGCACGACCGATATTCAGTTGGTACTGTTCAACCTTGGCCTTTTGTTCATTAAACTTAAAAACTTGGGTAGTACCCGTCGGGTCGTCAGAGGGCGTCATGATACGCTGCCCGCTGGCCAATTGTAGCTGAGTCCGACTCAAATCAGCCTGACGATCAATGATTGCGTTAACCGCCAAACGTTGCATCAAGCCTGTCGAAATACGCATATCAATTATCTCCCAACAACGTTCAGCAACGTCTGAAACATTTCATCCGCTGCCGATATCACCTGTGCTGCCGCTTGGTAGGCCTGCTGAAACTTAAGAAGATTCGCCGCTTCTTCATCCAAATTCACGCCAGACAGCGCCTGCTGCTCATTAAGCGCCTGATCCATCAGGCTACGCTGAGCATCCTCGACCAATTGTGACTGACGTGTCTTAATCCCTACCTCAGCCACAATTTGCCCATAATACTCTTGAAAACTCGCCGTACCACCCGCCATGGTTGATTGCGACTGCATTGCGATCAGCTGCAACATATTACGGTTGTCGCCAACGCCTGCTGTATTATTCGATAATTCAAAGGTGTCTCCATTGGCCGGGACACCTCGAACGACAAACTCCAAACCATTAAATGCGATAGTGCCGCCATCAACATAGGGAATATTCGGCACTGGCGGGACCGCACCAACTACCGTGAACTCAGAACTTCCGGCAACATATGACAAAGTAACATTTCCAGGCAACGGCAAATTCGCTGCACTAGTCACACGAAGATCATCAAGCACTGCATTGCCCGTATTACCAATCCCCTTGGCATCCCTAACAGGCAGGGCCGCCGCCACTTCGCGTGGATCACTGATTTGGGCACGAATAAATTGAGCACCACTGCGACCAGGGCGAACAATGTATTCATCCCCCGCATTGCCTGCCGCAGTAAAATTAAGCTGGAAGCCATCGATTTCAGTATGCGTATACACGCCACCACCGGTATTAATGTTAAATACCTGCCTGTCCGATTGACGGATCAATTCGAAAGAACCCGCACCATCGACATTTCTTAGTAAATATTCATCACCGACCAGATTTCCCGAATCAGCAAGAGTGGCCGTAACCACATTACTCACCCCAAGCTCGGGCCGAATCTCCACCTCGGGCACATTAAACAAGTCAGTGCCAAGATTACCGATAATGTCCTGCCCCAACCGATGCTGTTGGTTCAAACGATCGGCCAATGCTATGGCAGACACCCCAACCGAATTCTGCGCTTCATTCAGAATATCGCGACGGAACTCCAGCAAACCTCCGATGACACCACCCTTTATAAAATCGGAAAACACAAACTGTCCATTCGCGCCCGTACCGATTTCAAATTCACTGGTATCAAAACGATTTGGCACTGCGGTCAGGGTGTAGGGTTCGAAACCAACCACCAATTGTTGCCCATTACCGGTAAAAACATTGACCGAACCATCGTCTTGTTCGAGCGTAGTAATGCCAATTTTTTCAGCCAGGCGCCCTAACAAACGATCGCGCTCATCGAGCAGGTCATTGGCCTCGGCGCTCCCGCCCGCCAAGAACAGGTTTCGGTTCACCATCGCAATGGATGACGTGAGACTGTTGACATCGGCCACCTCAGCCCTCAACTGTCGATTCAACTGACTGCGCACCTCTTCAAAACGTTGATCGAGATAGTTGTAGCGTTCAGCCAGATTCTCGGACTGTGTCAAAAATGCCTGGCGTGCAGGCAAAGAGGTAGGATCATTTGAAACGTCCTGCGCCGCACCAAAAAAATCATCCAAAGCAGGCCCCAGACCTACGCTAGGGTCGGCCAAGACTTCATCGACAATCCCGGCATAACGCGCCATGGTCTCGGCTGAATTAAAGGAAGCGGTATAGATCTGGGTTTGACGTGTCAGAAAGCTATCATGCACACGTTCGATATTGGCGACACGCACACCGGTGCCCACATACTGCCCACCGAGGAACAGGGGCGACTGCGTCCCAAGCTCCACGCGCTGCCGGCTATACCCCTCGGTTTGCGCATTGGCAACGTTGTGACTCACCGTACGCAGCGAACGCTGGTAAGCAATCAACCCGGTAATACCTATGCCCAACATGGAACTCATGGTCTTATAACCTCATCACACGTCGTCATGAACAAAGACCTGCATCACGACACTTGTTAAAAATATCGGCTAAACCGCCTTGTCCTTAACCCCCTCCACCCAGGAGGAAAATTGTTCAGAACTCATTATTTTGTTGATTTTACTTGAATATTCAGGATCTGTAGCATACCCGGCCTGATGAAGCTGACGCACATATTCCGCCCCATCTGCTGCCTGGGCCAGCGCATCTTGATAACGAGGACTGCCCTTTACGAATGCCACGTAGTCATCAAAGCTCTGCTGATAGCTATCATAAGCGCGAAAACTCGCTACCTCTCGCCTCGCCACATCACCATCGAACTCCAGAGTACTCACGCTGGCACTTTCCCCTGACCAGCGCCGATCTGCTTTGATATTGAACAAATTGTGGCTGCTACTGCCATCCACCTTACGAATCACCGCCTTGCCCCAACCAGTCTCCAACGCAGACTGTGCCAATAGCACTTCAGGTGCCACCCCCAGCTCGGCTGCCGCCTTTTCTGCCGCAGGCCATAGTTCTTCAACAAATGCCTGTGGTGTTGCGAAACCGGGGGCCTCCTCCTTCTCTTGTACTGTTTCTAGCTGCTTCGCTTCCATATTCAGCTCAGTACGCTGAATACGGGACTGATCAAACTCACGCTTTTCAGTCGGTGTCGATGCCGAGGGTGGCGACAATTGACGGATCATTAGATCGGCAATACCGACTTGGCGTTTGTTGGCCAAGTCCATGGCAATCTGTTGATCAAACATCTGTTGATAAAACTGGGTCTTGTCACTGTCGAGAATGCCGTCGCCCAGGCTGGCGGCACGCATGCTTTTGAGCATGGTTTGCAGAAAGATCGCCTCGAATTGCTCGGCCACCTTTTCCAGCGCGGCGGGATTTTGCTGGCCAGCCGCCGCCTTCAGGCTGCTCAGGCCCTGAAAGTCGGTATATACGTCGGTGTTGTATTTCGAGGAAATCACCGTATACCTACCCTTTAAATTATAACCAGCTCGGCACGCAGAGCCCCGGCCTCTTTCAAGGCCTCGAGGATTGCCACCAAATCACCAGGCGCGGCGCCAACGGTATTGACCGCACGAACGATCTCACCCAGCGAGATGCCTGGCTCAAACAGGAACATCTTATTGTTCTCTTCCTGCACCTGAATATCAGAGGTCGGCACGACGACCGTGCTCCCGCCTGCCAATGGTGCTGGCTGGCTGACCTGTGGTTTTTCGGTGATGGTCACGGTCAAGCTGCCGTGGGTCACCGCCGCTGAGGTCACCCGCACGTGGCGGCCGATCACGACTGTGCCGGTGCGCGAATTCACGATCACGCGCGCACTGGATTCACCTGGCTCCAACGTCAGATTCTCGATCAACGAGACATAGGCCACGCGCTGGCCGGGGTCACGCGGCGCATGCACCATCACCGAAGAGCCGTCCATGGCTGAGGCCGTCCCCATCCCTATCTTGTCGTTGATCGCCGCTGCCACACGATGGGCGGTAGTGAAGTCCGGCTGAAACAGATTCAACACCACACTGTCCTCACCACCAAACTGTGTCGGCGCAGGGCGTTCCACTGTCGCCCCGCCAGGAATCCGCCCCACGCTAGGCACATTGATACTGACCCGCGAACCATCCTGACCACCGGCACCCAAACCACCCACCACCAGATTCCCCTGTGCAATCGCATAGATCTGGTTATCCGCCCCTTTCAGAGGCGCCATCAACAACGAACCACCACGCAAACTTTTTGCATTGCCGATCGAAGACACCGTGATATCGATCTTTTGCCCAGGTTTGGCAAACGGTGGCAGCTCGGCGTGCAACGAAACAGCCGCCACATTCTTCAATTGCGGATTCACATTCGGCGGCACCGTAATGCCAAATTGCGACAACATACTCTTGATGCTTTGCACCGTGAATGGCGCCTGCGTCGTCTGGTCACCCGTGCCATCCAAACCCACTACCAGACCGTAACCAACCAGCTGGTTGCCCCGCACCCCAGCGATCGAAGCCAGGTCCTTGACCCGCTCCGCGCTGGCGATCGCAGAATATCCCGCAAGCCACGCCACCAACATAGAAACCATTAACTTCTTCATTTGACGACTCCAGTCAGCCCCTAGAAGGGCCACCATTTGCTACTGAAGAACTTGCCCAGCCAGCCCTGGGTATTGGCATCGGCCAACGTGCCTTCACCGATATAAGCGATGCGCGCATCGGCTACCCGGGTCGAAATCACTGTGTTATCCGGATTGATATCTGACGGACGCACGATGCCGGTGATCTGTACATATTCATCGCCTTGATTGATCGTCAGCTGTTTTTGGCCTCGCACAAACAGATTGCCATTCGGCAATACCTCGGCCACCGTGACAGTGATGTTGCCAGTCAAGCTATTGCTCAATGATGAATCGCCTTCACCCGCAAACGAATTCGTCGACTCCACGTTATTCTCTAAGGTTCTGCCCTGCAGCTTATTGCCAAAGGGCCGCGGCAACGCGAAGCGAACGCCACCACCAAGCAAGGTGGGGGAAGGCTGCGAGATGGCCGAGTCTTTTGAGGTACTGGTCGCGGCAGATTTAGAGGCATTGGTGCGTTCTTCCAATACGATCGTCAGCACATCCCCCACACGCCGCGCCAGATTATCTTCAAATAAAGAGATACCGTATCCCGATTGGAAGATCGCACCATTTTGCTGCGGCGGCGGGACGTGATAGGTCGGCCGCGCCGCAGCAAACTCATCCAGCACTTCACGTTTATTATTGGATGAACAGCCGGCGAGCACCGAAACCCCCACCAACGCGATCAAGCCCGGCATCATACGACGCTTGGTTGTCTGCAACAGACTCATCTTCATCACCCCCACCTTTACCGCTTAATGTTTAATCCCAAAAGACCTAGAGATTGTTCGAGGCATACTGCAACATGCCATCGACCGTCGAGATCGCCTTGGAATTCATCTCGTAGGCGCGCTGCGCCTCAATCATGCCCACCAGTTCTTCCACCACATTGACGTTGGAACTCTCCAGTGAACCCTGAATCAATGAACCCACCCCGTTTTGCCCAGGATTTCCTGTCGCAGGTGCACCGCTTGAGGCGGTTTCGAGATACATGTTTTCACCCACAGGTTGCAGGCCACTGGGATTTACAAAGTCCGCCAATTGCAGCTGCCCCACTTGCGTTGGCTGCGCCTGACCTGGTTGCATCACCGACACCACGCCGTCGGTACCAATCGTCACACTGGTCGCGTCTGACGGGATAGAGATCGCTGGCTGAATTTGATAACCACTCGAAGTGACTAACTGCCCTTGGGCATCGACACGAAAACTACCGTCCCTGGTATACCCCATCGTTCCATCAGGACGTAACACCTGGAAAAATCCTTGTCCCTCAACCGCCACGTCGAACGCGTTATCGGTTTGCACCAGATTGCCCTGGGTAAACAGCTTTTCAGTCGCTACCGTTCTGACACCTGTGCCCACCATCAAACCCGTCGGCAATACAGTATTTTGTGAAGACTGGCCACCTGCCTGACGCACGTTTTGATACAGCAGATCCTCAAAAACCGCACGGCCTTGTTTGTAGCCCATGGTATTGACGTTGGCCAGGTTGTTCGAGATCACCGACATGCGAGTTTGCTGCGCATCCAGGCCTGTTTTCGCTATCCAAAGTGCTGAGTTCATGCCATCACCTCAATCGTTAATTAATTAAGACATCCGCATCAGCTGAGCCGATGCGCTATCGAGTTCGTTGGCCTTTTCCATGACCTTGACACTCAGTTCATACTTGCGAGCCAACTCCATCATTTGCACCATGGACTCAACTGCATTGACATTGCTTGACTCCAGCGATCCGGAGATTAATTGCACCGACGCATCCGGTGCTGCTGGCACTCCGTCTTTAGTGCGAAACAGCCCATCTTCCGCTTTAATAACTCTGCCTTCCGCAGGCTTCACTAATTTGATCCGGTCCACCACCACCATCGTGCTCGGTTCTTGACCCCGGGGCAGTACTGATACGGTGCCATCGGAACCAATCTCCAGCTTGCTGTACGGTGGCAGCGTCATCGGGCCACCGTTATTTCCAATCACGGGATGCCCCGCTGCAGTCGTCAACAATCCCGCAGCACTCACCCGCAGATCGCCGGCACGGGTGTAGGCCTCTTGTCCGTCCAGGCCTTGTATGGCAAACCAACCCTCACCGCGTACTGCCACATCCAGTTCACGGCCCGTCGTCATCAATGCACCTGACGAGGTATCCGCGCCCATGCCCTTCGCCTGGCTATAGACACGGCTTTCATGCCCCTGGCCGTGTACTGCCCGCGCCTGGGCATAGACAAAGTCCTTTTTGAAGCCCACGGTATTGGCGTTGGCCAGATTATTGGTATTGACCGTCTGCGCGTGCATGATCTGCTTGCCAGTATTCGACGCTAGAAAAAGTACTCGGTCCATCTGTCACCTCTAACTTTGGTTTCACCCTTTGTTTATTTTGAATGCAAAGTAAGTGCCAGAATTTTTTTCCTTTAAATATCTGAAAGTTACAAAGGATTAGATACGACCACTGATAACACGAAGGCAGTTTATTGCCGCCTGGCGGCAAAGGTGGGGAATAAAAAAGGGAGAGCATCCTGCTCTCCCTGGCGACAGTGACAATAAAATGTCACCTAGTCATTAACGGATATTGATGATGGTCTGCGTGACGGTATCAGCCGTACTAATGACCTGCGCATTGGCCTGGAAGTTACGTTGTGCAGTAATCAGATTGACCAACTGCTGCGCCACGTCAACATTGGATGCCTCCAATGCGCCAGACTGAATCAAACCAAAGCTGGCCGTTCCCGCCTCACCCAACAACACATCCCCCGCTGCATAGGTCTCACCCCAAACAGTATCCCCTTGTGGACTCAGGGACTGCGGGTTGGCGACGTTGGCCATCGCGATCTTGCCAAGGATTTGCGATTGACCGTTGGTGAAACGGGCAGAGACCACGCCTTCCTGGTCAATGTCGATACCGCTCAGGCGTCCGCTGGCAAAACCATCCTGGCTCAAGGCACTCACCGCAAACGGACTCCCGTATTGAGTCACATCACGATAGTTCAACGACAATGGAATTGGATCTGCACCGCTGATCGTCGCCACTGGCGCAGGGTTATATGTAATCGGTGTTGCCGGTGTCACCAGTTGACCAGTGGCCGAATCAAAGACCAGACGATAACCATCTGCATTGGGGGCGGGCACTGCCGACGTCACGACTTCAGCCGCATTAGGGCCTACCGCCTGCACTGGTTGAAAGTTAGGGTCAGTCGGGCCATCACCGAGGTACATAAAGGACACCCAGTTATTGGCCGCCTCTTTGACGAAATATTGCGTTGCAGTGTGCTGGGTTCCCAATGAGTCGTAAACAGTGATCGATGTCGAACTGTTGTACGTTGACGGGTCTGAGGGATTAAACGTGGTGGGGGTCAATGTAGGCTCCGACGCATCCAAATTCAACACCGAGGTAATCACAGTCGTTGCGCTAGGAGGACCTTCTGAGGTCGACAGCTGGAGATCCGCCAAACGCCCTGTATCGAAGGATGTCGTCCCTGCCGCAGTCGTCGTCGCCGGGAATACCTGCAAACGTTGTTGTGCGCTGTTGGCAACAAAACCATCCCGGTCGGCGCGGAATGCGCCGGCACGCGTCAGCAAACGAGAGCCATTGTCATCCAACACATAAAAACCCTGACCATTGATCGCCAAATCAAGGCTGTTATTCGTGTATTCCACGTTTCCTTGTGAAAACTGCTGTGCCACCGATGCCAGACGAACACCACCACCGGTCGCCGTTGACGATATACCACCAAAGCTCACTGCAAACACGTCCACAAACTCGGTACGCGATTGTTTAAAACCGGTAGTCCCTGCGTTGGCAATGTTGTTGCCAGTCGTTTTGAGGTCGGCAGAGGCCGCGTTCAATCCACTTAATGCAATACGAAAAGGCATAGCTACTCTCCTTCCTTACATGATCTTCTCGACATCAGCCAATGCGACTGAGCCAACACCGTTGACATTCAACGTTAATCCATCGCCATTTTTACCGAGTGTAACGCTGTCCACCTGGCTAACTGCGTAGGTTTCCAATTGTTCAAAATCACCATCGATTCGAGCACGGGCCGATATTTCATAGCGCCCCGGCGGTAATGATTGACCACTACTGTTCTTACCATCCCAATAGAATTCAACCATGCCATTGTCTTGGTTCTTAAGGTCGATCTGTGCAACCTGTTCACCAGATTCGCTGTAGATATCCACCAACACGCTGTCGCTATCGACCGGCAATTCCAAGGCCCCCATCAAGCCGATATCCTCTTCCCAAAGCATGGAGTGATCACTGGGCACCGTGACAAAACGTCCCACCATGGCCGATCCCTGCAAGGCCTGATTGGAACGCATATCCTGCGAGAATTGTTTGAACGACTTGTTTAATTCATCAATGCCGCTCACCGACTGCATCTGCGCCAATTGGGCAATAAAGTCGCCGTTCTCCATCGGTTTCATCGGATCCTGATGTTCAAGCTGGGCCAGCACCAACTTCAGAAAGGCATCCTGCCCCAGTTCGTTGCTACCAGTGCCTTTAGGCTTAGGCTTTTCATAGGCCCCAACCTTTTCCAACAAACCTAAATCCACGCCTATCGTCATCTCCTACCCTCCTACTGACCCATGTTGATCGTGCGCAACATCAACTGTTTGGTTGTATTGAACACCTCAATATTGTTTTGATAAGAACGAGACGCCGCGATCATATTCGCCATCTCTTCCACTACATTGACATTGGGCATGTACACATTTCCTTGTGCATCCGCCATTGGATGGTTAGGGTCGTGACGCACAATCGGTGCTGCATTACTCTCCATCACCTCTTTAACCTTCACCCCGCCGGCCCCCCCTCCCTGCCCAGCCAGACTCTCTTTCAGCATTGCAGCGAAAATCGTGTGGCGAGCCTTGTAAGTTGCCTCAGGCGTAGAACTCACTGAGTCCGCATTGGAGATATTGCTGGCGATGGTATTCAAACGCACCGACTGTGCATTCATCGCTGAACCGGCAATCTGGAATACATCAAATGAAGCCATGATTAGTTACCTCCCCCTTTAATCGCGTCGGTAACGGATTTGAAACGGCCCTGTAGATTCTTCAGGGTCAACTGATACTCGATCGCATGCTCGGCGAACTTGGCCTGTTCAACATGGGATTCAACCGTGTTGCCATCGAGAGATGGCTGCTGAGGCACCCGAAAGCGTACAAAGTCATCAAAGGCATTGGCACCGGCATGGCCACCCCCCTGAATATGACCAGGATGCGTGGTTTTCAAACCGCCACCGCCTTGTTTGGAAGCTTGTTGCATCGCGGCATTAAAATCGATATCCCGCGCCTTATAACCGGGCGTATCGGCATTGGCGATATTCGCAGCCAACAACTCGGTGCGCTTCGCTCTCAATCTCAAGGCATCTGGGTAGATGCTGAGCATTTTGTCCATGCTGATTGCCATGACTGTCTCCTACATACGTTCATGACAGATAGAGCAAAACAAATGCCAACTTTGATTAGCCTCTAATTTTCAATCACTTAGAGTTATACAGAGAGACTACAGGTGGGATGGGGGGCAAGTGGCTGCCGCATAAGCGGCAAACCACAGCGGCAAGTTATTTGCCTTTCAAACGATACACTGTGCCACCACCATGACGTACAGTTTCAAACGCATCAGAGTAACTCGCCAGCGTTTCGGTGGAGCCTAGAAAGAGGAATCCGCCAGGATTCAGGGATTGGGATAAACGACGCAGAATGTCGATTTTCAATTCAGCCGAGAAATAGATCAGCACATTGCGACAAAAAATGATGTCAAACTTGCCCAGAGACGCATAGCTGTTCATCAAGTTGATTTCAGCAAATCTGACGCGCGCACGAATGTCATCATTCACTTGCCACGCACCATTGCCGACGTCTTTAAAAAACCGACTCTTGCGCTCAGGTGACAAACCCCGCGATAACGCCAATGAGTCATAAGTGGCCGCCCGACTCAGGTCAAGCATGGTAGGCGAGATATCAGTCCCAACAATCTGCACGTTATTCGACAGGCTGCCAGGACGGGTCATCATATATTCTTGAGTGATAATGCTTATCGAATATGGCTCTTGCCCAGATGAGCACGCCGCTGACCAGATCTTGATCTGCGCAGGGCGTTTCTTCGCCAATTCAGGGTAAACATAGTTCTTTAGGAGTTCATAGGGATGATTATCTCGAAACCAGAACGTTTCGTTGGTCGTCATCGCATCGACAATACGTTCACGCAACCCTGAACGCGGCTCCCGCTTCATGCGTTCGATCAGGTCACCGACTGACTTGAGTTCAAACTCGCGCATTAGACGCGAAAGCCGACTTGAAACCAGATAGTGCTTGTTATCCCCCAAAACGATACCGCACGCCTCCTCAAGAAATGTTCTAAAGGAGTCGTAATCACGACTTGAAATGGAATTATCTGTCACTCGCTTCCCTGTATCAAAATCTAAACTTCTTTCCAAATACATCATGATTTTATATCACGACAGTATATGCCTTATCTATCTACCCTCGGCCAGACACAAACTCCCTTACATGCTCGATCACCTCACCTGCCAGCTCATCGGGCTTGAATTTGGGTATAAACCTGTCCGCGCCGACGCTTTTTACCATCGTTTGGTTAAACGTACCACTCAAGGAACTATGCAGCATTATATATAGCCCGGCCAAGCGTGTATTTTTTCGGATCTCTGTGGTCAGGGTATAACCATCCATCTCCGGCATCTCCACATCGGAGATCACCATGGCCAGTGTTTCCAAGATAGGGTCTTCATTTGCAGCCCAACCCTTCAGGATATTCAGTGCATCACGCCCGTTATTGGCAACCACAATGTTTAACCCTAGTTGCTCAAGAGTACGTTTGATTTGATTCCGCGCCACACTTGAATCATCAACCACCAGCACATGCTGTTCCTTGATCAAATCATCCACTGATGCAAGCAAATCCTCAGACACATCGGTTTTGGTATTGGTGACTTCAGCCAATACTTTTTCAACATCAATGATCTCGATCAGCTCCTTTTCAAGCTGAGTGACTGCCGTCAAATAACTGTTGCGCCCTGAACCCTTAGGTGGAGGCAAAATATCCTCCCAGTTCAAATTGACAATTCGGTCAACACTGCCAACCAAGAACCCTTGTACCGAGCGATTATATTCAGCAACGATCAGAAATTTGTCCGCAATTCCTTCAATCGGTGTCTTGCCGATGGCAAGAGATAGGTCAATGACCGGAATGGTTTTGCCGCGCATGGTGGCAACGCCGCGCACATGGGGATGCGATTGCGGAATATGATTCAGCGGCGGACATTGGACGACCTCCTGAATCTTAAACACATTTATGCCAAAACGCTGACGCCCATTCAGGCGAAACATCAGTAGCTCCAAGCGATTGTGTCCAGCAAGCTGTGTGCGCTGATTCACCGAGTCCATTACGCTGGCCATAATCCCCCGCTCCGATTAAGAAAAATTAAATAGTTAAGCCATTGCTGATATCGACCAATCACAGGCGTGCTTGAATACTGAATTACAGGCACAGTAATTGCTTATTCTTTTAAAAAAGCCAAAGATTATGGATAAAGTATGGGCTCAACCTTACACAAACTATATATATACATGCTCGGGGGAGTACTCTCACTCTTGGCCAGCCCAACGCACGCCCAACCTCTGCAACCGCTAGAGGATATCAAGGCTGCAGCGATACAGTTGATCACTCAGGAGCACACCCATTCTCCATTCAAGGTCGGCATCAATGTCGGCCATCTTGATCCGCGTCTGCGACTCCCTCTGTGCTCGCAGACACTGGAGGCACGACACCTCACGCAGTCACGCCGCAACGCCAATACGACAGTGGTCATCTCATGCAATGGTACTGACACTTGGACCGTATATGTCCCGGTCAAGGTCAGCCGCCAGGTACAAGTCGCCGTGCTTCAGACCCCCGTTGGACGCGACCAGCCCCTGCAAACTGAACATATCAAGCTTGTCGATTACGATATCTCTCGGCTCAGCAATGGCTATTTCAGCACTATCGATCAAGTCGTCGGGCGGCAAGCTCGCCGCAATCTGATTGCCGGCGCCATTGTGACCCCTAACGATCTGATGGCAACCAGCGTGATCTCACGTGGACAGCGGGTCACCATCGTTGCCAAAACCCAGGATATGAGCGTACGCATGCCGGGACGGGCACTGGCCGATGCAGCGGCAGGAGAGCTGGTGCGTGTTGAAAATCTATCGTCGAAACGAACCATAGAGGGCATCGCCATTGAAGCCGGAATTGTAGAAATACCTATGTAAACATTTGTTTAATAAGAACTTACCCGCGCCTTAGCGCACCCACCTGGATCAAGTTTCACCAAGCCCGGCCGTTATAAAAACAGGCAACCAAGAGGTAATGCTCATGACGATAAAAATCGCATCCCCAACCCCGTCTCCGGTCCCTCATAAAACATCAGCGGCCAAGCAACCCACTGCACAGCCGGAGCACAAGATGAATCAACCATCCGACTCCGTCACCATGACCGAGCGCGCAACACAACTGCAAAAGCTAGAAACATTAATTCGGGATTACCCAGTGGTGGATAGCCACCGAGTTGATAAAATGACATCCGCCGTCAATTCTGGGCGTTACGAAATCAACCCAGCCCAGGTGGCAAGAAAATTAATCAGCTTGGAAAGTTCGTTGAATCAAGTAAGGGCCTAGGTGGGCAACATGTCGAATACAAATCAGTTTAAGACCTTAGCCACGCTATTTGACCAGCAATTGGCACTGGGTCAGCAGCTACTCGAGCTCCTTCAACAAGAACGGGAAGCGCTAGATCAGAGAAACAGTGAACAGGTTCGCAAACTGACCGAACAAAAAAATGATCTTATTCCGAGACTCACCACCCTGGGGGCTCAACAAAACGAACTTCTGCAACAAAATACCTTGGCAACCGACAGTACGGGACTCACACAATTTATCAATCGAGCCCCCCAAGCAGTAAAAGATCATCTTCTTAAACATCAACATCAGCTTAGCCAGTTGCTCGGCCAGTGCAAAGATATCAACACCAGCAACGGCATTATTATCGCTGCAAGTCGGCAATCGGCCGAAACAGCACTCGCGATATTACGCGGCCAAGTTGGTGGCAATCATGCGGTCTATGGCGCCAGTGGTGAACAATTGAGCTATGATAAGGCCAATCCCCTAGGCAAAGCCTGACTGCTGGCAAAAAGGCTTTGTTTATGCAGCCGTTACCTATAGCATTAGACATAACTACAATACATGTTAACGACATCAATTCCAGTTAAACAAGCCGTATGGAAAAACTTACACTCGAGCCACGCATCCTTGGATTACTGAAACGCCTATTGGAAAAGCGCGCCCTCCTCACCGTTACCATTGCCGGACAAGGAAAGGAATACAACAGCGCCATCATCAAAATCGCTGAAGATAACAGCTATTTTCTGCTCGATGAACTTAATCCCACGGACGGACACGAACAACTCAAACAAATCGGCCAGTGCCATATCAAGGGACATATCGATGGTGTCAGTCTCAGTTTTGACACAGCCGTTGACCACTTTGGCCAGGATAATGGCATTCCCTACTATCGCATCCTTATGCCTACGGCAATCAACTACCTCCAACGACGCTCGGCACATCGAATCAGTTTTAGTGCCGCATCCCCCATTGTAGTCACCGTCATCAACCAGAACGGGGTTTCCTTCAAAGGTAGTCTTGCAGATCTTTCGACAGGAGGCTTGAGAGTAAAATTTGCCAATGACATGGAGCTACCCATTGCCAGCTCTGACATACTGCGCTGTCAATTCAAGGTCGATGGACATGCATTTAATGCTGAAGTCGTTGTCCGCATCGCCAAAAAAAGCGCTAATGGCCAACCATTCATCGGCGCCCAATTTCACAACCTCGTTCCTGCGCTTGAGCGTCAACTACAACGCCTAATTATGGGACTTGAACGTGCGGCAAGGCAGAAAGTCTCCGGATAATGAATCAAACAAGCATTTAATAAACTTGGATTTTTTCGCTACAATGCCCGCTCGCACCCGCTCGTAGCTCAGTAGGATAGAGCAGCCCCCTCCTAAGGGGCAGGTCGGTGGTTCGAATCCACTCGAGCGGACCAGATATCGCCAGTCTCGCCCATATTCATTCATTTGCGGCGAGACGCGCCACCCCATCCTGGCTTCCGAGAAAGACACTTTTTGGTAGGCGCTGTTCAAACATCATGCCAATGATGTCACCTGTACAATGGATCACCATTGCCTTAATCGGTGCTAACGATTCCATGCCACCGTTATTGCTCAAGTCCAGCATGACGACTTGACCGACACTCACATCAAGAATTCTGCCTCGAATAGACAACCCACCCTGCCCAACTTCCATTGACGCCAAGGTGCATGCGGCTCGCCCCGCCTGTAATACACGAACCGCCAACTGCGCCGAAAAACGCTGACTCAATCTATGCTCCACAAAACCTCCAACGCCGACATTACCGTTGATTTTTACAATCTGGATTTACAGAGACATTTAACCGTATAAATTAGTCAACAAAAACTCAAAAAAAGCAATATTATTAGCCCATCTTGCTAAGAGTCACTCAAGATCTGCCTTGCCGCACCATTCTCACTATCACAATCGCCTTCAAGCCTTTTACATACTCCAAATAAAGTTTTTCAGTTCCATGGCCGATCCATTCGCTGCTGTACTGATCCTTCACTGATTATGGAGAGTTACATGAACCAAAACCTTGCCGTCACCTTATTGGGGATAAGCCTGCTGTCTGGATGCGCCACGCCAACACTTGAAACACACTTACATCGCGTTGTCATTGATCTGGGGCAAGAACAAGAGTTGATCAATCTATATTCATGGCCTAACGACCCGACCAAACAAGAGTCTCTGTCAGATACCATCGATCACTATTTAACTCAAACGGCAACAAGAGACGGCATTCTGGATATTAGCGTCAGTGTTATCAAAAACAACGATGGCAACTATAGCGCGACTTTATTAAGCAACAACAACGATATCCTGGCTTATGCGAACAAGGTTCCTGTATTCCTGAGCAATGGGAAATCAGCATATGCTGGCGCAGAGGCCTTACAAAAAGTACACCCCCCCATTTGGCAATCTGACTGGCGCTTTTTCCTACCACTTGGACTGGCCATGGCCAATCAGAAATCGGTGCAACTGCTACACTTCCCTCCAGACTACTCCTTGCCAGCCCAAGATTATCTAGGCTCGAAAACAAGTGAGCGCTGGGAATCACTTCTCGAAGTCAATGGGGTATCAAACAATGACATCACACTGTTTGAATCCATCATCGATATCGCGCCCATCGCAGCTCCCGCAAGTGACGGCAAGCAATTAACTCAAACGTATAGTTATTTCTCAGACTATGCCCAGGCCCAGCTTAACCTGCTCGCGGTAGATACTGACAATGGAGGCGCGCAACCTCTGCCCCTCGTCGCCTACGGTGCCCCGGTGCGGGATTGGCTAAAAACATATTTCAATTTGGACCTCTCCGTACTACAAGTCGGCGAGTTATCACTGCAAAGTGGGCCTACACTGCCTGTACTGGCCGCCAACCACCCTAGCTATTTTTGGTATGTCGCTGATAAAAGTTGTGAATCAGGCTGGCAAGTCATGCAACAAGACTTAATTGCTGCCCGCTGGCAAATGGACATGGGCAATAACCCAGCACAGTCAGCCCAGACAGTGCTTGATAATGCTCAAAGTTATTGGAATAGTGGCAATCAGACGGCGCAAATCTGCTCTCTAACACGGCAACAAGCCAGCGCGTGTGCAAAACAAACTTGGCAACAATGCCCTGACCAGTAATCGATGACGATCGGATTGAACAATCAACTAAACGTCACAACTGGCTGAATATCCACCGTAAATGACAGAGCGGTTGCGCCCTTCCAGCTTGGCCTGGTAAAGGGCGCGATCCGCCTGCCCCAACCATGCATGAAAATCCTCCTGGCCTGGCTCAATGGTCGCCACCCCTACACAGGCGGTAATCTCAATGAGTTCACCATTGAACGTCACTGGTGTGTGCTGAATCTGTTTACGTAGGCGCTCGGCAAATAAATACGCCCCCTCGGCCCCCGTATCTGGCATCACTATTAAAAACTCTTCTCCGCCATAACGACCCGCCACATCGGAGTCTCGTTTAGTGCGCCGAATATCATTAGATACACTTTTAATGACTGCATCCCCGGCCAGATGACCATAGGTATCATTAATCCGTTTAAAGTGATCAATATCGAGCAACAACATGGCACTGGTCTCTTCACAACGAAACGCCCGTTTGAACTCGGTCTCGACCAGAAGCTCCCACGCCCGACGGTTGTACAAGCCGGTTAAACTATCGACCTGACTCAGTTGTTCAAGCTCTGTATTTGCAGCCTTTAACTCCTTCGCCGAATGACGGAGTGATTGCGTCCAATAATTAAATAACTGATAACCAAAAAAGGTAAAGAAAAACAGAATCGCACTGACACCCCAGAAAAACGCGTCAGTGGAATCAGCAAAAACCTGTGCTGACTGGGCAACCTGATCCGAGTCGCCCCGCGACAGGGCGAATTCAAGCCGTAAACTACCGAGCTTAATTGAGGCATACAGATAGACCATGATGCCCAAAATGATCATCAGTCCCATACTGACAACCTCAAGATAACTCAGTGCTGGCGCTCTTGCCTGCCCGGGAAATTTTGCATCACGCCATTGCAGAATAGTGCCACTGAATAAATACAAGAACGGTGCAACAAACAACAGATTCTGCAAAAACGCCCCCAACCACCATCCTTGCCAAATTGGAAAGACATCAGGCGCCGAGATCTGATTGGTGTAGCTCCAAATGAAGGAGCCTGTAGACCCCATGATGCCGGAGACAAACGACAGACATATAAACACCAATATCGAATTTAGCGTTTTCAGTCGATAAGAAACAGGAATCGCACGATAGGTGACCGCCAGCACCGCCAAACCTAGCGGGTCGGCAAAGGCAAACAACAACGACCATCCCAAAGGCATGCCTGAGTACAGGGCCAAGACCAGCGTCGACAAATAAGCGGGGATAAAGCCCCACCAAAAGCCGAACCACAGGACCCAAAATGTACAAAAGATCAACGGGGGATAGATGGTGACACTGACGTCGATACCGCCAAAATAAATTGGTATCCCCGACCACTCGTTGACAATGGACGCTATCCCCAACCCGATACTGAGAATGAGCGTCAATATCCATAGACCAATCACCCAGGTCTTGCTAGAAAGCGCTGACTCAGTCAGAACCTGCGTCAAAGATATACTTCGATAATCCGAATTGAGCATCTAAACCTTACAAATAAGGTAATGAGACGGTCCTTCGCCGTATTAACAACACAGAGATCTTGCTTACTCCCCCTGCTCCCCAGTACACCGGTTACGAATAGAAATCCAACCGAGTGCAGCAAATCACTAACTTCTTAAATTGTTATTTAGTGTAGTTCATATTGTATCTGCAATACGAACGCATAGGGAACATCACATCACCTCAGAAATGCGGTTATCACGCAACAAACCGGTGGCTTTATGATGAAAAGGGGGTTTTTACTGCATAATATTTAAGGTTATTTGCAAATAAAGCCCCTGTTCGCCACATTCATAGGTTCAGCTGAGAGGGCTATTCTGCACGCAATCCTAGCGTTGCCAGGTTTGATGGGGCACATCTTGCAGACAACCTTCAAATCGAGCAATACCTCAAACTCATCAACGCACTCTGATTCTGAATTTTTCCATCTGATTTGTATTCCATTCCTGACGCATCTAGAATGGTATCAGTCGGGTATGGCCTGACTTTGCTACATTAAATTTAGATCTCGCGTCCATAACTGACAAAGTGGAATCATCATGCCCTTGAAGAAATGTACAGAACTTGCACATAAACGTCGCATCAAACAGGTGACAGAGTATATTGAGCAGCACTTGAGCGAGAACATCAACCTGGACTTGTTGGCCACTGTCGCGCATCTATCACCGTTTCATTTTCACCGTACGTTCAAATATCACGTTGGCGAAAACATCAACGAATTTATCAAACGCCAGCGTATGGAGCGTGCAGCAAGCCTGTTGGTTGATACGGATAACGCCGTCACCAGCATTGGGCAACAGGTCGGCTACCGCAATCCGGCTGCATTCTGCCGCGCATTCAAATTGCAGTATTCCTTAAGCCCGACTGAGTTTCGGCAGGTGCAGCGCGCCCGCGCCAACGGCCGGCGCGCTTAACAGGCCAGTTTAGGTGTAACGACGACGCATAAAGGCGTAGTACATCACGGGAATCACCACAAGTGTCAGCAAGGTCGACACCAGGATGCCGAAGATCAGCGCAATGGCTAAGCCATTAAAGATCGGGTCATCCAATATAAACATAGCCCCAATCATCGCCGCCAGACCCGTCAAAATGATGGGTTTGGCGCGTACCGCCCCCGATTGAATCACGGCCTCTTCAAACTTCATCCCTGCAGCCAACGACTGATTGATGAAGTCGACCAGCAGAATCGAATTGCGGACGATAATCCCCGCCAGCGCGATCATGCCGATCATTGATGTCGCAGTGAAATTCGCCCCCAGCAGGGCATGCCCCGGCATGACGCCGATGACCGTCAGCGGGATCGGCGCCATAATCACCAGTGGCACCAGATACGAACGGAACTGGGCGACCACCAGCAGATAGATCAGAATCATCCCCACACCATAGGCGATCCCCATGTCACGGAAGGTCTCGTAAGTAACCTGCCACTCGCCATCCCACTTCACGCTATAACGATATGGATTGTCGGGCTGACTGAACAGGGTCTGCTCCAACACATGCCCGTGCGCCAGGACCTGTTCCTTTAACTGGAAAAAGATATCGAACATGCCGTACAGAGGACTATCGGTATTGCCGGCCACATCACCTGTCACAAACACCACTGGCATCAGGTCCTTGTGGTAGATCGTATATTCACGCTCACTCTCGACCAGCGACACAATCTCAGCCAGGCGCACCAATTCGCCATCGCGGCCACGCACCTCCAGGTCCAGCAACAAGGTCGCATCCGCCTTATCGGCCACCGGCAATTCAAGTCTCAGTGGCAGCGGATATTTATCGGTTATGCCATGGATATAGCCGATATCCTCCCCGCCCACCATCGCCGCCAATGCATCGACCACAGTCTGCTGATCCACGCCCAACAACGCAGCACGTTGGCGATCCACCACCGCGATCAGACGTGGTGCAGGATGCTCAATACTGTCATCAACATCGACTACCTCGTCGGTGGTTTCAAACACCGCACGCAACTGTTTGGCGACGGCCATCTGACCTTGATAGTCGAGACCATATACCTCGGCCACCAGAGGTGACTGCACCGGAGGCCCCGGCGGCACCTCAACGATCTTCACATTGGCACCGTATTCGCGGCCAATCGCCTGCAACGGTTCACGCATCGAACGCGCAATCTCATGGCTTTGGCGATCACGCTCACCCTTCTCCATCAGATTGACCTGGATATCGCCGACATGCGCACCCTCACGCAGATAATACTGACGCACCAAACCGTTAAAGTTGATCGGCGCTGCTGTCCCGGCATAGACCTGATAATCCACCACCTCCGGCACCTGGGCGATATGCCCGGCCAGCGCCTGCAACACGCGATTGGTTTGTTCGAGACTGGTGCCTTCAGGCATATCGACCACCACCTGAAACTCTGACTTGTTGTCGAACGGCAGCATCTTCATTACCACCAATTTGACTGCCGCCAGGCTGACCGCGAGCACAATCAACGCCATTACCGCGCCAAACAACGCCCAACGAGCCTTACGTCCTTCATCGCCACGCAGGAATGGACCAATGATCTTCTCAAACACTGCCCGCATACGGGCATCATCTGGCCCCGTCTGAGAATGCCCACCACCATGCTCAACCGCACGTTTGTGCATCACCTGATAGGTCAGCCACGGCGTCACGATAAACGCCACCGCCAGCGAGATGAACATCCCCATGCTGGCATTGATCGGGATAGGACTCATGTATGGCCCCATCAAGCCGCTGACAAAGGCCATCGGCAACAGCGCCGCGATAACGGTAAACGTCGCCAGAATCGTCGGCCCGCCGACCTCGTCCACCGCACGTGGGATCGCCTCCAACAGGCTGGCACCATCCCGCGACTGATGACGATGGATATTCTCGACTACCACAATCGCATCATCGACCAGGATGCCGATGGAGAAAATAAGCGCAAACAACGACACACGATTGAGTGTAAAGCCCCACGCCCACGAGGCGAACAGCGTGATCATCAACGTGATCACCACCGCCGCACCGACAATAAACGCCTCACGCTTGCCCAGCGTCAACCACACCAGCAGCACTACCGCCGCCGTGGCGAAGATCAGTTTTTTGATCAGCGTCATCGCCTTGTCGGTCGCGGTCGCGCCATAATCTCGGGTCACCGTGACATTCACGCCCTCAGGGATGACCAGCCCCTGCAGCTGCTCGAGTCGCTCACTGACTTGCTCGGCAATCGTCGCTGCATTGGTTCCAGGCTGCTTGGCAATAGCCATCGTCACCGCCGGGTGCTGCATTACTGCATTGCCGCCAGCAGCGACACCACGACCAAACCACACCATCTGTTCCGGCTGGTCAGGCCCCATCCTCAGGCTGGCCACATCGCGCAGATACCCCGGACGGCCGTCGTGCACCCCGACGATCAGATCAGCCACGCTATCGACCGACGTCAAAAACGTGCCCGCCTGCACCAGGATCTCCTGGTTGTCACTCACCAGCGCCCCCGCATCACGTGTCCGGTTCGCCGCCATCAGGCTGCGGCGCAGATCGTCAAACGCAAGGTTATAACCAGCCATCCGCTGCGGATCGAGCAGCACATGCGCCACCTGTTCTGGGCCACCTATCGTGTAGATATCTCGCGACCCTGGAATCCGCTTCAATTCCGACTCAAGTGTCTGCGCCACCTGCAGCAGATCGTAGGCTGCACGATCTTGATCTTCAGTCCACAAGGTCAGGCTGACGATCGGCACATCATCAATGCCCATCGGCCGCACCAATGGCTGCCCGACACCTAAACCGGCAGGCAACCAGTCACCATGCGACATCACCTGGTTATAGAGATTGACGATGCTTTGGGTGCGATCTTCACCAACCTCAAACTGTACGGTCAACACCGACATCCCGGGGCGAGAGACAGAATAGACATGCTCAACCCCCGCGATCTCGGCAAACACCTGCTCGGCCGGGATGCTGACCACGCTCTGCACCTCGCGGGCCGTCGCCCCCGGAAACGGGATAAAGACGTTGGCAAAGGTCACGTCGATCTGGGGCTCTTCCTCTCGTGGCGTCACCATCACGGCAAAGATGCCCAGCAAGATCCCGACCAAGGCCAACAGCGGCGTCAGCTCACTGCGCAAAAATGCGCGGGCAATCAGCCCGGAGATACCCAGCTTTTGATCAGCGCTCATCGCAGCCTACCGTCCCTGTTTGAGTTGAATGCCCGCAGCAATCGGGTCCAATGCGACCACTTCGCCAGCATCCAAACCAGCCAAGATCTCATAACGGCCATCATGCTCACGACCAACCAGTACCTGGCGCAGGCTCACCTGCCCATCCTTCAAGATATAGACCGCCGTCAGCTCGCTGCGGTGCACCACCGCCGACACTGGCAACAACAGGCGCTGCGCCTCCCCGGTAACAAAGGCCACCTTCACAAACATGCCAGGATAGATCACCTGCTCATTGCTTGAAAAACCAACGCGCACCTCAAAAGCATGGGTCTTCGGATCGGCATACGGAAACACACGCATCGACTCACTCGCCAGGCTGATACCCTCTTTGAGCACCACCCGCGCCTGGGCAAACTCACGTACCTCAGCGACAAAAGCCTGGGGGATCTGCGTCGTCGCCCGTAGATATTGATAAGAAAAGCCAGTCATCAACGGCTGGCCGACATTCACCGTCTCGCCGACTTCCACATGACGTTCGGTCACATAACCTGCAAACGGCGCCTTCACTACGGTATGCGCCAGTAATTCCTGCGCCTCGGCCAGCTTGGCCTGCGCGGAATCAACCCGCGCCTGCGCAGATGCACGCGCAGCCTCGGCCTTGTCCATATCAGCCTTCGGCACTAGCTTGCGACCATAGATATCTTTGACCCGCAGGTATTCCTCACCTGCCTCTTTCTGCCGCGCCTGCGCCTCTTTTAATGCAGCCTCCGCCTGCTGCACTCGCGCGCGCTGCTCCGAATCGCGAAACCGCACAAGTACTGCATCTTTGGGGACAAAATCATCAACATCGTAATTGACCTCAACCACTCGTCCCACCAATTGTGACGACACTGTCGACTGCTTTACCGCCTCAACCATCGCATCAAACACCCGCTCCTGAGGTAGCTTTTCCAGTTCGACACGCACCGTCTCCAGTGCATGCGCATTCGCCAACCAACTCAGCGCTATCCCTGCTGCGATCACTGCCACTCTTTTCATGTGCTATCCCTTAATATCTTGCGAGTCATTATATATCCGCCTGAATCAGTTATACCCGAAACGAATATAAGATTTTTCTAATATGTTAGTCCATAAAAAACCGGCCGTAAAGCGGCCGGTCCAAATTACACTTTAAAGCGTCCCACCAAAGACTTAAGCTCGGCAACCAATTGCCCTAGATTATTCTCAGCCTTGATCAATCCCTTCATCTCGGTAATGGTCTGATCAGATACCTGTCGTATATTGACCACGCTGCGATTAATCTCTTCCGCCACCGCACCCTGCTCCTCGGCCGCACTGGCGATTTGTGTATTCATATCGCTGATCGCCGTCACATCAGCCGTAATCATATCCAAGGCAGCGCCTGCCTCTACCGCCTGCTGTACGGAACTCTCAGCCCGGCTGCGACTATCCGACATCACCTCCACGGCCTGACGTGCGCTCCCCTGCAACTGCTCGATAATCTTTTGAATCTCAACCGTCGACTCCTGCGTCCGCTGGGCCAGATTACGCACCTCATCGGCGACCACCGCAAAGCCCCGCCCCTGCTCACCAGCACGGGCCGCCTCAATTGCAGCGTTCAAGGCCAACAAATTGGTCTGATCAGCAATATCGCGGATAACATCCGAGACCTGACCAATCCCTTCGCTATGACGCTCAACGGTGTGAATCACTTCTGCCGCCCTGGCGACCTCCTTGGCCAAGGAATTAATCACCTTAATAGTATCTTCGACGACCAGCCGCCCCTGCCCAGCTTGCGTGTCGGCAGATGTCGCAGACTCTGCCGCCGCCACCGCGTTATGTGCCACTTCGTGAATGGTGGCTGTCATTTCATTAATTGCCGTCGCCACCTGGTCGGTTTCGGCCTGTTGCCGTGCCATGACTGAATTAGTACTTTCTATGGACTTTTTCAGTGTTTTAGAGGTTGCAACCATATTGGCCACCGCCCGATCCAGGTGAACCACATCCGATTGGACCCGGGCAACAAAGGTATTGATCATCTTGGCCAACATTCCAAACTCACCGAGCACCTTCTCATCCAGACGACGCGTCAAGTCTGACTCGCCCTCGCTTAAGCCACGCGTCATGCCCAAAGTTTGATACAGAGGTTTGATCAAAAAGAAATAGAGGCCAAGCACAGAACAGACCATTGCCAGGCCATATACCACCGCAAAAATGATCGCCAATACCCAGGCCCGATGGGTTTCTGATACCAGCTGCTGCTCATGTGCAGTCAACTCAGAGTCAATGTCCGCCAACAGCGGATCAAGGTTCTCATACAGAACTTTGGCGGTATCATCGAACTGCCTCATCATGACATTGCCACTGATCGGACCACCATCTATATAGGCACGGGCCATATCTCGGCCCAACTGATAATAGTCATCAAACGCTGCTCGCAAGGCGGTATATTCTGCCCTGCGCCCTTGATCCAATACGGTTAATTTATCAAGCGCCTCATAAAACATTTCCGCATGGTGCTTGGCCTCGCTGAAACCATCATCCAGGCCATCCAGGCCTCGCGTGGCACTGATATCGGTCAACCACTGCTGGACCTGCACGATGTGCAAACGCAGTTCATGGGCATAATTGGCCATGGGAATCATTTTTTGCGTCATCGAAACCGTCTTCTGCTCGACGAGCGCCACCTGCCTCAGATTCATGGCGGTCTGCATTGCGACCATAATCGCAATCACAACCATCGATACCACCACCATGGTTTTTAAAGTCAAACGATCCATATTATCTTCCTAGCACTGGCAAATTCGGCATGCGAGCCGTCCTCAGCAGTCTATCGGATAAACGGGGAAATTCGTGAGAGCCTTTATTACGATAATTTCATTGATATATAAGATATTTTTTCAGTTGGGGGCGTCTAACCGGCCTTTTTCTCGAAGACATACAGAAACCGCCCGTCCTCCTGAGAGGAACTCAGCAACCTATGACCTGTCTGCGCTGAAAAGTTAGCAAAATCTTTAACTGTACTTGGATCAGTCGCAATCACACGCAAACACTGCCCTCCCAGCAACTGATTCAATCCCTGCTTCAACCGCAGCACCGGAATCGGGCACTGCAAACCGCTCGTATCTATTTCCAAATCTACCTGCATACTTTTCGCTCATTCTGTTGTCTGAACATGTGCAATCTCACTGCCCGGGGATTATAAGCCACGTTATACTTCCCTATGCGAATGCCTGAAGGCAGCCACAAACAGGAATATCGTGTGTTCAAACGGATGACCACCCCCACTGTACTCTCCGCGTTAGCGCTGACACTGACCCTCAGCTTCAATCCAGGCGCCACCGCGGCAAAACTACCCGATCTGGGTGACCCTACCGAGAGCTTCATGTCACCCGAAGATGATCGCCTGCTCGGCGAGGCCTTCATGCGCAGCCTCCGTCGGCATGTCACCATCATCAACGACCCGGAGGTCAACGCCTATATCCATAGCCTTGGGCTGCGTCTGCTCAGCAACACCGACACCACACAACANNACGTGTGCTCTTCCGATCTCCTGGCAATGTCCTGTTCGCGTGGTGCCGTCTCCTGAACCTGTCGAAGGGGACGGCACTACGCGAATGTGACATTGGCGAATTACATACTTAAGGGAAGTCTCATCATGTACCGGAGAGTGCTCTATTGCGCGCTGGGCCTGCTGTTGCTGATGGCGGGCCGCGGCGGAATGGCGCTGGATTTGCCCGACATGGGCAAGTCTTCGGATGCGGTGCTGTCGCCGTTGGAAGAGGAGAAGCTCGGCGCGGCGTTCATGCGCAAATTGCGCGAAAGCGAGAAGCTGTTCGACGACCCCGCCCTGGAAGCCTATTTCAACACCCTGGGCTACCGTCTGGTCGCGCACAGCGACGACCCCGCGCAGAAGTTCACTTTTTTTATGCTGAAAGACGCCGACATCAACGCTTTCGCGGTGCCCGGCGGGTATATCGGCGTCCACAGCGGGTTATTCCTGCATACCCGCGGTGAGAGTGAACTGGCCTCGGTGCTGGCGCACGAAATCGCCCACGTCACCCAACGCCATCTCGCACGCCGCTTTCAGAAGGCCCAACAAACCAGCCTGCAAACAGCGGCCGCAGTGATTGCAGCCATCCTGCTGGCCAGTAAAAATCCGGAAGTTGCCGAGGCGGCCATCTTTGGCAGCACGGCCGGCGGCATACAACAACAGCTCAATTTCAGCCGCGAACACGAGCAGGAGGCCGACCGCGTCGGCATCGATATCCTGAGTCGTTCAGGTTACGACCCGATCCATATGGCCGGTTTTTTTCACCGGCTGCAGAATGCCTATCGATTCCAGCAAAGTGCCGTGCCCGAGATTCTTCGCACGCACCCGGTCACGCCCAATCGTATAGCTGATGCTGAAAACCGAGCCAAGTCGCTCAAGCCGAAGTCCCCATATCCAGGTGCGCCTGAGTTTTCACTGATTCAAACCAAGCTCAAGACCCAAACACTGGATGCAAACCAGCTACAACCTCGTCGCAACGAAATCTTTGCATTAATCAACGAAAGCAAAGCGACGACCGACCGCAACCTGGTCTATGAGTACGCACTACTTAGCCTGCAAGGCAACTACCTGGACGCTGCCCATGCCGCAGCCGAACAACTGTTAAGGGCAGAGCCAGAACACACCTTTTTCATCAGTTTGATGGCCAGTATCGAAGCGGCTCGCGGTGAGTTGCCACTGGCTATCACACGCTTGCAACAAGCCCTCGTGCTTTATCCAAACCATGCCTATCTCAGCTTTTTATATGCGCACGCCTTACGCCTCAACAATGAGACACAACACGCCATTCGGGTATTGAAACAATTGACCCAACAACACCCACAAACAGAACCTGCCTATTTCAAGGCCTTGGCCCAGGCCTATGACCAATCGGGTGATGCCGCCCAATCCTACATTGCGATGGCCGAATTCTATTATTTGCTCGGCCAAACCAGAACCGCCATCACACAGCTTGAAGCCGCAATGAGAAAACTCCCCCAAGGGGATCAATATCAACGGCAAAGACTCGACAGCCGCATCGACGTATTAAAACGAGAAGCCCTATTGGAAGAGGCTGCCGTCCGCCGCTAATCCTCAGGATAATTAACGCACGAAAAAAAACCGGCGACCCAATCGGGGCGCCGGTTCAGGCTTAGGGGAATTGGAACGGCTTATCGACCAAGCACGTCGTTGCGCACGCTCTCTGCAATCGCCGCCGCTTCACCGATTTCTTTGGCAGGCACGCCCAGCTCGGTCAGGGTTGCACCCAGGTTTTCCATTACCGCATCAAAGTGACTGTCATTCAGGCCACGAGCCACCAGATGGGCATGACCTTTACGCATGTCTTCACCGGTGTAGTTGTTGGGACCGCCAAGGGCGAAGGTCAGGAAGGCCTTTTGTTTGGCTGCCTGCTTGTCCATATCCACACCTTCAAAGAACTGGTTGATACGTTCATCCGCCAATACCTTGCGATAGAACAGATCCACCGCTGCATTGACCGCCGCGTCGCCACCGATACGCTCATACAGGCTCTTATTACCAACCATCGCTGCCTTTTCTTCGGCAGTGAAACCGGCCAATACATCCGAGCGTACACTCTCTGCAATCGCAGCGGCTTCGCCAATTTCTTTTGCAGGCACACCCAGCTCGGTCAGGGTCGCACCCAGATTTTCCATCACCGCGTCGAAATGACTATTGTTCAGACCGCGGGCCACCAGATGGGCGTGACCTTTACGCATGTCTTCACCGCTGTAGTTATTTGGACCACCGAAGGCGAAGGTCAGGAAGGCCTTTTGTTTGGCCGCCTGCTTATCCATATCCACACCGTCAAAGAACTGGTTGATACGACCATCTGCCAGTACCTTGCGGTAGAACAGATCGACAGCCGCGTTCACCGCAGCATCGCCACCGATGCGCTCATACAGGCTCTTGCTCGAACCTGCCATCGCGGCCTTTTCTTCGGCAGTGAAACCGGCCAACACATCGGCGCGCACGCTCTCTGCAATCGCCGCGGCCTCACCGATCTCTTTGGCAGGCACACCCAGTTCAGTCAGGGTCGCACCCAAGTTTTCCATCACTGCATCAAAGTGGCTGCTATTCAAACCACGCGCCACCAGGTGCGCATGACCTTTACGCATGTCTTCACCGGTGTATTTATTCGGGCCACCAAAGGCGAAGGTCAGGAAGGCCTTTTGTTTGGCCGACTGTTTATCCATGTCGACGCCATCGAAGAAATGATTGATCCGGCCGTCAGACAACACCTTGCGATAAAACAGATCCACTGCAGCGTTCACCGCAGCGTCGCCACCAATACGCTCGTACAGAGACTTGGCTGCGACGGGCTCAGCACCACCAAACAGCTTTTTTAGAAAACCCAACATGCTACCCTCCTCAGAAAATAATAAACCAACGCCAACACAAACTGACGTGATCACACTCCACCCAAAATCAAAAAACAGATTTACACACCCTCTGGCATATCCCCGATGGCTCTATCTAGAACCGCCCCTCAACAGGGTGGCATCCCGGCCATTTTTCCTATTAATCCAGTAAGGTGTTTGTCATCCTACTCTTGATAAGATGTATTGTAAATACACTTTAATTCAGAGCTTAACAGTCAGGTATTACGCATTCCATGCGCACAGCAGAGAATTAGGTGGAGGCCTCAACCTTAAATCGCAGCCGTGCAAAGTCGTCGGGCGAGACATAGATCAGATCGGCAATCCGCCGTAGCAGGTGCTCTTCGTATTTATCTTTATCCTTGTCTGCGTAGGCCACCCGCCACAGCATCTCGACAATCTCGCACTTCTGCGCGTAATCAAAATGCTCATTGACCTGCCGCGTAAACTCAAACATACAGGTTGCGTTATCGGTCTCACGCTCGGCCAGCGACACCAACTCGGCGGTGTCGGCAGAACTCATAGCGAAGAAGCGTTCGATCTGCTGCACAATGGCCAGCCGCTCCCCATCCGTGACCTGCATGTCGGCCCGTGAGATCTCGATCAGCAGCGATGCCGTCGCCAATTGCACGCCCCGGGCGGAGGCCTGTTTATCGTCGAGACGAATATGTTGTGAAAAATAATCGCGAATGGCCTGAAACATATAATCCTATTCAAGTCGATATAGTGTGACATTGGCGTCGGCGCTCTGCGGGTCGAGCAGACTGATCACCGCTTCATGACCGCCGTCACGCGCCTCATCCAGCGCGCTCTTGCCCAAATCATTGCTCAAACGCGCCATCGCGCCCGCGGCCAATAATTGTTCAACCACCGATGCATGACCATGACGCGCCGCATACATCAACGCCGTCATGCCATCGGTCTCCACCTTGCTCTCAAAACCCAGTTCAGGCCGCTCGATCACATTGACCTGCGCCCCGACCATCAGCAACGCACTGACAATCTCACCATAACCACCGCGCGCAGCCGCCATCAGTACTGAGGTGCCGCCCACGGTATTCAGACCATGATCGGCACCCCGTGCAATCAAGGCATCGACCAGGGCCACATGGCCGTTATCTGCCGCATGGAACAGCGCCGTGCGCCCGCCTTCACCACGCAGATCGACATTGGCGCCGGCCTCGATCAGGGCCTGTGTTACGGCCAAATGCCCGACCTTCACCGCGGTGATCAACACACTGTCGCGGCCCATGATCGGCGGCGGCATCCGTGTGTTGGCGCGTAAACGCTGCTCCAGGATCAATGTATTGGGATTGGCGCCCGCCTTCAGCAGCGCCTGCACCAAGGGCAGATCCCCCGCCATCGCCACTGCGATCAGCGGCGTTTCGCCCTGACGATTGGCCAGCTCGACCTGGGCCTGGTGTTCAAGCAGATAGGCGACCACCTCATCATGACCACTGCGCGCCGCCGCCAGCAGGGCGGTATCGCCACGCGAGGCCACCTGCATCAGCTCACGCTCACCAAGCGGGGCATGACTCTTGGACATTGCGAACTGGCGCAGCCCCGACGGCACAAAGTTGACCTCGGCGCCGTGCTCGATCAGCACCTTGACCACCTTCAGATGGCCGAGATGGGCGGCGGCGAGCAACGGCGTAACGCCGTTACGATCGACGTGATTCACATTGGCCTGCGCGGGCAACAACTGATTGGTCTTATAGAGATCCCCGAGTTTGGCGGCCTTGATCAGCGCAGCATCTGGCGACAAGCGCACGTAGGCCTGGGTATCCTTGGCGCCGGAGTGCATCAGTAGGGCCTGCATCTGTTCGTCGTTGTGACGACGGGCAAACACCAACGCCGTTTCACCGTGGATATTTTCCTGATTCGGGTTGGCGCCGTTATCGAGCAACAACTTGGCGATCGCCGGCCAATCCACCGCATCACGCGTCAGGCCATGGGAGGCCGCGTACATCAGTGGCGTAAAGCCCCCCTCCTGACGATTGGCCGGCAGCGTATTGCCCAGGTTCGGATTGGCGCCGGCCTTAATCAATACAGTGGCCGTACTCAGGTGGCCGTATTGCACCGCCTGAAACAACGCAGACTCACCTTGGTTGTTCACCATATTGACCGTGGCGCCCTGTTCCAACAGGTAATGCGCCAATTCAAAATGGCCACTGGCCGAGGCCGTCATCAGCGCCGAAATGTCTTCGTTGTTCTGGGCATTGACATTGGCGCCTTGCGCCAGCAGGAAATCAACCACCGGCCGGTGACCATTGCCGGAGGCGGCAATCAGCGCAGTGTTGCCGTAGGCATCACGCGCATTCACCGCCACATTTTCATTGAGCAGGTACTGCACCAGATCGAGCTGGCCATAACGCGCCGCCAATACCAGGCGCTCGGGGGAGACATTGTCACTGTGATCCACGCCGACCTGACGCCCGGCGACCTGCGCTGCCAATACCACCGACGACAGGCCTGCGCCCGGCAATACAGTCTGGGCCGTAGCACCGCTGGCCATCAAGGCGCTGACACTCAGGGTCAACACTGACAGACCACCTCGCAGGCCCGCTTGCGCACGGCGATTGCTGATCTTCGTACTCATGACGCTCCTCCTCCAGATTCCACCCGGCATTGCACCCTGGTGTCCTTACCGGCCGTGGTCCCCGTTCCCCGTGGGCGGCCTGCATCTATACCCAAGCGTTTTAGTTATTTATTTGGTGTATTGATCAATCCTATACCAAACCAGCATACATGCAAGTTTGATTATGCTTCCGGCTCGCGCCGCCACAGACAGGGGCCACCGTGCGCCTTCTCCACCAGATCGAGATAGGCCTCGTGTGCCGCCAGCTCATCTGCATTGGCGGCAATCACCCGCAGCGGTGGCCGGTTGGCATCCAGTCGGCGTATCTGCTGTTCACCCGTCGCACTGTTGGCGCTCTCTTCATCGAGCAACAGCGCGGTCTGGCCGCCGGTCATCGCCAGATAGACGTCGGCCAGGATCTCCGAGTCGAGCAAGGCGCCGTGCAGCACGCGGTTGGAATTATCGATGTCGTAGCGTTTGCAGAGCGCATCCAGGCTATTGCGCTGGCCGGGGTGCATCTTGCGCGCCATGACCAGGGTATCGAGGATCTCGCAGTGGTCCTGGATGCGACCAAAGTCCGGCCCGCCCTGCCGCGCCAGTTGTGCCAGCTCGTGATTGATAAAGCCTACGTCGAACGGCGCGTTGTGGATG
>DHYU01000058.1 GCA_002415485.1 Proteobacteria bacterium UBA5122
TGGCCTACAACTCGGCGGGGCCACGCACGGTGAAATACGGCTCGACCCGCGACAACGTGCTCGGCCTGCGCGCCATCACCGGCGACGGTCGCTCGATCCGTACTGGCTGCTACACCACCAAGGGTGTGGTCGGCTATGACCTGACGCGTCTGCTGATCGGTTCCGAAGGCACACTGGCCGTCATCACCGAGGCCACGCTCAAACTGCTGCCCCTGCCCGAGGCCAAACGCACGCTGCAGGCGGTCTATCGCGATATGAACAGCGCCGCACAGGCGGTCTCCGCCATCATGGCCCAGTCCGTCGTGCCGTGCGCGCTGGAGTTCATCGATCACCAGGCGATCGAGATGGTGCGCAGCTATTCGAAGGCCGATTTGCCGCAGGGCGCCGGGGCGATGCTGATGATCGAGGTCGACGGCCTCGCCGCCAGCCTGGATGACGCCGCCGAACGCGTGGCCGCCGCGGCGCGCAACGATGGCCTGCTCGACATCACGATTGCACATACCGCCGAACAGGTGAAACAGCTGTGGGACACGCGCAAGGCGCTGTCACCCGCGCTGCGCAACGTGGCGCCGAAGAAGATCAACGAGGATGTGGTNNCATGCCGGCAACGGCAACATCCACGTCAATCTGCTGGTCGACCCGGACGACCCGGCGCAGATGACGCGCGCCGAACATTGCCTCGACGAGGTCTTCTCGCTGGTCCTGGCGCTGAAAGGCAGCCTGTCGGGCGAACACGGCGTCGGCCTCGAGAAGCGTGACTTCGTCGATCGCGAGATCGACGCCACCACACTGGCCTTGATGCACGACATCCGCCGCCAGTTCGACCCACACAACATCCTTAACCCAGGCAAAAAGCTCCCGCCGCAGTCATGAAGGCGCTGCTGATCGTCGTCGGCTGGCTGTCGATCGCTCTCGGCGCCATCGGCCTGTTTCTGCCCATCCTGCCGACCACGCCCTTTATACTCCTGGCCGCCGCCTGCTTCGCCAAGTCATCGCCGCGTTTTCATGCCTGGCTGCTGCGCAACAAGACCTTCGGCCCACTGATTCAAAACTGGCAACAACACCGCGCCGTGCCGCGTCACGCCAAACGGATGGCCATCATCACCATCCTCGTCAGCGGCGCGCTGTCGCTGTATCTGCTCGAATCCACCGCGCTGCAGATCACCGTCGCCCTGGCCCTGATCATCCCGTTCTGGATCGTGCTGCGGCTGCCCGTCCTGCAACCCGCCAGCATCGACCGCAAACCCTGACCCCCCTCCGGAGCTGGGATAAAGCCCGTTTTCCAACCCCATTCTCATTGCTTGATTAATGATATAAAGTAAATACACCTTTTTGCCGATACATGGTTTAACAAATATCCGGCTACAGAAGCGCAAACGGCTGACGATACCTAGAGACACAGCACTGAACAGCGCACAACAAGGGGTGGGACGCGTGAAAAAACCAATACTGACCGGCTTAGGCTTTATGTTTCTGGCACTGGCCGTGCTGGGAGCGATCCTGCCGGTAATGCCCACCACCTGTTTTGTACTGGCGGCGGCGGCCTGTTTTGCCCGCTCGTCGGACCGTTTCTACAACTGGCTGTTGGCAAGTCGCACCTTCGGCCCGATCATCCGCAACTGGCAGAGCACGCGCTCCATGCCGCGTCGCGCCAAATATATTGCGATCAGCACCATCCTGATGTCCGGCGCGTTCTCGATCTATGTTGTTTCCAGTGTGGCGATTCAAGCCTTGGTGGTGGGATTGTTGTTGATACCGATCGGCATTATCCTGGCACTGCCGACGACCGAGAACCTGGTTGCCATCGAACAGGAAGAAGAAACCGCCTAATGCTCCGCTAACAGATCGCGATAGAGCTTCTCGTCTTCGCGATCAAAACAGCACACGGTAATCTCCTCGAAGCGATTCTCTAATTGCATGATTTCGTGCAGGGCGATGTGCGCCGCATCCGACCTGGGATAACCGTAGACGCCAGTGCCCAAGCATGGGAAGGCAATCGTACGGATATCATGACGTAAGGCCAGTTTAAGAGAGTTGTGATAGCAGGCGGCCAATAACTCGGGCTCGCCCTCATTGCCCCCACGCCAGATGGGGGCGACAGTATGGATCACATGGGCCGCAGGTAGGCGAAAGCCGGGGGTAATGCAGGCCTCACCGGTGGCGCAAAAACCGATACGCTCGCAGATGCTGGTCATATCGCTGCCCGCTGCTCGGTGGATGGCGCCGGAGACACCGCTACCCGCCGTCAGCTCATTATTGGCGGCGTTGACGATGGCATCGACCTTCAGTTTTGTAATGTCACCCAGAACAATCGCGACCATACTGACACCTGCTGCTTATCGCTGTTTACTTCACCACACGCAGACTGGGACGCCCCTTGCCCGGTGCATCGCCGCCGCTTGGTGGCTCATCAGGCGGCGTGTCTTCGTCTTCACCAAACTCTTCTTCATTGAAGACCATGCCGCGACCGTTTTCTTTGGCGTAGATCGCGAGCACTGCCGTCGGTGGCAGACTCACATCCATCGACACGCCACTGAAACGGGCACTGAACATCACCCAGTCGTTATTTAACTCTAGACCACGCACCGCATTGGGACCAACGTTCAGAATAATGCGGCCTTCCTGGATAAACTCCGTTGGCACCGTCACATTCGCCGCCTCGGCATCCACCAGGATGTAGGGCGTGAGATTGCTGTCGACTATCCAGTCATAAATCGCGCGAATCAAATAAGGTCGCGAAGATACCATTAAATCGTCCTCTACCTTCCTGAACGGATGGCTTTCTCGGTCCCGGTCAGAGACTCTGCAAATGAAGGGCGGGCAAACATACGCTCGGCATAGGCGAGCAAGGGTTTGGCCTGTTTGGGCATTTCGATGCCAAATGCCGGCAGGCGCCACAACAGCGGCACCAGTGAACAATCCACCAGCGAAAACTCCTCGCTCATGAAAAAGGGCTTTTGTTCAAAGATCGGAGCAATCGCAATCAAACCATCGCGCAAGATTTTCGCTGCTTCCGTTTGTTTGGCGCCGCGTGCTGTCAGGTCCGGCAACAGACTGTACCAGTCACGCTCTATGCGATAGAGAAAGGTACGGGTTTGGGCGCGGGCGACGGGGTCCACCGGCAGCAGCGGTGGATGCGGATAACGCTCATCCAGATATTCCATGATGATGCGTGAGTTATACAACACCAGATCACGATCGATCAGCGTGGGCAGGCTTTGATAGGGATTCAGTTCAATGACATCTTCCGGCAGCGCCTCTTCTCGCACACAGACAACATCCGCCGTGATATTTTTTTCATTCAACACGATCCGTGCACGATGGCTATATGCACAGTTTTCGCCTGAAAAAAGAGTGATTACCGCCCGCCGACTGGCCGATACCGCCATACTGAACTCTCCGCAATTCTCAATACCACATCATGACCGCACTGCGGCGGCCACCACGCATAGCCAGCTATTATAACCGCATGTGCTACAAGTTTGTGACGGAGAAGTGGTCGGCGCCTAAGGTCGCGCCAACCAAAACCACCAGACGATAAAGACGATCAACGCCAGCGCCAACATATTCAACAACAGCATCATAGGCTTACCTTCGAGGGTTTAAACAGTCGCAGACGATTGGCATTGCTCACCACGGTCAGCGATGAGGCCGCCATCGCCGCACCGGCGATCATCGGGTTCAACAACATGCCGGTCAGCGGAAACAGAATCCCGGCCGCCACCGGAATACCGAGCGTGTTGTAGACAAAGGCGCCGAACAGGTTTTGTTTGATGTTGCGCACCGTCGCCGCCGAGATCTCGATCGCATCGGCCACGCCGTGCAGCGAATCACGCAACAACACCACGTCGGCACTCTCGATCGCGACATCGGTGCCGCTGCCGATGGCAAAGCCAACATCGGCCTGGGCCAGCGCAGGCGCGTCATTGATGCCATCGCCGACCATCGCCACCACGCCCCGCAGCTGCAACTCGCGCACCTTGGCCGCCTTATCTCCCGGCAAGACCTCGGCCAGCACATGATCGATGCCCACCTGCGCCGCCACCGCCTGCGCACTGCGTGCATTGTCGCCGGTCAGCATCACCACCTCCAGACCCGCCCGTTGCAGGCGCTGGATCGCCGCCTTCGAATCGGCCTTGATCGCATCGGCGATCGCCAGCAGCGCGACCAGCTGACCATCGACCGCCAGGTGCACGGCGGTCTCGCCACGGGCACTCATGTTCGCCTGTGACTCGGCCAAGGCCGCCAGCTCGACGCCATGCTGCGCCAACAGGCGTTGATTACCCAGCAGCAGCCGGCGCCCGTCGACCTGACCGCTCACGCCATGCCCCGACACCGCGGCAAACCCCTGCACCTCACCCAAGCCCAGACCACACGCCTTAGCCTCGGCCAACAGCGCCGCCGCCAGCGGATGCTCCGACCCCTGCTCCAGACTGGCCGCCAACCGCAGCGCCTCATCGGCCTGCCACGTGCCCGCAGTCTCGATCGCGACCAGCCGCGGCCGACCCTCGGTGACGGTGCCGGTCTTATCGAGCACCACCGTCGTCAGCCGCCGCGCCTGCTGCAAGGCATCGCCATTGCGGATCAACACACCGTACTCCGCCGCCTTACCGACGCCGACCATGATTGAGATCGGCGTCGCCAGCCCCAGCGCACACGGGCAGGCGATGATCAACACCGTCATCGTCGTCAGCAGCACATAGGCCGCCTTCGGCTCGGGGCCGAAATTGAGCCAGACCATAAACGTCAGCACCGCGATGATCATCACCACCGGCACAAACACCGCCGCCACCTTGTCGACCAAACGGCCGATCTCGGGTTTGGTGTTCTGTGCCTGCCGCACCATGTCGATGATCTGCGCCAGCACCGTATCCTTGCCGATGCGCGTGGCGCGGAATAAAAAGGTCCCGGTGGTATTGAGCGTGCCGGCACTGACCTCATCACCGACCTGTTTGCTGACCGGCAACGGCTCGCCACTGAGCATCGACTCATCGATGTTGGCGCCGCCGTCGATGATCACACCGTCGACCGCAATCTTCTCGCCGGGGCGCACACGCAAGGTCTCGTTCAGGCCGACCTGTTCGATGGCGATATCCACTTCCTCACCATTACGCACCACCCGCGCCGTGCGCGGCTGCAGGCCGATCAAACGCTGGATCGCGGCCGAGGTCTTGCCGCGTGCACGCAGCTCCAGGGCCGAACCGAGATTGATCAAAGCAATAATAATCACCGCCGCCTCGAAATAGACATGCCGCGCCTGCTCCGGCACCAACGTCGGCAACACGGTAATCGCCATCGAAAACAACCACGCACTGCCCGTGCCGAGCGCGATCAGCGTATCCATGTTGGCGTTGTGATTCTTAAACGCCTTCCACGCACCACGAAAAAAACGACCACCGCTATAGATCATCACCGGCAGACTGATGGCACCGATCACCAACCAGAAGAGGCGACCGCCACTGCTGCCCAGCATCGGCATCGCGCCCGCCCAATCCATCAACATCAACGGTGCGCCGATGCCCCCGGCCAGCGCCGCCCGCCTCATCAGGCCGCGATACTCCGCCGCCTCGGCCGCCGCCCGCGCTTGCGCCTCCTTGGCCGGGTCACGCAACTCGGCCGCCTCGTAACCGGCATCGACCACCGCCTGCACCAAGGCATCGGCCGTCACGTCTCCCGTCACCTCCGCCGTATGCTCGGCAAAATTCACCGCCGCCGTCGCCACGCCCGCCACCTTCTGCAAGGCCTGTTCGACGACAGACACGCAGCCCGCGCAACTCATGCCGCCGATCGAAAGTTGTATCGTGTGTTGTTTTTTCATCGAAAGATCTGCACTCCATTTGCACTCATGCGCCAGTGTAGGACAAAGCAAATCCCAAACGCCAATACGCAAATTTTGCTAAAATTCGCGTCCGTTTCACCCTTCGTCCTAACGAGGTATTTCCATGAGCAAGCCTGCCCTGACGCCAGCCAGCAATCTGACCAACGACAGCTGGAGCCGCGACGCCCAGTTCTTTGAATACATGTCCGCCAACAACCCCGACATGCCTCAGGTTGAGATCCGCGCCTTTGACGCCGCCCTGCACCAACAAGGCAACACCCGCATCATCCCGCTGGACATGGCCGACTGCCTCAAGACCGACTACCCGGCCACAACACCCAATCTGATGGCGCACTTCCTGCGCATCTGCGCCGGTGACACACTCGCCACCAGCGCCGACGCCAGCTCGGAGATGTTTTACGTAATCCGCGGCAAAGGCCACACCGAAAGCGAATGGGGCATCACCGAATGGAAGACCGGCGATCTGTTCGTCGTGCCCACCACCGAAGGCACCGTACACGTCGCCAGCGAAGACACCGCCATCTATTGGGTCACCGATTCACCGGTACTCAAATACCTCGGCGTCACACCCAATGCCCAGCGCTTTAAACCCGTGCTGTTCACGCACGAGCAGATCACCGAAAAATTGATGGCCGAGCGTAACAGCGATGATGCGCTGACGCGCAACCGCATCGGCATCCTGCTCGGCAACCCGGCCTGCCCGCTGACCAAGACCATGACCCACACGCTGTGGTCGCTCTACAACATCCTGCCCGCAGGCGCGACACAACTACCGCACCGCCACAACTCGGTCGCCATCGATTTTTGTGTCTCGGCTGGCGAGAACACCTACACACTGATCGGCAAAGAGATCGACGACAAGGGTTATATCATCAACCCGGTCAAGGCTATGTGGACCTCTGGCTCCGTGTTTATCACACCACCCGGCTGGTGGCACTCCCATCACAATGAATCAGGTGAAGATGCCTACGTGCTGCCGATACAAGACGCAGGCCTGGTGACCTACATGCAGATCCTGGATATTCAGTTTGTAAGATCACAGGTCTAGCCCCTGCGGCAGCTAACTCGCACTGGACGTTAGGGGCTGGGTCTGTTCACAGCCCCTAACACACACCGCCAGCTTGCGCTGCATCACTGTACTGACAAAAATCTACGCCTATAAAAAAGAGGTATCTCATCCTTCGCCTCTTTGGCGCTTACCTATGCCTCCGCGCAAATAGTTCAGATCGGCCTCATCACCACAAACAAAGTACATTTCATCGTCTGTAAAAAAAATAAATAACGGATGAGGGACTTTCATCCCGAACAGCGCATTTCCCAATGTAGTTCACA
>DHYU01000071.1 GCA_002415485.1 Proteobacteria bacterium UBA5122
GGCACCGCCTCGCGCGAAACCGACAAGCTGGCCGCCGACCTGATCAAACAACACAAGGATCTCAAGCTGACCAAGATCATGGTCTCTGAAGCCGGTGCCTCGGTCTACTCCGCCTCCGAACTGGCCGCCCGTGAATTCCCCGACCTCGACGTCTCGATCCGCGGCGCCGTCTCCATCGCCCGTCGCCTGCAGGACCCACTGGCCGAGCTGGTCAAGATCGAACCCAAGGCCATCGGCGTCGGCCAATACCAGCACGACGTCAACCAGTCGCAACTGGCCAAGTCGCTGGAGGCCGTGATCGAGGACTGCGTGAATGCCGTCGGCGTCGACGTCAACACCGCCTCCGCCGCACTGCTGGCCCAAATCGCCGGTCTCAACACCACGCTGGCGCAAAACATCGTCGACTACCGCGACAGCAACGGCGCCTTCAAAAATCGCAAAGAGCTGCTCAACGTCAGCCGCCTCGGTGCCAAGGCCTTCGAACAGGCCGCCGGCTTCCTGCGCATCATGAACGGCGACAACCCGCTCGACGCCTCCGCCGTCCACCCCGAGGCCTACCCCGTCGTGCAACGCATCGCCGAATCATCGAACAAAGACCTGCGCGACATCATCGGCGACAGCGGCTTCCTCAAAAAACTCGACCCGAAAAAATTCACCGACGAAACCTTTGGTGAACCGACCGTGCGCGACATCTTGAGCGAACTCGACAAACCCGGCCGCGACCCACGCCCCGAGTTCACCACCGCCACCTTCAAGGAAGGCGTCGAAAAGGTCAGCGACCTGAAAGAAGGCATGATGCTCGAAGGCGTCGTCACCAACGTCGCCAACTTCGGCGCCTTCGTCGACATCGGCGTGCACCAGGACGGCCTGGTCCACATCTCCGAACTGGCCGACAAATACGTCAGCGACCCACGCGAAGTGGTCAAGGCCGGTGACGTCGTCAGCGTGCGTGTACTCGATGTCGACCTCAAACGCCAACGCATCGCGCTGAGCATGAAAAAACAATCCGACGGCGGCGAACGCATCAAAGAAGAAAAGGCCGCCAACATGCGCGGCGGCCCACAACACAAACAAAAACAAAATCCCCGCCAGGAGAGCCAACCGCAAGGCGCAATGGCCGCGGCGTTTGCCAGTCTCAAGCGCTGATACAAAAAAGGGGCGAATCACTCGCCCCTTTTTCTCTAGTGATCAGTCAGGTGGCCGATTCTCATCCCGCGGCGGCTGCATCAACACCGCCAGTTTCTTCTTCAACAAAAACAAAGCGCCGAACACTGCGAGGGCGATCAGCATCCCGATCCAAGGGTAGTCCAGCAGTAGTTTGATCACCGTGCCGTCCATCGTCACACCTCCAGACTCTATGGTCTATCCACCATACAACAACACAAATCGTTACAACCAGACCATCAACTCACTCAGGGCGGTGGAGTGTTGGATATAGGCCTGATCAGTTTGTCTGGCGTAGACCTGGGTGGCGCGCAACAGCTGTTTGACCGACATGGCCTCGACATCGTGACCGGGCGCGGCGGCCGACACATAGCCCCACATGTGCTGCACGGCGTTGCGTGCCCCGCCCAGACTCGGCGCCACACCAAGTAACGCCACCAATTGCTCGGCCAAGACATCGAAGCTCAACGCCTTGCCCGCCAGCGCACGGCCGATGGCCTGGTATTGCGCCGTATCACGCGCCATGACCGAATACTTGTGCTGCCGCCATAGCTGCTGCGGATGATCCGGCGGCGGAATGCGCCCCGCCGCGCCTCGGCGATAACGCTCGCGTAACAATTGATATTGGCGATGCGGCGGTTCCCGATAGCGCGTCGGCCACACCGGTGGCAATGATACCGATTCGGCCAACCCATCCATCTCGACAAAAGTCTCCCCCCGCAGCGCCAGCTCTGCCTGCAACAAACGACACCGCTGCGTCACCGCCCACGTACAGCCGCGCCAACGCACTGCCTCGGCATCCTCCGCCGGCGCGCCATCACCCACCATCCATCCGCGCAATGTCGCCAGTTCCGCATGCAGATCGGCATCACTCAAATACGCCGCTGGGATATCAAAGACCATCACTTGTTTGCCTTGAAAGAGATAAAAGAAGACTAGAAGAATCGTCGCCATATCTCGAATCGCACGTTCATCACAGCCCGCTATAATCAGCCCCCATCAGATTCTCTACGAGCGCCCACGATATGAACGTCACCTACTATGTTGCCAGCAGCCTGGATGGTTTCATCGCCCGCCCCGACGGCGATGTGTCGTGGCTAGATACGCTGAATATTGACCAAACAAACACCGGTTACGAGCAGTTCTACGCCACGGTCGACGGCATTGTCATGGGCCGCAATACCTATGACTTCATCGTCAAACATGGCGCCTGGCCGTATCAAGACAAACCCACCTGGGTCTGCAGTCAGCGCGAGTTTGACGCGATGGAGGGGTGCAACCTGCAACCGGGGCGCAGCGTCAGCGATACCCTCACCCAGGCGCGCGCTTTAAACATTCAGCATTTATGGCTGGTCGGCGGTGGCCTGCTCGCCGCCTCGTTTATCCGCCAGCAAGCCCTGACCCACCTCAGCATTTCACAGATGCCGATTGTGCTCGGCCGGGGCCTGCCGCTGTTCGGCGATTTAGAAAACACCGTTGCACTGCGCCCACAACACGCTCCCAACAGGGATGCCGGTTTTACCCAATTGGACTACTGCATCGACTATGCCACAGAGGCGAAGCCGCCACGCACTTAGGGCCACAGCGCTTTTTGTGGCCCCGCCCCGCCGACGCCACTATAATAGGCGTTTTCCATTTCCGAGCCGTATCCCATGTCCGAATCCAAATTCAGCGCCCAACAACTGGACGCGATCAACGCCATGCCTGCCGAGCAACGCTACGATTATTTCATCACTCAGATCATCGAACTGCGCGAGGTCTGGGGCCTGGCCAGCGACGATGGCTGGTTTGTGATCCCCGAAGACGACGAAGACGGCGAACAACTGCCGGTGTGGCCACACGCCGAACTGGCCCAGCTGTGGGTGGAAGGCGAGTTGTCTGATTGCAAACCCGTCGCCATCAGCTTTGATGACTGGATGGAGACCTGGTTGCCCGGCATGGACAACGACGGCCTGCTGGCCACTGTCTGTCCGGATCGCGAAACCGACGCCATCGTCGTCAGCGCCGGTGAGTTGTTGTCCGACATCAAACACAAGTTTTCGTAAACGATGTCTGTGATGAACACCGCCGAGCTGATCGCCCGCCTCAAAACCGCGCCGGACAGCGTTGAGTTCAACGACGTCATCGCCACCATCGCGCAGGACTACAACTATCGCCCCAGCCGTTTCAGCAACGGCCGCGGCGAGGGGCAGGTCGTCAACGAGGCGGGCAAAAACGAGGGCTCGTGCAAGATCTTCGCCTTCGCCCAACTCAACGAGCTGACGCAGGACGAGACCCTCGCCTGCTTCGGCCATTTTTACCGCGACCACGTACTGCCACACCCGAACGGCGATGACCACATGAACATCCGCAACTTCATGCAGTTCGGCTGGGACGGTATCCACTTCGACCAGAGCGCCCTCAGCGCCAAATAGGCTCAGCGCGGCCCATGGCTCATCCCGTCGATAGCCTGCCCGCGCCGCTGAGCTACTTTCCGCTGTCGGCGCGGCCGTTTGAGTTCAGCGCCGGGCTGCGGCCGCTGCCCGCCAGCAGCCATCACCCGCTCGACCAGATCTTCCAGCTCGACCAACAGTGGCCGCAGTATCGGCAAAACAAACTCGATGCCCGCGACGAACACTTCGACAAATATGTCTGCCGCGCCAACCTGACACCCGCCACCGAGGCAGCCGCCTGTGCGCTGATCGTGCAACAGTTGCGCCACGAACATCCGGCGCTGTTCAGCCTCGACGACCACACACTCCACTGTGCGCTCAGTGCAGAGACACTGACCTTCGATGAGAACTGGGCGCTGCCCGCGACCTCTCCGTACCACGACAGCCTCGACGCCCTCTGCTGCCAGATCCAGGAAGACCTGGCGATCATCGAGGTCGATGACCGGGGCCGCGACCGCATCAGCTATCTGCACCTGTGCGCCCCCAACCACTGGGCGGCGCAGGACAAGCTCGACCACAGTTTTCTGCACGCCCACGCGCCGATCCCGGCGATGGAGCGCATCAACCGCCACAGCGAAAAACTGGTTCACAGCCTGATCGACAAGGGCCCATTCGAACGCTTCGCCTGGGGCCTGGCCACCGACACACGACTCAACCACCACCCACTGCCACCCGCCGGGGTCGATGCCGACGCGTGGCGTGGCCGCGCCTTCGATCCGGCCCAGCCACGTCTGTATCTGCGCATCGAACGCCAGACCACCACCGGCCTGCCCGAACAACGCGCGCTGCTGTTTACCATCCGCAGTTATCACCGCGATGTGACCACCCTGGATACCGAACAACGCCGTGTGCTGTGCAGCACTATCACTAGCATGACTCCGGCCGTTAAATCCTACAAAGGGCTGGCGGATACGAGCGTAAAAATCATTGATTTTTTAATGGAAATATCTGCCTAGCGAGCGACGCCATCTCGCGCCAACCCAACCTAGGCCCAAGCAGAATATGCTAATATTTGCCCGCAACATTTAGGAACCACCATTAGCAGCATGAAACACCTTCGTACTTCCGTTCTTCTGATCGCCGCCACCTTCTACGCGGCCCCTGGCCTCGCAGAACTGCCTGCCTTTAACGACAGCCTGCTGCTGTCGATCGCGACCGGCACCGAACAACCGCTGACGCGCGCACCCTCCGTCGCGACGATCATCACCGCCGAGCAGATCCGCAACATGGGCGCCACCAAGCTCAGCCAGGTGCTCGACACCGTGCCCGGCATCCACGTCTATCCGCTCGCCTACATCGGCATGCAGCCCGCGTATTCGATCCGCGGCATCCATACCGGCGGCGCCGCCGAATTATTGTTCATGCGCAACGGCATCCCGATCCAGCAACCCACCAGTGGCGGCCCGTTCAATGCCTTCGACATGCACACCCAGGACATCGCCCGTCTCGAAATCATTCGCGGCCCCGGCTCGGCCGTCTACGGCGCCGATGCCTTTTCCGGCGTCGTCAACATCATCACCAAAGACGCCAACGACCTGAACGGTAACCACACGGGCATCCGCAGCGGCTCATTCGACAGCCAACAGGCCTGGCTACAACACGGCGGCCACTATGGCGACTGGGAACTTGCCTTTAATCTGGACGTAGGCAAGACCGACGGCGACCGCAGTCGCATCATAGAGCGCGACCTGCAGAACAGCCTCGACAAAACCTTCAACACCACGGCCAGTCTCGCCCCCGGCCCGCTGGCGACTGGAGGCGAAACGCTCAACAGCTATCTGAATCTGAAACACGGCGCCTGGTCGGTCGATCTGTGGCGCTGGCAGGTGCGTGACAGCGGCAACGGCGCCAACGCCACCTATGCCCTGGACCCCAACGCCGTCGGCAGCGAGGACTATAGCTCCAGCCAAATCGCCCTCGAGTACCAAGAACAGCTAACGACAGATTGGTCGTTCAACACCCATCTGAGCTATTCGGTACAGGAACTGCGCCGCCGTTACATGCTGTTTCCACCCGGCGCCAAACTGCCCATCAACAGCGATGGCAACGTCGACTTCGCAAACCCTGTCGGCCTCGTCACCTTCACCGACGGCATGCACGGCTACCCTTCGGCGGATATGGCAACACGGGAATTTGAAACCAGCTCGATCTTTGAAGGGTTTACCAATCAACGCTGGCGCCTCGGCATTGGCAGCACCCACATCTCTGCGCGTGGATATTCACACAAGAACTTTGGCAAGGGCATCATCGACGGCACCCAGCCCGTCGTCGATGGTACCTTGACCTACATCGACGGCGGTCCCTCGCACTTTTACGATACTCCGAAAAAAGAACGCAATCGTTGGCATGTCTCACTGCAGGATGAGTGGCAGTTTCTGCCCGATTGGATGCTGACCGCCGGCCTGCGTTACGACCGCTATTCAGACTTCGGCAGCACCACCAACCCACGCGCCGCACTGGTATGGGCCACGCGCCACAACCTGACCACCAAACTGCTCTATGGTGAGGCCTTCCGCGCGCCGTCATTCAACGAGCTGTACCTGATCAACAACCCCTCGACCTGGGGCGACCCCAATCTGAACCCGGTGACCATCAACACCACCGAGTTGATGGTGATCTACGAGCCCACGTTTGATCTGCACACCATCGCCAACCTTTATCAGTACGATATCGATGACGCCATCGTCTATCGCACCGACCCGTCGGCCAACGTCAACCGCGCCACCAACCTCGGCGGCCAGCAGGGACATGGCCTCGAACTGGAGGCACAATGGCAGATCAGCCGCCCCCTGCGTCTCGATGCCAACGCCAACTGGCAACAGGCCGAATATGAACTCAGCGGCGCCGATGTCGCTGACGCCCCCGCCCGCCAGCTGTTTGTGGCCGCCTTCTGGCAGATGACTAGCGCCTGGTCCCTGTATGGCCAAAGCAAGTGGGTCAGCCATCGCCAACGCCCCGTCGGTGATGGCCGTGACCGCATCGCCGATCACACGCTCACCAACCTCAGTCTGCGTTACCAAGCCAGCCAAGGCTGGCACAGCGCGCTGCTGGTGAAGAACCTGTTTGACCGCGAGGCCTTCGACCCCAACAACGGTCCGGGCAAGGATGATTTTCCGCGTGAGGGTCGCAGCGTCATGCTCGAGCTGGGTACCGAGTTCTAACTACCCGCCGCCGTTACCAATCCACCTTACGGCGCAAGGCCTTCTGTTTGCCTTGCTTGGTCTTGCTCTCCAGGCGCCGCTGTTTGGCGGCCTTGGACGGCTGCGTGGCGCGGCGTTTTTTCTGCACCACCATCGCCGCCTGGATCAGCTCGGCCAGCCGTAGCAGCGCATCTTCGCGATTGCGCTCCTGGCTGCGATAACGCTGGGCCTTGATCACGATCACGCCGTCTTCCGTCATGCGCCGGTCGCGTTTTTGCAGCAGCCGTTCTTTGTAGCTCTCTGGCAACGATGAGGCCGCGACATCAAAACGCAGATGGATCGCCGTCGCGACCTTGTTGACGTTCTGACCACCGGGGCCGGCGGCGCGCATGGCGGTCAACTCGATCTCGGCCAACGGGATCGCCACCCGCGCCGACAGGTGCAGGGATTTATCGTCGATGCTCATGTGTCCCTCCGCGCCGACAGCAGGATGTTGCGCGGCGTCAGCTCCGGTGCACAAAACAGGCGCAGTGTCAGTTGATAGCCGTGTTGTTGCAGGTAACAGCCCATATCCAGCACCAGCCACATCTCGATGAAACGTGCGAACGCGGCCCGCACCACGCCCAGCCGCATCACCTCTCGCTGGGCCTGCCAGGCCTCGGCCTCACAACGCGCCCAGTCGATCGCACCAAGCCCGGTCAAACTCAGACCTTCGCGCACGGCCAGCTGCGTGCAAAAACCTTCATAGTCCAGCGTCAGCCAGGCCTTGTCGATCGGGCGTATTGGCTGATAACCGTCATCACCCGTGCTGCGACGACGCAGTGCGGCAAAGCCCAGTTTCCACGCCATCTCCTGATCGCGTTTGCGCCGTTCGCGGCCACTGGCGGTGGTGGTCTGCGTCACTGCCAGTCGCAGATCATCACGCGTCAATGGCAGCTGCGGCCCGTCACACCAGGCGCGATAAACCTCGCCCGCCCCCAGGTGGTAACAACACGGCGCCACATCCAGCGCCGCGACACCGGCCGCGATCGATTCGCGCAGCAGATGACGATGCAGCTCACCACAGGCATGCAGGGCCAAGGCATGTCGCCCGGCCAGATGTCCGCGCGCCAGTGGCGTCAGCACATCCAACACCTCAAAGCGCTGCGCGACGCGGCTGCGCGTCGCCAAGGACCGGCCGTGCTCGCACAGGGCCGCGTCCCGCTCCAGGCTCAGCACCTCGGCCCCGCTGCGCGCCGCCAGCAAACGGCCCAAATGCCCCTTGCCCGCGCACCACTCCAGCAGCGGCGCACGCACGGCGTCAAGCGCATCGGCAAAGGCGGTGATCTGCGCCCACTTGCGCCCCGGCACATCCCACTGCCAGTGTGGGCTGTCGCTGGTGCAATCTTCATTCGGAGCAGCGGCTTGCACCTGCGCCAACCGCGCCGCCTGCTGCATCGCCCGCAGTTGTTCGGCCTCGGCCGTGGGCAGCTGCGAGCACAACCAATCCGCGGCCAACATCCCATCGGCCAACAGTGATGCTAGCTGTTCGTCGCTGAGTGCCAGCACCGCCTGTGTCAGTTCGGGGTAGGCCGCACACCAATCCGGCCGCCCCTTGAAGGGTTGCGGCCGCCACAGGTGGGCCAAGGCCAACAGGCCACGATCGAGCGTGAGCAGGCGATGATTCCAGTCGCTATTGAGGTGATGGTCAGGCATGGGCGGATTGTAACGGGCAGGCGGCAGATTGTCGCAACAGTGATAAACTCGTGACATTTCACCGACACCAAAACCAACCCGAGGTTTGTTATGAAACGGATACTGACCCTGCTCGGACTGAGCATCGCGATGGGCGCGGCCCAGGCGGAGATCATCATCAAAGACGCCTACGTCAATGCACCACCGCCGATGACCCAGGTCACGGCCGGTTTTTTTGAACTGGAAAACCACGGTCACGATACCGTGCGCCTGACCCACTTCAGCAGCCCGGTCGCAGGCAAGGTTGAACTACACGCCACCGTCGAACAGGACGGCATGAGCAAGATGATCGCGCAGGATGGCGTTGACATCCCCAGCCACGGCAGCGTCAAACTACAACACGGCGGCCTGCACCTGATGCTGATGAAACTGACTCAGGAATTGAAACCCGGCGACAAGGTCGACATCAGCCTCGGCTTCGACAACGGTGACGAGCTGGTGCAGCGCTTCGAAGTGCGCGACATGCGCAAACACAACATGGACCACGGCCATCACGGCGGCCACGCGCCCAAAGAGGACACGGGCCACCACGGGCACCACTAAGCCACATCCATCCGGGTCAGGCGGCCATTGCGATAATCGCTGATGGCCTGCTCGATCTCGGCCTGGGTGTTCATCACAAACGGTCCGTACTGGGCGATCGGTTCGCCCAGCGGCCTGCCCGCCAGCACCAGCAAACGCGTATCCTCACCCGCGGTAAAACGCAGTTCGCCATCACGACTAAGCAGGCCCAACTCGCCCTGCATCAATGGCCGCTCGACACCGGCCAATTGAATTCCACCCTGATAGACATAGACCATCGCCGTGTAACCGGCCTTGATCGGCAACACCAACTCGACCCCGGCCGCCGGGTGCAGATCCAGGAAGAACGGATCGGTCGCATCGGCCTCGATCACACCACGCAAGGTCTCACCGGCCAGGCTCAGCTCACCGGCGATCAGTTTGTAATAACTGCCATCCACCGTGCGCTCGGGGATCTGCGCCGCGGGCACATCGCGGTAAGACGGCGGCTTCATCTTGTCGCGTGCCGGCAGATTGAGCCACAACTGAAAACCGGACAGCCGACCGGACTCCTGCTGCGGCATCTCTGAATGAATCACACCATGACCAGCCGTCATCCACTGCACATCGCCGCCATTGAGCAGTCCTTTGTTGCCCATGTGGTCTTCGTGCAGCATCTTGCCGACCAACATGTAGGTCACGGTCTCGAAGCCACGATGCGGATGCGGCGGGAACCCGGCGATGTAATCATCGGCCTTGTCCGAGCCGAAGGCATCGAGCATCAAAAACGGATCGAAGCGCTCGGGGCCGCGGCCGCCGAAGATGCGCGTGAGTTTGACACCGGCACCATCCGAGGTCGCCCGGCCCTGAATCACTTCCTGCAATGTGCGTACTGTCGTTGTCATGTTCGTTATTCCTTATGCTGGTGTGGCCAACGCTGCGGCCATCATCTGTCTTGCCTCACTCAGGCCCTGCTCGCGCTGGTCACCGCCCATATTCAACCCCTCAGCGTAGATCACCTCGACATCACTGATGCCGATGAATGCCAAAAAATTACGGATAAACGGCACCTGTGTATCCGAAGGCTGGCCCCGATGCAGGCCGCCGCGGGTGGTGATCACAAATGCACGCTTGCCCTGCAACAGGCCACGCGGCCCGGCGCTGGTGTATTCAAACGTCACCCCGGCACGGGCAATATGATCGAACCAGGCCTTTAACACCGATGGCACTGAAAAGTTATACATCGGCACACCGATGACCAATACATCGGCCCGCTGCACCTGCTCGATCTGGGCATCGGCATAGTCGACCATCGCCTGCTGGCGCTCGCTACGATCCGCCGCCGCCGTGCCCAGCGCCTGCATCCGCGCCGGATCGACATGGGGCACACCCTCCGCCGCCAGATCACGGTTGACCACCTTGTCACCCGGCTGCAGCAGGGCCGCGATCAGCTCGTCCGCCAACTGATGAGAGACCCCACCTTCGGCAAAGACGCTGCTGTCCACTCGCAAAATATTCATGTTGTTTCTCCGTTTTATCTTGGAACAACAACATCATAGGCCTACAATACCGATCAAATGTCGCAGTTATTTGCATTAATTGATCAGGTTTTTAGATATGTCTGACCACAACCCCCGCATTCCGATCGAATATTGGAGCACCCTCGTCGCCGTCGTCGACCATGGCTCCTTCGCCCGTGCCGCCGAGGCGCTAAACAAAAGCCAGTCTGCCGTCAGCTACGCCATCGCCCAATTGGAGGCACGCCTGCCCAGCCCGGCCTTCCATACCCAAGGGCGTAAGGCCGAGCTGACCCGTGCCGGTGAGGTCTTGTACCGCCGCGCCAAACAACTGCTCAATCTGGCCAGCGACATCGAACTGACCGCCCAACACCTGGCCGATGGCTGGGAGCGCAAGCTGACCATCGCCATCGATGCCATCGTCGACATGCAGCCCATGCTCCACGCCCTGCAGCAGTTCTCGGCCGTCGCCCCTCACACCCGCATCACACTGCTGGAGACCACCCTCTCCGGCACCGATGAGGCCCTGCTCGAACGCCGCGCCGATCTGGCCCTGACCGGCCGCGTGCCGCCCGGTTTTCTTGCCCGTCCGCTGGGCGACGTGGTGAAGATCCCGGTCGTCCATCACCAACATCCACTGGCAAAGATAGACGCAGAACTGACCGAAGAGGATTTACGTCAGGCGCGGCAGATCGTGATTCGCGATTCGGGCATACGACGCGAACAGGACAAGGGTTGGCTGGAATCAGAACAACGACTGACCGTCAGTCACTTCGCCACCGGCGTTCAGGCACTGCGCGCAGGTCTCGGCTTTGCCTTCGCACCTCAACACTTAGTGAGGTCGCATCTCGAGAGTGGCGAACTAGTAGCACTACAACTCAACAGCGGCGGCACTCAACGCATTCCGATTAATTTGGTCTCCACCAGCCCCGACCAACTCGGCCCCGCCTGCACGGCGATGATGGAGTGCCTGCAGTCAGCCTATGCAGTAAAACCTTAACCAGCCCAACGCCGCGGCTTGCCCTTAAACTGCAAATAGGCATCGAGCATTCGATAGACGCGCTGCTCACCGAGTAACGGCAACAACCGCAGCAATAGTTTTAACACCACCAGTTTCATACGTGTAGAAGCACTCGCGCTTGGCAGGCCTTGTTTGGCACGGGCGGCACACTCTTCCTCTGTCACTTGAATCACGCCTTTCAAGGTACTGCTGACACCACCCCACTGCATGTCGGCGATGATCACATCCGGCACGAACAAGGCGTCTTTATCCTTTAACTCACGCAATAAAAATTCATAGTCAGCCGAGATGCGCAATGATTCATCAAAGCCACCATAATCTTCAAACAATTGGCGCGCATGAAAACATCCCTGATGCGGAATCGCCATCGCCTGCGTACGAAACGCCATTTGTGTCGCAGACCAATCACGACCACGCGTCTCGATCAACTCACCACTGTCACGCACTACATTGACGCTGCCATACACGACACGCAGCTCATCTTGTTGCGCCTGCTTTAAATGCGATGCCATCGATGCCAACACAGTTGCATCATGAAACACATCATCACAACCCAGAAAATATACCCAGTCACCTTTGATGTGCGACAGGGATTTATTCCATGCGTTGTAGATGCCCGCATCACGTTCAGACACCCAGTAATTTATCTGCGACTGGTATTGTTGAATCACCGCCAGCGTGCCATCGCTCGAACCACCGTCCATCACCACCACATCGATGTGTGGATAGGTCTGTGCAAACACCGAATCCAAACAACGCGCCAGCGTTTGCGCGCCGTTATACACAGCAATGACGATACTGATGGTGGGCTGTTCGTTCATTATGATTGCTTAGACTTTCTGGCGGCGATCACGCCTTGTGCAAAAGAGACTGTCCAAATCAACATCGCGAGTAGCACCAAGGGCAAGGCCAGATACAAACGTGACATATAGGCATTGCGCCCTGCCATATTCGTTTTATAAAAATTCAACACACGGTACGGAAACAACAAGGGAATCAAATAAGGCTTATGCGCCACTGCCGAACCACGCATTTGATTAAAGTAACGCGCCTGCGCCGAGTGATAACCCGAACGATGCATCGCAGCCTTTAATGCAGCCCAGCCTTCTCGATTGATATGCGCAACGTTAATCGTCGGCTCGAAAAATATTTTATAACCTTTCTCAATCAAACCTGCCGCCAGGATCGTATCTTCACACCAACGATCTTCGGCAAAACCACCCGCCTCTTCCAAGACAAATCGTTTGTACGAAGTGTTACCCGAGGGTGCCAAATGCGTGTAACGCGCGGCAAGGCCTGACAAGGAAGCACCCAACTCAGCCGCAAATACAATCTGGCCACAGAGGTCATCGGGGTTGTACACACTAAAAGACCCGCTCACACCGACGGCATCCAAACCCTCGTGAGCCTCTAGAATCTTGGCCGCCCAATCATCACTCACAACACAATCCGCATCTAAAAACGCAACGATCTCACCCACTGCTGCACGCCACCCCAAATTGCGTGCCGCGCCGGGTAATAACTGAATATCACTTTTGATCAATCTGACCTGCGGATAATCTGCAGCTATCAAACGCGAAGTTTTATCCGTACCGCTATCGACCACGATTACCTCCGCCGCCAAACCATCAATACTCACCAGCACCGACGGTATCGTGTTGACGATCGTCGCCGCAGAGTTGTAACAAGGAATGACTACCGAAAGCTTCATGTTGTCTGGTTGTTCTCACGCTGGATGTTGATGCGCCATATTAACGCATGACCTGATAAAAGGCGCTCCCATAAAAAAACCCCGGCCCTCTTGCGAAGGCCGGGGTCTGGTATCACATCACTCAGTGAGCTTATTCGGCGTGGTAAGAAACTACGCGCTCAACTTCGTTCTTGGAACCCAGGATAACAGGCACACGTTGGTGAATGTCTTCTGGCTGGATATCCAGGATACGAGTACGGCCAGTGCTGGACGCACCACCGGCTTGCTCAACGATGAATGACATCGGGTTGGCTTCGTACATCAGGCGCAGCTTACCGGCCTTGCCTGGATCCTTGTTGTCCTTCGGATACATGAAGATGCCGCCGCGAATCAGGATGCGGTGAACTTCAGCAACCATAGACGCAACCCAACGCATGTTGAAGTTAGCACCGCGAGGACCTTCTTTACCTTGCAGACACTCTTCAACGTAACGTTGTACTGGCGCTTCCCAATAACGTTGGTTAGAAGTATTGATCGCGAACTCGCGAGTATCAGCAGGAATTTGCATGTTTGGATGAGTCAGGATGAACTCACCGATGTCACGGTCCAGGGTAAAACCATTTACACCGTTACCAGTGGTCAGTACCAGCATGGTAGATGGCCCGTACAGCGCGTAACCGGCACACACTTGCTCGTTACCTGGGATCAGGAAGTCTTCTTTGGTCGGCTCATTCACGCCTTCTGGGCAACGGGTGATCGAGAAGATGGTACCGACAGAGATGTTAACGTCGATGTTGGAAGAACCATCCAGCGGGTCGAAAGACATCAGGTACTTGCCGCGTGGGAACTGGGCAGGAATCGGGTAGATGTCATCTTCTTCTTCAGAAGCCATCGCTGCCAAGTGGCCAGCCCACTCGTTAGACTTGATGAATACTTCGTTGGTGATGACGTCCAGTTTCTTCTGGGTTTCACCTTGAACATTCTCGGAACCGGCAGTGCCCAGTACGCCAACCAGCGCACCCTTGTTAACCAGATTAGAGATAACCTTACAGGCTGAGACGATGTCGTTCAGCAGAGAGGTGAAATCACCGGTCGCGCCTGGCAGGCGACGTTGTTCTTCGATGATGAACTGAGTAACCGAGACTCCGTTATGCATATCGTAATCTTCCTAAATTGAAGTGAATTGAAAGGCCAAAAAATTTTAGAACCGCGGATTATCCAGCTTTCCGGCCGCAAAATCAAAATAAAACACCATTTCAGCCCCCTCCCTCATCGCTAAGTGCTTGATAGTTGGTGATACAATGATCGCCGTGTCCTCAACTGACAGTTCCGTTATACTAGCCACCCTATGCTGACCTACCCCGATATCGACCCCGTTGCCCTCCATCTCGGCCCGCTGAAAATCCACTGGTACGGCCTGATGTACCTCATCGGCTTTGCCGCCGCCTGGTGGCTGGGCACGATCCGCGCCAAGGCGCCCCACACACCACTTAAACCCGAGCAGGTTTCAGACCTGATCTTCTATTGCGCCATGGGGCTCATCATCGGCGCCCGACTGGGCTACATACTTTTCTATAATTTCAGTGCCTATGTAGAAAATCCGATGGCGATCTTGCGCGTCTGGGAGGGCGGCATGTCGTTCCACGGCGGGCTGATCGGCGTCATCATCGCCATTTGGATGTTCAGTCGCAAAATCAACCAGACCTTCTTCCGCATCACCGATTTTATAGTGCCCCTGACCGCCATCGGCATTTGCGCCGGCCGCATCGGCAACTTTATTAACGGTGAGCTATGGGGCCGAGTGACCGATGTGCCCTGGGCCATGGTCTTTCCCAATGGCGGCGACCTCCCCCGCCACCCTTCGCAGCTATACGAAGCCTTTCTCGAAGGGATCGTGTTGTTTATTATTCTGTGGATCTACACCAGCAAGCCGCGCCCCACCATGGCCGCCAGCGGACTCTTCCTGCTCTGCTATGGAATCTTCCGTTTCTCGGTAGAATTTGTTCGTAACCCCGATGGTTATGTCGGCATCCCCGGCCTGCAATGGCTGACCATCGGCCAAGGCCTGTCGGCACCGATGATCTTCGCCGGCGCCATCCTGATGGTGCTCGCCTATAAACGGGCCGGCTCGGTTGCAACACAAAAGTAGATGCCTCTGAGCGACACAGATAAACGATAACTGGAAAGCGGACACCCTGACATGCAGCAATATCTGGACTTAATGCGCCATGTTTACGAACACGGCCACCGCAAGGAAGATCGCACCGGCACCGGCACGGTCAGCGTCTTTGGTTATCAGATGCGCTTTGACCTCAGCGAAGGCTTTCCGATGGTCACCACCAAAAAGCTGCACCTGAAGTCGATCATCCATGAACTGCTGTGGTTCCTCAAAGGCGAGACCAATATCGCCTATCTAAAGGAACACGGCGTGCGCATCTGGGATGAATGGGCGACCGAAGACGGCGACCTCGGCCCGGTCTATGGCAAACAATGGCGCTCATGGGCCACACCCGATGGCCGCAGCATCGACCAAATATCTGAGGTCATCGCCCAGATCAAGGCCAAACCCGATTCACGCCGCCTGATCGTCAGCGCCTGGAACCCGGCCGACCTGCCCGACGAATCCATCAGCCCACAGGCCAATGTCGCCGAAGGCCGCATGGCACTCGCCGCCTGCCACACCTTCTTCCAGTTCTACGTCAACAACGGCAAGCTATCGTGCCAGCTCTATCAGCGCAGTGCGGATATCTTCCTCGGCGTACCATTCAACATCGCCTCATATGCACTGCTGACGATGATGATTGCCCAAGTCTGTGACCTGGAACCCGGCGACTTCGTCCACACCTTCGGCGACGCCCACCTGTATCTGGATCACCTCGACAAAGCCGAGCTGCAACTATCACGCACGCCCTTGCCGCTACCGACCATGAAGCTGAACCCGGCGATCAAGGATATCTTCGCCTTCACCTATGACGACTTCACCCTCGAAGGTTACGAACATCACCCCCACATCCCCGCCAAGGTGTCGGTGTAATGAAGATCTCCATCATCGTCGCCATGGCCGACAACCGCGTCATCGGCATCAACAACGCACTGCCATGGAAACTCTCCGGCGACATGGCCTGGTTCAAACAACAGACCATGGGCAAACCCATCATCATGGGCCGCAAGACCTACGAATCCATAGGCCGCCCACTGCCCGGCCGCGACAACATCATCATCACCCGCGATCGTAGTTATTTTGTTGAAAAATGTGCCGTCGCCCACGACACCGATGATGCAATTAGACTGGCTGGCGATGTGGATGAAATCATGATTATCGGCGGCGCCAGTTTTTATGAACAAATGCTGCCACAAGCAGATCGCCTGTACCTAACCCTCGTCCACGGTGAAGTTGAAGGCGACGCCTGGTTCCCCGAGATTGATTTCAAACAGTGGCAAGAAATCGAACGCCACGATCATCAAGCAGACGAGAAAAATCAGTTTGATCACAGCTTTTTGATATTGGAACGCAAACCCTCTTAAGGCTTGCAGAGTAAATTCGAACTAAATCGCATCTATTGAATTACGGAGGAGACTCATGCGCCTCCGCGACATACTCATGTCTATTAGCTCAAACTTGAACTAATACAAATCACAGTCACTTGTTATATTTCGTTTTCAGGTAAATTCAATAGTCGCTTGCTTGCGGAGCGTCCCTCTCGACCTCAGTGTTAGGTTGCGTTTCGCGGCAACCGCATATGAATAAGCGCAACCTGATTTCCTTTCTTGTCTTTCCGTTCCTCGACTGCATAAGGTTGAAAACCCAATTTCGGGTAGAGCAGCAGGCCAGCAACGTTTTGGTTGAAACACGATACCGTTACCTCGGCGGCTTGGTATTTCGAGAAAGCATGGTCAATCATCTGTTCGATGAGATACCGACCTACCCCGCGCCCGCGGGCCACCGAGGAAACAATGACGTTTCCGATGGAGCAACAGCCGCCAACTTCCCAGCGGTAGAAGTTGGCGAAAGCGACGACTTCACCGTCAAGCTCTACTACTGTTGAGTCTGAACGCTGTGCAATTGCGTCCTGCAACTGAGATGGGGCCAACGGAAAATCTGCCATTGGAAACAAGAAGAACAATTCATCCTCGCTTTGCGGAAAGCCGCAAATGATCTGAATGTCTTTCTCGGCGACAGGGCGATGACTCAGCGACATGTTTCAAGCAACCTAACGTTGCGCTAAGCTGCATTTTGAATGCGGCGCTTTTTTGCAAAAAAATGAACGAAGCGAGTTGCAAAAAAGTGCCGCGGAAAATGACGGCTTGAGCGCTTTGTTATGTGGATCATTTACTAGCACCATCACCTATTTTTCCAAGCACAGGCGACTCACGAAATAGGGCGAAATAGGGGACAGACCACGTTTTTACTTCTCTTTTTGGGAAAAACGTGGTCTGTCCCCTATTATTCTCTGAAATTACAACGTCATTTTCAGTAATATCGGCGTCAACACATTTGTTTCTTTCAAAAAAACTTGTGAAGCTCCTTCCTAAGTAATGAGACGGATCACCGTCATAATCTAACCCATTCTTGATTTTTGAGTACTGAACACTCGATGTTGGCTGACAGTAAGGGCTCGGCTTACCCCCGCATACATATTTTGGGTCAAGGTCCTCAAAGTACGGTACTGTAATCGAGCATCCAGACAGTGCTAAAGCACCGGCCAATATTGCTTCTTTCTTCATGAATATTCCTTTTTCATTGTGCTGCGGATTTACTAAAATTAGCCTAACGCCAGCCATCAGCCGACCCGAAAACGCGCAGCGTTTTTGGGGTCGGCTGTATGGCCTTGTTAGCGCAATTATGTCTGCATGCTCTCAACGGCATGGAACAAACCGAACGTTGAACTATATGGCACCTGAAGCTGTTTCTTCTCAACATTGACCAGTGCGGTACCTTCTCTTTTCTTCTGTTTCCAGATTAATTTGTAGCGCACCAATTTTCCTGGGGCAGCTTCCAACTTGACTGTTACTCGCCTTGTGACTTGCTCCCCAAACTCAACGCCAATTGACTTTGACAAGTTCTTCTGAACTTCCGTTTCTATGAGCGTCCATAGGCTTGTTTTAATTCTCCCATCTGTTATTTGCTTTTTGTTGATTATGAATGAGTTTGTTACCGTTCTTGTAAATTCATGCTCACTTACAAGAGGGCTTGAGCCGTGTCGATTATCCAGAGGGATTTCTTCCTCTGTAGAGATGACATCTATTTCCGAAAGCATGCGATCTGCCACAAATTGGAAATCTGAAAGGTCAAAGGCTTCTTCTTCATTCGCACTGCTTATCGGGTCAGCGCTAGATTCCTTTGCCTTGTTTAGAAATCCAAATGAGTGCCGCGCAATTTTTATCGAAAACCATATAAAAAACACGAATCCGATTAACAGAAGTATCTGCCAAATACTGATTCCTCCGAAACCCATGGTTCCTCCTCCTGTTGAGCGCTAACGTTTCAGCTGTGGGGCCAATTGCCGCATAGGGAGGCACGACCGACGCGGTAATTGGTCCCTACTAGCGTATGGTTATGTTGCATTAATCTTTGGCTGATTATTAAAAAATAAAACAAGATCTCTAACCGTAATAACTTTTCCGTAGTATGGGTTTGCTTCATAGTTTTCAAATGATCTACCTGTCCTTTGGGCTATTATTCCCGCCAAATCCATATCTAAATCATCGTCATCCAGCCCTAAATCGTCTTTTAGACTATCGGATGCTTTTATAGGAATGGTTCTGTTGGTTGGGAGAAACTCTTGAAGCTCCTCATAGACAGCCCTAATTATCCAGGTGTCTACCTCATGGCAGTCAAACTCACGAGCAAATGTACAAATAGACAATGACTCTCTAGATTTAAACATTTCATCGTAGTGAGCTTTGACCCTAGGAGTATCGATCCATGCCCAAATGCTAACAAAAACTACCAACCCAATAATTACGTAAAGCACCTGAATATAGAAAAAACACAGTAGCCCTAATACAAGTAAACCCACCCCAAGACTAATAAAACTTGGTTTGGAAGGTGTATATTCGGGCATGTATCTAGATGCTTTTCTCATCGGTACCTTGCAACATAACGCCGCAAATCACCGGCAAATTGTAACAACGTAAGGCTTGTGCTATTCATAGCACAAACGAGCGTTGCGGAAATTTGTCCGAGTGAATTTGCCTTGTTAGCGGTTATTTTCAAACAAACCCCAATTGTCATGATATTTATTAAGTCTTTGTCGCGACACCACATACGGTTTCCAATTCTTCCCGTCGCCTTGTTCTGCGATCCTGCGGATTACGGTGCTTGGGGCAAAGTAATAGTCAGCCGTTACATCCCCTGACTCGCCCTTTCTAAGATTCACAAAAGCATAAATGTGGGACTTACTACCTTTGGGTGGCTCCTTGTTGCCCAAAACCCACCATGTTGATTTCTTGCTGTTTGTCTTCACTTGAATCGAATAGGTCACCCGGCACTCGGGGTCTGTAACGAGTATGTCGGCGCCAGCCGCACTACGCGACGTCGTCGACGCAATGAACCCTCGAGCAGAAAGTTGTGCTGCTACCAAGAATGTCCCGGTCATGCCGGTTAGCTGTGCTTTGCTTGCCATGATCGGCTCCTTCAGCCGCTAACAGTTTTATTTTGCTGCACGTGTAACCTATCACACTGCAGCCTATCCATTTTCTAATCGTTCCAAATAAAATTATAACTTCTAGTTTTAAAAACATTTATTAGTTCATTGGCGAATTTCAAAAAGTGATATACAGGCAGCGCCTGTATATCACCTTGCCGCCTATCCACCTTATAAGCCTATTAACTGTTATTAAACCACCCTTATTTTTCAAGCACTTATTTTAGCCAGATATTAATATGGTTTTGGATATACGGCATGGGCCGCTGATCTTTTGGCAATATTCGCACATTGACCGATTCCGCTCTTGATTTAAACTGTACATACATACAGTTAGTGAGAGAGATTGAATTATGGAAGATATTCCTAAGATGATTCCGTCACCTCCGGTCAAGCTATTGGATCGTTTAAGATTTTTTATCCGTTCTCAGGATTTGACATATAAGACTGAACAAACTTATGTGGCATGGATCGCCCAATTCATTCGCTTTCATAACATGCGTCATCCAGAACAGATGGGAGCTCCTGACGTAACCGCCTTTTTGAATCATTTATCTTTAAATCGTAATGTTGCTAAAAACACTCAGCGTACTGCACTAAACGCGCTCGTATTTTTTTATAAAAAATTCTTACATCGTGATTTAGGTGATTTGAATATTCGTTACGCCAGTCGCCAACAACGTATTCCCGTCGTGTTCACACACGAAGAAGCGAGCGCTGTGATCAATAATCTTTCCGCTCCATATCAACTAATGGCTAAATTGATGTATGGCAGTGGGCTGCGTTTAAGCGAATGTATTAAATTAAGAGTAATGGACGTAGATTTCGGCATGTCTAATCTATTGGTTAGGAATGGCAAAGGAAATAAAGACCGCCGCACCGTGTTACCTCAGTCTGTCGTGGAGCCTCTTCAAGTACAGATTGAGCTTGTTAAACGCCTCCATAATTTTGACATGGGCAATGGTCATGGCAGCGTATATCTGCCGAATGCCTTAGCCCGAAAATATCCCAGTGCTCCATTTCAACTAGGCTGGAAGTTTGTCTTTCCCGCAGCCAATGTTGCAAAAGATCCGCGTAGCGAAACCATTCGGCGCCACCACGTGATGGACTCGTCTGTACAACGCAATATTAAAAAGGCGATACGGGATGCCAACATTTCCAAGCATTGTGGTTCTCACACCTTTCGCCATAGTTTCGCCACACGCTTGCTGGAGCAGGGCTACGATATTCGTACCATTCAGGAGCTACTTGGGCATTCAGATGTTAAGACAACCGAAATCTATACCCATGTAGTTAATCGAGGAGGCAAAGGTGTAATCAGCCCTGTGGATAGTCACCCGCCGACTATGACTTATCGTTAGCTCATCCACCTTTAACTTTTGGATGATCATTAATGACAGATGCAAAAAACCGGGCCTGGGCCCGGTCTTCTTTTTCTAAGCAGCGATGCACTTAGTGTATGGTGCGTGCGGCATCGCTACGATCGGATGTTTCTTTTTCGGCGCTGACGTTTGGCGCGACTGATTCTGTCTTTTCATCCGCCTTGCTTTGGGTTTCAGTTTCAGCAGGTGCCGTTTTTTTTTCTGCTACCGTTGGCGCAGGCTTCACGGTTTCTTCCGCATGATGTTTGGCGCTGCCTTCGAGTACGGCCTTGCCATCGTCTGCGGTGAGGCTGCGAATTTGCGGTACGCTGCTGTCGCACAGTTGTTGTGCGCCACCTGCCAGGTGTTGGTAGAGGTCGCGGTAGTCTGAGGTCATTTTGTTGAACAATTCGGCGGTTTGGCCAAAGTGCTCACCCACCTGCTTGCGATACGCATCCATATCGACCTTGGCCTGCTCCAGGTCGCCCTGTAGTTGTTTGATTTTGTCGCCGGAGTCGTCTTTGTTGCGCCCCATAAAAATGCCGCAACCGAGGCCTATGCCGAATAGGGCCACGAGCACTATTGCCATCCACGGATCCATAGTTCTTCCCCCTCTGCTTGATCCAAATTTCCTGAGCTGGCTGCCAGAGTATGCCTCTGCCGATTGATGGTCAAGCCAGGGCCTTCGCGGCCGATGACATTTGAGTAGATTGTCTATATGTTCACGAGGGAGGCGGTCTACAGCCGAGCGCTGTCGTTGAGACCGCCAAGGGTGGCCATGCCTCGGCTAACATACTGATTCACGGAAGGTAATTAGACTCATAAATGGGCACCAAAGACCAAACCATCAAAGAAATCTTCGCCAAAATGGATAAGCTGGGCGACCTGCCGGTGTTCAGCGCCTCGGTTAACCACATCTGTTCGATGAGCAATGACCCCGACGCCGATGCGATGGAGCTGTCGCAAGAGGTGTTGAAGGATGCCAATCTCAGTGTGAAGCTGCTACGCCTCTCGAATTCGCCGTTCTATAACCGCAGCATGACCAAGGTAAATGTCATCTCACGGGCGGTGGTGTTATTGGGCTTTGATACGGTCAAGAATCTGAGCCTGACCATGAAGCTGATCGAGAGCTTCCAGCACGAACACCCCGGTATCGATATGGACCGGCTGCTGGTCAAGGCCTACATCACCGCCGGCTTTGTGCGCCAGCTGGCGATGAAGTGCGACATCAAGGATGCGGAGCAGACCTACACCTGCGCGCTGCTGCACAATCTGGGCGAGATTGCAGTGGCCTATTTTCTGCCGGACCGTTACATCGAGATCGAAGGGCTCAAAAAAGAAGGCAATATGGCGCCGATCGATTGTGAAACGGCCGTGCTGGGTGGCAGCATTGTCTCCATCGGCAAGGAGCTGGCAACTGCCTGGGAATTCGCCCCCCAGGTGACGGCGACACTGTCATCCGAACTGGAACCGATCAAAAGCCAGATCACCAAACCGCTGGAGCTGAACAAGGCCCTGGCGTCGCTGGGCAACCGCATTGTCGATGCGCTCTACAGCGACAACCCGACCCAGCAGGAAATGCGCGAGATCATGGGCGATCTCGCCACTGCGACCGGCACTGACCTGGCCGAGGTCGAACGCTCACTGACGACATCCTTCAAGATGTCCTGCGAGCTGGCCAAAGAATACGGCCTGCCAAAGAAGAAACTCGCGCCGCTGGTCAAAGAGACCGGCGACGAAAGCCGCGACAAACTGGCGCGCACCTTTTCGTTCTTTGCCAACAACCAAAACATCGATCAAGCCCCTCCACCACCTGCCGCCGCAGAGGCTGCGCCCGCAACCGCACCCGCAGAAGTAGCCGCGAGCGGGCCGCGCTTTGATCCGATGTTGCAGCTGCAATACATCCAGGAGGTGACCGCGCTGATCACCGATGGCGCCAAGCTCAACACCGTTCTGATCAAAATATTCGAAGGCATCAACGTGGCGATGGGCTTTGAACGGGTGGTGCTGGCGCTACTGGGGCGTGAACGCAAGGACTACATGGGCCGCATCGCGATCGGCACCGATAAAGAAGAAATGAAGGCCTTCTTCAGCCGCCCCCTCAAACCGGATACCGACATCTTTTCGCGCATCACGCTGGAGGGGGTGGACCTGCTGGTGGAGGATGTGAACGATCCCCGCTGGGAGAAGGTCATCCCGCCGAAGTATGCCGCACAGGTAGGGGCCAAGGGCTTTATCATGGCCGCGATCAAGACCGGCGCCAAACCCATCGGCTTTGTCTATGCCGACAAGGGCCGCTCACCGGAAAAGATTTTGCCGGAACAACACCGCGGCTTCATCCAGTTCATTGCCCAGGCACGCCTGGCCTTACTGACCTGCCGCTAAGACCTATTCCAACACCTCAACCGACATGCCGACGGCGATCTCACCCTCGCCATCGGCGATCACGTTCTGCCCGAAAAAGACCTGATTGCCACGCTTACGGAACGTCGCCAGGGTCCGTGCCGGTTCCTTGCCCGCCTCGGCGGTGGCAGGATCGATATTCGGAATGATGCAGCGGCTGCACGGCTTCACCACCCGCAGCTCCAGCTCGCCTATACGCAATCGTTTCCAGCCATCCTCGGCGAACGGCTCACAGCCCGTGACCACCAGATTGGGGCGGAAGCGGCTCATCGGCAATGGCGCGACCATGCGGCTGTTCAGCTCATCGAGTGAGGCCTGTGAGATCAACAAAATCGGAAAACCATCGCTGAAGGCGGTGCGATCACCGGGCCGGCCATAGGTCTGATCGACCACACGTTCACGGCGCTCATCGAAATACACCAGCCGGCACGGCTGCTGCAAAAACTCGCCCAACCAGGCGGCGGCCTCATCACCGGCATCGAGGCCATCGACGCGATCGCCCCACACCTGCACCTCGCGCACTGCCAGCGATGACGGCCGCGCCACCGACAGCGGCGCCATGCCCGGCGCCGACAGTTGCAGGCCATCACCATGGAGCTGCGCCATCACCAGGCACATACGCGCAATGCGGCGCTGCGTCAGGAATTCACCGCCCTCGTCGACCACCATCCAGCGTCGATCGTGGGCCAGCCCCATCGCCTCCACCCGCGCCCGCGGCAGGTCCAGCCCCGCCAGGGATTTGACCGGATAGATCGACAAACCACTTACCACCAACCCTGTCATGACACCCCCCCAAACAAAAACAGCGCCCAGACTAACCAAGCAGTCTGGGCACTGTAAAGGTGTGACGCCTTATTTGATGATGCGGTAACAGGGGCTGTATTTCGCCCCCGGCAACTTCATGCGCTGACGGGCAACGAACGAGGCCAGTAGCGTATCGAGCGACTCCATGATCTTCTTGTCACCCCTGATCTCGAACAGGCCATGCTCCTCTATGGACTGAATGCCATCGGCCTTTACGTTACCGGCGACGATACCGGAGAAGGCGCGGCGCAGGTTGGCCGCCAGGAGATGCACCTCCTGGTCCTTATGTAATGCCAGATTGGCCATGTTTTCGTGCGTGGGGTGAAACGGCTGCTGGAATTCACGTTCGATCTTCAGGATCCAGTTGAAGTAATAGGCATCACTGGTCGAACGGCGGAACTGGCGCACCTCATCGATACCGGCCTTGATCTCACGCGCCACAGCGGCGGGATCATCGACGATGATGCGATAACGCTTTTGCGCCTCTGCACCGAGCGTGGCAGCGATGAACTGATTGATCTCATCGAAATACTGGGCCGAGCTGGCCGGGCCGGTGAGGATCAAGGGGAACGGCATGTCGGCATTGTCCGGATGCAGCAGGATGCCGAGGATATAGAGGATCTCCTCCGCCGTGCCTGCACCGCCGGGGAAGACCACGATGCCGTGACCGGTGCGGACAAAGGCCTCGAGCCGCTTTTCGATATCCGGCAGGATCACCAGGTTGTTGACGATGGGGTTAGGCGATTCGGCGGCGATGATGCCCGGCTCCGACAGGCCGATGTAACGGCCATCGCCGATCCGCTGCTTGGCATGACCGATGGTCGCGCCCTTCATCGGCCCCTTCATCGCGCCCGGCCCGCAGCCGGTGCAGATATCCAGGCCGCGCAGCCCCATCTCGTGGCCGACCTCCTTGGTGTAATCATATTCTTCGCGGGCGATGGAATGACCGCCCCAGCACACGACCAGATTCGGGTTGGGGCTCGGCTCCAACACGGCCGCATTGCGCAGGATGTGGAACACCGCGTCGGTGATGCCGTCGCTGCTGTCCATATCAAACTTGCAGGTGTTCTCGATCTCGTTATTTACATAAACGATATCGCGCAGCACCGTGAACAGATGCTCGTTGATACCCTTGATCATCTTGCCGTCGACAAAGGCATGGGCCGGCGCGTTTTTCACCTCGAGCTTGATGCCACGCTCCTGCTGAATCACGCGGATATCAAAATCCCTGTAGCGCTCCAGCAACTGTTTGCCATCATCCAGGCTGCTGCCACAGTTGAGCACCGCCAGCGAGCAGTTGCGAAAGATTCGATAGAGGCCGCTCTGACTGGTATCGAGCAGGGCCGCCACCTCCCCTTGAGACAGAATATCGAGTTTGCCCTCGGGCGTGATCCGCGCATCCATTACGTTATAAGCCATACAACACCTACCTTCCTGATTCGCTGCGGCCTCATTTCCCCGGCGCCCCCTTGGCACGGAACATCACGCGCCTATACCTAAGTATGTCGCGATCACAAATCAAATGGGCCGTATAGTTAGTCTACGGCAACAAAGGCATAATCTTGACCGGGATCAAACCCCAAAGAAAGGATTATTTCAGGCGAGAGAACAACTTAACGATGGCTTCTTCATTGAGCGGCTTGGCCAGCACCCCTGCCAGCCCCAGCCCGGCGACCTCCTGCAACAACTCCTTGGTCAAGGCACCCCCAACCAGCACCACCTGAATATCAGGGAAGGCCTTTTTCACACTGGGGATCAGCTCCTTGAAGTTGACCGCAGGCATATCGACATCCACAAACAACACGCCGGTCTTGAGCTGGCGAACCAGGGTCAACAGCTCGCGCAGGTCCGCGGCCTGACCGGCAAACTGCAGATTGCGCGCACGCAGGGTGTCTTTCAATTTGGCGACATCGGCTGCATCCACCAAACCAACGATCGCCTGTTTGCGCTTCGGGTCCAAGGTCTTGCCTGACGTAAAATCAAATTCCTGAATCGGCATCGTGCCACTCTCAAATAATAATTATCTCTAGCGGTATCGGCCCCTGCTCCCGCTGCTTTACCGCCAGGCGCTCATCAGTCCCAAACAATACTGATTCAAGGCCTGCGCCCGCTCGGCACTGTCCGCCTCGTTGTAACAGCGCAGCTCCGGTGCATTGCCCGATGGGCGCAGATGCACCACCTCGGCGTTATCAAAGGTAATGCGCAGACCATCGGTCCGATCCAGCGCCGCCACCGCGCCCAGGCCCGGAAAGGCGGCGGCGATGGCCTGGGCATCGGCTGCCGCATCGCCGCTGTCGAACCCGGCCAGCCGCGCCTGACTCAGCTCGGTCGGAAATTCCTTGAGCCGGTCACTGCTGGTGTAGCGCGGCGGCAAGGTCGCCAACAGTTCAGAAACACTCTGCCCCGCACGGCGGGCCAGCATCAGGATCGTCAGCGGCACGATCACCGCATCGCGGGTCGGCAGCGCCTTCAACACGCGGTCGCCCAGCCTGATGTCCGAGGCCAGCAGAAAACCACCATTGGCCTCATAACCGACGACCTGCCCCTGACCGAGCATCGCGTTCATCGCCTCGATCACAAATGGCGAACCGATGCGCGTGCGCGCCACCTCGCGGAACCAGCCACACTTTTCAACGGCGCTGTTGCTGCTGACCGGCGTCGCCACATGACTGGCCTGCAGATAACGTGCGCACAACACGCCGGCGACATCACCGCGCAACCACTCGCCGTTTTCGTCGCTGACCAGCGGCCGGTCGCCATCGCCATCCGCCGAGATGATCGCATCGAACGACTGCTCCTTGGCCCACTGCGCCGCCAGCGCCACATCCTCCGGCCGGACGGCCTCGGTATCGACCGGGATGAAGGTGTCGGAGCGGCCGAGCGCGGTCACCGTCGCCCCCAGCGCGGTGAAGATGCGCACCATCAGATCGCGCGCCACCGTTGAATGTTGGTAGACACCGACACGACAGCCCTCCAGCGAACCGGCACCGAAGAAATCGAGATATCGATGGACATAGGCGTAATCCGCCTCAACGCAGACCTCGGGCAAGGGCTGCGGCGCACGCGCCATGCCCTGCTCATCAAACAGATCCGGCACGGACACCGTCGCCGCGCTGATCGCCTGCTCATCGGGCTTGAGGATCTCACCGCCGGGCTTGTTGAACTTGATGCCGTTGCGATCATCCGGGATGTGGCTGCCGGTCACCATCAAACTCGCCAAACCACGGCCCATCGCATAGCTGGCCACGGCTGGGGTCGGGATAAAACCGCAGTTGATCACATCGCAGCCCACATCGCGGATCGCCATCGCCGCCGCCGCCATGATCCGCGGCGAGCTCGGCCGGAAGTCACCGCCGATCGCCACCGGACAACCGGTCACGATCTCGCCCTCACGCAGCAGGTGCTCCATAAAGGCACGGGTATAGGCATAACACACACGATCGGTCATCGCCGCCGCCAGGCCACGCGCACCGCTGGTGCCAAACTTCACACCGCTACGCTCCATCAATTCAGCGATTACCAGCTGAGAACTTTCCATCACCGACATGAGTCACACATTCCTAATATAGACAGATCGATCGAGTATAACGAAAAGCCCATGCCCAGACAGCCACAGCGATGGTAAGATGAGGCGCTTTGCACAGCCCACCAACAAAAGACCAGCAATGAATATCAACGACTATTTCAGCAGCAACGGCAACACCATTCACTTCAGCCGCCAACAGGGAAGCTGCTTTGCCAAGGAAATCGCCGGCGACTTCAACCCGATCCACGACGAAAGCAACAAACGCTTTTGTGTGCCCGGCGACCTGCTGTTCTCAGTAGCCCTGAGCAAACTCGGCCTCAACCAACAGATGAACGTGGTCTTCTCCGGCATGGTCGGCGACGGCGTACAACTCAACATCCCCAACAGCGATGCGCCACAACTCGATATCGTAGACGACAAACAAAAGACCTACCTCAGCATCGAACGCAGCGGCGCCCATAGCGACAACGCGCAACTGATCAAAAACCTGACGCTGGCCTACGTGCAATTCTCCGGCCAGACCTTCCCTCACCTGCTGGTGCCGCTGATGCAGCAACACGAGGTGATGATCAACCCCGAGCGGCCACTGGTCATCTACGAAAGCATGAGTATCGAAATGGAACGGCTAGATGTAGAAGACATCCGCCTCGCCACCGACTCCACCAGCCTCGACGTAGACGGCAAACGCGGCAACGCACATCTCAAATTCAAACTGATCAGCAACGGCGAAACCGTCGGCACCGGCAGCAAACGCCTCGTGCTCAGCGGCCTGCGCGGTTACGAACAAGACAAGATCGATGAACTATGCGCCGCCTATGCGCAGTGGAAGGATAATTATCAGGCGGCCTGACAGGGAACCGACATCACCCCCTACCCAAGGTCTGATACAAACCCGCGACTGAACCCGACAACATCTCTATCCAGCCGTAGTATTCATCATCGTCCATCTCCATCTCTTCTTCGCTGTGCAGCAAGGCCAGCGTGGCGATGGGGGCCAATAATTCTTCCTGCGCCTTGCTCAGGCCACTCCATTCCTTTTCATGATGGGTCACGGCGAGCATGAAACCAAAACACCAGCCTTCATAGACCTCGATCACCTCGTCCTCTTCACCCTCTTCTTCCACTACCAGTGGTTCAAAGGGCACGCCTGAACGCAACATCTCTTCGATATCTTCATACAGCTTGCGCATCAACACGGTCATGCGTTCGCCCTGGGCCGCATCGGCAAACGCGGGTTCGCCCCACACCGATTCCAGCCATTCGCCTTCGGGCACCGGTGCGCCACTGAGGATCAGCGCCGTTAAATAACCATGCGCTTCGTCGATCGACAGACTATCGTGCTCCCCGGATAACAAAAACTCATCCAGTTCGGCGAGCTCGTCATCTGACAATATCGATTGGTAGCTGGGCGCCATGATCTTTCTCCTATTGATTACGCATATGGTCGGCGGTCTGTTGCAGGGATTGCAACAGATGCCCTTTTAACAACTCATCGTCGAGTTGCATCTCGTCGATCGCCTGGGTCATGCACATCATCCACGCATCGCGCGCCGATGCATCCACTGCAAACGGCAGATGACGCATGCGCAAACGCGGATGGCCATACTCTTCGATATACAGCTGCGGACCACCCAACCAACCGGACAAAAACTTAAACAGCTTATCTGCCGATCCACTCAGATCGGCAGGGTGCATGACACGGATCGCCTGTGCCTCGGGCAAGGTATCCATCAGCTCGTAAAAACGCAGTACCAGTTTACGGATCGCGGCCTCGCCTCCGAGGCGCTGATAAGGTGTGATTTCAGGATTCATCGTGGTCCTTATTTAAACGCCGAATAAAACATACGTTGCATCTGCATCCACGAATCGACATCGGCATGACCATTGTACGCAAGTGGCAATTTAAATTTGGCCGCGACATCATCCGCCCCAGGGTTGGTGAAGCTGTGTTGCACACCACCGTAGGCCAGCAGCGTGTAATCGGCACCGGCGCCATTCATCTCATCCATAAATGCCTTCACCTGATCGGGGCCGACCATCGCATCGGCCGCGCCGTGGGCAACCAGAATCTTGGCCTTTACCTCGCCTTGTTTGGCTGGTGCGGCTGTCGCCAATGCGCCGTGAAAACTCACGACCGCATCCAGGTCCACGCCTTCACGCGCCATCTGCAACACCACACTGCCACCGAAGCAATAACCGATGGCGGCGATGTTTTCACCGTCTGCCATGTCATGGCCATTGACCACATCCATCGCTGCCAGGAAACGCGCCTTGCCTGCGGGCATGTTCTCCATCACTTCTTTGTAAAACTTGGTTGCCTCTTCCGGATGCTGGGCGAGCTTGCCATCGCCATACATATCCACTGCCAACGCCAGATAACCCAATTCCGCCAACTGCCGCGCGCGGTCACGCGCATATTCGTTGTGGCCCCACCATTCGTGCACCACCAACACCGCCGGACGTTTGCCTTCGATGGCATCATCCCACACCAGGTAACCCTTCAACGTGGTATCGCCTGCCTTGTAATCGACATTCTTCTCAACCAGCGCGGCCTGCGCCAAACCACACACGGACATCAACAACAAAAAAGGCAGCAGAATTTTTTTCATTTCAATCCCTCGACGTTGAAAGTTAAACATGGGCAACCTAACATCACACACTATAGTGACTAATCCCGAACTACGCAGCATGAATGATCAAACAAACCCCTGGGGCGATCCGGAACTATTCAAACAATTGGCCGAGGCGCGCATGCCCTTTGGCAAATACGCCCACCGACGCCTGATCGATCTGCCCGAACCCTATGTGGTGTGGTACGCCAACAAGGGCTTTCCACCAGGAAAGCTAGGCCAGATGTTGGCCATCGTGCACGAGATCAAGATCAACGGCCTCGAATATTTGTTTGAGCCGCTGCGTCAAACCGACACCTCAGCACCGCGACGCCCCGGACGGAAGTAATTCTGATTTAGGTAATAGGCCTCGTCTTCGTTGGCCGCATCCCAACCCGGCACACCCAACAGCGGAAACGGCGACAAGGCCTTGGGCTGGCGAAAGGCGGGATCATGCTGTAGACGTTCGTACAACAGACGGTCCAGCTGCTGCCATTTCTGCGGCCAGCTCAATTGAAAATATGTGGCATCCACGTGTATCAAAATACAGTTGGCCGTCATGCCCACGTATGGCGACAGACCCTTTTCATACACGGCGTGACCGAACACCACACACTCAAACTGACGCCCGAAGCTCTTGCGATGTTCGACGAACAATTCACGCCATTTAAAATCACGCACCAGTTCAAACAAAGACTCATCGCTACTCACCAATAGCGCTCCGCCTTCATCAAACAGCGACAACATATTTTCGAGCGGGGTGCGCCGCCCCAACTCCTGATTCTGCAAACGTGCCTGCGCGCGCGGGATATGCAGTGAATTGATCAAGGCCTTGCTGTGCGGAAACATGAACCAGGTCAGATACTGAAAATAGTCATGCCAGTTGTTGCGCCGCGTCTGCAACTCCCCGCTATGAAAAATGCGACTGACATACATCTCTTCAAAACAACTCGGTTTGGCTGCCTGCTCCACCAGCCTGATCGCATCGCCATTGAGATTCACCACCGGTCGTGGCCAGGCATCCAGTACTCGCTGCATGTCTTCCAGCTGCGGCCATTGTTCGAACGCGGCAAACTTCTGCACCAAGGGCTGTAGCGGAGAAAACAGGGCATGGCGCTCGGCAAAGTGCGGCGTCCAATCGGGCAATTTGATACGTGGATCCATCAGTCCTTCATCCAACTCAACAACAAACTATCGACATCGATGCTTTCATGCACGGCCTTGGGCGCCTTTATCCACTTTGGCTCACCCACTTCCAGCACTACCTTGTTACCTTTGATCACCACACCTTCACCATCCTGCAACAACAGCACCTTGTGTCCTGAATGCAAGGCCAGCGCCTTCAATTCGCGCCGCTCCTGTTTTGCAGTGGCAGCATCTGGCTCATAGTGCGGGCTGATATGAAATGGCAAACGCGCCATGCCCCGATAATCTTCAAGCTTGACCCGTTCATCATCCGGGCATGTACTTGGGATCGATGCCGTGGCGATGGTGGGCGACAACAGGATGCTGCCTGCGGATTCAGCCACAATGATCCCGCCGCGCTGTTCAAACTCCGCCAACAAGGCAAACAAACCGACACGTTGTGCATAGGCCAGGAACTCAAAGGTATTGCCACCTGCCAGATACACCGCATCAGAGTGTTGAAAGATGACCGGCAGCCGTTTGCGATCCTGGTAATAACGCAGTGGCTGCAGGCGCGCGCGTATACCCTGATGGCGGAAATAAAGTTTGTGTTGTTTGGCCGAGGCCATGTCGTTCATCGAGGCGGGGATGATCGTCAGCGTATGTTTATCGCCCAGTTTTTTCAGGAGCGCCTGATCCAGCGCCGGCACTTCACCACTATAGATAAATATCATCGTCGCTCATCACATTAATGGTTGCGCGGATACCAACAAGGTCAGCTCACGCAATAACAATACCGAGGCTATCGCCGTCATGCCCATGCCGATCATGCGCGCCTTCGGCCCCTTGATCACCTTGGCCGACACTGGCATCTTCAAGCCCTTCGGCGGCAGCCGCTGGCCCTGCACCACCAACATGCCCAACCACAGGAACATCAGAATCGGCAGGCTACGCAACACACCAAACGCAATCGCCGCCACATAGGCCTTCTTTTGGTTCAGTGCATTCAGCGATTCGGGGGAATGATCATAGGGCAACTGCATCAACATAAAGTCGATCACCGGCTCCAGCCACAACAGGATCAACAGATATAATCCCACCAGGATCAGCCAGCTCCTCAGCACGCGCGGATCGCCGTGTACAAATTCGTCTTTATCTTGCTTGCGTCGCATCTGTTTACCATCGGTTACTGACAACAGGCTGTCAGCAGTGACATGTTAAGGTTTGAAAAACACCCGGAGTCCCTCATGGAAGCACTCAAAGACAAATACCTGAGCCACGATTATTACCGCCAGTTGGCGCATGACATCAAACAGGCCTACCCCGCGCTCAATGCCGGGAAATTCTATCACGATGCGGTCGCCGACCTGGACAGCCGCGAACTGATGGCTCGTATCCAGCACACCACCGGCATCGTCCACCAACACCTGCCCCACGACTATCGCCAAGCTCTGAAGGTGCTCTATGCCGTCGGCGAGGTCATCCAGACCCGTCTTGGTGAACACAGCAACTCAGAACTGGGCTCGCTGTTTATCCACCACTACATCTCGCAATACGGGCAGCACGACTACGCGCGCTCGATCACCGCGCTGCGCGACCTGACCCACCTCTGCTCATCCGAATTCGCCATCCGTGACTACCTGCTGCTCGATTGTGAACGAACGCTTGGCCACATGAAGTCCTGGGTGGAAGATCAAAATGCACATATCCGCCGTCTCGCCTCCGAAGGCTGCCGCCCTCGCCTGCCGTGGGCCAAACAGGTGCCCGCGCTGATCAAACACCGCGGCGCCACCTGGTCGATCCTCGATGCGCTGAAACAGGACGACGCGCTCTACGTGCGCAAATCCGTTGCCAATCACATCAACGATATTTCCAAAGACCATGCCGACTGGCTGCCTAAACAACTCAAACACTGGGATAAACAACACAAGCACACCCAGTGGATCATCAAACACGGCTGCCGCACGCTGATCAAACGCGGCCATGCCCCCACACTGAAACTGCTCGGCTTCGGCAATGCCGATCACGTGCGTCTGACCAAACTCACGTTATCCGCGCCGTCGCTGCATATCGGCGACACACTCGCGTTCACGTTCAATCTGAGCTCCACGCAGCAACGCGGCCAGGCACAACCGCTGGTGATCGACTACAAGATTCACTACATGAAAAAATCAGGCGAACTCAAGGCCAAGGTCTTCAAACTCAAAACCGTGAACCTCGCCGCGGGTGACAGCATTCAGCTCAGCAAACAACACCATTTCACGGACTACACCACACGCAAACACTATCCCGGACGCCACGAACTGGAGATCACCGTCAACGGCATCAGCCTTGCGCGTAAACAGTTCGAACTATTGCACTGATGACGCGAACAGGGCGCGAATCTCCTCCACCCGTTCACGGTTCACACCAAAATCGGAATACCCGGTGCGCGAGGCCGAACGCACATGGATCATCTTCGCCGCATCATCGAAGATGAACTCCACATCATCGACAAAGCGGAACACAAACGACATCTGCGTCACATGCAGGGCACCGGCAGACTCTGCCACCAACTCTACCCGCGGCATCGCCAGCAACACCTGTTTCAGGCGCGCCTGCGCAGCAGCCATCTCGCCCTGATACGCCAGCGGCGCAATCCGATGCTGCTCGGTCGTCGCCTGCGACGACACGCAGTTCGGCGACTCCGGACACGGTTTAAGCTCGGCCGCCATCAACCACCCCGACAACAACATCCCAACGACTATCCATATCAATTTCATCCCTGACACCCTCCAACGAAAAAGGCCCGCACCATCATGGCCGGGCCTTTAGACATACACAACTTAGCGTTCGTTCACGAACTTGCCAATACAGTTTCCTGTTCCGCATCACGCTTGAGACGCATCTCCAGCACAAAACACGCAAATGGAATCATGCCCGCCAACACCACACCGATGGTGTACATCGGCGACCACATATAACGATTGCTCAGATTAACCGCCATATAAACATAGGCCATGAACAAAAAGCCGTGGGCCCAGCCCATCACCGTCACCGCCTCAGGGATGCCGAACTGATACTTGGCCGGCATCGCCACAAACAGCAGCAACAGGAAGGAAACGCCCTCCAGCATGCTAACAATACGAAAACGATTCATCATAGTGAGACTCTCTGAATAACTTATCTTTTTTAATCTGGTACTACCCGCCCCTCCCCAGAGACGGACCGTCATATTAGCTTAATAATTCAGAGAATGCTAAAAAGGGCCGCAAGTGATTGTTTTTGAATGATGTCACACCATCACCAGAACCTCTTTGCCGCTATTTTCGTTTAGACTAATCACTAATCTGAACACCCATCGGGAGCCCACATGCACGGACCTTCACCCACCAACCCACATCCGATGCAGGGCTTCCCACAGGTCTGCTTCATCAAAAACACGGTCAATAATCCCAACATCATCATTGGCGATTACACCTATTATGACGACCCGGACGACTCCGAGAACTTCGAGCGCAATGTGCTCTACCACTTCCCGTTCATCGGCGACAAACTGATCATCGGCAAATTCTGCGCGATTGCACGCGGCGTAAAATTCATCATGAACGGCGCCAATCACAAGATGTCGGGCATCTCGACCTACCCGTTTCAGATCTTTGGCAATGGCTGGGAAAGGGTCATGCCGGAACTCGGCGCGCTGCCTTACAAAGGCGACACCGTCATCGGCAATGATGTGTGGATAGGATACGACGCGCTGATCATGCCCGGCATTAAGATCGGCGACGGCGCCATCATCTCATCGCGCGCCGTAGTCACCCGCGATGTAGCACCCTACAGCATCGTCGGCGGCAATCCGGCAGAGCTGATCAAATATCGCTTTGAACCTGATTCAATTCAGCGGCTGGTAGACATCGCCTGGTGGGATTGGCCGGTAGAAAAAATCAGCCAGCACTTGCCTTTGATCGTTTCTGCCAACATCGACGCCTTGCATACCGCAGCGATAGAGTAAGATCCGCCCGCCACCATGCTTAAACACATGAGGTCAGAACGCAGTCAACGCTGACTTGACTAACGTTCGCGCAGCAGGCGTTTGATCTCATCCATATCGCGCTGAAGTTCGGCCAGGGACTTTTGCAGACTGGCCGTGTCGCCTTCGATCTTATGCTCCAGGCTTTCTTTGGCCTGCTCGATCTCGCCGTGCTGCACATCCTGCACCGCATTGACGATCACCGCCATGATCAGGTTCAACATGGTAAAAGTGGCGATCAAAATAAACGGCAGGAAGAACAACCAGGCATGCGGATAGACCTCCATCACCGGCCGCACGATGCCCATCGACCACGACTCCAGCGTCATCACCTGGAACAAGGTATAGGCACTCGCGCCCATGCTGCCAAACCATTCGGGAAACGCATCACCAAACAGATTGGTCGCCATCACCGCCGCGACATAAAAGATGATCACCAGGATCGCGCCGACCGAACCCAAACCGGGGATAGCCTTCAACATGCCGCCGACCACACGCCGCATCGATGGCACCATCGTCAACAGGCGCAACACCCGCAGTACACGCAGCGCACGCAAGACCTCGAACGGGCCGGTGGCTGGCACCAGCGCAATCGCAACGACGATAAAGTCGAACACGCTCCACGGGTCGCGGAAAAACCGCAGTCGATGCACCAGCAGCCGTAACACAATCTCGATGACAAAGATCGTCAGAATCACCTTGTCTATCGCGAGCAGGGCACCACCGACAGCCGCCATCACACCATCATCGGTCTCCAGACCGAGGATCGCGGCGTTGATCAGGATCAGCGTAATGATGGTGCGCTGGAACCACTGCGCCTCAACAAATGCACGTAATTTCAAACGCCAAGGGGACCAGTGTTCAGTCGAGGAATAGGCAATCATAAATCGTTTAAACCGAAGGGTTGTTAGTCAAAGAATATTCGCCCCATGTGATGGGGCCCAGGCATTTTAGTTCAACTCCGCACCGGATCGCAGTCAAAAAAAGAGCCCGCGCTTTGCGGGCTCGATAACTCACCATCTTGGCGAAACAATTATTTGGTCACGCCCGGATCGGCCGCATCCTGACTACTGTCGTAACGCATGCCGTCCTTGATGATGTTGTAGATCGTCGTTGTGTACTGACCACCCGATGCCTGGCGCACGGTGTATTGCAGCTCGCCCTTGCGATTGGTCAGGCCGTTGAAGTAACTCAACAGGCGGCCATTATGGAAGATCGCTGCAAAGACATGGGCATTGGTCACAATACGCCCACGGGCATCAACCACCGTGACGATCGCCTTCAGCCCGCGCTTACCCGACTCGTAACGAATCGCGCCCACATGCATCGGTGCCAAGGCCACACGCTCGATGGCCACGCTGCCGCTGGCGCTCAAACCACGACTATCGGTCGCAACGACCTGGATGCTGTAACGCTGATCCGGCGTCAGGCTCGAGATGTCCAAAGCCAACGCATAACGGCCCTGGCCGATCTCACTAAAGCCGGTGCGCAGACCATCCAGGGTGCCGAGATTGATACTGCGTGCGTCGACGCCCGTCACCGCACCGCCAAGCTCATTGACCAGGGTCACGTTGAGCACGGCCTGGGTATCGACCTCGGTATAACCGGCCTTGTCCAGGGCCAGACCCATGCGCAAGGCCGGATCTGGGTCGGCAATCGCGCCGACCACAGCCTGTGCATCCAACAACGGTTCGGCAATGCCATCCCTGTCGCCACTCATCACGATTCGCTCGCCCGAGGCAATCAAGGCAAAACGAATCGCGCCTTCAGCCGTCGCCCGCGTCAGGCTGGCCAGATTGGCCGCCACGTACAGCGCTGCGCCACCTGCCACATGCGGGGCCGCCATGCTGGTGCCGCCATACGTGGCGTAGCGCTGGCCCGGCCAGGTCGACAGGATCGACACCCCCGGCGCCGTCATGTCCACGTCCACCCCGTAATTGGAGAAACTGGCAAAGCTGTCGTTGCCCGGATTCATCGCCGATACGGTGAACACGCTGTCGTAGGCTGCAGGCACCATAAAGGCCGCATCGGTGCTGCTGTTGCCGGCGGCGACCGCAATGAAACAACCGCTGGCGACAGTGCGCTCGAAGGCACGTCGAAATGCGTTATCCGTATCGCTACCACCACCGCCCAGGCTGAAGTTGGCGACATGGATCATGTCGGCATAGCTGGCAGCGTTAGTGTTATGACGGGTGATGTAATCCAGCGCCGCCATGATATCGAGCGACGAACCCAGACCCGAGCTGCTCAAGACCTTCAGCGCCACCACTTCCGCCTGCGGCGCCACACCGATCACACCGCTGCCGTTGGCCGAGGCCGCTACCGTACCTGCCACGTGCGTGCCGTGACCATGATCATCAAAGCCATTGGCCGTCGTAGGTGACTCGATGGTCACGAAGGTGCGCGACAGACCGACGTTCACGCGGCCGATCAGATCCGAGTGGTTGTAATCAACCCCGGTATCGACCACCGCGACCCGCGCCCCGGCACCGGTGGCACCTGCGGCATGGGCCCACTCGCCATCAACGCGGTCTATGCCCGTCGGCAGGGTATCGGCCACCAGGCGCACTTCAAATTCCGGCTCGATCGACTGCACCAGCGGGTGCTTCTCCAGCGCCGCCAGCGCCTGCGGACTCAAACGCGCCGCAAAGCCATTGAACACCGCCTGATAACGATGCATCGCCTGATGGCGCGCTGCCTGCTGTGCCGCCTCGGCCGCAGCCCCCGGCAGATCCTTAAACACCACCACATAACGCTCACTGGCCGTGGCCGACGCCATGCCAGCAAACCAAATCCCAACCGCCGCAATGATCGCGACCACGTTTCGCAACAACATGGGCCTCTCCCTATGTATTTGATTAAGCGGGCGCATTGTAACCGCCCGAGACTGATAATGGGCTGAACAGATGACAATCTTGCAATCACCCCGGTCAGTCCATAGAATTTCCAGCGCGAGTGGGAAGCCGGCAACGCGAAGAGAGGCCGGCCATAGATGACCAGCGCAGAGCGAAGCGTGCAACGTGAAGAGTGGACACGTGGAGTGAGAGAAGTGGGCACGGGCCCCGCCCAAGAGACGAGAGAGGGACGGGGTCGCGTGCTTTTTAATTTGCAAACCCTCGGCTGAGGGTTTTTTTGTCACCAAGGGTTTTGCATGGATTGGTTACACAAGGCGCGTTCGGTGTTCGTCCTCAGCGACGCCGCCATCGACGAATATCTCGCCACGCTGTTTGTCTCGACCCTCGGACACGGCCCGCGCATCGCCGGCGAGTTGATCGTCAATGCCGACTGCATCGCCGACCCGGCGATGGTCACCGGCCTCAAGATCCGCCGCGCACTTGGCCTCGACATCCCGCTCGGCCTCAGCGCCGCCCGCGGCTGGAACCCCTTCCCGTGGCAATACCGCGAAGACTGCATCCGCCTCGGCCAGATCGACATGCTGCGCGAGATCGAGATCCCCTCGCAGAGCTGGGCCGACGGCGACGCCATGCTGCGCGACTACCTGCAGGCCTGCGCCCCCGGCGAGGCGTTGATCCTCTGCATGTGCCCACCGACACCGCTGACCGACATCCTGCGCGCCCAGCCCGCGCTGGCCACACGCATCGGCGGCATGATTTGGATGGGCGGCGCGCTCAACGTCCCTGGCAACCTCGACCCGGCGACCCTGCCCGCCGCCGTCTGCAATCCAAGCGCCGAATGGAATGTCTTCTGGGACCCCAGCAGCGCCGACTGGCTGTTCCGCCATACCGACTTCCCGCTGCTGCTGGCGCCGCTCGACGCCAGTGATCCAGTCAAAATCAGCGCCGAACTGCTGCGAACCCTGCGCGAACAAGCGGCCAATGGCTCCAAATTGTCAGAACTGGCTGCCGAGGCCTACAGCCTCGTCGCCGATGAAAAATTCTATCGGCTGTGGGATGTGGTCTCGGCGCTGCCGCTGCTCGACCTGGACCTGTTTCACCACCACGACACCGGACTCGAGGTGATCAGCCATGGCCCAGCGCAAGGCACAGTGCGCGAACACCCCGGCGGCCGCCGCGCCACCGTACTCAGCGGCGTGCGTGACCTGCCGCAGCTCTACGCCCGCGTCTGCCGCCAGTTCAACCACGGCTGACAACTTGGAGCCACGCGCCATTATCGGTTAAGCTGTCGAACCTCAGCACAGCAGTCAGACATTCAGGAGGCGCACCGATGCAGACATCCCGATTCAACTCCCTGGCCTGCGGCCTACTCGCACTGGCAATCGTTGCCGCCCCCGTCGCCCATGCCGGCGACCCCACCACCCGCAAGATGGCCGAGATCATCCTGCAGATGGACGCCAAACCCGGCGATGAGGCCAAGGCCACGCTGGAGAAGATCGCCACCAACATCGGTTCCACCGCCACCGAACAGACCCTGGCCAAGATCATGCTCCATGTCGATGGCAAGATCCGCCCGATCGACAAACCGGTCGCGATGAAGGTCATGCTCGACCCCGCCGCCAGCCCCAACGAACGTAATATCGCCAAGGCCCTGCTGCGCTACGAAGGCGAGGCCAACGAGAAGGTTCAGACCGTACTCAACGAGGTCATTCGATAACCAGCAACGTCAGCGCTCGATCGAAAAGATGAAATCGGCGCTCTGATATTCACCCGACTCCGCCTTCAGCTGCCAGTCTTGCGAGAGCTGGTAGCGCAGGTGGAGGGTGTTCACCGCATCCAGCAGGCCCACGCCGTAACCGACATACAGCCGTGGCGACAGATACCGCCCCATCAGCAACGCGGCCTGGTCGCCACCGCCACTGGTATCGATGCGCATCTCCTCCAGACCAAATCGGTCACCGATACTGCGGGCCAGAAAATCCCCGCCCTTGAGACCGATCGCCAGCGCCGCCTGCGCCATCATCGCGCCCTCGCTGGACGAGGCGGTGCGATCCAGCGGCCGCCCCAGCACCAGGTAACCGAGCACGTCGGTCTGCTCCATCGCCGGCACCGAATACAACTCAAACTCCGGCTGACGCAGCAGGCCCCGCACCCGGATGCCCGCCGTCACGCTATCGATCTTACGCACTGCACGCAGGTCCAGCGCCGGGTTCGATACCGGCCCGCCGGCGAACATCATGCGCCCCTGCTCCACCGTCAGGTTCTGGCCATAGGCCTCATACCGCCCCTCGACCACACTGACCTCGCCGTTGGCCGTGGTCGGCTGGCCCGGCTCTTCGACCAACAACAGATTGCCCGCAATCTTGCCCTCGAAACCAAAGCCATACAGATAGACCGGCTCGGCCAGCACCACTCGCACCCGACTGCTGATCTGCCACGGCGACGCCGGTGGTGCCTCGGCCCCGATGATCACCACGTCATCGGAGACCGATTGCACCGCCACCAACTCCTTCGGCAGCAGCCGGGCCTCAACCACACGCACCTCACCATCCAGCCATAGCTGACTGCCCTTCAACCGCAACTGTAAATCGGGATCGACGAACACATGCGCCTCGGGGATATGCGAGACCTCTACCCGTTCACCCTTCAGCGCCAGCTGCGTCTCCCACCCCTGCTCGGCATCGAGCACGGTCTCACCGCTGGCCTGAAAACGACCACCACCCGACTCGCCGCTGAACTGATAGACCAGCCGCTCACCACCACGGCTCTGGACATCGGCCTCCAGCGCACTGACGTGCAGCCCCAGGCGCGGCACCTGCAAACGCCCATCGCGCAGTCCGAGGCGACCATTGATCTTGGGCTGACCCAGGGTCCCTGACACCTGGGTTTCCAGATCAATATTACCCTCTACTCCAAATATCTCGTCTAGAACATTATTAAACAGGCCTAAATCTGTGATGTGCCCCTTGGCCTTCACATCCAGCGCCTGCGCCGGCCCGGCAAACGCCAGCGGATCAAAACCCGGCAGGTTCAAATGCCCCTTGATGCCATCACCACCAACGATCTGAACATCCACCTTCGAACGCAGACCCCGGCGATCAAATTCGCCACGCAGACTGCCACGGCTGAAATGCCAGTGGCCGCGCTGCTGGTCGATCAACGGATACGAGATGCTGCCCTTGCCCATGTCGATCGCCAACGAACCCGACACCTCGCCCGCCGCCTGCGCCGCGCGGACCGTCAGATCGACACGCCCATCGTGCAAACTAAAATCCACCGGCATCAGCTGATTGACCAACCGCAGATCGGTCAGCGTCACTGCCAGCTCACCTTGCCAACGCCCGGCATCACCGCCGCCATTCAGACAGACGCGCGACCCGGCATTCAACCAACAGACCCGCGCCAACTGCCATTGTCCATGCAACCAGGAGAGATCCGCAGCAGCCTCTTGCTGACGCCAGCTGCCCCAACGCGGCGACGTGAATTCGGAGCCGGTCAGCAGACCACGCCAACCCACCCCGTCCTCATAACCACCCCGCACACTGATGCCCGTCGCATAGGTCGCGCGCGTCATATGGGCGCTGACCCGGTGTCGTTGCAGATCGCCATTGGCATTGATGCGCAACGCCGCCATCGACTCGCCCGCCACGTACAGATCCCGCGCATCGAGATTGAGATTCAGGTCCTGCCAACTGAGCAGCGTCAGCCCAAGCCGCCCCTGCAGCTGATCCACCATCGATGATCCACTGCCATCCTGATACACCAACCGCCACCCCTCAAACGACAGACTCAGTCGGGGTGCCTGACGACTGCCGCCCACTGTGCCGCGAATATCCAGCCTGCCGCTCACATCGGGGTATAGTGCGGCCAGGGACTGGCTGTTAAACAAGACGTCCAGCTTCACGTCATCCCCCCAGCGACCACTGAGCTGCAGACTGTTCTGCGGTGCGCTAAGCATGAACTGCTTGATCGCCATCTCCCTGCCGCTGGCCTGGACCTCAGCCACCAGCTGCAACGGCCCCTGCCGCAGCTGAGTCAAAACGGTCTCCAGCGCGGGTGATTGCGGCGGCAGCCACTGGCGCAACCACTGAAAGTCCTCGTCACCCACCACCAGGCCCGCCGCATCGAGGCGCAGGTGCCCGTCAATACCACCATTCACCCGCCAATCGCCATCGGCATCGATCCGCGCCAACTGACTCTCGCCATGACGCAGATCATCACCAACGATCCTGAAGCTGATGTGTGGCCGTGCACGTTCACCATACGCACGGCCTTCTGCATCGACCCTGCCCGCCAACGACGGATGCAGCTGTTGCAAGGCCGGCGAGCGCAAATGCCAATTCAGCGCCAGCTGTTCACCCACGCGCCCCTTGAGCATCAATTCGCTCTGCGCCGATTTGAATTCACTGTGGGCAATCAACCAGTCGTCGCCGTTAAACTCCAAGCCCGCCTGCACGGCCACCGGATAATCACGCAACTCCCCGGTCAGGCGCTCGACCTCGATCGCCATGATGTGCGATTCGCTCGATACCTGGCGACCACCGGCGATCCCTGCCAAATCGATCTTTCCCGGGAATTCGCGCCAGATAGCCTCAGGATTAACGCCCTTCGCCTCCAGATCAACGAACCAGGCAAAATCCCCACCCCAATTCAACTCACCTTGCGCCTGTAATTCGCCGCCCAGCGCCTGCAAGGTCAGCGACTGCACCTGCATCTGCGTCAGATCACCACTGGCCCATCCCTCACCACTCACCGGCAGCGCGGGCCAGCCTGCATAAAGCTTGGTCAGCGGCGCCCGCGCCATGCGCAGGTTCAGCTGCCAACGTAGGTCGGTCAACACGTCGAAGGCAGTGATCTCGGCATGGCCACGGGTCGGCAGGCGCAAGTCAGTGGTCAGGCGGGTCTGGTGCAGATCGCCCTTGAGCTGACCCTGCCCGGCCAGCCGCTGCCAGGCCGGGATATCCAGCACCAGATCCAGCGACAGGCTGTGGCGGTAATCGGCCCACGGCTGCAACAGGCCACTGAACTTGGCCTGGATCGCCGGGCCATCAATCTCCGCATCATCAAAATGAATACCATCATCATTGATGCTTGCCGCCACACGCAGCCGGTTCAACTCAAATGGCGCGCTCCCCTCGGCCTCATAACGTAAGCCAGCCAAGGTTAGCTCGCGCACCGCCACCCGCAGCGGCAAGTGCAGGTCTGGCAGCCCCTCGCCTGACTGCTCACTCGCCGGGGTCAGGATCACCAAGCCCTGCAACCTCGCCCGCTTGATATACAGCTCACCCAACAACAACTGACTCAGGCGCCAGCTGAACTCACCCTCTTCGAGCATCACCGTCACCGCGGCATCCTGATAACGCAGCCCTTCGACGCGCACCGGGCCAATCAAGGCTCCCTCCACCCGTTCGATGCTCAGTTGCGGCGGCAGCGTGCGCGCCAGCAACCAGTGCAGGCCGTGTTCGGTGCCGATCAGCCACGCCAGCGGCAGGCTCATCAACCAGAACAACAACAAAATTAGAAAGTTAAAGCGACGCACGATCACAAATCGGGCCCGATGTTGATGTGCACCCGCCACGGATGCTCCGGCTCTGAGACGGCCCAGGCGACATCGAAACGCAGCGCACCGACCGGTGTCAGCCAACGCAGCCCCAGCCCGGCGCCGCGTTTGAGCGACGCACTGTAGTCATTCATCGCATTACCGGCATCGGCAAACACGGCCAGCCCCCAATCCTGTAAAAAACGAAGTTCATATTCGACACTGGACTCAAGCAGGTGTTTGCCCCCCACCACCTCACCCGTGGCATTCACCGGCCCGAGTGACTGGTAACGATAACCGCGCACACTCTGCGCGCCGCCGGCAAAGAAACGCACCGAGGCCGGCAGCTTGTCGAAGTGATCGACCTCGGTACTGCCGACCCCGACACGGGCCAGCAAGCGATGACGCCGCCCCAGCGTGGTCAGCCCTTTGAGTTTGAGTCGGCCCTGTACGAAATCGGTATCAGACAGGGTGTCCTCACTAGCGCCGCGCAACTCCATGTCGAGTGAAATGCCATCATCCAGCACGATACGCTCCTCGGCCCAGCGCCGCCCGAGGCCGATCGACGGGATCAGCAAGGTGGTATCACCCTCGTCGTCTGCGATGACAAATTGCTCCTTGTGAAAATTCAGCGCCCACGTCTCCTGCCACGGCCCGCGGATCTGTAACAGACTCACCCCAAGGGTAAAGATATCGCTCTCACTGGTATTCAGATCGGTGGTGACATAACCGGCACTCAGCGTCCAGCGCTCCAGTCGCGGATTGCCGGCGGGGATGTGATAACGCCCCTCGATACCGCCGCCAATGGTCGATATATGCAGCTCGGTCTCGATACGATGCCCGTCGGCATTGACGCGGGGCTGCTCCCAGCCCAGCTTGGTACGGGCCCCCGTATCAGTGCCATAGCCCAGCGCCAAGGTATAACGATTGTCCTTACGCGGCATCACCTGCACCGATACCGGCACCTGCATACCATCGGGCGAACCTTCCGGCAGCACTTCAACCTCGCTGAAATAATCGCTATCGATCAACGCCTGCTGCAGACTCAGCAACTTCGCCACGTCATAGGGGTCACCGGCCGCAAAGTCGATGTAACGCGCAAACAAGGCCGGCTCCAGCACATCCTGTAACAAACCAATCTCGCCAAACTTATAACGGTGACCACTATCGAAGGTCAGTTCAATGTCCGCCTGATAACGCTGCAGATCAATGCTGATGCGGGGCTGTAAAAACTGGGCATCAAAATAACCACGCTCATGTGCGAGCTTGATCAGGTCATCCTTGGCCTGCTCGTACAGCAACTGATCCAACACCATGCCGTCGCTGAGCGGGAACGCTTGCCACATCGCCATAAACTGAGGATCGGCCGCCGCCTCACCCGTCAATTCACGCCGCACCTGGCCAATCAACAACGGCGGCCCCAGTTCAACCCGATAACTGGCCTGCCAACCGCCTCCGTCGATCGGTGACAACATCGACTCCACACTCGGCCGGTAATAACCATATGGCTGCAAGGCCTGCTCAATCTCGCTGCGCGCCTTTTCATGCAGACGACGCACGCGACCTTCCGTCATCAAGGGGTGATTACGCTGCTGCTGGATCGACAGCCACTGCATGATGTTGGTCTGCATCACACCACTGACGCCCTCGACAGACACCTCCACCGAAACGTCGGCGCGCAGTGGCAATGGCAGCCCCGCGACTACCATCAGACCCACACTCATCAAATACGCCCGCCAACCTCGAACCATGCAACACTCAACCCGCTTCAATTCTTTCACGATAGCGCGAACCTTCCATATATAAAAGAAAGACCCACACAATCTCTGCCCCATAAAACACAGCAACCCCCAACTGCCAAATTCAATCACGCTTTGCTACATTAAGCGCCATAATATCGATAACCTTGGAGCACACCCCATGCGTCACATCTTGTTGGTCACCACACTCAGCCTTGGCCTTGGCGCCTGCAGCTGGGTTGAAGTCACCCCCGGCGGCAATACCGTACTGCTCGCCACCGATAGTAGCCAAATTGCCCACTGCAAGCTCATCGGCACCGTCGATGCCAGCGTGATGAATCGACTGTTCTTTAGCCGTGATCGCACCCAAGTCGCCAGCGAACTGGCCGACCTTGCCCGCAACCGCGCCGCTGAGATGGGGGGCGACACCATCACCGCCGCCAATGCCATCGATGAAGGCAAACAACGGTTTAACGTCTACAACTGCAATAACCAATAACCATGCCCCCTTGGCAGCAATGCCAAGGGGGTCACAGTTTTCGATCTTTCCTTTCAAGCACGCCTGCAAGCAGTCGTAAACCGTGTGTAGCCATCACACAACCACCGCAGGAGCCGTGCGCATGAAAGCATTTAGAACATTGAGTTTGGTTGAAGGGGTATCACTGCTGATACTGCTGTTTATCGCCATGCCCGCCAAATATCAATTCGGCCTCGACCAGGCTGTATTCTACGCCGGTATTACCCACGGCATATTGTTCCTCGCCTATCTGGTCGCCACGCTGGCCGTCAGTCACAGCCAGGGCTGGTCGATCATACGTTGGTTGATGGTCTTCCTTGCTGGCGTCATCCCGTTTGGCTTTATCTTTGTTGATCGTCAACTTAAGAATGTACCGCAACCTCCCATTGACACTGACGCAACCTCTCCGAAAACAGCGTAAAAACCTTTTCTTATCGATAACACCCTTATTTTGCGCATAAGGGGAAGCTTAATCGCGCCCTTACTTGGCATTCTCTCGCAATAAACACTAGATTTTTTGCCCAAGCCGGCCAATACTTGAAAAAACTTGATTTCAAATTTGGACTCCATATAATGCAGCGCCATGCGTAAGGTCATAAATCAGCTCGCCCTCCAGCAAGCCCTTGAAGAGCTAGGCTGGACTCAATCCAAACTAGCCGAAAAAGTAGGTGTTTCTGCCCAGTCAGTTACAAATTGGATGCAAGGAGAAGGCTTTCCGCGTCCAGCAACTTTACTCAAACTTGCCACACTATTGCGCCTGAATTTTGAGCAACTAGTACAAACGGAAGAAAAAGATCGTCCTGTTGTTGCCTTTAGAAAAAAGGGCAATGCAAAAACTACCGAAATTCACATTAATAAAGCCTCTGAAATTGGCATGCTGCTCAAACCTCTGGTGCCATATCTGCCAGAAATGCTAGCACTACGCACCCTGATCACCTCACCATCAACGGAATACAGCAAACTGCAAACTGCCGTATCCCAAACTCGTGCTCGACTTGGCATAGGCGACCATGCCGTACTACGGTATGAACAATTGATCGGTGAATTTGCCGACAGTGGCGCCATACTGATTCCGGTATTGTGGGGAAACAAAGGCAACCATGAAAACGCCATGCACATCCGCCTGCCCGCGGAAGATATCACCTTCATCTTTGTGAACCTGGACACCCGCGTCGAAGACTTTAAATTCTGGATGGCACATGAGCTGGCTCATGTCTTCACCCCTGATTTAGCGGGCACCATCGAAGGGGAAGATTACGCCGATGCCTTCGCCGGTTCGTTGCTATTTCCACGCGCCTGTGCTGAATCCGCCTATGCCGAAGCCAGCCGCAAACGTAGCACCAAGGGAGAGATTGAAGCATTACTTCATCATGCTCACAGCCACAGTATATCGCTCAACACGGTATACCAGCGCGTCAAAGAATTTGCTTCCTTCGCAAAGCTACCCGCATTGCGCGTGGATGATCGCGCCATTCATATGGTACGTAACAGCATCACAGGCCCTCTTGTCAGTGAAGCACTGTTTGACCCCATGCCGCCAAGTCCTCAACAGTTCATTGCCAACGCAGAGAACAACTTCCGCTCCAGTTTCTTCCAGGCACTAAAGCAGATGATTTTGGATAAAGGTACAGAAGCGGGCTATTTACAACAGATACTCGACCTCTCCATTGGCGATGCCCAGGCACTGCATGAGGAAATGACTCATTGACACTCGTCCTGCTCGATACCAATGCCTACCTTAGAATAGCCAAACGTGTCCGACCTATGCTTGGTGTTAAGTTCGGACAAAAAGAATACGTACTCACCATTCTTAAAATCACCGAGGATGATGTCCACAAAAGCCCGAAACTACTCCACAAATTCGCCTAAAACCTGAAGAAAAATCGGGACTCAGCATCGCTAAAGGCATCTTCCGCCAACACGTCCTCGAAAATGCTGCCAACTACAAAACCCCACCGTCCCCCGCCGACTGCCATATCCTAGCTTTTTGACAAATACGCCCCGCGATCGTTGTCACAGACGACTTAAGCATGCATCAACTTGCAAGAATTTGATCTGGAAAAATCAATTTGGCATGGCCACGAGCTGCTACATAAAATGCTCAGTGGACAACATATCGACAAACAACTGGTCAGGGAAATTTACGAAGCACTAGAAAATAATGGTGATCTCCCGAAAAGCTGGCAAGACGTAAAACACACCACTTTCAAGAAAATTTTTTGGCCCCTCATAACCCATCATTAGCAATCCAGCTTTCTTCATACAACACTCCAGCAAGCTCCGCTCCAAATGCAAATTATAAAAACCATCAGCACAAAAAAATGCCACCCGGGATCAACTCCCCTGATGACATTTTTCTAATCCGTCCTACACTTAATCTTTATGTAGAGCCTGGCTTTATAAATAACTAGCCGTTCTTCTTGCCACTGGTAGAGACATGATAGTGCGGATCTTCCGACACATTGACCTCGACCAATTCACGCGCGTTCTGTAACAACATCTGGCACTCTGGACTCAGATGACGCAAGGTCAGCTTTTTACCTTCGGTCTGATACTTTTTAGTGAGACTATCAATCGCCTCTATGCCGGTATGGTCGTATACACGCGAATGCATAAAGTCGATCGTCACGGCGTCCGGATCACCCTTGGGATCAAACTGTTCAACAAAGTTTTTGGCCGAAGCAAAAAACAGCGGTCCATGCACTTTGTAATCTTTAGTCGTCACACCATCCTGTTCACTGATGCTGGACTCCAGAATAATCCGCTCCGCGTGCTGCCATGCAAACACCAAGGCAGAAACAATGACACCAGCGATGACCGCCACCGCCAAGTCAAACATCACGGTCAAGACCGTTACCAACACCATGATGAAGCCATCGGCCTTGGTCATACCGCGCATGATGTTCCAGCTCGACCAGTTAAATGTCGCGATGACGACAAAGAACATTAAACCAACCAAGGCACCAATCGGCACCATCTCGATCCACGATGACGCAATCAACACGATCACCAACAAACCTACCGCCGCAGTAATACCCGATAGGCGACCAGTGCCGCCGGAATTGACATTGATCATCGATTGACCGATCAACGCACAACCACCCATCGTGCCGAAGGTGCCCGCCGTACAATTGGCCGCGCCCAACGCGATACACTCTTTGTTGGCCTTGCCACGTGTCTCAGTGATATCGTCGATCAAGGTCATGGTCAGCAGTGATTCCACCGAGCCGATGATGGTCAGGATCACCGCATAGGGCAGAATGATCCACAGGGTGGCCAGACTAAAGAAACCTTCCGGCAATGCGCCAAACCAGCTCAAGCCCTGAAAGCCACCCTCGACACCATCACCAAAGATCAAGGATTCCAAGGTGCCGGAGACAGAGGCGCGATCGCCGACAGTCACGGCATTGATATCAAAGAACACCACCGCCAGTGAGACCAAGACGATGGCCGCCAATGCCGATGGCACCGCCTTGGTCAGACGTGGCAACAGATAGATAATCGCCATCGTTGCCGCGATGATCATACCCATCACCATCATCGCATCGTTCGACAACCACTCGCCATTTGAGTCTTTAAACTGCGTGAACTGGGCGAAGAGAATGATCAAGGCCAAACCATTCACAAAGCCGAGCATGACCGGTGCGGGCACCATGCGGATAAAACGCCCCCACTTCATCAGGCCAATAAATATCTGCAACATGCCCATCAAAATAACGGCGGCAAACAGATAAGAAGCGCCATGCTCCATCACCAGGTGCATCATCACCACCGCCAACGACCCCGCCGCCGCACTGACCATGCCCGGACGACCACCAAAGACCGAACAGATCAGGCCAACGATGATGGCCGCATACAGCCCCACCAACGGATGAACACCTGCGACAAAGGCAAACGCCACCGCCTCCGGCACCAAAGCAAGGGATACAGTAATCCCAGACAGGGTGTCATTCTTATATTTCTGCCATTCAAATGGCTTGGCGTTGGTGCTCATAACAAGTTCCTTCAGATCAATTCAGCATCATCCAACCGAACAGATCAGACGAAATTAGGGGGGAAGAAGCGCGGATTTTAACAAAAAGCGGCGGGAATACCGAATCCAGCCGCCAAACGGCAGCTCCAGAGCAAGCGAATTATGAATGAGATTTATTCAGCACTTACCGCAAGCACCGGCGATAATTAACGGAATGATCTGACGACTTAATTCTTTAAGTGCGCCAACAGCTGATTACGCAAGGCATTGGGCAACCCCTTGATGGTCAACGTATCGCTCTCCTCGTCATACAACACCCGGCTGTGCAAGTGATAGGTGGAGAAACTGATGGACAGATCCTTGTCGCGCCCCATAAATTTCACATAACGGCGCAACTCACGTCGATCGACCTTGATCTCCTCTTCACCTTTGGGATTGTACGGCGCCATCTCGCGTACAAATTTTTCGCAATCTATCCCTTCAAGTTCTTTGGATAAACCGGCAATCGTCACCGGCTCGTCCTTTTGCTCCTGACTCATGCAGTAATCAACCACCTTGGCACGGTAGTCATTCACCGCTTCTTGCGGCACCTGTTTGGCAAAGGCATCCACACCGGCAAGAAAACTTTGCGTGGCCTCAGTCGTATTCAAGCCATCGCCAAAGCCGGTAATGCCTGTGAACAACTCGGCAAAGGGTGTGCTGCCACGCGGCGGCAAAAATGAAAGGTAGGCATAATTTTTACGCACCTTCCATTCAGACAGATCAACCTTAATACCCACCATTGATGGACCCGTGTCGACCGAATAACTGGGCGTGACCTCTAAGGACTCGTTAATCGCCAGCGACTGACTTTGATTGACGATATATAAATAGAACACACTGTGATGATCACTCACCTGTTCCAGAAAAAACAGAAAATAGGCATCCAGCTCAATGTCACTTTCGTTCAGCCCATGCTCAAAGGCCTGCATCAAGACCACACTCATTTGCGAAAACGAATGTGTCTCCGCCAGAAATTGTTCTAAGGCTGTTTGTAACAGAGAGGGCTCACCTTCATCAGCCGTTTTAAAACTGCCATGCTTGCGCGCCAGCCGTGATAAAAAACTGCGCTTTAATTCATCCAGCAAATCATCTTTATGATCGCTCAGCGCCAACTCATCAGAACGAAGATTCAAGGTCGCTGTTTGATCATCAATGCGACTCAAGTGGTGTGCAATTACATGGCTAATCGCCATCATTCATCCTCGCCTACAAACCAATACACACATATACACTTAGGACCTGTTAGTGCAAACAACATCTTTATATTTTTACCTTCATCCAGCCAGCTCGATTAGAGCAAACACGCCATCAACCGCGCACTCCAATTATCACTGATCTTGGCTGCAATAATCTCGATCCTACTCTCGCGGCATTCATCCAGCGCGAACGCCGACATCGTATCGGCTGCAATATTGCAAGCCCATGGCCCCTCGTCCGTGATGAACACGCCCTTCACACGCTCGACATGTAAAGCGGCCAACACATCAATGAGTTGCGCCCGATTGAATACCTTATCTTCAGCAAAGCGCCAACCCACACTCTCAAATCCTTCACCGTGATTGATAGCCTGCACATAACCCACATCGGGAATCGGCATCTCATCCAATGAAGCATCATGATGGCTATGGGAATGATGATGATCATGAACATCAGCATCTATGCCTATCGACTGCGCAGCGCCATCGAGATATGCAACATCGATCACGCCCTGTTGCGTAGTCAAGATAGACACCTGCGCCAAGCCCTTTTGCTGAACATATTTTTCTAGCGCTGCATAATCGGCCTGTTGATACAGGTCTCGTTTATTGCCGACGACCACATCTGCAATTTCGATCTGCTGATTAAACACATCATTATCGGTGTAGCGTGCATCCGCAAGCTGGCGCGCATCGACCAAGACGATTGTGTTTTGTATAGACAACACGTCCTGAAAGTTTCGGTCAGACAGTACATGCAACACTTCTTTAGGGTGACCGAGTCCTGTGGGCTCAATCAGTAAACGATCAGGTTTAGCCTTGACCAGCAACTGAGTTAGGGCGACCCGCATCGGCACACCCGCGGCACAGCACATACACCCACCCGGCACTTCACGCACAAACACACCCGATTCTTCCGTCGATTGCCCTTGCAAAAAACTGCCATCGACACCTATCTCACCAAACTCATTCACCAACACCGCCCAGCGTTCATCGCTAGGCTTGTTTTTCAGCAGGTGCAAAATAGCGGAGGTTTTACCAACCCCAAGAAAACCGGTAATGATATTGGTAGGAACCTTGGACACTTTTAGACGAGCACTACTCACATCATATCCCCACTATACATACCCAGCCCTTACTCTCTGACACAACGAATAGGTATAAATATTTTCTTCACTATGTACTAGGCCACAAGGCATCGCGTTTAAACGCATATAGAAACAAGCCCCGCAGCAGGAAGCCATACATCGTGAAATAAAATCCGATAAAGATCAGACGACCTATACCAATCTCACCCAAGTTCGCCGCCGTCTCTGGATTGTTAAGGGTCAAAAACGCCGAAATCACACCCAGCGGAATCAATATGCTACTCAACGCTGCCAAACCTATGAAATAGATACGCCAAAAGCGTTGACTGGCAATGGTCTTATCAAAGGCCAAACCATACAGGCCGGTCGAACCCAATCCCAACAAGGATAAACTGAACAGATTGATCGTGTCTTTCATGAGGTCATTGATGATCATCAGCACAATCAAAATGCCCCAGATATTAAAAATGATCTTCCAGAATTTGTTGGTCATGCTGGCCCTGTCGCTCACGGTGAATTGATATGGGCATTATGGTACCTCATACCCACCACAAGTTCAGGTGAGAATATGTCGGCTTGGGGGCCATCCCAGTCCGTTATTTCAACTGAAGAATCGTTCCACGGCTGCGTTAATACCAGGGCCTGTTAATACTAATCAATGAATCGGTGATTAGTGTTAACAGGCCCTAGCGATGATTCACTATCTACCGCTTCGCGCCCGATAGCTGCCCAGCCCATGCAACACGCTGCCGCGCACCGGCGCAGCTAAAAAGGCATTCTTCACAAATGCCCAAGTGAGTGGCACGGCACGATTCAGCGGCAACAACATCAACATTCGCGCCAGCAAACAATAACCAAACAACACCCGCGCTATCAAACCAAACGCCGGCACCCAATACAACCATTGCATGGACTCTGGATACGCGATCATCAGATATGCCAAAAAGGCCATCCTTACCTGCACTGAAAACGCCAGCCATCGCCCCTCGTGCAAGACATAATGCAGCAGGTGCACGACCGACACCGCCATGGCCCACAGATAACCATCGAACACCCCGTATACCGACAGATTAAGCAGACAGGACAACACCAGCCAATACCACCAACCCAGGTCCTTATAATCAATCATCCACATGGCCTGACCCTCGATTCTGGCAGACGACCGGGGGGGGCACCCCCCCTCCGGAATCTGCAATGACTTAAGCTGCCGCGTCACCACGTTGCAGCGCATGCACATCCGCCGCCATCAACGGCTGACCACCGATACCGAAACTGCCTTCCTTCACATCCTCGATAAATACCCAGGTCACACCGCGCATATTCTCGCCTTCGATCTCGACCATGGTGTTGGTCAGCTTCTCGATCATCAGCTTCTTTTGCTCAGCGGTGAACACGTTTTCGATCAGTTTTACATTGATAATAGGCATGATTATTTCTCCTTAAATTTTGTAATTTTGCTCAGAGACTCCGTGCGTCTCTGGGAAAAATAGTAGCCAGCACAGGGTGTTATCGATACTTCCGATCTTGTAGTATCTAACTACTAGAATAGAAGTAACCTACTACACAAAAAGGAGTGAGGACGTGAGCTATGGCCAATTCTGCCCAATCTCAAAGGCGCTGGATGTCCTCGGTGAACGCTGGACACTACTCATCGTGCGCGAACTGCTGTTGGGCGCCACCCGCTTCAACGAACTGCAGCGCGGCCTGAGCCTGATCTCCCCCTCCATCCTCACCAAACGCCTCAACGACCTCGACACCGCCGGCATCATCCTGCGCAAAAAGATCCCCGGCCAGAAAGGTCACGAATACCAGCTCACCGCCCGCGGCCGGGAACTGATGCCCGTCATCGAAGCCCTCGGCGTCTGGGGCATGCGCTGGGCACGCAGCAACATGCTCGACACCGAACTCGACATCGAACTATTGATGCTCTACCTCGAACGCAGCATCCAACGCGACAAACTGCCCAGCGGCGAAACCGTCGTCCGCTTTCAATTCACCAATCTCGACAACTATCGAGACTGGTGGCTGATCGTCAAACCCGACCACACCGACATCTGCCTCAAAGACCCCGGCCGCGACGTCGACGTTTACTTCACCGTCGACCTACGCACCATGGTTGAACTGTGGATGGGCGACTGCAGCTATAAAAGCGCCATCAACGACGGCCGTTTAAAACTTGTGGGACACACAGCACTCACCCGCAGCGTCACCGACTGGCTCGCGCTTGCAAGCTTTGCGCATGTAAGGAGTGCGGTGGAGATTGGTTAGCGATGATTGTTTACGCACGCGCCGACGTTCTTCCTTCGGGCGGGCGGTCGGGCGTCAAACCTCATTTGACCTACGGTCAAATCTTAATGACTTAAACGAACCCCAATAATAAAAAAGGCCCCCTCGATGAGGGAGCCTTTTTTGGTTATATGGCGCGCCCGAGAGGATTCGAACCTCTGACCTCAGCCTCCGGAGTGGGTTAAAAGACATTTATCAAACAAGTACATACATTTCATCTTGTTGATTTTATTGCCTATTGACCGCCATTCAGAATTACAAAACACCACCAAAAACCGCTCGCAGTGTCCCAAATTTGTCCCAACATTTCAGCCTCGCAAACCGCCACTTAATCTGGAAATTCTTCAGTGTCGAGAAATATTAAAGGGCTGACCTTTGGCGCCCAATCCACTAGCGTTGGCACCGTACTACAACGAATGGTGTTTGACGATGATGGATCAATATTACTCCGATAACGAGCTTGCCGATCTGCTGGGCATTTCGCTTTCGCGCTTGCGTGGCAAGATCTACCAGGGCGAGCCTCTACCTGCACGCATCCAGGTGCCCGGCAGCCGCACCCGGCTATGGCGCAAGCAGGATGTGCATGACTGGCTGGCGCAGTTTCGTACCGAAGACAGCCTGTTTGAGACGACGCGCCACGGCCGCAAGCTCAAGCGATGAAGAAGCGTAGCTTTGACTATCTCTTCCACATCGCCGAACAGATCCAGCAACACAGTGCACTGCAAGCCGACAAGATCGCCTTTATCCCGCGCCTGATGGCAGGCACCTCCCTGCCGGTGCGCAAGCAGGAGGACAACGAGTTCATCCGCCGCAATGGCCGCCGTACCCTGAGCATGATCGCCAGCCGCGAGATCGGCCTGCCCTATGGTGCGATGCCGCGCCTGGCGCTCTGTACCATCACCACGCTGTGCAAACAGAGCCAGTCCCGCACCATTTTCCTCGGCAGTAGCGCACGGGCCTTTCTTGGGCAGATGGACAAGCGTTGCAGTGGCGGTAGCAATGGCTCACTGACCCATGCCCGTGATCAACTGAAGCGACTGCTAAGCTGCACCATCCAGATCACCGAAGAGTCTGACCAGCACTGGCGCATGGACTCACTGCGCCTGTCGCAAAGCGCCACTCTGTTATGGCAACCCTGCGCTCCGCAGCGCTGGCAAGCCCAGCTCACGTTGAGCGAGGAGTTCTATCAACACATCCAGCAGTTCGCCATTCCGGTGGACCTGCGCGTACTGCATGCCTGCGCCCACTATCCGCTGGCCATGGATCTCTATGGCTGGCTCACCTATCGCTACTTCAGCCTGCGCCGCCCTACCCTCATCGAGTGGCGGGAGCTGATGCTTCAGTTCGGCAATCACTATCAGCGCGAGTCGCACTTCAAAGCCCACTTCCACCATGCTCTGGAACGAGTCGCGCTGTTCTATCCCCAGGCATTCTTTTTACTTCAGCCCAACGGACTTCTGCTCCTGCCTAGCCAGACACATATCCCGCCCAGGGATCTCAATCGCTTTCTCAAGCACGGTGCATAACCCTGTGGAACACCCCACTTATCCACGCATATAAGGTGACAACGGCTGCGCATACAAGGTGGTCAATGTGCGCATATAAGGTAACGCTTTGCGCATAAAAGGTGGCACAAGTGAGCATATAAGGTGGTGCGCAACCGCCGCCAGACCTTGTGTATCAAGGCTTTCAAAGCTTCTCCTATAAGCCCTTTAAAGAGATAAAAATAATCTTCAGTTATTTGCGGCAGCAATTCGGTGGATAACCTTTGTCGGGCGGCGTTACCCACAGGGTCCACCGCCTGATCTGCTTGAGTGAGGAGCCATCAGCCCGTGGACTTGTGGATAACGCTTTTGGTCTGCAGGATCAGGTTGGTCGCTTGATTGGCCTTCCTTGCTTCAATTTGCCGCTCTCACCCGTGGGTCTGAGCCAGGGGCCTTGCAGCAGCGGCAACCAGTGTTCATCTGTTTGCAGTGCAAACACCAACAGACGCACCGTCAGCCAGTGGCGATAACGAGTACCTAGCGTGAGTGTTTTGGTCTGTTCGGTCAGATACCACCGTAGATGCTTGGCCTGCCATTGATACGGGCCCACCTGCCAGCGCCGCCAGATGCTCTCGGCGATTAGTTCGGCGCGTTGTAGATGGGCTTTTACCGTTCCGCGCCTTGATCCGGGCAGACGCCTTACCAGAAGATCACGGGCAATACGGGCCGCTTGGTGTTGATTGGCGGGGTTGGCCATCAGCGCGCACTCCCCACGTAGGCCGACACCACATCCACCCGGCCATGCCCCAACTCTGAAGAGATGATTTCGCGGGCGGTAAGATCACTCTCCCTCTCCGCGAGGCGTTCACCGCTGATGACCGGGGCAGGGGAGCCGGTCAGCTGTTCGTAACGCTCACAGGCATAGGCGGCACGCAGATCATGAAAGCCCTTTAATTCATGATCCGGCGCCACCTGCGACCAGGCATGGTAGGCGTGGTCACGCCACTGGGCATAGCTGCTCTCAGCCGGGATCAGATTGCGCCCGTCGCCCTGCAACTCGACGGCCCTTTCCAGTGCCATCGTGGCCGGTTCGCTCACCGGTACCCAGCGATCCACCAGATGGCCCCGACCGCCCTTTGTGCCGTCGGTGATATTCACCGCCCCCTTTTCGGCGACCTGTGCCAATGCGGCACGGGCATCGAGCAGCGAGGCCTCGCGAAAGCGCAGCCCCAGCGCCCGAGCCAGTTCGGCCACTGATGCCACTCGATCCTCACCGCGCTCCCGCAATTCAGCGGTGGCCCGTTGCAGGCGCTCGCGCTCCATCCCTGCCGGAGCCTCCTGGCGCACACTACTACGCTCCCCCACCAGATCGGAGGGGGAGACACGCAGCTGCGTATCACCCCGCATGGTCTCCAGGACCACATTGACCGACGACAGCAGGTTCTGTGCGTAACTCACCGCCATCTCACCCGCCTCAACCCGCTGTTGCAGTGACTCACCGTAGGCGGTGACCAATGCTTCAGTCACCTGGCGCACATCTCGCACCTCCTGATCACGGGCATAGTCGCAGAACTGCTGCCAACGCTCGCTGTGCGCTGCCTGAGTCCCATAGTGTCCATCACCGTAACGATCCGCCAAGGCATTCTTGCCCGCCCAGGCCATCTGCTTGCCATAACCAAAGTTACGCTCTCCACCCATCTTGCCCATCTGCTTACCTTCAAGCTGTTAAGTGTTAAACCGGATAGAGCGCCGGTCGCGCTTGGGTCATTCCCCATGACCAGGGGCCGCACGGCAGCGGCAGGGCAGTTCACTCCCGAAGGCACGGCACCTCTGCACGGTCTGCATTGCACAGATCGCAGGTCAGGTGCTGGCTGTTGCAGGGCCAGGCCCTGTCGCCGCATTCGGGGGTTTTGCATCGACGCACTGCGCCAGAAAAGCCTTGATTGATAGGACGTTGCGCCAGTTTCCGGACGCCCGTCTCTGTGGACGGCTACGCCGCCCAACAAAGACGGGCGCAGCATGACAACTGCAACAGGCACGCAAATAGCCTGGCGCAGTCCACTAAAGGCAGCCATGGTGGCCGGGGTGAATCAGACTCGAAAGGGAAGTGGAAGAGGGCTCGCAGCCAAACGGCTGAGCACCGCAAAGCGAGCCTGGGCGGTGCAAGGGGCCGATTGCTCGGCAAGGGAATCTCCAATTGACCGTGGCGATGGCGGGTAGTGCAGAAGATAATTTAGCAGTGAATTATTTCGTTAACTCCTGGAGTAACGCGATCTTTGAGGACACTATTGCCCATGAATTTGGAACCTGGCAGCGCCTCAGCCTCCATAAGACTGGGATATTCTGTTAAATCTAACTCTCTATTCGTCAGACGGCGGCAACGTCTTCGTGGTTTTAGCCAATTTCTTCTCTTCTGACTTAACCCGGCGATCCAGTTTCTTAAGATCCTCCTCAGCGGCCAACTTTTCCGGCTGAATACCCCGCTGACCTAACATATCGCGCACGCTGACATTATTTTGCACATGCTCATCGGTAATCGCACGCTCCCCCTGCAAATTGGCCTGTTGTACGTTATGGTTGGTCATTTCCGTGGCTAGATTTTTGGCAGCAATGGTCAGAGTGGGCAGAAAATCAGCCAGTGGGCGGCTTCTAACGATGCCATACCTATCCTTCATCGCCTGGGTAGTATGCCCACCAAACAGGGCTTGATCCCCCTTGGAGCGGATACGCCCAAAACCAGCATCATCCACCCCCCTCTCATAGATATTCTGTGACAGGGCTTTTTCCGACTCCTTCAGCCGCTCCCGCGCTTCCATCCGGGCCTGGAGCTGCATGCGATCCTCAATCAGCTCCTGCTTGCGGGTTTGCAGGGCAAAATAGCTTTGGGCGAAGGCGATTTCAGGCTTGCGAGGGTCACCATTCTGGGCAATCAGGTAGCAGGCGTAGCGGGTGAGCATAAAATCATCAACTGGGCGCTGCCCACCTTTGCCTACCTCGATCATTTTCGTGACGCCACGAAAATGATCCGAAGCCTTGTGGCCACTGGCCTCGCAGGATTCCATCGCCCGGTTGATCGCAGTCTGAAAGTTCTCCCAACGTGCATAACCGAGGGGGGCTTGCAGGTCTCGTGCAAACCAGAATTCGATACCCTCGGTGTCCGCTCGTTGTACCGCGGCCTCGAGACTTTGCTGCAGAGCCTGTAATTGTTTATCCATAAATCTTCAATCCTTCGATAAGCCTTTGTAATTTAAGACCTAAGCCCTGAGCCCTTACCCTGCAACACCACGGCCCGATACAGCATCTCGATCATGCCTTTCTGAAAATGCTCATCTGAAAAGAAACTACGGTATAAATCCAAATCCTTACGGCGCTCTTTGTTAATTGCTGACTGCACAATCTTTTCAAAGGCCAGCCGTTGATTCTGACTATCACTATTATCCAGCACTTGGCTCTGAAATGATGGATCTGCCTCGATGTGTTTACGCAGATTAATCACCTTTACGCGCTTCTCTTCATCAGTCCCTTCCCAGCCAGCAAAGAAGCGATCATTAAACACTCGGATAATCTCATCCAGCGGATCGCGTTCATCCTCGCCTCGCTTACCACGTGGTTCTGGGTTCTGCGGATCGACCTCTGTTTCGGAATCATCCAGCCCAATGGTGACATTGAGCTTTACTCGTTCCAAACCATAGGTCGATAAATCAACGCTATTGAGCAGCTCATCCAGTTTATCCTGATCGGGGTCTTGCACCTTGAGCTTGGGGATCAAAAACTTCAGGAACCAGTGCAACATCTCCCATGCAACATTATTAAATGGAATGATGCAGGCAACCTGGGCATAGATCTTAACGAACTGTTTGGCCTTGATCTTGTAATCGATCTTTTCATCTTCTTCCAGATCCTTATCGAACCGTTCTACCACCCCGTCAATAATCGGATGCAGCGTATCCGCATCGGCGCTGTTAAAAAACAGCTCATTGAATTGCTGTACTTCCGACCAATCATAGATACCCACATCATCCAGCGCGTCCTTGAGATCATGCAACACATTCACATCGGTCGGCTGACTTAAAGAGGTAGAAGTATAAAAAACATCAAAGGCTGTTTTTATCTCTTCCACAGAATTATGGAAATCCAGCACAAAGGTATCTTTCTTATCCAGCTTGTCATTGCAGCGGTTCAAGCGCGACAATGTCTGAACCGCCAAAACACCCTGAAGCTTTTTATCCACATACATCGTATGCAACTTGGGCTGATCAAAGCCGGTGAGAAACTTATTCGCCACCACCAACAACTTGTAATCATCGCTATCGAATTGCTCTGGAATATCTGCACCAGGAAATCCATTCAGACTGTCTTCTGTATGCTCAACTCCCTTCACCATCTTCTTGCCGGTAAACGCTACAACCGCCTTAAACGGTGCGTTCACCTCTTGCAGGGCATCACGAATGGCAAAGAAATAATGGATTGCAGATTCGATGTTACGCGTTACCACCATCGCCTTAGCCTTACCCTTGAGCTTCTTGGCCTGGTAGACCTGCTGCATAAAGTGATCGACCATAATGCGCGCCTTCACTTCGATGGTTTCCGGGTGCGCTTCGACAAATGCCCGCAGTTTTTTCTGCGCCTTACCGGTTTCAAACTCGGGGTTATCCTCCACCGACTTCTGTAACTCGTAATAACTTTTATAGGTGGTGTAGTTCGCCAGCACATCGAGGATAAAACCCTCCTCAATGGCCTGCTTCATGGAATAGAGATGAAAGGGATAAAACTTACCGTCGTCAGCCTGGTGGCCGAACTTCTCCAACGTCGTATTCTTAGGTGTCGCGGTAAAGGCAAAGAATGATGCGTTATCACCTGCACGTCGGGCATCTATGGCCTGGTTGATCTGCTCCTGAATATCCTCCGGCTCTTCATCTGCGCTATTGCCACCACCCAGGGCCGACGCCATCGCTCCAGCCAAGCCCGTGCTTTTATCTTGCGAAGAGTGAGCCTCATCGATGATCACCGCAAACTTGCGATCAGATAGATCCGCAACACCATCCACAATCACCCGAAACTTCTGGATCGTAGTAATGATCAAGCGCTTGCCGTTCTCCAGCGCCGCTTGCAGTTCCTGTGAGTTATAGGCATGGGCAACGATATTTCTCACCTCAGAGAACGAACGAATATTGTCTTTCAGCTGCTTATCCAGCACCCGCCTATCCGTCACCACAATCACCGAATCAAAAATGTTTTTTGTACCACTCGGGTCATAGAGCTCGATCAACTGATAAGCCAACCAGGTAATGGAGTTGGACTTACCCGAGCCTGCGGAATGCTGGATCAAATATTTCTGCCCCGGCCCACTCTGTTTGGCCTGGGCCAACAGGCGACGCACCACCTCCATCTGGTGATAACGAGGGAAGTACAAGGTCTTCTTCACCTTGCCGGTTTTCTTGTCCTTCTCTTCAGTGAGCTTGGCAAAGTGCTCAATGATATTGGTCAGGCTCAGGCGCCCCAGCACCTCCTCCCACAGATAGGCCGTTTTATAACCATTGGGGTTCGGTGGATTACCCTTGCCGTGATTATTGCCTTTGTTGAAGGGCAGGAAATAGGTCTTATTGCCATCCAACTTCGTCGTCATCCACGCCTCATCGGTGTCGACAGCAAAATGGACCAGGCAACGCCCAAACTGAAACAACGGTTCCTTGGGGTCGCGATCCTTCATGTACTGTTGTTTGGCGTGGTAGGTGGTTTGGCCCGTCCAGGGATTCTTCAGCTCAAAGGTCGCCAGGGCCAGACCATTGATAAACAGCACCATATCGACTGACTTATAGGGGTCACTGGCAGAGTAATGAATCTGGCGTGCCAAAGAAAAGATATTGGCATTGAAGTTCACCACCACCTCAGGGTTGAGGTCATTGTAGGGTTGGCGATAGAGCAGGGTGAATTGGGCATCATCGATGGCAATGCCCTTCTTCAATACCGAGAGCACACCGTCTTTTTTGATCTTGCGATCCAGCCGCTCCAGAATCAGCCGCTGCCAGCTGGGGCGATCTCGCAGTTTGTTTAACTCGTCAGCCTGGGTAGATTCGAGGAAACGCCAAAAGGCCTCTTTATCGATGGCGAATTCAGTATCGAAATTGGCCGGATCAGCAAACTCATAACCCGTTGCCACCCTCACCCCATAGCTGGGCGCATCCGGCTCCGCCGCCCGCCGCTCTTCCAGCGAACTGCCGACTAACGCCTTTTCTATATGGGCCTCCAGCGCGGCCTCATTGGTTTGACTGACCATCCCTACCCCCAAATTGTTGTTATATCCCTCCCATCAGGATGGGCATGTGGCGCCCCAACAGCCATGGAGAGACAAATGGAGACTGTTTCTCAGATCACACTCCACTAGCCATGGCTAAATCAAAGCCATTGTTGTGTCTGCAAGCGCTCAAAAGCTTTATGAATATGCTTGGGCTGCATCAGTTTGGCCTTACGTGCATTCCAGGCTTGCACCTTGGCAACGGCGGTATCGCTATCAGTGGCCGCTTCATGGTTTGCCACCCAATGCACCGAGGCCAGCAGCTCCATGCCATAAGGGGTTTCAAACCCCTCGATCAAGGCCTTAACCTGAGCCAGGCGCGCCGCCGCATCGGCATCTTCCGCCAAAAAGGCATCCGCTTGAGCAACGGCATCCGGCATCAAATGAATCTGGGCATCTTTGCCACGGCTGCGATCCCCATAACCGCGAATGAAGTGGCCTTCTATCCGCTGCAACACATGGTTCAGATTTTCCGCGTAAGGGCCAAAAATGTGCTTCTTATACCCCAAGCGCAGCTCCTCCCCCGCCTCCTGCAGGAAGTAACCCAATTTTTGAACCTCCAACAGACTCAGGCGATACCCCGGCAGGCTGTATTGCTCGATCAGCTTGATAAACAGCGCCCGCGCCCGCGTCATCGCAGGTGCCTTGGTGGCGACAGGCATGGCATCCACTGCCGGAGCAGGCTGGGGGCCATAAACAAAGGCCTCTACCTCTGGCAGTTGCTCGAAGGCCTGCTCAATCAATGGCTGTACATCAGCCCAATCCAGCCCGCCATTGCCGCAGCCCAGCGGAGGAATAGCGATAGATTTGATCTGCTTTTCACGAATCACGCGCACCAGATCCACCAGGCCCTGCTCAACATGCTCAAGGCGGGATTTGGCCTTCCAATGGGTTTTGGTCGGAAAATTAATGATGAACCGGGGGTTTACCAGATCCCGCCGCTCAAACACAAACATACGTCCGGGCTGAACCTCGGCGGCGTTGCACGCCTTGGCATACACAGCGAAATTTTCAGGAAAGGCCTGTTTAAACTGCAAGGCAATGCCCTTGCCCATCACCCCAACACAGTTCACTGTATTGATGATGGCCTCAACATTCGCCTCTAATAGATTGCCTTTGGAATAGTGAATCATCGTTTAATAATACCAGCGAGGTAGCACTTTTACCTTAACTTCATGAGTCAACCCGCTCGCCACCAGGGCCGCCTCAACCTTAATCTTAGTCGCCTCCGTTTTGACCCCAATACCCACCATCATCCCCCACGGTGCCATTTCGTAAATCAAGAACTCGGCCTGACGCCGCCGCGAACGATCCGGGTCATCATCATTGGCAAACCAATACCTCGCAACCAACACATCCCAGTCCACCTCATCCAGATGAGAAAGGTCATCATAAAAATCCGTAAAATCCCGTGTCGCGTGGCCATCGGTAAAGACAAACGGCAACCCCATCTCCGTCACCTTGGCCGCAGTGCTCACCAGATAGATCACCGGCTCCTGCCCCTGTTCATACCCTGCCACACTTCCTTTATGAATGGCATACAGCATCGGTGATTTACGCCCCAGATAAAACGGCGCGTAATCATGCAGACACCCACCGGGGCCGCACGGCACCGGCTTGGTATGACGGCGCGCTTGAATCGTCTCATGGGAGATATCGATATAACTTCCCGGCGGCACCCGATTATTCGCCAGCAAACCACCACTGCGGAGAATCCCTGCCAGATTATCCACATGGGTGATGTGATAGAGATAGACCGGATCGGGAATCGCCATCACGCCACCGCCCTGCCTTTGCCCTCTGCCGCACCCGGCACCCTGATCTTGCCCGTCACCGCGCTGTTGATGAGGGTGGCCTTGTACTCCTTGAGCCGGTCGATCTGCTGCTGTTGCAGGTCGATGGCGCGGTCGATTTTGGCGGATTGGGTTTCGATGTGGGTGACGATGGCGGTTTGTTCTTCTGGTGGCGGAAGAGCAATTTTAATCGAGCTAACAACTTCACAGTTTAGAGCTTCCTGATTTGAGCCTTTTCCATAGTTTCTAATTTGCTCGTAGGCTTGCACTAGATATCGATGCAAGAACTTTGAAGCAAGCTCCTTCTTAGGGACTATTCCCGCCACATTTTGGTTAATTGCAGCTTCAATATTTAATATCGCGCTTGTACCTCGCGTTTTTCCTTGCCCCACTATTCCAATGATGACCGTACCGACAGGATAAAGACGTAACGAACATTCCCTTAGAGCAGCCTCTGTCACGAATTCAGATGGTGAATTCACTTCAAAGTCATTCACCTTTCCTGATGCCAGCCATGGGATAGTTCCATTGTTCCAATATTTAGGAGTATCACGACTAGGAGTAGAACCATTAGTCACAACTGAAAAATGCCCCAACTTTGAAACAACCCAATGCGCCGGTATCTCCCCTATCCACTCCACGCTTGAGTCGCGTAGGGGGGCGTTGGGGTTTAGGCCGCGGGTGACGGCGTGTTGGATGAGGATCTGTTTTCGCTCTTTGAGCAGGGCGATCTGTTGCTCTTTGATGGCCACGGCCTGATCGATCTGCGCGGTTATGCGGTCGAGGTAGTTGGCGATAGCGGTTTGTTCGTCTCTCCGTGGAATGACAAAGGGTATCTCCTTCATCCTTGGCTTGGACAAATCCCATTGACCAATACGCACACCATCTGAAGCACTGCCAAAGAAAGATATATACAGGTGGCTGCGAATCGCCAAATGGAAAAACCGAGGCTCCATCTCCTTGGAAAATTCAAAGATGAAATAAGCCGGACTCACAATACCCGTGTAGTCCGATACGCCATAAGAACCTTGCCAAGCTTTCATTTTGTTCATTCCGAATTGACCTTGCTTAAGCACCTTATAGTTGCTTAAGTCATCTGGAATGAAGTTATGGTTTTCATCCTGATCATCTACATTGCGCTGAATAACGCCTTGTTCTCGCGTAATGGAAAGCAACGGCAAGTCAGGTCTATTTTTTTCGGAAACAGGTTTAAGGCATGTGCCAAGCTTACTCAGTTCCCAATGCTCAGGAACCTCCCCCAACCACTCCACTCCAGAGTCCTTGTAAGCCTCATAACGCGGCATGGCCTTGAGTGAATCAAGCATGTGCCACCTCCACCGCCAGAACCGTAGGTTGGGTTAGCGGCGCAGATGCACCAGCCTCAACACCTGCTTCGCCATCGGCGCACTGCGTAACCCAACATGCTGTGCCTCCGACTTGTCGGGTTACGCTGGCGCTAACCCGACCTACAGATCCTGCATGATCAGACATGCTCCACCTCCAGGATTTCGGCGATCAGCCCTTCGGCCTGCTGCTCCAGGGCGATAATCTCTTTGGCCACCTCTTCCATGCTGCGCAGCGGTTTGTGNNGCCGATCTTTGTCGAGTCGAGGTTGATCCACGCCTCGTCGACGTGGGGTTTTACTTCGGCCAGGAAGTAGCGCTGGATGTTCTCCTTGAGCGGGACCGATTCGCTGTCGCGCAGGTCGGCACTGGATTCATAGGTGAGGTATTCGCCCTTTTTGCCGGTGGCGTAGTAGCCGTGGTGGGCCAGTTCGTCCTGCTGGCAGCCGAGGTGGTGCAGCAGTTCGTCGAGCTTGTCGCCCGTGAGTTTGACCGCCTTTTTGATCACCTTGGCGGCGGTTTCGTCGTACCAGCTAACGGCATTCAAGATAGCGTTCTTCTCCGCTGCGCCGAGTTTGATGTCGTGCTGTTTGCAGGCGGCGTCCAGATCATCCTTGAACTGGTTGAAGTCACTGCTCTCCTGCTGGCCCATGGCGACCATCAGGCGCTCGGCGCTGGTGAGCAGGTCGCGCTGCTTTTGCCAGGTGTCGAGGCTGAGCAGGTTGCTGCGCTGTTTGGTGTTGAGGGCGATCTCTTGCGCTTCGCACCAGTGGAGGATCTCTTTTTCGTGGGCCTTGAGGGTGCCCGGTTCATAAACCTTGTCGCCCCACTGCTGGTAGACCCACTCCATCGGTTCGCGCAGCCCCTTGTCGAAGCGCAGCGGTTCGATGCGCTCGGCTGTGAATTGGGCCTTGCGGCGGTCGGGGCGTTCGATGGTGACCTTGTAGTAGCCGAAGTCGCTGTTGTCGAACACTTGCGATGCGATGCCGCTGTCATCCGCGCCGCGCTCTTTGCCTTGCAGGTCGAGGTAGGTCTGGACGATCTCGTCGATGTGCTCGGGGGCGAATTCGCAGTTTTTGTTACCGAGGTTTTTGCGCAGCTTGCGGTAGAGCTGCCCGGCGTCGATCAGTTGTACCTTGCCCTTGCGGTGCGCGGCCTTGTTGTTGGAGAGCAGCCAGATGTAGGTGGTGATGCCGGTGTTGTAGAAGAGGTTGTTGGGGAGCTGGATGATCGCCTCCAGCATGTCGTTTTCGATGATGTGGCGGCGGATGTTGCTTTCGCCGCTGCCAGCGTCGCCAGTGAAGAGCGAGCTGCCGTTGTGGACGGAGGCGATGCGTGAGCCGTAAGGGCTATCGCTCAAACGCTTGAGCTTGTGCACCATCTCCATCATGAACAATAGCTGACCGTCAGAGGAGCGCGGCGTGGCATCGACGGTAGCTTCATTGCCCCAATAATCTTTCAGTTGCACTTGAAAGCGCGGATCGATCACATCGCCGCCGTCTTTGATGTGCTTTTGCTCGCTGGCCCAGCTCTTGCCATAGGGTGGGTTGGAGAGCATGAAGTCAAAACGCAGCCCGGCGAAATCATCGGTACTCAGGGTGGAGCCGAAGCGGATGTTCTCCGGGCTGTTGCCTTTGATCATCATGTCGGACTTACAAATGGCGTAGGTCTCGCCATTGATCTCTTTGCCGTAGAGGTTTACGGCGTTGACCTGCACCTTAAACGGCCCCTCTTCATCCACCAGGTAGTTTTGTGATTCGGTGAGCATGCCGCCGGAACCACAGGCGGGATCGTAGATGGTGATCACTGGTGGCAACTTTGCTTTGACCGGATCAAACAATAGGTGGGTCATGAGGTGGATGACTTCACGGGGGGTAAAGTGCTCACCGGCCTCTTCGTTATTCTCTTCATTGAATTTACGAATCAGCTCTTCAAACACGTAGCCCATACCGAGGTTGGAAAGACCCGGCAGGGTGCGACCATCGGGCGCTTCGACGGGATTAGGGCTAAGGTTAATCTCTTCGGAGACAAATTTTTCGATCACATCGTGCAGCACATCGGCGGCGACCATCTTGCGCGCCAGATTGCGCAGATCAAAGTGATTGATGATCTCTTTGACTTCATCATCAAAACCATCGAGATAGTTTTTGAAGTTGGCCTCTAACTGCGAGGGGTTTCCCAGCAGGCTTTTGAGGGTGAAATTGGAGATGTTGTAGAACACATAGCCCGAGGCATCGGCCAGGCCTTGGGGCTGAAGATCAGTAAAACCAGCCTCTTCACGCTGAAAGCGCAGCTCTTCCATCACCGCTTTTTTGGTCGGCTCAAGCAAGACATCCAAACGGCGCAGCACAAACATGGGCAGAATGACATCACGGTATTTACCGCGCACGAAGACGTCGCGCAGGCAGTCATCGGCTATCGACCAGATGAAACTGACTATTTTGTTATGGGTAGAATGATCCAAAATACGCTTCCTTAATTATTGTTCACTGCTGGCTTTGAACGGCCAGTGCGCTTGATTCAGTTGTTCGATCTGCGCCTGGATTTGGCGGAGCTGTTCAAAGGCGGCCTGAATCTGTTGATGAGTGTCGAGCACCGCTTGCTGTTGTTCGATGGATTTCAAAATCACTGGCAGTGATTTGATGTCACGTGTGGCCAGCATGGGAATTGTGGTGCCTGTCACTTGTTCATTAATAAAGGCCTGCACAAGCGGTGACTTTAAATACCGATATAGATACAGGGGTGACTGAACGGCGCTTTGCCCTTTCAGGCGAACCACTTGGTAGCTTTGATTCGCCACCCAGTTTGTCCCACAGTGTTCACCGACGATTGCAACACGCCCCACATTGCCCTTGGTAACAAGCAATACATCGCCAGGGTAGAGCCGTTGTCGCTCGGCATGCTGTTGGGCGCGCCCGGACAGGGTGAGTGATTTGCTGGGCGGGGTGACATAACCATCTTCGGCCACATCTTTGAGGCCGACTTCCAAATAGACATCGCCGCTGGGGATTTTGTCTTCTTTAAGAGCCTGGGCACGAATCAAGTCGGCTACATCATCCAGGGTAGTCGATGGTTCCTTCGCCTGAAGGGTTTGCATCGCTTGGCTTGCTTTGCCCAACACGTAACGGCTGATGGAAAGATCGTAATCCTGCGCTTTGATCTCTTCGGTTGTCACTTGCATGACACCCGATACAGCTTTGCGTTGTGTGACGATATCCGCAATCTCCCGCCAGCCCGTTAGCGTGTTGGCCTTGGCGCGACCGCCTTGTGTGATCCAATGCGGTTGGTCTGCATCACAAAGCAGCACCGGAGTGTTGGAATCGCGCTGTTTATCCAACATGACAATGGCCAGCGGTATTTGTGTGGTATTCAACAAGCCTGGCGGTAACTGGATTATGGTATCCAGCCAAGCGTTATTGACCAACTTGGCGCGCAGATCGTAATCATTTGCACCCCGGAACAAAAACCCGATCGGCATCAGGGCGATAATTTTACCCGCACTTTGGGCCAAGGCGTGCTCCATCACCAATACATCGCCATTACTGGTTTCCGACGAGAAACGACTGTAAAGATCAGTTATTTTTTCTTTCACACGAAGACCAAATGGAGGGGCCATCAGTACCACTGGATACTGGGTTAGCTGGCCTGCTTGCGCGTAATGGGGGCTCTTTAACGGATCACTTTGCGACCAATTCAAGCCGGTTAGCATCACCGCTGCTGCGCTAAGGGGAGAGTTTGCTTGGGGTGATTCGTAATCTGTCATTACTCCCTGTTGGGCCATAGTCGCCGCCAATTGCAGCGAAGCAGGGAAGGGGCAGTAAACCTGATCTGAGTCCGTACCACCAAGCGTGGCCATTAGATCCACCAACTCAGTTGGCAGAACACAATCCGCTGCTGTATGAGACTGCTCAGAGGCCAGCGTCACAATCTCTTGCAAAAGTACGTCGTCTTCTATTTCTTCTATTTTGCTGATCTTTAGAAGTAGATCGCAAAGCTTCTTACCCGCCAAGTTTGTTGGAAGCTTTGCATATATATAAGAAGAACCCGCATCCTCCAACCGCGCAGCCAACTCTTGATACACGCTTGCCAGCGTCTTCCGGCCATCGATAACCGACTCTAGTGAAGGCAGCCCTTCCTCTTTACGCGACAGCTGCAACCAGAGCAGCAGCAGTATCAGCTCATCGACAAGCTGGCCAGTGGCAAGCTCCGTGCGGAGAGAGTCCGCTATTGCCCATATATTTTGTTTAAATGTTGTCAACGAGATTAACCTTTTTTCTTCCGATCAAAACTGCCGAGGCGATAGGCAGTAATCTGCACGCCCTGATCTTCCACGACGACAAGACCACCCTTATCCCGCACGTTCAGCAGCTTTTTACGAATTTGATCCATGCTCTCAATAATCGCATCGATATTTTTGCAATCCAGCACGCGCTTATCACCTACCAACATACCGTGCTCGCTAACGATATCCAGCATGACCTCAGTAATAGCCCGCTGCCCCATGCGCTTGTGTATATGCCTAGTCTTAGCCACAACGACCTCCTTTTATCAGCCTGTGAACAAAGAATAGACCAGTAAAATGACAAAAACAAGTATTAATTAAAATAATACTCGAATTATTGCCGGACACATACGGATGATCTCACTGTAATTGCAGCAACATATTTCCCTGCGAATTGAATCGTGTCGACATTTTGCACCTGTATTGAAACGCTAATCGCAAGTGTCGCGACAGCCGAAATTTCAGCTCAACCGTTTTGCCAGGTCTTCTGCTTTCAAATGCGTGTAGCGCTTGAGCATCGCCAGATCCTTGTGGCCCGTGATGGCAGAGACCTCCATGGTCTCAAAGCCTTTTTCGAATAAGCGGCTGGTAGCTTCGTGACGCAGATCATGGAAACGCAGGTCTTCCAGCTTCGCAAGCTTGCAAACACGGGCGAAGGCCTTGGTAATGGAGTCTCCGCGAATGGGGAAGACCTGGCCGTTGATGTGTCTCGGCTGGCGCTTGATGACCTCCATAGCCCGTGTGGAGAGCGGCACTTCACGGTCATCGCTGTTTTTGGTCTCCCACAGAATGGCAGTGCGTTTTTTGAAGTCGATGCTGTCCCAGCGCAGGTTGGCGATCTCGCCACGTCGGGCACCGGTCTCCAATGCCACGAGTATGAGATCTTCTATCAAACCTCCGTATTCTCTGGCAGCTTGCAGCAGCAACTGCTCTTCACCCGGCTTGAGTCGGCGATCACGTCCTTTGCCCTTGGCTGGCATGGCAACCGAGTCCACCGGGTTACCCCTGGGTAGATAGATATCCCACTCACGCTGTGCCAGCTTGAGGATGCGCCCCAGCAGGGAGAGCTCCTTGCGCACTGTGTCGCCCTTGACGCTCTCCAGCCGTTCGTCGCGATACTCTTTGATTGTCAGCGGGGTGATTGTGGCCAGAATACGGTCACCCAGTTTGTTTTTGAGCAGCTTGCCCCGCACGCGGATATCCGCCTCGGATTTTTTGGTAGGTGCGACCTCTTTCAGGTATCGGTCGACCAATTCATTGAGGGTTGTTGTTTCTGCGATGGAGGTAGAGAGGAAGACGCCGCGCTCCATCTCTGATTCCACATTGCGCGCCCAGGTGGCGGCCATGGCCTTGGTAGAGAAGGTTTTGCTTTGAACAGGGTAACCGCGCTTGCGGACCTTGGCCTGCCACTGGCCTTCACCACGTTTGGTAATTGATGCCATGGGAACCCCCTTGAGCGATTTAGAACTGTCCCGGATGATTCCGAGTGTCCCAAAATTGTCCCAAGGTGGCAATTGGAAGATGGCGCGCCCTAGAGGATTCGAACCTCTGACCTCCACCTCCGGAGGGTGGCGCTCTATCCAGCTGAGCTAAGGGCGCATTTAAAAACAAAGACTTATGATGATGCCAAATTTTGAGACCGTCTTTTGAATCTCTCATTCAGGGACGTTGCGCCCCCTAAAATCAACCGCCCTTTTTGCCTTACCTCTGCCTCCGGAGGGCTGCGCTCTATCCAGCTGAGCTACGGGCGCTTGACGCGATCGCATTCTATCATGACATACTGGGAATTTGAGTAAATATTCTGCCTCTACTGGGTCCTGTGAACCGTCTAGAAAGAAGCGCTTGCTTCACGACCGTGCGGCCGGAGCCAACGATGTCACCTAACGCCGCCTATCCTCCGCCGAGCATGCTGCGCAAATTCGCGAGATGTGCCTTACCGCGCTGTTGTTTTTGCTCGGGGTCTATCTGTTTCCCAACGCCATGCCACTCCAGATCATCTTCCGGCAGCTCTTGCAGGAAGCGACTGGGCTCGACCTCCATCAGTTCACCACCCCGCTTTCGGCGCGCGCAGTTGGTGATCGTTAATGTGCGTTGCGCACGCGTAATCCCTACATAGGCGAGACGTCGCTCTTCTTCGATATTGCCTTCTTCAATGCTGGTGCGGTGAGGCAACAACTCTTCTTCCATACCCACCAGGAAGACGTGCGGGAATTCCAATCCTTTGGCTGCGTGCAGTGTCATCAGCGTGACGGCATCGGATTTATCTTCCTCTTCATTACGATCGAGGATATCCATCAGACTCATGTGACTGACAATCTCTGAGAGTTTCTTTTCTTCTTCGCTTTGTTCAACGATGCGAATCATCCACGCGATCAACTCATGCACATTGCCCATGCGTTTTTCTGCTTGCTTGAGATCCTTGCTGCTATCGGCCAGCCAGGCCTCATAGTTGATTCGATTGATGGTGTCTTTGACGGCTTCGATCATGTTTCCGCGCTCGGCACGGTCGCCCATGTCGACGAGAAACTCAACAAATTGGCGCAGCTTGATCAGCGCCCGCTCACTCAGATGCTGTTCCAGTCCTAATTCAAAACTGGCGGCGAACAAGGTCAAACCACGGCTGTGAGCATAGGCACTGAGTTTTTCCAGTGTGCCAGGACCAATCTCCCGCCGAGGCGTATTTACAACGCGTAGAAACGCGGCATCGTCATCGGGGTTCACCAGCAAGCGCAGATACGCCATGATGTCCTTGACTTCGCTATGACTAAAAAAAGAAGTGCCACCTGTAATACGATAAGGAATGCGATGATCCCGCAATGCGCGCTCAAATAAACGCGATTGATGATTGCCACGATATAAAATGGCGTAATCACGAAATTCTGTGCGCGCCTGGAATTTATGGCTGATCAATTCCGATGCGACCTGTTCTGCCTCGTGTTCATCATTGCGTAGCGTGAGCACTTTAATTGGATCGCCGTAACCCAGCTCACTCCACAATTGTTTGTCGTCAAACACGTGCTGGTTGTTTTTTATCAACTCATTCGCTGCCTTGAGTATGCGTCCCGTCGAACGGTAATTCTGCTCAAGTTTAATGATGGTCAACGTAGGATAATCACGCTGTAGCAACAACATGTTTTCCGGTTCAGCGCCGCGCCAAGCATAAATGGATTGATCATCATCACCCACTACAGTCAGTGCACCACGCACTCCCGTGATGTATTTGATCAATTGATACTGACTGGCATTGGTATCCTGATATTCGTCGACCAACATGTAACGAATTTTGTTTTGCCATTTCTCACGCACCTCAGCGTTTTCCTGGAATAGGCGTGTTGGCAACAAAATCAGATCATCAAAATCTACCGCATTGTAGGCGCGAATCGCCTGCTGATATTGGGCATAGATCAGCGCTGCACCATGTAATGCAGCATCGCCACCTGCATCCACCAATGCCTCTTCCGGCCCGATCAGCGCATTTTTCCAGCGCGAGATCTGCCACTGTATTTGCTGCACGATGCCACCATCATCGCCATAATCACGCTTCATCAACTCTTTTATTAATGCCGCGCTATCCTGGGCATCAAAGATAGAAAATCCCGGGCGATAACCAAGGGCGTTTAGTTCCTGACGAATGATATTCAGACCAAGTGTATGGAAAGTCGATACCTGCAGGCCTTGACCTTCTTTGCCCTTGAGCAATTCACCGACGCGGCTTTTCATCTCGCGCGCCGCCTTGTTAGTAAAGGTAACCGCACAGATTGAACGAGGCTGATAACCACACTGCTGAATTAAATAGGCAATCTTTTGAGTAATGACGCGCGTCTTGCCACTGCCCGCACCTGCGAGCACCAGACATGGGCTATCGAGATGGCGCACGGCCTGCCGCTGACGCGGGTTGAGCATGGGGTGGAACCTCCGGCTGGGAACTGCATAAACTACGTGGCAATCGGCTTGCCAGTGGTTCGAATTGTAGCCGATAAAAGCCTCCCAGGTAACGGTACGACTAATACGATTGGTAAATAACAAAGGCGCGATGTTATTCGCCCTCTGCAAACCAGCTTGGCTTTCAATGGCTTATCGTGCAACCAATTCCACTTATGGGTGTGGTACTTATTGATACCAGTGCCTGAAACACTAGCGAGAGCAGAAGGTCCATGATGCCACTTTAGCGCCAGAGGCTAGCGCTAAAGTGCTCATTGTTTTAATACTACTGATATCGAATGACACCACCAAAAGGAAGATGCCGGCACGATATTATGCGTATTTTGGTAGCGTACCGTCCAAATATTCAGTAATGGTCACAGTCGGTACTTTATTTTTATCCACTAGCGAATACATTGTGCATTTTTCACATGCCATCAGCTTTGGTTGCGAACCGGTTGCTGCTTTGCCCACAGGTCTATCTCGCAATTCTTTGCAATTGGCAACAGTCATGTATGCTTTCTGAGGGTCACAATAGAAAATTCGGCTTTTATCCATAAATAGATTTGCTCGATCCTAATAGCCAGCTTGCTGGCAATGCTTTTGAACTGCCTATAGAGGCAGACCCCTGCTATAAATGCATAACCTTGCATGTATATTTTGACGAAATATCCTACCATTTATACTGGTTACTTTCAAGATCGGGGATTTGTCTAGACTTGTTGTTTGGCTACAGATGAAAAATTATTGATATATCTTACAAGCAATTTCAGCAAACAATACAGTGCGGATCAAAAACCCTGCCTGTCCTTGTATTGGCTGTATAAATAATTATTTTTTAACTTTGACTGCCCTTCACCATCAAGATCCAATCGCATCGATGAATCAAATTGTAGGGGTGATATATCTGCATTAACTCTATCTAAGAATGTATCCATCTTATTCGGTTGTTTCGCAATTAAATAGCGCAGAGAGATACGCGCTTCATCACCACAGTTGGGCGCTGTGCCATGCAGCGTTAATCCATGCCACAACGCAACCGATCCAACACCTCCCGTAATCGTCAATTGATTACAAACCATTTCTTTCTTTGACAGCCCACTCGTATATAACCATTCATTTTTCTGTCTATCGGTTCGTTCCAAGTCATGAGGAAATATATCTGCGCCTGCTAAATGCGTCGCAGGCAAAATATTAAGTGGTGCGGCCCTTGCGTCCACTTCGTGTAAATATATATACAAGGTTATAAAATCTGCGTCGCGATTTGGATAATCGATAATATCTTGATGAAAATCTATGCCATAGAAATAGGTAATATTTCGGTACTGTGGTCTGATATAGGCGCCTAGATTATTAACGGAGTTATCCTTAATTCGCTCCATCACCCACTTTGGTATCCACGCCTCTGGCACACCACAAATCACCTTCTTATTCAGGATGTAATAATCATCACCAAGCAGCGAGGACAATACATTGACAATTCTAGGCGTTGACTCCAGCTGACCTGCATATGCACTAAACTGCTCAAGCATATTAAATCCTGGGCGCGGATTAACACCCTTGTACTGCGGACATTTTACAAACTCACTTTCATCCATAAATATGTTAGGAGAGAAGTCCTGTTCCGCCTTAATATTACTTAACAAAGATAAGCATGTGTTTACATCAGCGACTTCGGCCAGATTGAGATATCCGTCCTTCCTAAACTGCTCGAGCTCGAATTGATTAATTGTCACGCTCTTCTCCACTCACATGGTTAGACATTAATCCTATGCGAGATGCTAGCGCTGCTTTATTCTGTTTCCACTCTTCTTCCAGAATCGAAAGTCGAATAACATCGTGATAATTTTTTCCATCATAATGTTGATCTCGAAAGCATCCTTCCTTAACAAAACCGACCTTTATATGCATATTCACAACAGCCACATTAAACGCAATAACTTCGCAACTTAGCTTATGCAGATTCAATGCATCAAAGGCATACTCCAATGCTGCATATTCCATCTTCAACCCGGTTCCCTTTGGTGCACGCGGTGCCGAATAAAACCCCCAAAAAGCCGAACGTGTCGTAACGTTATAGTTCATAAAACATACCACCCCATGCGCGATATTATTTTCGCGCCATACGAAGTGTTTTTTTGAAGAATCTTTCTGCAGACGTTTAAACCAATCAACGTGCTCCTGCCATGAGATTTCGTGATTGGTAAACATATTGTTCCGAACCTCAGGCGCATTACGCCAGGGCAGAATCATTTCCAGATCTGCCTCTATCAATGGCTCCAGGTGTCCCAATGTATTTAACGCCTTTTTCATCCAAGTAGATGCTCTTTAATAAATTATTGTCTACCCGTATTCGAGGGCTTATATTGTTTTTAGCTGCATCGCTAAATGAACCAATTCGGCACGCCGCCAATCTTCCTCGGTATCAATATCATGCACTCGCCACGACGGCAGGATTAGCGGTCTCATATTGCCACTAAATCCTCGCTTACCCAACGCGTCTCTATTTGACCAATAGAGCATCCCTGCATCGTGATAATAAGGCTCGAGATCTTGGGACCGTTTTTGAAAATCGTGTTCACTCACAATTTCCATTAGACCGCCATCATTCATTCTAAGTGCACGTTGCACCGGATAACTAAACTGCGTAACACTAAAGACATAATCGCAATCACTACTACTGAGAGCTTCCCAGCCATCGACCAAATCATTCGCTGTTATAAACGGTGCTGTTGGATAGATACAGCACACATGCTCGATATCACAACCTGTAGCCTCTAGCCACTGCACTGCGTGATTTGTCACCTCGCCCGTACCTGTAAAATCATCAGCCAATCTCGCTGGCCGCATAAAAGGCACACTAGCGCCGCAACTCCTTGCTGCCTGTGCAATTTCTTCGTCATCCGTGGATACGATAACGTGATCAAATAACTCACATTGCAATGCTGCTTGAATAGAATAGGAGATTATTGGTCGGCCAGCAAAGTTTCGAATGTTCTTGCGGGGGATTCGTTTGCTACCACCACGAGCGGGAATGACAGCGATTTTCACAGCACATCCTCATACTGGGACCTATCGCAACTGGCACGACAGGTCTCGCATAATGAAGATGTGCTGAGCATTGATATTACTATTCTACAGTCACCGACTTCGCCAGGTTACGCGGCTGATCAACATCCGTACCTTTCAACACGGCCACATAATAAGACAACAATTGTAGCGGTATAGTAAATACGATAGGCGCTATCGGGTCTTCAGTAGAAGATACTTCCAATACTCTCACATGCTTGGAAGACTCCACCCCTGCAGAGTTGTCTGCAAACACGATCAATTCACCGCCACGAGCTCGCACTTCTTGCAGATTGGACTTAAGTTTCTCCAACAATTCATTATTGGGTGCTACCGAGATGACTGGCATATTGGCATCAACGAGCGCCAATGGCCCATGTTTCAATTCACCAGCTGGATATGCCTCGGCATGAATATACGAAATCTCTTTAAGCTTAAGCGCGCCTTCCATTGCCACAGGATATTGTGCTCCGCGACCTAAGAACAATGCATGATTTTTATCTGCAAAAAACTCAGCCAGCTTCTTAATATCATCATCAAGCTTTAAAGCCTCTTCCACCTTTGTTGGCAAACTGCGCAACTGATGTACCAAGCTAATCTCTGTTTGTGCAGCCATACCATGACGACGTCCAAGCGCAATAACCAGCAACATCAATGCAACCAGCTGGGTTGTAAATGCCTTGGTAGAGGCCACGCCAATTTCCGGGCCTGCGCGCGTCATCAAACTCAGATCGGCTTCACGCACCATCGAACTTTCCGGTACGTTACAGATCGCCATCGAATGACCAAAGCCCAGCTTCTTGGCCTCTTGTAATGCTGCCAATGTATCTGCTGTTTCTCCCGACTGCGAGATCGCGATCACCAGTGAGTTGCGACGCGCAATAGGATGGCGATAACGGAACTCGCTTGCCACCTCTACACTACATGGAATGCCTGCCAACGACTCAAACCAGTAACGCGCGATAGAACCCGCGTGAAAACTAGTGCCGCACGCAATAATGTGCACACCCTGCACACCATCGAATATCTCTTTGGCCTTATGACCAAATGCCTCTTCCAGCACCATGTCACCACTCAAACGCCCTTCCAGCGTTTCAGAGATCGCACGTGGCTGCTCAAAGATTTCCTTCAACATATAGTGGCGATATTTGCCACGCTCAACGGCATCGGCACTGAGCTCACTGATCGTCATCGGTCGCTCAACTACATTGCCTGCAGCATCATAGATCGTCAGACTGTCGCGGCGTACATCGGCAATATCCCCGTTTTCCAGGAAGATAAAACGTTGGGTCACTGGCAACAGCGCTGCTACATCAGACGCGATAAAGTGTTCACCGATACCGATACCAATGACCAATGGACTGCCTAAACGCGCAGCCACCACTCGACCCGGTTCTGTGTTGTGAACCACACCAAGGGCATAAGCGCCTTCGAGATCTGCTACCGCTGAACGCACCGCGTGATAAAGATCTGCGCCTTGGTCCAGATAATAATGGACCTGATGGGCAATCACTTCGGTATCTGTATCAGACGTAAAGTCATAGCCCTGACCTGACTGCTTAACGCGCAACGATTCATGATTTTCGATAATGCCGTTATGCACTACCGCCACACGATTTTTACAGATGTGTGGATGTGCATTCGATTGGCTAGGCGCGCCATGAGTCGCCCAACGTGTATGGGCTATGCCTGTGTGACCACTGATGGTGCTTTGGCGTATTGCCGCTTCAAGCTCTGCCACCTTACCAACGGTACGCTGACGCTTGAGCTTATTATCATCACCGACGACAACTGCACCAGCAGAATCATAACCCCGATATTCCAAGCGCTTTAAGCCTTCAATCAGAATTGGAACTACGTCCCGCTCTGCCACCGCACCGATGATCCCACACATACTGCTTCTCCTTACTTACTCTTTTTCGTTGGCCGCTGCCAATTGTTTATCGTCGTCTGCTTGACGCGACTCAAGGCCAGCACGCCCGGCTCAACTTCCTTGGTTATGGTTGAACCTGCACCGATGGTGGCCCCGTTACCTACCTTGACCGGCGCAACCAGTTGCGTATCGGATCCGACAAACACATCATCACCGATCTCTGTCAGGTGTTTATTGGCACCATCGTAGTTACAGGTGATTGTTCCTGCACCTATATTAACATTTGCCCCGACAAGGGCATCACCGACATAACTCAAATGATTGACCTTTGAGCCCTGGCCGATTCGGGCCTTTTTGATCTCTACAAAATTACCGACATGGGTGTTGGCCGCGAGTTCTGTTTCCGGGCGTAAACGCGCAAATGGACCTATGCGCGCACCATCTCCCACTGTGGACTGATCAATCACGCTATTTTCAAGCACGATGACATTGTCACCAATCACACTATTTCTCACCACACAGTTGGCACCAATACGCGTACCTGCACCAATTTTCACATCGCCTTCAAATACGACGTTAACATCGATTTCAACATCCGGGCCACAGGTGAGAGTTCCACGCACATCGATACGCGCAGGGTCACGCAAAGTGACACCCGCATCCATCAAGGTCTCGGCCTTGATCCGCCTGTAATGGCCTTCAAGCTCAGCGAGTTGGCGTTTGTTATTGACGCCTAATACTTCAAATTCTGCGCTAGGCTGGCTGGTTGCAACTTCAATATCATCAGCGACGGCCATCGCAATGACATCGGTCAAATAATATTCACCTTGGACATTATCATTTTTAAGATTGCCCAACCATTTTTGCAAATTGGCCTGTGATGTCGCCAGGATGCCTGTGTTGACTTCCTGAATACGCAATTCGTCTGCTCTCGCATCTTTATGCTCTACGATGCGCAAGACCTTACCTACCGCATCTCTGACAATACGACCATATCCCGTTGGATCAATCAAGGCGACTGTCAGCAGCCCAAACCCCGTTCGTTTATATTCAGCCATGAGTGCACTGAGCGTAGTTTCGGAGGTCAGCGGTACATCACCATACAGTACCAGCACATCGTTACCCGCCTTCACCGAGGGTAATGCCGCGGCTACCGCATGTCCTGTACCAAGTTGCTGCTCCTGCTTGACCCAGTTGACCGCCCTCGCTGACAGTGTCTGCGGCACAATTTCGCCACCGTGGCCATACACCACATGGATCTCATCTGCACCGATGTTTTCTGCGGTATCGATCACGTGCTCCAACAAACCACGCTCACCCACCGGGTGCAGGACCTTAGGCAAGGCAGAGCGCATGCGTGTGCCCTTTCCAGCCGCCAAAATGACTATGCTCAATCCCATGCTGTCACTTCCATCACTACGTGCAGCCTCTGCTGCGGTAAAACGTAAAAAGGGGAAAACCTGTTAAGGTTCCCCCCTTCTCCTAGCATAAGTCTAATGACATGAGGTTAACGTTGTATTAACGTCCTGTCATCTTACGCAGTTTTTGAATCGTCTGGAGCTGTGCGAGTGCTTCGGCAAGTTCACGCTCCGCCACGGCGAAGTCGATCTCACCGTTGCGATCACGCAACATCTGCTCTGCGCGTTCCTTGGCCTGGAGGGCCTGGGCTTCGTCCAGATCCTTGGCGCGGATTGCAGTGTCAGCCAACACTGTGATGCAGTGCGGCTGAACTTCGAGCATGCCACCAGAGACATAAATGTGCTCGTGGCTGCCATCTGGACGATCGACACGGATCTCACCTGGCTTCAGCTTGGTCATCAGGGGGCTGTGGCGAGGCAGGAGCCCCAACTCGCCCATCACACCTGAAGCATGAACCATGGTCGCAGTACCAGAGAATATCTCTGTTTCTGCGCTCACGATGTCGACATGTACAGTCATAGCCATATCTCCCTCCTATGCAGAGATTACTTCTTCTCTGCCATCTTCTTGGCTTTTTCTACGGCCTCGTCGATGCTGCCGACCATGTAGAACGCCTGCTCAGGCATATGGTCGTATTCACCGTTGACGATACCCTGGAAGCCACGGATGGTTTCCTTCAGGGAGACGTACTTGCCTGGAGAACCAGTAAATACTTCTGCAACGAAGAAAGGCTGTGACAGGAAGCGCTGGATCTTACGGGCACGCTGTACAACCTGCTTGTCAGTTTCTGACAGCTCGTCCATACCCAGGATCGCGATGATGTCCTTCAG
>DHYU01000081.1 GCA_002415485.1 Proteobacteria bacterium UBA5122
AAACGATAGGCGTGCGAAAATATTTTGGACATAACATCCCTCCCTGACATGACCGAGTAAGACTTCCTGCCTAACACTTACAACTATTATTGCGATCGGAATGAGTGTAGTTATGATTTCCACACTTTTACAAGGTGTCCAAATAAATATTTTTAATCCATATTTTTGCGCAATTTCAATTTATCTTTCTGCATATACAGCAGCAAATTATTGGAGTGTCTGAATTTTTCATCATCTACCAATCTATAAATATGGCGATTTCGCCTCCTTTCACGAAAAATGCAAACTATGCAGAGATTGCCGTTTTAGACTCCTCACGTTATTCATCATCACATCCCACACATTTAGAGCTGACCGCATGCTTAGTCGTACCTACGCGACAATGACTTGGTAAGCAATATACTCACCATCAGTGCGGCGACAAACGAGACCACCAGGGTGCCGAGTATCAGTGGTGCTTCGCCTATATGTCCCTCTTGGCCCATGAGTTGGGCACCGATGGTGACCATGACCATGACGCCGATGACGGCGCCGCTCATGACAAAGGTCGCGATATTAATAGGTGAACGCGGCACCTTAAAACGCGGCAACAGCCAGGCCGCGATCAATGCATATAGCCCCAAGCCCAATATCACCAATATCAGCTTTAACAATACGATCATTTGATTTATGTTCCTCTATCATCTATCTGGTCATTACACCAGGTGAATTATCTTGCCTGCTAAATACCTGAATCAATCAGCCACAGATCATCGTTCTCTGGGTATACTATATTCCCAATAGGTAATATAACCACCAGCATATTATTAAAGAAGGATATATTGCGGCTAGGGCCGCATACCGTGGATAGTCATGACTCAAACAACACGCCAATGTGACGAATGCACTGCATGCTGTGAAGGATGGTTATGGGCCAGGATCAACAATACAGATGTTTACGTCGACCATCCCTGCCCTCACCTCAGTGAATCAAGGTGTAACATCTATGCCGAGCGCCCCTTTAATCCTTGCATTAAATACATGTGCGCCTGGATACAAACCAACACTTTCTACCCTGACTGGATGCGACCCGACAAATGCGGTGCGATCGTTAACTGCAACAAACTCTCCTGGCAAGGGCTTCCGGTGGACGTTGCCCTGCCGCTTGGTGAAAAGATCCCCCAAAAAACTCTCGATTGGCTCATCGAATTCTCAGGCCAACAGCGCCGGCCGTTGATTTTTATCACTCAGTTAAAAGAAAACGGCAAATTCATCAACAAACAATCGATGACGGGGGTCGGCCCCCCCGCCTTTCAACAGCAACTAGCCGAATGGGTCAAAAGTGGCACCAAGATCATCTGAACGCTGTATTGCCTCAGTAGCATTCAACAACTAAGATTAAGAAAACCGCTACGCAGCTTGAGGTCGATATGGTTTTCATGGTCTTTGATACCGGTATTCAACGCTACCTGCCTGCAGAGAAGATTATCAACAAGGACATCCGTGAGCTGCAAGCCACCGCACGGGCGCGGCGTGTAGAAGAGGATGAGGCACAGCAGCAAGGCCGCCATTATCAACAGCGACAAGCAGCCGCCTACCGGCCACCCAAAAAAGAATCGAAACCGCTTGAGCGTGCACTGCTGGCTCACCAGATCATGAGCACCGAGCTCACCACCCTGAACCAAAACGCCTCTCTCGCCGTCGCCCGTGCATTATTCAGACAGCATCGTTTTCGTCACGTCCCCGTCATTCAAGCGGACGGCCAATTGGCCGGTATATTTTCCGATCGTGATTTAATGCAACATCAGAATGATGATGACATCGTGCCGATTACCAAACTCATGCGACAACAGGTATTGGTTGCATCACCGCAAACTGAAATCCGGGAACTGGCACGCGTGATGTATGAACAACGGGTCGGGGCCGTGCCCATTGTCGACGATGGCGAAAAACTGGTGGGAATCGTGACTCGCAGCGATATCCTGCGCAGTCTGATTAACCACGCACCGCTGGAATTGTGGGTTTAGGCCAGTCTGAAAAAGACCAGTGCCTCTGCGGACAAGGTTTGTTGAGCCTTGTCGATGATACGAGCCTCGTGCTCTGGCGTAAGCAGCGTTTGATAATCGCCCACCTCACCCTTGCGTATAAATTGCCCGGACTTGAACAATAAACGACCTGCACCATCACGCGCAGCAAAACGATCGCTATTCTGTTTCATCCATGTAAACGATGATAATTGCAATGCCCGCATAAATGCGTGCTCATCCAAAGACCAGCCCAAGAACATTAATAGTTTGCGCAGGACTGCTGCAAGATCCTGTTTCATATCCTCGTAGCGCAACCACAGTAGGTTTTCGTGGTCTCGATAAGGCCACCAACTGCTGACGTTACGAAACCACGCACCAAACGCCAGCCAGCGCTCGAAGTACTGATCAAAGGTCTCAGGATATGGGATACCGACCCGGGCACGTGCCTCGTCAGTCATATTGAGCACATGGTGGTAGAAACTGACACAACAATCGCGCGGATCACGTGAACTCAACACGATACGTGCGCCATCTACACCGCCCGGTGTCTGTTCAAAGGTGCAGTGGGTCTTGAAGATTCGCGGCGCCGGCAAGAGATCATATTCACGCAGTCGTTGTTGCCAGTCTTTACCATCACGCGGCCGCTCCAGCCACGGCACAACGTCATCGATATTGGAAAATTGTTCATCGCCGCCCGTGCGCAGCTGATGAAGAATCTGCTGCATCCAGGTGGTGCCTGCCTTGGGTGCTGTGACAATCAACACATCACTGGCACGGGGCTCGAAATGGGCCAGAATATAGGGATCATGGGCAAAAGATGATTTTCCCCATCGAGGATCCAATACCATTTCATCGCTCACGGACGGCACCAATAATTAGAATTTGATCTTCAAACCAAATGAATATCCCGAAATCGTGACATCGTCCGCATTGTAATACGAGATATATTCGGCATTCAGCGCACTTAGCTCGGTGAGTTCCAGGTCAACACCGACACCATAAGACATACCGCCGCCCGTCTCGGGTGACTGATTCACCAACACTGAACTACCACTGATCGTGCGATCGACCACTACCAGCCCCGCCAGCGCTGTCACATTAATCGCATTCACATTCATGAAGCGCAGCGGAGGATAGGTCGCTGAAACATACGCACCGGTAATGCTATCCAAATCAATGCTGGCACTCACAACGCTACCATTATTGAGCGCTGCGAACTTATCGCCTGTTAGCCCCAAGCCCAAACGACCTTCGACTGCAAAGATATCATTGATGTGATATCCAATCCTGCCGAAACCCATTCTCATCCCTAGTTGACCACTGCCGGGTTGTTCATAGGCAACATTCACTGTCTGCATACCCACAAACCATGTGCCGGCACTGACGTTGGCACTCCAGCCGCATAAAGCGACAAAGCCACATCCGTAGAAAAACTTTCTTGCATTCATTCTTTACCGTCACCCCATATTTCTTTATTAAACCGGGCCATTTATATCTGGGATATTACCGCTAGTGAAAACTAAAGGTCAGACCAATTGCCAACCCAGACAACGAGGCCTTGTCGTTGTAATAAGAAACGTATTCGATGTTTGCGGCTGTATTTTCCGACATGTGGAAATCAGCGCCAAATCCATAACTCATGGCGATTTCCGCCCGTGGTGTATTCAAGCTGGCCGTTGGATCGACTTCCGACATCGACACCCGCGACATCCCCAACAAACCATAGATCTTGGTGCGCCACCCCAAGGATGTATGCGCCATCGCAAACGCAGAGGCGACACTACTTAACTCTACAGTGTGCTCCATGCCACCGAGCATCGCACTACTATCATTCAAACCGACCATCAATCGTCCTTCCAGGGCCAGCATGGAGAATATATTTCGCCCACCTCGTATCACAATAGCCTTGGGGTCAAAACTCTCGGCAAAGTTATCGTCATCAAAGCTCAATATCGGTAACTGGAATCCGCCGTATCCCCCTGCCGCTGAGGCGGTGCCACTGGCAGCACACATCACCACTGCGAATACAATGCGTTTGATATTTTCACTCAATTTACTTGCCACGTCCCCCTCCTGACGCCCTTCCATTTCACAGTATCTACCCGCACCGGATCATGATTGCATTTGATATGCTCTCCTCAGCGAGTTTCGAGCGTACCATTTAATTTTCCATTGCAAGATACACCACACATGACCGTAATGCGAACACCATGCCCGCGCCAAGCCCTTACGGTACAAAAACACCCTGTGCTGCGTTGATAATAATGTTTGAACACCACAACCGTTACTTTATGGAGTCTAACTGATGACCAAGCCCTTCCACCCGCCACAACGCACTCTGATGGGCCCTGGGCCATCTGATGTCAGCCCGCGTGTACTGGAGGCCCTAGGTCGCCCAACCATCGGCCATCTCGATCCCGCGTTTGTCGGCATGATGGATGAGGTGAAAGCGCTGCTGCAATACGCCTTTCAGACCCGTAACGCACTGACCATGCCTGTCTCTGCCCCTGGCTCGGCCGGCATGGAGACCTGTTTTACGAATCTGGTCGAACCTGGCGACAAAGTGGTTATCTGTCAGAACGGTGTCTTCGGCGGCCGCATGAAAGAGAATGTCGAGCGCTGCGGCGGCACAGCGGTGATGGTTGAGAATGAATGGGGCCATGCCATTGATCCCAACAAGCTAGACGAGACACTCAAGGCGCACCCCGATGCCAAGATCGTTGCCTTCGTCCATGCCGAGACCTCCACCGGGGCCCAGTCCGACGCCAAGACCTTGGTCGAGATCGCCCACCACCACGACTGCCTGACCATCGTCGATGCCGTGACATCCCTCGGCGGCACGCCTGTATTGGTCGATGAATGGCAGATCGATGCGGTCTATTCCGGCAGCCAAAAATGCCTGTCGTGTACGCCCGGCCTATCCCCTATCAGCTTCAGCCAACGGGCACTCGACAAGGTGCGCAGCCGCACACACAAGGTCCAAAGCTGGTTTCTCGATCTCAACCTGGTGATGGGTTATTGGGGCGACGGCGGCAAACGCACCTACCATCACACCGCGCCGGTCAACGCGCTGTACGGCCTGCATGAGGCGCTGGTCATATTAAAGGAAGAAGGACTGGAAAACGCGTGGGCACGTCACACCAAACACCACCAGGCCCTATGCGCCGGGCTGGAGGCCATGGGACTGAGCTTTGTCGTCGCGCCAGAACACCGGCTACCCCAGCTCAATGCGGTGACTATTCCCACAGGGGTGGACGATATCGCGATCCGCAGCACACTGCTCAACGACTATGCTCTTGAGATCGGTGCCGGCCTCGGCGTGATGGCAGGCAAGGTCTGGCGGATCGGATTGATGGGCCATGCCTGTAATGCGCGCAATATCTATCTCTGTCTATCAGCGCTCGACGACGTCTTGAGCCGGGCTGGCGCCCCCATCAAGCGTGGCGTGGCAGTCGCTGCCGCACAAGCACTGCTCAAAGATTGAGCCTAAACGTCCGCCAAACTGACACCGTCAATGGCGGTGTCTGCCCTCCTCGCCCAGCCATACATGCGCATGTCGGCAACCGATATCTGCACCTCTATTGGTTATTGCCATTCGGTTAATATACAGTTCAATGTATGGCGATATAATCATCGCCCAGCCTTAAGGAGAGGATGCTCATGCCTAGTCTCAAATTACGCCACTATCTTGCCGTACTGATTACCGCTTTTACCCTGACCGGTTGTGCCGGCACCAGCAGCATCGAAAGCAATCTGGGGGTCAAAGACGCACCTGACTGGGTCAACGAAGGCATCAACCAAGGCCAGCTGAAGATTAAAGACGATCGTTATTTCTATGGCTTTGGCGAGGCACCCGCCATGGGCTCGCGTTCACTGCAGATGTCCGCGGCCGACAACCGCGCCCGCGCCAATCTGGCACAGGTATTACAAACCAAACTGGATGCAGTCTATCGCGAAGATGAGCACGCATCTCAGGCCGCTGGCGAGCAGGCCGCCGACACCAGCATGTCGCGTAGCATCGAGGCCCGCGCCGAAGTCCTGCTGCGCAGCAGCACCATCGTCGCCCGCTGGCGCGACCCGAACACAGGCATCCTCTATTCACTGGCGGAACTGGACTACGAACGTCACCAGTCTCACGGTGAAGATGCCACAGAATAAACAAAACAATTACCAATGGAGTACTTTATGAATACGATGAAACAACTGCGTTTCGGTTTTATCACCCTAGTGTTGGCGGCCCTCGTCACCGGCTGCGGCACCAGCGTCAAACGGGTGGATGTCAATGAGGCCATCGACCTCAGTGGCGAATGGAACGACACCGACTCGCGCCTCGTATCCGAAGAGATGATCCGCGACGTATTATCGCGCTCTTGGTTGCCCAACTACCGCACAGCCAACGGCAACGCCCTGCCTGCGGTCATCGTCGGCGAGATTCGCAACAAGAGCCACGAACACATCAATCTGCAAACCTTCGTTAGCGATATGGAACGTGAGCTGATTAACTCGGGTGAGGTCGAGTTCGTTGCCTCCAAGAACGAACGCGGCCAGATCCGTGCCGAGCGTAAAGATCAGGACATCCACGCCAGCGACACCACCCGCAATGAAATGGGTCAGGAAGTCGGTGCCGATTTCATGCTCCAAGGCAGCATCAACACCATCATCGACCAGGAAGACAAAACCGCGGTGAAGTACTATCAGGTTGACCTGACGCTGATCAGCATGGCCGATAACCGCAAGGTATGGGTCGGCCAGAAAAAGATCAAAAAGGTCGTCAAGAAAAACGCGCTGCGCTTCTAAGGGGCATCACGCATGCAGCGTTGGATACGCACCGTCGGCGTGATCGTGGCCGCCAGCCTGTTGTCGGCCTGCGCCAGCTACACGGCCAAACAAAAAGGGGTTGAGGGACACTTGTTAAGCAACGCCCCTCAACCAGCCCTGGCCGCGCTGGAGACACAGGAACACGCCGAACGTGACCGTGTCGCCTACCTGCTCAACAAGGCCATGCTGCTGCGCATGGATCAGCAATACGCCGCCAGCAATGAGGTGCTTGAAGAGAGCAAGGTGCTGATTGAACAGCTCGAGGCCCTCAGCCTGCGCGAACAGGCAGCGGCCTTGACCATCAACGAAGGCATGCGCAGTTATGCCGGCGAAGACTTTGAAAAGGTCCTGCTGCATCTGTACAAGGCGCTGAACTACCTGCAACTGGGCGAACTCGATGCCGCCCGCGTCGAGGCCCTGCAAACCAACCAACGCCTGAAACAGATTGCAGCTGAATACGACAAAGGTGACAGCACCGTCTACGCCGAAGACCCGTTTGCCCGTTACCTGAGCGGCATCATCTTCGAAACGCTGGGCGAATGGAGTGACGCGATGATCGCCTATCGCAAGGCCTATGAAGGTTACCAGCGTTACGCCAGCCTGTTGAAACTCGATGTACCCGACAGTCTAAAACACGACCTCGTACGCCTCAGCGCCCACATGGGGCTGGATGAAGAACTGGCCGACTATCAGAAAAAATTTGGCATCGATACCTTTGCCACCACGGAGCAGCGCCAAACTCATGGCGAAATCGTGCTCCTGCTGCACAATGGGTTGGTACCTCAAAAACTCGATCAAACGGCACGCATTCTTAACCCTGCCAACGGTCGGCTGATCAGCCTCTCGCTGCCCGCCTATTTTTCGCGCTCCCTGCACAATCACAATGCCAGTGTGCGTATTGGCCAGCAACGCCACACACTAGAGACCGTCGAAGACATCGATGCATTTGCCCGTCTGACACTCAACAACCAGATGCCGGCATTAACTGCTCGCGCACTCAGTCGTGCGGTTGCCAAGGACAGCATGGCCCGTCGCAGCGGCAACAACGATCCACTGGTCGGCCTGTTGGTAAATGCCCTCGGTGCCATCACCGAGGTCGCCGACACCCGCGCCTGGTACACGCTGCCCCACAACATCATGATGACGCGCCTGTCATTGCCGCCGGGGCAATACCATCTGCAACTGAGCACTGGCTTCAGCCAGATTGATCTGGGCCAGGTTGAGGTTAAGGCCGGTGAACTGCGCCTGCTGGAAAAGCACTGGCTGCGACAATAAATATCTGGAGGGAGCGGACATGAACAGCCTCATACGGATCACCATCGTCGGCACCCTCGCCCTGCTGATCAGCGCCTGTGCCAGCCATTCACCGCGGACACAGCCCCAATGGATCGACGGCAGCAGCGAACAATATCCACGCTCAAACTACCTGACCGGCATCGGCCAAGGCGCCGACCCCGAAAGTGCCAAAGATCGCGCCCGCGCCGACATCGCCAAGATTTTCAAACTCAACATCAACGTGGCCAGCCACGACAAAAGCAGCGCCAGCTTTGGCGCCGATGGCAGTGCCGCCGATGTCAGCCAGACCCTCTCGCGCCAGATTCAAACCTCCAGCGCCCAGATCATCAGCGGCATCGAGATTGCCGATCACTGGCAAGACCCGACCACACGTGACTACTACGCGCTGGCAGTCCTGCCACGGCATAAGGCGCGCAACAGCCTGAGCCAGGACATCCGCAATCTTGATGATGCCACCGCCACCTACCTGCAACACCAACAAAACGAGAACGATGACCTAAAACGCGTTGGCCTGCAGTGGCTGGCGCTGACCACCCAACAACAACGGGCCGAACGTCAGGCTGCCTTACAAATTGTCGATTTAAGCGGTCATGGCATTGAACCCAAGTGGTCTGAGGCCGAACTCAAAACAGAACTGGCGCAGCTGCAGCAACAGAGCAGCATAGCCGTCAGCGCCGATAGCCCGGCGCTGGTGACAAGCCTCGCAGGTGCGCTGACTGCCGCCGGGTTTGTACATGCGGATGATGGCGCCTATGAACTTAAGGGCCAAGCCAGCATCGTCGACCTCGGCAAGCATGACGGCATGTTATGGCAACGGGCAACGATCCATATCGAACTCAGTGATGCACAGGGCAATATCGTCGGCAAGGATCAGTGGACAACCAAGGGTTACGGCCGTGACCGCAGCGATACAGAGCGGGATCTGCAGGAAAACATCGACAAAACACTCAAACGACAACTCAGACCTGCATTGCTGCGTTTTGCCGCCCCCTGATCCCCGTTAGGTATCTCTGCCTAGGCTCTGGCGGGCCACGCTACTGATTGCCACCACTGCAGGGTGTTTGAGCTTGCGTTCAGTCGAGATCGCATAAAACCGCTCTGTGATTTCATCCGTACTCCCCACCACTTCCACACCATATTGCTGCTTTACCTCCGCAAAGATGGCCGAAGGCGCCGTGAAAATACCAACCCCAGCCTGGCCAAAGGCCTTCATCAGGGCGCTGTCCTCAAACTCACCCTCTATGCGTGGCCGCACATCCAGCGCATCAAACCACTGCTGGAGCGCACTGCGAGCAACACTGCCCCGCCCTGGAAACAACATCGGCGCATCGTTCAATGAAAGAGGGAAGCCCTGTCGATACCGTGCGGCCATCGATGATGTCGCGAAAAACGTCACCCCGCACTCCCCCAGTGGATGGTTATATACCTTCAGCGGCGCAACCGAGTGGGCGGGGGTATCGGTCAACACCATGTCCAGTTTGTGTACCGCCATATCCGCCAACAGCTGATCCAGCTGTCCTTCGACGCAGACGAAACTCACACGCTGCTCCAGTTTCAGCGCCGGTTGCAGCAGGCGATAGGCAATCAATTTGGGGATGCCGTCGGTCACACCGACCTTAAATTGCAGCGGTTTGCTGGTCACGCCGTAGGCCAAGGCCTCTTTAAGTTCGGCCCCGAGCAGGAATATATCGTCGGCATAACGTTTGGCAATCCGCCCTGCCTCGGTCAACACCAGTTTGCGCCCATTCCGGCTGAACAACTGCTCGCCCATCATCTCTTCGAACAGGCTAAGCTGACCACTGATGGTTTGCGGCGTCAGGTGCAGGACCTCACTCGCCCGGGCAATGCTGCCCTCAGTCGCCACCACCCAGAAATAATGCAGATGTTTATAGTTCACACCAATACCTCGGTTTATTCGAACAATAGACAAATAATAATCGAATATTTCTGATCAAGGAAAGGCTCTATAGTAGCGCTCGTGTGGATACATCGTCTTTTGTACGGGTATTCGAGGGTAATCCCCCTCGCGATCAAGGTGAATACCGTTCGATCGAACGCGTTTAATGACAAGGTTTTTGGCGGGAGCTTCCCTCACACTATAAGGTTCCGCCGCCAGGTCCATCGGTCTAACCGATGGACCTTTTTTTAAACCTCCGGTTAAACGCCGCCCGTACAAGGTACTGACAGTGATTTCTACGACAGTTGCGGTTTTGCGGCTTGAGCACGAATCGTGGCGACAGCTCTATTTCAACGTGGTAGAGATGTCCGATCAGATTTACTAAAGAGATGTAGCAATGCACCTCCTCCCAAACGCTCAAGTCGCTTTTTTTCGCCCGCTAGACGACCTCCCGACTAACTGATCGCCGTACTCAGTAACTTGGCCTCAGCCTGCTCCAACGCCACCGGCCGACCACAGACCACCAATGTATCACCCGCCATCAGCCTCATCTCGGCCTCTGGCTTATGGATCCGCTCACCGTTGCGCTGCAACGCCACCAGCATCACATGTAACTCATCCAGACCCAATTCGGCGATCGCCCGCGGCACCGCCCAGCTATCCTCCTGAAGCTCCAGTGCGCGTAACTGCTCCTGATCATCCGGCGCCTGATCCCACATGTCCGGCATAACGCCTTCCCCTGGAAACAAGCGACGCAGCACCTGGTAGCGCTCGCGCCGAACCTTTTGGATCTTATGAATCACGCGCGACATAGGCACATGCAACAGGAACAACAGATGCGAGGCCATCATCAGGCTCGATTCCAGCGTCTCCGGGATGACCTCGGTTGCCCCTGCATCGATCAACTCCTGCAGTTTGGAATCGTCTCGCGTGCGGACCAGGATCGGCAGATCGCGCTCCACACGCCGTACCTGGTGCACGATCTTCAGCGCGGTCGACACATCATCGAGACTGACGACGATCGCCGCCGCCCGCCCCAATCCTGCCGCCTTTAGCAGATCCAGACTGGCAGAGTCGCCGTAGGTCACCGGCTCTTTGGCCTTGACCGCGTTCTGCACCAGCACCGGGTCCAGGTCCATGGCGAGAAAACCGATGTCCTCGGAATCAAGAAAACGGGCCACGTTCTGTCCCATCCGGCCATATCCACAGATAATCACGTGGTTGCTCAAACCGTGGGCGGTATCCGCAACCTTGTCCTCAATGCTGTGTTTGCTCTCCTCCGCCGCCTTGGGCAGAAATTGGGCCGCCAACTTGCCATTGGCACGAATCACCAACGGTGCGATGCCCATGCTGATCAGCAACGCCGCCAGCATTACCTGCCCGACCTCAGGCGAGATCATGCTGCCCTGCAGCGCCAGTGTCAGAATCGCAAAACCGAACTCACCGCCATGCGCCAACACCATGCCGGTCCGCAGCGACACCGCCTTATCCCAGCCCGCGATGCGGCACAGCCCATACACCAACAGCAGCTTGAAGATCACCAGCCCGGCCAGCACCATCAGCACAGAGAGCCAGATATCGGGCAGCATGCTGATATCGAACAACATGCCAACCGTGACGAAAAACAGCCCGAGCAAGATGTCGCGGAAGGGGCGTATCTCGGCCTCGACCTGGTGTCGGTACTCGGTCTCGCCCATCATCATGCCGGCGATAAACGCGCCCAACGCCAACGACAATCCCAGCTGGCCGGTCAGCCACGCCGCGCCCAGAGTCACCAACAGCGCACTGAGCGTAAACAGCTCCATCGAGCGGTATTTGGCGATGCCATGAAATACCGGCCGCAACACCCAGCGGCCGACAAAGATGATCAGCACCAGGGCCAACAGACCTTGCGCCACGGCGCTGAAGATCGAGATCCACGAGGTCGCATTGCCTTCCCCTGCCGCAGGCATCGACACCAGGATCAGGAACGGGATTACCATCACGTCCTGAAACAACAGGATGCCGACGGCATTACGCCCATGACGAGAGTGGAGCTCAACTTGATCGGTTAACTGCTTGATAACCAAAGCAGTTGAAGACATGGCCACCACCCCGCCCAACACCAGCGCCGCCTCGACGCTCAGGCCAAAATACATCGATATCCCGGCTGCCACCGCTGTCGTCAGAATGACCTGGGCCCCGCCCAAACCGAGCACGGCCCCCTTCATGCGGACCAACTGAGCCATCGAAAATTCGAGGCCTATGGTGAACAACAGAAAGACCACACCGAATTCGGCAATCGTACGAATCGTTGCCGTATCCTGAACAAGCCCCAGGCCATAGGGCCCCATCAACACCCCTAGACCGAGATAACCAAGGATCGGCGGCAGATGAACGCGCAGACAAATCACCACGACCGTCACCGCCGCCAGGAACAGAATGAGAATATCGTTTAAATAACTGTGATCCATAAACTACCGCGGACCCAACACCCACACAGTGCGCACCGCGTCCTTCCTAATTTTAATTATGATGGGCGACAAACCCCGACGTCTGTCGATGATCGCTGATCAGGTTTTATACACTCTCTCGGTACTCGGTGACCATACGCAGCATCGAATTCAGCACCCGTCGCTGCGCCGGTGTCGACTGCTTGAGGACATGTTGCCGATCCGGCTGCGGCTGCTCCGGCCGCGTACTCTGACAAGCGGCGAAGCGCCGACACGTCGCATACACGCCGTTGCTCGTCAGCGTATGCGCTTGCCACGCCTGCATCATCTCATCGGCGGCATAGATCATCGAATCGCCGGTAATACGGTCATAACGATTGACCACCACTGCCCGCCGCACCATCTGACCAAGTAACCGCGAGCGAGACACATCAAGCACCTCTTGAGCCCTCGCCACCACTTGCAGATACAGCGCCTGCAGCAGGCGTGCCTGGCGACAACGGCCACGCGTCAGACGACGGTCATCGTCCCCTGCATAATTCGAAAACATGATCTCCAGCACCTGAGCATCCGCCAGCGGCTGCGCATGGTGCAGATGATACCCCGGCAGTTCACGCAGAATATCCCGCACACAGAAGATCGCATCCCAGGTAATGCCGTCATGGATATCATACGGCCCCGCAGCCGACTTCGCCCGTTCAAAATAAGAGACCGAACGCCGCAGCTGTGACAACAAGGCAAGTGCTGACCCATCTGCCAGCAAACGTTGTGTCTGCGCCGCAGTAAACCCCAGTTTATCGAGAAACAACTCATGCTTGTGACGCAAAAACACCTGTTCAAACAGACGCAGACTTTCATGACGCCTAAAATCGGCGATTGGCCTCTTACTCCCATTTTCAACAAAATCAATCAATTGGGCGAATGTCTGCACAATATATTTGGCCTTGGATTTTTGCTCCGGGATTGAAGTCGACATTCGGTCGACGTCATCATAACGATACTCGTGATGATAGAGCCCAAACTGGCGCACCGAACCGTAATCCAAAATACTGGCATCCATCAGGATATTGTCACCATCCCACTCCATCCAGCAGAAGATATAGTCACTCTCAAAACGGGCTGTGGCACGGGCAAAATCTGTCGCGACCTGTTGTAAAAGGTGCTTATAGCGCCGCTGCGGCGGCTGTGCTGGCCAGACACCGTTCCCCACCTGGCGCTCAATGTAATAATCCACTGCCGCCTTCAAACCGGCGTGATCGCCCTGTTTCAAGTAAGAGAACAAATGGGCGGGGCGCAGCAGGTTCGGCGCAGCACGCACATTGATCGATGTGCCATCGCCAAACGCGATTAGCGCCAGTGTCCGTTCAGTCCCAATTTCATTACGGTGCAACACCTCGCTCATCAACGCCGCCGCCAGAGCATCACCTAGATCCGCCCGACCCGAGCCATATGACGCATTCGCATCCCCGGTCTTGAACAGCTTACCTTCATTGGCCACCGCCGGACTCAGGCACGTAGTGCCAGTCCCACAGCTGCTGATATCCCACTGTTTGCCTCGCCCACTGAACATCCCGTTCCAGATACTGCGGCCATCCCCTGAGGTCCGGCCCATCTTATCGCGGTGCTGCAACTGCAAATAACGCGTCGCCATGTACGTGCCCGGACGGATATCTTTCGCCGGCCCCTCAGTACCGTGAGCAATGTCATATTCGTTGATCACTTCGATGGCGAAGGTCTGTAAGATCTTTTCCGCCAACGCCCGATTCATGCGATCCGGGTGTCGCTGCGGCAACAAACCCATCTCCCGCGCCAACGCGAAATTAAAATAAAACACCTCACCGCCACGGCGAGTACGCACCTGATAGTCCACATACCCCTCCGGCAAGGCCTGCCGGTATGGGTGACTACCATCAATGGCATCAAATCGCTTGTAATTGTGTTTAGTGGTCTTTTGCATCGATTTTCTAAAAAATATGGGTTCGGCTAGAAAAATTGCTTTACTGAGACGCTATCGACCGTTTGTCGGACCTTATTAGTATCGATCGCAATAAAACAACCTTGTGGATCAGGGTGTTATTTGATCTTCTGAATAATCAGCACATCGTCCTCCCTTTCGTTTTTCCCACCCCAGCGCATGGTAAAGACCACCCTAAACGGGTACACTAGCGCGCAAATTTTTGACCCGATGCTGATTGTGCGGAAAACCTGACTTGATGAAGATTATTAAACAATTTGGTCTACTGCTGGCCACCCTACTCCCCGTTCATGCTCATGCCCTAGACTTGGCTGTCACCCCTTATGACCATAGCCTTGATCTATCCTTCGTGACCGTCGCCACTTTACCAAACAATGACTTATTGCTAGCGGAGGCAGAGAGTGCCAACAGCACAGCAACGGAGGCCGCCCCGCAAAGCGTCCAATCCAACAATCACCATCTGCTAAAGGGACTGGCGCTGGACATCCCCAGCACCCCGGACAGTCAAGGTCTCTGGGGCGACACCAAATTATTCCTGCTCTACCAAGTAGGGGTGATCGGTGTCATCTGGCTGATGCCGGAGAGCATCTCGAAATGGGACGATGAAGACCGTAAAGGCAACATCTTCAGAAAATGGGATGACAACGTTAACAATCTTCGCCGCGATAAAGACGAATGGAGCATTAACTACTTCTGGCATCCCTACTGGGGTTCAGTCTATTACACCCGCGCCCGCAACCGCGGCTACGATCGTCAACAATCATTCTGGTATTCGGTCGGTATGTCTACCATGTTCGAATACGGTGTCGAAGCACTGTTTGAACCCGTATCAGTGCAAGACCTCATCTTCACACCGGTGGGTGGCACCATCATGGGCGAATACTTTATGAATGCCCGCACCGATATCCGCAATCGGATACTGGCCACCGGCAAGGTAACCACCTCAGACAAGATCAAACTGTTTTTGACCGACCCACTAGGCGTCATTAACCAGAAGGTTGAACACATGATCCATGACGAAGCATCGTTCAATGTCTTCCCGGTCATGAAACGCAACACAATGACAGCCGACAATGGTGCCGTGCAAACCAACACCTATTATGGTGTACAGGCCATGCTGAACTGGTAACACCTCTATGAAGAAATCAGCATACCCATTTTTTGTCGCCTGCATGTGTGTCGGCACTGCACAGGCCGCCACACCACCACCATTCCCGGTGGCCAACCAGAATCCGTTCATACAGATCTTCGGCATCCCCACGGTGAGCCCTTGGCTACAGGCACAGGATCAAACAGACGTTCAAATGGTTGTCGATATCACCAATAACTCGATGATCATTTCTGCCGGCAACGAGTCGATCTCTATTGACGGTGAAAGCTACCGCAGTGCGGTCGTGATTCGCCACGGACTGACACCCGATTTGCAAATCGGTGCCGAACTGGCCTATATCAGCCACCGCCCAGGCGTGATGGACAACCTCATAGAAGGCTGGCACGACGCGCTCGGCTTCAGCAATGCTGAACGGAGCAAGACACCCAGCAACACACTGGACTACAGCTATCACGTCAATGGCGTACAACAGATTGGGTTCCAGAGTGGTAATAGTGGCACTGCCGATCCGCGATTCTTTGCCGACTATGCACTGATTAATACACCGCACGAGGCCTTCAATCTGAACGTCAGCCTCAAGCTAGGCACCGCAGACGCAAAAGAACTGCATGGCAGCGGCGGTCATGACCTCGCCTTTGGTGTCAGCTATGCCGAGAACCAATGGCTAAAAGACTGGAACATGACCACCCATGCCCATGGCGGACTCTTGCTGATGGGTGATGGCGATGTATTGGCCGACAAACAAAACAGCGCCCTGTTTTATGGGGGTAGCAGCATCACCTGGCTTAGCGGCAGCGCGATCGATTTGAAAGCGCAGCTGGATATCCATAGCGCTGCCTACGACAGCGCCCTGGCCCAACTCGGCCACAATGCCATCCAGCTCACCCTGGGCGGCACCGCGCGCTTTGGCAAAACATTGGCCGTCGACATCGGCGTCGGTGAAAACCTGTTCACTGACCCTACCCCCGACTTCCTGATCAACCTCGTTTTCCGCAAGCCACTTTGACTTGCCAAAACAACCAAGGGCTGTGCTAAGATATTGCCCACGTACGTGCTACGTAAAAATTATTTGGGGGAAAAGAACTTATGATTACTGAAACGTTAATCACCAACATGGTGATCGGTGTATCCATCGTCGTCGGTGCTCTGATGATTCTGCTGGTCGTTCAAATCTATCGTGACGACAAAAGCAACAAAGACTCTTAATCACAATTCATCGTGACTGAATGGAAAAGGCGCTGTTAGCGCCTTTTTTTATCCACCCAATCCAACAGACTTATCAACCATGAAACAGAGCCACTTTTTCCTCATTGCCATTGCCCTGATCGTCATCGCGCTCGGTGCAGCGCTGAGCCTCGAATCTCAGCCCACAACATCGACCACTCACGCGATGGACACGACTACTGCAAACGGAGCGCAATTCGTCCGCCCACACTCCCCCCGTGTCGGCGCAGAGCAAGCCAAGGTTATCCTGGTTGAATTTTTAGATCCCGCCTGCGAAACCTGCCGCCAATTTCATCCGTTTGTTAAACGCATACAACAACGCCATGGCGACAAAATCATGGTCGTCATCCGCTACGCCCCATTTCATCAAGGCTCAGACCAAATGGTGGCAATACTCGAAGCATCCCGCAAACAGGGTAAATTTGGTGAGGTACTGGAGCTGATGTTCGACAGCCAACATCTCTGGACACAACATCATGTCGCCCATGCAGACCGCTTCTGGCCACTTTTGGAAAATATCGATATTGATATCACCCGCCTCAAGCAAGACATCCAGGACCCGGCCATTCGCCAAGTCATCGAACAAGATCTGAGTGATGCTCAGGGCCTAGGGGCCAACAAAACCCCGACCTTCTTCGTTAACGGGCAAGGACTGCCACGCTTTGGCCACCAGGAGCTGGTGCAATTGATCGAGGCCGAAATCGCCAAACACTATCCGTAGACATAACTCACCTAAGGCGTGAAGTACGCGCCTTAGGGGTAACATCAATCTTTGCGCGCCAACTCAGCCTTGGCCTTCTGCAACCCATCCTTCATTTTCTGGATGATCGTTTTGCCCAAGAGCAACACAGCCAATAGAAATGCAACCTCGGCAACCACTACCAACACCGTAATCACGATCGCGATCCGGCCGCCGCTCAAATCCAAAAAAGGCACCACAAAGATTGCCAGCCACAACCCTGCCGAGATTGCCAATAAGGCATATCCAATCACATGTTTTATAGGCAAGCGCATCAACCACTCTCGGCACACGACGAATCAGCGATAGGATAACACCCTCACCCGCTTCACGCGCCAACAAAGCTCAATCTGCTGCACCAAAATCGACACGCTGGCTCGCGATTACCCCTATTACTTAACTGACCCGACGACGTATCGCAAAGCGCTCGCCAAACATGGCAGGACGGTAACTCATCTTCACCCGACGCAGATTTTCCAACCCCAGGTCATCGCCGACATTGATATAGGTACAATCCGCAAAACAGCGGCTGAATTCACGAAACAAATACTGTGCCGCAGCCGGGATCGCAAAGTTGGTCTTCTCGAACAAGATGCTCGCTACACGGCTATTGATGCGCTCACCGAAGGTAAAGCCTTCCACCTTGTCATCAATAATCAAGCACAGACCGACCAACCCCAACACATCAAAGTGCTCAAGGGCACGTTCGATGCCCTGACGCTCCATTTCAACCGTAGCCAAAAAGTTTGCCAAATTGGCGCCACTTAGATTCTGAATGCGATCACGCAACCATGTGTTCTGTAATTCACGAATGCCATCGTGGTGCTGCGGCTGTAACGGTTCCAAACGATGCTGCGGGCAACTCCGCATGAACTGATTAATCTCATTGCGTTTGGTTTTATATGCATTGCCACGCAACTCAATCAACTCTTCGGTATTATAGATATAGTCAGAAAACACCGACTCAGTCACCCACTCTGCGTCACCTTCCAACAACTGCACAAAACTCTTATTGGAATATTCCACCATCGACCAATGACGCCGACGGTTATAAAGATCCATCAATTCAAAACACACACGCAAGGCGTTCACCTGATGAGGTGCCCCCCCAATCGGCGGCAACAACATCGTCAAACGATCACCATTCAAACTAAACAGGCAAAAGCAATCATCAATGATCAGATAGAAACCGCTCATGCGGTTCATCCAAATAAAATTATTGGTAAAACTAAGGTCTGACACCACACAATCAGTGGACGACAAGTAATGATCGAATACACCTTTACTTTCAATCGTCAGCGGGGTCAGCTGATAGTCACCTATACTCAAGTGGCAACGGGAAAACTGTGGTGCGGGATGAGAATCTACAGCAGAGGAAGAAATCATAGGGACAGTGCCACGAGGTTCGTCGAACTCAGCATTATTTGCCAGCATACATTTATATGGCTTCCTTAACCAATCAAGGTAATTGAACGAAGTTTACGTTTGCAATTTTATATATGAGAACTTGGGCAAAGTGAAGAGGTCCCAAAAAGATATTTTTCCTGCCCTCTGGCACCACATAGTTGCCAAATGCAGTTTTTTTCATCACGCTAACTGATGGCCACCTAAACAGAAGATCAGCTCATGATTCACCTATCCAACATCCCTACCGTCGCCCTGGACTGCTTACAACAGGACCACATCACCGTCTGTAACATGATCAACCAGCTTCTCGCTGACCTCACCAAGGACACCAACAACCAGCTCATCGGCCAACAACTCGACACCCTGATCAAGCACTGTGTCGACCACTTCTTTTGTGAGGAAAAACAAATGGCTGCCTTCAGCTACCCCGAACTCACTACCCACCAGGCAGAACACAAAAATATCAGTACCGAGATCGCCACCATTCAGACCGAATGGCACCAAAACAACGACCGACCAAGCCTTCATACCTATCTACAAGACCGTTTCACCCCCTGGCTTATCGATCACATCACCCGCTTCGACATCGAAGGCACTCAATTCATCTACGATGCCGGGGGCAGGTAACATCCGCGCTTAACCGCAGCCTATTGGTCTTTAATAAATAATATGTAATAGACATACCCGGCCTTGAATCCGCCCAGAAAACTACCTAAGGCCGAAAAAGGCATTCTGGTGTAAGATAGTGCCATACAGAAACAACAGGAATTTCCACCATGTCGCTAGAAAACGTCGAAGCATTCTTAAAGAAAATGCAGGCGGACCCCGCCCTGAAAGAAAAAGTACTCGCCTCAGCCACCGCAGATGATGTCGCGCAGATTGCACTCAAACTCGGCTTCGAATTCTCTGGCGACGAGTTACTCCGGATGTGTGGCAAGAAAGTCGGCAAGGTCACTGTCATTAAAAATGACCTGCCCGGGGAATACAACTAAGATTTTCTTAAAACGCTCCCCGGATTAAATACACCCTCTCACCGACAGGCACTACTCGGCCAGGCGCTGCCAACTTTGTGGGTGGCGCTTGGCCTCCCCTAACTTGCTGCGCATCTCTGCCAACATCGCATCCATCGGCACCCCACGACGCGCACTAATTTCTTCCACATAGCGTATCGATGCCTCGGCATCGTCAAACTTGGCGACAGCCACCTGCCAGCGGAATTTTTCAAACAGGATATCCATCCCCAACAACGAACCTGGCGAACCAAACAATTCATACGCCTTGTCGTAAAACGCCATACCTTCCTGATAGTAGCCCATATACAACAAGGCATTGCCACGGAAGGCGTGGAACCAATATGCGAATTTCTTGCCGGGTTGGGCATACGGATTCTTCAAACCAGCCTCAGACATCAACATAAAATGCTGTGGCGTTAAGGCACGACAATCGCGCGCCGAGAAGAACATCTGCAACCGGTCATATACCGCAATCACATATGGACTGGGCAGATCGTTTTGCAGGCGCCACAACACCTCACCAAACAATTCTCGGGGGATCTCATTTTGATCGCACATGGCCCACATCGTCTGCATCGCCGTGCCCAAGCGCCGCGACGGGAAATAATGATAGGCACGATTCAACACAAACTTGGCCTTATCCTGCTGTTTGGTCACGATTTGCAGGGTGGCCATGTCCGACGATGCCCGCGCCGATTGCGGCTGATTCTCGTAGGCATGCAACACAATGCCGTAAAAACTATCCCAGATCTTGGCGCGATCATGGGTCTGGTCGGCAACATAGCCAGTCATCAGCAGCACGGCGACCAACTGCAGCGGGTACGTCTTGCCTAGATCGGGATACGGTTTGAGCAGGTAATACACCACAGCGAACACGATGCCGAAGGCGGCGAGATAATTGCGATGTTCGAATGCCAGCTCTAACGGCAATATCGTCGACTCCAGCGCATGCGCGGCGAAGAACCACAAAATCGCCAGCGCCAGTATCGGCGCCTTGCGCCGCAACTGCCATACCAACACAAAGGCAGCGATGATGGCGGCGGACGCCAGCGCAGTCATCAGATCAAACTCCGTGACCTTTAAAAATCCGTCCTGATAGAGCGACATCTCGCTGATACGAGGCACCAGGATCAACATGAGGTAATACCACATCAACTGCGCCTGGGTGTAAAGACGCTCGGCCAGCGTAAAATCACGATACTCAAAACCACCAGTCAACCGACCGAAGTGCAGCAGAAAATAAATCGCCCCCACCACCAATGGCAGCGCGATCAATACCACATGGTACAACCGCAACTGTTGTCTCGCCTTGCCGAGTGGCGCCTCAAAGCGAAACACGATCCATTCTATGGCGAGGATAAACAGCGGCAACAGCACGCCATTTTCCTTGCTAAACGCCGCCGCCGGCCCAAACACCATCAGGGCCGCCAGCATCAGCCAGATACCACCCTTGCGCGCTTCGTTCAAACGCACACGACCGATCACATAGACCAACATACCGGCGATCATGAACATCGCCGACAGAATCGCCATGCGCTGCACGGCATACAACACGGTACTGACCAAGAACGGATGCAATAACCAGATCGCACCCGCCACCGCTGCGATGATCGCCGCCCTGCCATCATACTGGGCGCCGAGCACTACACGACTGATACGGTAGGCCAGCCAGGTCAGCAACAAACCGCTCAGCATGTGCAGCATCAGGTTGTGATACTTGAACATCTCCGGCTCATGGCCGCCGAGATAACTGCTCAGCGCCAGCGTCACCGCGGAGATCGGCCGCCCCAGTTCGCCACTGTGATTATTGAAAAACGCGGTGATCAGCACCGACCAGGACAACTCATCCAGGCGCAGTCGATCGATATTGATAAAGTCATCGAGCAGGAACGGCCCTTTGAGTCCCGGCGCGTAGGCCCACATGGTCGCGCTCAGCGCCGTCGCCAGCAACAGCAGAAACCACAACTGTGGTTTGCGCATGATGGCGTTATATTGAAGTGAAGAAGACATCCAAAATCCTGTTGTTTAACCTGCGCGGGATCATCGCCCCTCAATCCATTCAGGCCACATTATTGTAAGCACCTGCTGCTGTCCAACTCAGCCCTCGAGTGCCTCCAAGGCCTCGCTGGCCTCCAGCCACGCCTCTTCCACCTGTTGTAGCTCGCGTTTCAATTCAGCCTGTTGCGTCAGGTAGCGTTGCAGCTCATCTTTGGCCGCCACCTGATACAGCTCACCGTCAGCCAGGCGTTGTTCGACCAGTGCCAGCTCGCGACCCAGGGACTCCATGCGGGCCTCCAGACGCTGCACTTCTTTGCGTAGTGGCTGCGATTGTTTGCGTTTCTCGGCCGACTGCTGACGCTGTTGCTTGCGTGCCGCAGCCGAGTGGTCAGCATCTGGTTTGACCTCCACCTCCTGCCGCCGCTCGCTGCGCGCCTGCTCCAGGCGCCAACGACGATAATCTTCCAGGTCTCCGCGAAAGACATCGGCCCGGCCATCGGCGACATGGATGAAGTCATCACACACGCTATCGAGCATGTAACGATCATGCGACACGATCACCATCGCACCATCAAACTCCTGCAAGGCCATCGCCAAGGCCGTGCGCATATCGATATCGAGATGATTGGTCGGCTCATCGAGCAATAACAGGTTTGGCCGCTGATAGACCAACATCGCCAGCACCAGCCGCGCCTTTTCACCGCCGGAAAAACTACCGACCACGGTGTCGACACGCTCACCGCTGAAGCCAAAACTGCCCAGATAATTGCGTAGATTCTGATCGCTCTCCTTCGGCGCCAGTTTCAACATATGCGCCAGCGGCGTCGCCTCGGCATCGAGCTGTTCCAATTGATGCTGTGCAAAATAGCCCAGGCGCAGATCCTTGGCGCGTGTCGCCTCGCCCGCCATCAGCGGCAGACTGTCGGCCAGCAGCTTGATCAGCGTCGACTTGCCCGCCCCATTGGCGCCGAGCAGACCGATACGATCACCGGGCGACAACACCAGGTTCACGTCTTGCAACAAGGCATGGCCACCATAACCGACGGCAACATGTTCCAGCTTCAGCAGCGGCCGCGGCAGTTTCTCGGCGGGACGGAACGAAAAGGTAAACGGCGTATCGACATGCGCCTGCGCAATCAACTCCATGCGCTCCAGCGTCTTGATCCGACTCTGCGCCTGTTTGGCCTTGGAGGCCTTGGCCTTGAAGCGATCAACAAAGCTGCGCACATGCGCGATCTCACGCTGCTGCCGCTCAAACGCCGCCGCTTGCTGTTTCAGTTGTTCGACTCGATAACGCTCAAAGGAGGAATAATTGCCGCGATACAAGGTCGCGTTTTGTTGTTCGATATGGAGGATGGTATCGCTCACATCATCGAGGAAATCACGATCATGCGAGATCAACATCAAGGTCCCTGGATAGGCCTTCAACCACTCCTGCAGCCAGATCACCGCATCCAGATCCAAGTGATTGGTCGGCTCGTCGAGCAGCAACAGGTCAGATCGACACATCAAGGCCTGGGCCAGATTCAGCCGCATGCGCCAGCCACCAGAGAACTCGGCGACCGGCCGCTGATATTGGCTATCGACAAACCCCAAACCACTCAGCAGACGCGCGGCACGGGAGCGCGCACTGTAACCGCCGATGGCATCGAAACGCCCGTGCAGCACGGCCTGGCGTTCACCGTTGTCAGCCGCCTCGGCGGCGGCCAGGTCGGCCTCGATCTGCCGCAGCTCACGATCGCCATCGAGCACATATTCAATCGCCGGCACCGCCAGCGCAGGCGTCTCTTGCGCCACGTGCGCCACCACCAGACCATTGGCCAATGCCACCTCGCCCACGTCACAATGAATCTCGTCACGGACCAAGGCAAACAGCGTCGATTTACCGCAACCATTGGCACCAGTCACGCCCACACGCTGCCCTTGATGAATGGTCAGGGTGACGTGGGAGAAGAGCACGCGGGGGCCGCGGCGAACGGAAACATCGGAGAAATTCAGCATGGGCGGCAGTTTAGCAGGAGCCGAAAGCGCCCACCATAGACACGTATTTCACGAGGACGAAAAACTAAAAAGGCCTGAAGTCGCCCATCCCCGACACTTCAGACCTTCAACCCCAACGACATCCTGTTGTCGTGGGCGGCGCATCCTGCGCCTAAAACACGCCGAACTCCGTCGACGCGTATAAAATCAATCGTTCAGCCCACGCTGCCGCGGCAGCGTTCTATCAAACTCCGTGCCTGCGACTTCAACCAACGCAGCTGACGCACACACTCACGCAGACGCGCATCCAGCTCACGACATACCGCCTCTTCCGCAGATTCGGCACACAGCTTTTGCATGCGCACCATTCGCGCCGCCTGATAGCAGATCATCGCCACACCAGTCGCCAGTTCGCGGTAATAACAATTCAAGGCCTGACGCAGCTCAGCATTCTCAACCAGCATCATATCGTCGTCTAAATTTGCAACCCGATTGGCGAACTCACGCAGGTGATGCACGCTATCCGCCGGCAATTGCGACTCCAAACCCCAGGTATTCAACACATCATCCAGCAACAGCTGAACCTTGCCCAAGTCGGCCGCCATGCGGGTCGCCAAGATCTGCTGACTGACCCCAAAACACGGCTCGCCGTCATCGCGCGTCAGCCGCAGACCATCGATATCCGCTGAATGACCACCCCATACAAGTGCAGATGAATAATTCATACCATCTTCCCCAAGTTGCGTTTTTGGTTCGTGTCTTGTTGTGGTCACTGGCATCAAACCAGAGACTACAGAACATTTCTAGCACAAACTCATAGACTTGTCGTCTTCTTGGAGAAAAATCTTTAAGACTTTTTGCTAACCTCGCCCTAAATCCGGCTTAAACCAGGCCAACTGACCATGCAGACGCACCACATCGCCAATAATCAGCAGTGTCGGCGCATGGACTTCTTTGCCCGCCACCGACTCAACCAGGGTCGAAATCGTTGCCGTGTGGACCTTTTGCGATGGCGTGGTGCCCTGCTCGACCAAGGCCGCCGGCATATCGCTGCGCATGCCGTGGACCTGCAACTGGTGGCAGATAATCTCCAGCCCGGCCAGCCCCATGTAGACCACCACCGTCTGCCGCGGCTGCACCAGGGTCTGCCATTCCAGATCGACGCTGCCGTCCTTGAGCTGACCGGTGACGAAGATCACCGACTGCGCATAGTCACGGTGCGTGAGCGGGATCCCGGCATAACTGGCACAACCGGCTGCCGCCGTGACTGCAGGCACCACCTGGAAAGGAATACCCTCATCGGCCAGGCCTGAAATTTCCTCGCCACCGCGACCGAAGATGAACGGATCACCGCCCTTGAGCCGCAGCACCCGTTTGCCCTGCTTGGCCAGATCAATCAGTAGCTGATTAATACCTTCCTGGCGCACGGCGTGCTGATCGCGTTTTTTGCCGACATAGATCCGCTCCGCGTCGCGCCGCACCAGATCCAGAATCGGCTCTGATACCAGGCGGTCGTACAACACGACATCGGCCTGCTGCATCAACCGTAGCGCGCGGAAGGTCAACAGATCCGGATCACCCGGACCGGCACCGACCAGAAACACCTCGCCGCGGTCCAGTTTGTCATCCACCGCCTGCGCCAGACTGACCTGCATCAGGGCCCGCGCCTGATCCATCTTGCCGGCATAGACCGCCTCGGCCACCGGCCCGTCCAGCACCTGTTCCCAGAAGCGACGGCGCGCGCCCATGCTCGTCAGCGTATCTTTGACTGGCTGGCGGAATTCACGCGCCAGTGTCGCCAGCTCGCCGTAGGCTGCGGGGATCAACGTCTCCAGGCGCGCGCGCAACATGCGGCCCAGCACCGGCGCACTACCACCGGTCGACACCGCCGCCACCACCGGCGAACGATCCAAGATTGAAGGGAAGATAAAGCTGCACAACTCAGGCTGATCGACCACGTTTACCGGCAGACCACGTGCCTTGGCCGCGACCGACACCGCCTGATTGGTCGCCAAATCATCGGTCGCCGCCACGACCAGCGTCTGACCGTCGAGTTGCGACGCGGCAAACACCGCCTGTACATGCTGCAATGCGCCAGCGGCGGCCTGCTCTGCCAGCGATTCACACAACTGCGGTGCGACCACGGTCACCACGGCCTGCGCCCGTTGTAACAGACTGACCTTGCGCGCGGCGACATCACCGCCGCCGATCACGATGACCGGCTGCTGTTTCAGATCAAAGAATAGCGGTAGGTATTCCACACTAGGCCTTATTGATAACGGTCAAACCACCCATGTACGGCAACAACGCCTCCGGCACCTTCACACTGCCATCGGCCTGTTGATAGTTTTCAAGGATCGCCACCAGCGTGCGCCCCACCGCCAGGCCGGAGCCATTGAGCGTGTGCACCAACTCGACCTTGCCCGATTCAGGGTTACGCCAACGCGCCTGCAGGCGCCGCGCCTGGAAGTCTTCGAAGTTGCTGCAGGATGAGATCTCGCGATAACAATTCTGCGACGGCAGCCAGACCTCAAGGTCGTAGGTCTTGGCCGATGAGAAACCCATATCGCCGGTGCACAAGGCCATCACCCGATACGGCAGGCCCAGGCGTTGCAACACGGTCTCGGCGTGGCCGGTCAGGTCTTCCAGGGCCTGATACGAATCTTCCGCCCGCACCACCTGCACCAGCTCGACCTTCTCAAACTGATGCTGGCGGATCATGCCGCGGGTATCGCGGCCATACGAACCGGCCTCACTGCGAAAACACGGCGTGTGGCAGACATATTTACGCGGCATGTAATCGGCCTCGACGATCACATCGCGCACGATGTTGGTCACCGGCACCTCGGCCGTCGGGATCAGATAATAGTTCTGCTCGCCTTCGAGCTTGAACAGGTCCTCGGCAAACTTGGGCAGCTGACCGGTGCCACGCAGGCTGTCGCGATTGACCATGTACGGCACATAGGTCTCGGTGTAACCGTGCTCGGTGGTATGCAGATCGAGCATGAACTGGGTCAGTGCGCGATGCATGCGCGCAATGCCGCCGGACATCACCGCAAAGCGCGAACCGGTGATCTTGGCCGCGGTATCGAAATCCAGCTGACCGAGGCCTTCGCCGACATCGACGTGGTCCTTGGTCTCGAAATCAAAGCTAATCTGCTCACCCCAACGACGGATCTCGACATTGTCTTCCTCCGACTTGCCTACCGGCACGCTGTCATGCGGCAGATTCGGCACGCCGAGCATGATCGCCTCCATCTCGGCCTGGATCTCACCCAACTCCTGTTCGGCCGCCTTCAAGGCATCGCCCAGCTTGCCGACCTCGGCCATCAACGGCGCAATATCCTCGCCCGCCGCCTTGGCCTTGCCGATCGACTTCGAACGCGTGTTGCGCTCGGCCTGCAGGTCCTGAGTACGCACCTGCACATCCTTACGACGCGCCTCCAGCGCCTCCACGGCGGCGGTGTCCAACGTAAAACCACGGCTCGCCAGCTTGGCGGCGGTCTGTTCCAGTTCGCTTCTGATCAGACGCGGATCTAACATGTCATGTCCTTTTTACTGTTTGCTTTGTTTATGCTTCAGATTCGTTGACCCACACATTCCACTTCACCATGTGGTGGGCCTTAATCGTGTCATTCAAATGTTCGAGGATGTTATCCACCTTGGACGGTTCATCAAAAAACTCGACCACCACCGGCAGATCCAACGACAGATCGCTGAACGATGCGGTATGCAGCGCGCCGGAGTCACCATAACCGCTGACGCCGCGAAACACCGTCACCCCACGCACCTTTTCCCAATCATGCAGGCGCTGCAACAGGCGATCGACATGCGCGCTCTGCTCATTCAGATAGATGCGCACCATCGTCACTTCGGTCATCTTCATAGCTGTCTCCCTGCGATTACCCCGATCCACGCCGCGCCGACACACAGCACCACACTGAGCACCATGTTCAACGCCGCCTTCACCAACTCGCCGCTCTCGATCAGGTTCAGCGTCTCCATCGAGAAGGTGGAAAAGGTCGTAAACCCGCCCAACACACCGATCAGAATCGCCGCCCGCCATTCAGGACCCAGACTCAAGCGCTCGATCAGCAACACGGTCAAAAAACCCATCAACAACGAACCGAGCACATTCACCGCCAGCGTGCCGTACGGGAAATCACGCCCGGCCAGCGCATACACACCACTTGCCATCCAAAAGCGCAACACGGCACCGACAGCACCGCCTGCGGCAATCGCCAACACCTGATTCATCGCCTGTCCCCGCCCATGCGCAGCCGCCGATTATAGCGGATTAACCGCCCTTGCCTGAGCGCGCCTTGGCATCAAGGCTGCGCAGGTGATTGAGTTTTTCACCGATCTTGGCCTCCAGGCCGCGCGGTGTGGGCTGGTAATAACGACGTTCGCCCATCTCGTCCGGAAAATAGTTCTCACCGGCGGCATAGGCCTCGGGCTCATCGTGCGCGTAACGATAGGCATGGCCGTAGCCCAATTCCTTCATGAGTTTTGTCGGCGCATTACGCAGGTGGATCGGCACCTCGTACGACGGGCTCTGACGCACATCGGCCAGGGCCTGATTGTAGGCCATATAGACTGCATTGCTCTTCGGCGCGCAGGCCAGATACACCACCGCCTGCGCCACGGCCAATTCGCCTTCAGGGCTGCCGAGCCGCTCCTGCACATCCCACGCATTGAGCGCCAGCGTGAGGCCACGCGGGTCGGCGTTGCCGATGTCTTCGCTCGCCATGCGCACCACGCGGCGCGCGACGTACAGCGGGTCACAACCACCGTCGATCATGCGGGTAAACCAATACAGCGCGGCGTCGGGGTCGGAACCGCGCACCGATTTGTGCAGCGCCGAGATCTGGTCATAAAAGGCCTCGCCGCCCTTGTCGAAACGACGCACCGTGCCCCCGGCCAGCACCTCGTTGATCAGGTCTTCTGTGATGACGGCCTGATCATCGTGTTCGACGGCGAGGTCAGCGGCGATCTCCAAAAAATTCAGCGCACGACGCGCATCACCATCGGCCGCCTCGGCCAGACGATCACGCAGCTCCGGCGCCATCGTGATCGCGCGCGGGATGCCGTGTTCACGGTCGCTCAGCGCCCGATCGAGGATGCGGCGCACATCCTCCGGCTGCAGGCTGCGCAGCACATACACCCGCGCCCGCGACAGCAAGGCGTTGTTCAATTCAAATGATGGGTTCTCGGTGGTCGCGCCGATGAAGACAAAGGTGCCGTCTTCGACATACGGCAAAAACGCATCCTGCTGTGCCTTGTTGAAACGATGCACCTCGTCGACAAACAGAATGGTCGCTTGACCGCTGACATCGCGCGCCTGTTTGGCCTGTTCAACCGCGGCGCGGATCTCCTTCACACCACCGAGCACGGCCGAGATCGCCAAAAACTGGGCATGGGCCTGCTTGGCCAGCAGACGCGCCAGGGTCGTCTTGCCGGTGCCGGGCGGCCCCCAAAAGATCATCGAATGCGGCCGTTCCGATTCGATCGCCAGGCGTAGCGGCTTGCCTGCCGCCAGCAGGTGTTGCTGACCGGCGTACTCGTCCAGCGTGCGCGGCCGCATGCGATCGGCCAACGGTTGGGCGGGATTGGGCTGATCGAACAGGTCCATCATGGACTAGTGTGTTGTCTCGTCAAAGACATCGACGCCCGCCGGCACGGCAAATTGGAACCGATTTGCGTCGATGCCTTTATTCAACTTCAGCTGTTCAAAATACAGCTCGGTGGTCTGATCAAAGCTGTCGACCAACTCCATCTGCCGCAGGCCGTTTTTATCGAGCGCCAGGCGCAAGGACTGGAAACCATCGTTCTGCTCACGCGGCTCCAGCTGGAACCATTGCACACCGTTTTGCTCGGTGCCGACGGCAATCAAAAAGTTATCGCCCAACGAATGCGGTTCACTCAACACCAAGGCAGGTGTGCTGCCCATCGTCGACTGCTGCGGTTTGACGGTCACCTGCTCCAGATCGACATCGTAGATCCAGATCCGCTCACCATCGGCGACGATGTGCTGCTCGTAGGGCCGTGCATAGTCCCATCGAAAACGACCGGGGCGCTGGATGTACACCTTGCCCTTCATCTCCTGGATCAGCCGCCCGCGCTGATCAAACACCCGCTGCTCAAAATTGGCCTGCAGGGTCTCGATCGACGAGAAGTACTTTTCAAGCGCGGTTTGCGCAAATGCCACAGGGGCACACAGGCCCAGCAACAGTACGGCAGACGCACGTTTCAACAGAGTCATGGATTAATCCTTGGGTGGGGGTGGCGCCAATACTTCACGCATGCCGTTGGACTGCATTTCGCTGACCACACCGGCGCGTTCCATATCTTCGACCATGCGCGCGGCACGGTTGTAACCAATCTTGAGCCGGCGCTGGATGCCCGAGACGGAGGCCTTACGTGATTCGGTGACGATGCGCACGGCCTGGTCGTAGAGTTCGTCCATCTCGTCGCCACCACCGGGGTTAAAGGGATCATCGCCGCCGCCTGAGTCCGCTCCTTCGAGGATCTCGTCGATGTATTGCGGCGGACCCAGTTGTTTGAGCGATTCGACCACCTTGTGCACCTCGTGGTCAGCGACAAAGGCGCCATGTACACGCGTCGGCACACTGGTGCCCGACGGTTGATAGAGCATGTCGCCATGGCCGAGCAACGCCTCGGCACCCATCTGGTCGAGGATGGTGCGTGAGTCGATCTTGGATGAGACCTGGAACGCGATCCGCGTTGGGATGTTGGCCTTGATCAGGCCGGTCAACACATCGACCGACGGCCGTTGTGTCGCCAACAACAGGTGAATGCCCGAGGCGCGGGCCTTTTGCGCCAGACGCGCGATCAGCTCTTCGACCTTCTTGCCGACGACCATCATCATATCGGCGAGCTCGTCGACCACGACGACAATATACGGCAGCGGCTCAAGGATCGGCGGCGTTTCATCGGGCGACATCAGCTCGGCAAACGGATCGGAAATCGGTTCACCGCGATCGATCGCCTCCTGCACCTTTTTGTTGTAACCAATGATGTTGCGCACACCCATCGCCGCCATCAGTTTGTAGCGACGATCCATCTCCACCACACACCAGCGCAGTGCGTTGGCTGCCTCTTTCATATCGGTGACCACCGGCGCCAGCAGGTGCGGGATGCCTTCGTAGATCGACAGCTCCAGCATCTTGGGGTCGATCATGATCATGCGCACCTTGTCCGGTGTCGCCTTGTAGAGCATGCTCAGGATCATGGCGTTAACCGCCACCGACTTACCGGAACCGGTCGTACCCGCCACCAGCAGATGCGGCATCTTTGCCAGATCGCCCATCACCGGCAGACCGGCGATGTCCTTGCCCAGTGCCAGGGTCAGCGGCGAATGATTGTCGTGATAGAGCTTGGATTGAATCATCTCGCTGAAACGCACGATCTCTCGGTGTTCGTTCGGGATCTCGAGACCGACCACCGACTTACCGGGGATGACCTCCACCACCCGCACGCTGACCGACGACAGCGCACGTGCCAGATCCTTGGCCAGATTGGAGATCTGGCTGACCTTGACCCCCGGCGCGGGCTGCATCTCAAAACGAGTGATGACCGGTCCGGGGTGCACCGCGACGACCACAAGCTCAATACCGAAGTCCTTGAACTTCATCTCGACCAGGCGCGACATGGCCTCCAACGCCTCTTTCGATAAGGACTTGCCGCTCGGCTCGGCCTTATCAAGCAAGGACATCGGCGGCAGCCCCTCACCCGTCGGCGGCGCAAACAGGCTCTGTTGCTTTTCCTGCTCGACACGCTCGCTGATCTCGATCTTTTTAATGACCGGCTCGATGCGTGGCGCAATACGATCCTTGGATTTTTGCACTTCTTTTTCGCGTACCTCGGCACGCGCCTGACGCACCTTGCGCGCATCCAGATATTCACGCAGTTGGCCGTACCAGCTACGTGCCAGCGCGGCAAACTCCAGGCTCCAGCGCCCGGTGAAATCCATCAACCAGATCCACGATAGGCCGGTAAACAAGGTCACGCCGGTCAGGAACAAGGCCAGCAGGAACAAGGTTGCGCCGACAAAACTGAACGGTGCGGCCAGGCCATTGCCGATCACCTCGCCGAGGATGCCACCGGCATTCAGCGGCAGCTCGGTCGGCGAACCAAAATGCAGGGCGGCGATGCCGCAGCCGGCAGTCAGCGTCAGGACAAAACCCAGCGCGCGCATGCCGTATTCAAAGGACTTGAGTGCGTGCTCCGGCTTGCGCCCCATGTAGAGCAGCCAGCCGCTGAAGGCGACCATGATCGGAAACAGGTAGGAGAAATATCCAAAGAGATAAAGAAAGATGTCCGCGAACCAGGCACCGGCCGAACCGCCGATATTGGCAACGCCGTTGGCCACGCCCTGATGTGACCAGCCGGGGTCAGTACTGTGATAACTGGCCAGCGACACCAGCAGATAAAGTGCGATCGCGCCAAACACAAACAGCGCCCCTTCCCGCAGCCCCTTCACTGCCCGCCCCTGTGTTGCGGGTTTGTCCTTTTTCTTGACTGCCTGTCCCAATTTTCCACCCCTAAATCGACGTCCCGGCCATTATAAAGAAAATGGCCCGGAAACTATATATGCCCTTTACCCTGCCTCCAACATACCCTATGATGTGTTTCAAAATGCGCGAGCCCCAATATAGTCGATTTGGCGAACCGGGTGGCGCGCAACCGACTTCAAATACGTCTTAAAAGCAAAAATCCGGGGAGCACCACCATCATGAGCCAAACCAAACATTGCCGCCTGCTGATCCTGGGCTCCGGCCCAGCCGGTTACACCGCCGCCGTTTATGCCGCACGCGCCAATCTCGACCCCGTCATCATCACCGGTCTGCAACAGGGCGGCCAGCTCACCACCACCACTGAAGTGGACAACTGGCCCGGTGACACCGATGGCGTGCAAGGCCCCGAGCTGATGCAGCGCATGGAGGCCCATGCCAAACGATTCAACACTGAGATCATCTTTGACCACATCAACGAGACTGACCTAAGCAAACGCCCATTTACCCTCAAGGGCGATGCCGGCACCTATACCTGTGATGCACTGATCATCGCCACCGGCGCCTCGGCCAAGTACCTGGGCCTGCCGTCGGAAGAGGCCTTCAAGGGCAAAGGTGTCTCAGCCTGCGCCACCTGCGATGGTTTCTTCTACCGCAACAAGCCCGTCGCCGTGATCGGTGGCGGCAACACCGCCGTTGAAGAAGCACTGTATCTATCGAACATCGCCTCACACGTCACGGTCGTCCATCGCCGTGACAAGTTCAGCTCGGAGAAGATCCTCTCCAATCAACTGCTGGAAAAGGCCAAAAACGGCAATGTCACCATCGAATGGAACCACGAGCTCGACGAAGTCCTCGGCGACAACATGGGCGTTACCGGTCTGCGCATCAAACATCGTGAAGACGGCAGCACCAAGGACATTACAGTGGATGGCGTCTTCATCGCCATCGGCCACCAGCCCAATACCTCGATCTTTGAAGGTCAGCTGGAGATGAATCACGGATACCTCAAGGTCCGCAGTGGCAGCGAGGGCAATGCCACGCAGACCAATATAGAAGGTGTTTTCGCTGCCGGTGATGTGGCTGACCACATCTACCGTCAAGCGATCACATCGGCCGGCGCCGGCTGTATGGCCGCGCTTGATGCCGAGCGTTTCCTGGAGAGCCAGGGTAAAAGCTAAACCTTTACCAGAGGAGGAAGGTGAGCAATGGCATTTACGTTTAAATCGTTTTATGACACTGACAACAAAAATTCGGTAATCGAGAGCATGATTATAGGCCGCAGTGACAAACGTGATTTCATCCGCATGAACATTGAGTCGGAAGTCGACATCAGACGTCCCGGTGAAAGCACCAGCTTTCAAGGCATCACCGAGGACCTGAGCGCCAACGGCGTTCGCTTCAAGACCTCAACCCCTGTGAAAGCAGGTGAAGAACTGCATGTAACGGTAAAGCCTAAAAACACCATTACCCCACCACTCGAAATGACCGTGGAAGTGATTCGGGTCGACATCAGCGAAGACGGGCTCAGTTACGAAGCCGCCTGTGCTGTGCGTCAGCCGAACAACTAAACCTTCTTAACCACCCAGTCCGGGGCATATGCCCCGGACAACACCTGCCTCGCCATGCCCGGTCCCTATTGGATTGACCCCGACGATACCAGCTACAGCTTTCCGCCGACCGAGCTGGCTCTGGATGACCCTAATGGACTTTTGGCCGTCGGCGGCGACCTCAGCAGCCAACGCTTGATCACTGCCTATCGTCACGGCATCTTTCCATGGTTCAACGACGACCAGCCTATCCTATGGTGGTCACCCGACCCACGCGCCGTCATTACTCCCGCAGAGGTCCACATCTCCCGCAGCCTGCGTAAAAAGATCCGCCAGAAAACCTATCGTATTACCTTCGATCGTGCCTTTGCTAAAGTCATGACAGGCTGCGCCGGCGCGCGCAATTACACCGACGAAACCTGGATCACCTCGGATATGAAACAGGCCTATCTGGACCTACACCATCAAGGCATTGCCCACTCGGCGGAGGCATGGCTGGGGGACGAACTCGTAGGTGGACTCTATGGCCTCGCCATCGGCCGCTGCTTCTTTGGCGAATCGATGTTTAGCCGCGCCAGCGATGCCTCCAAATGCGCGTTCGTAACGCTGGCGCGTCATCTCGAGCACTGGGGATATGCGATTATCGACTGCCAGGTCGGATCAACACACATGAGTAGTCTTGGCGCCATCAACATCCCGCGCGCAGATTTTCTGGACATCCTTGACCACAATCTCGATCTCGTTGGCAATCCCAGTCCTCGCTGGCAGCTAGATCCTCGCCTGGCGGACTGAATCCATGTCTGAAGCCAACGAACAACAACAGCGACTGCCGTTCTTTATCAGCGTCGAACATGCCTGCAGCTACCTGCCTGATCAGCAGGCACGCAACCTGTTTCTCGATCCCAAGCGGGAGATCGACAACACCACCTGGGGCTTACTGCTCGCACATGGCTTTCGTCGCAGCGGCAGTTACATCTATCGCCCACATTGTGACCACTGCCGCCAATGCATCGCCATGCGCCTGCCGGTTGCACGCTACCAGCCCAACCGCAGCCAACGCCGCAATTGGCGCACCAACCAGGACCTGCAACACATTCAGCGACCTGCAGTGTTTGATGACGAACACTTCGAGTTATATAGCCGCTATCTACACACCCGTCACCGCAACAGCCCTATGGATAACCCGCAGCCAGAGCAATACATCGACTTTCTCGTCGACGGTGGCCTAAACACCTATTTTCATGAATTGAGATTGGACAACAAGCTCGTCGCGGTCATCGTCACTGACCATGTTTCCCATGCATTGTCTGCGGTCTACACCTTCTTTGAGCCTGGCCTGGCCCAGCGGGGCTTGGGCACATTTGCCATTCAATGGCAAATCGAACATGCCCGCCAACAAGGACTGGAATGGTTATACCTTGGCTACTGGATACAGGACTGCCGTGTCATGCAATACAAGGCCAATTTCTCGCCTGCGCAACTCTATCGAGCAGGCCATTGGATCAAGGCGGAAGACTAACTTTGCGCCGACGCGCGTTTTCGGGCAAAATACGCCGCTGACTTAGACTCAAACCAAACAACTTATTACAGAGAAACTGAATTAGGTATGGCAAAAGAAGATGCAATTGAAATGGAAGGCACTGTGGTTGACACCCTTCCGAACACCATGTTCCGAGTGGAACTGGATAACGGTCATGTGGTTACCGCCCACATCTCCGGCAAGATGCGCAAGAACTACATCCGCATCCTGACCGGCGATAAAGTGACCGTGCAGCTGACCCCCTACGATCTGACCAAGGGCCGTATCGTTTACCGCGCCCGCTAAGTTTCTCTGAGCTGGCTCAGGCCTTAACTGACCTGAGCCTCGCGACCTTCAATCTCGAAACTCAATCCTTCCTTGTCGACGCTGATCTTGACCTGACCGCCTGAGGCGAGTCGGCCAAACAACAGCTCCTCTGCCAATGGTTTCTTGATTGAGTCCTTGATCACACGCGCCATCGGTCGTGCGCCCATTGCAGGGTCAAAGCCCTTCTCCGCCAACCAGGCCTTGGCATCGGCATCGATTTCGATCGACACATGCTTTTGATCCAGCTGCGCCTCAAGCTCAGCGATGAACTTATCGACCACATGCACAATCGTGCGGCTATCCAGCGCCTTGAAGGCAATGATGCCATCGAGACGATTTCTGAACTCGGGTGAGAACGAACGGTTGATCACTTCCATACCATCCGTTGAGTGATCCTGGTGGGTAAAGCCCATCGTCCGTCGACTGACCTGCTCCGCACCGGCATTGGTCGTCATCACCAGGATCACATTACGAAAATCTGCTTCACGGCCATTGTTGTCCGTCAGCTTGCCGTGATCCATCACCTGCAACAGCAGATTGAAGACATCCGGATGCGCCTTTTCGATCTCATCGAGCAGCACTACGGCATGTGGCGTCTTGGTGACCGCCTCGGTCAACAGGCCACCTTGATCAAACCCAACATAACCTGGAGGTGCACCGATCAGGCGCGACACAGTGTGACGTTCCATATATTCGGACATATCGAAACGAATCAGTTCTATGCCCAACACCTTGGCCAGCTGACGCGTGACCTCGGTTTTACCGACACCTGTTGGTCCGGCCAACAGAAAGGAACCGATCGGTTTTTCCTCGTGCCCCAAGCCGGAACGGGATAGTTTGATCGCAGTTGCCAGGCTCTCAATCGCGGGATCCTGACCAAACACGGTCATCTTGAGATCACGTTCCAGATTGCGCAGACGATCGCGGTCCGAGCCACCGACAGTCTTCGGTGGAATACGGGCAATCTTGGCGACGACATTTTCGATATCACGCAGACCGATTGTCTTCTTACGCTTGGACGGTGGCATCATGCGCTGCAGCGCCCCTGCCTCGTCAATCACATCAATGGCTTTATCCGGCAGATGACGATCTGTGATGTAACGGTGCGACAATTCCACCGCAGCCTTGATCGCCTGACGCGTGTACTTCACATCGTGATGGGCCTCAAAGCGGGACTTCAATCCTTCGAGGATCTTCACGCTTTCTTCTTCGGTCGGCTCCACTACATCGATCTTCTGGAAGCGACGCGCCAGCGCACGGTCTTTTTCAAAGATTCCGCGATATTCTTGGTAAGTTGTCGAGCCCATGCATTTCAGTTCGCCCGATGCCAAGGCAGGCTTGATCAGATTCGATGCATCCATCACACCACCTGATGCAGCACCTGCACCAATGATGGTATGGATCTCGTCGACAAACAGGACACTACCCTTTTCTTTCTCGAGCTGGGCCAATACAGCCTTCAAACGTTTTTCAAAATCACCGCGATATTTGGTGCCTGCCAACAGCGCCCCCATATCGAGTGAATAGATCGTGCTGTTCGCCAATACGTCCGGCACTTCACCATCAACGATACGTTTGGCAAGACCTTCTGCCAGCGCAGTCTTACCAACACCGGCCTCACCAACAAACAATGGATTATTCTTGCGACGACGACACAGGATCTGCACCGTGCGCTCAATTTCGTAATCGCGACCGATGACCGGATCGATCTTGCCTCTGCGCGCGCGTTCATTGAGGTTCACGGCAAAGCTTTCCAGCGGCGACTTGGATGGCGCATCCGCCCCACCCTCATCGGACTCATCGCTTTGTGAATAACCTTCATTCTCTTCATCGCCGGCAACTTTGGAAATGCCGTGAGAGATGTAATTGACCACATCCAGGCGTGTGATTTGCTGTGAATTCAGTAGATAAATCGCCTGGGAGTCGGGCTCGCCAAAGATGGCCACCAGCACATTGGCACCAGTGACCTCATCTTTGCCTGAACTCTGCACATGGAAAACTGCCCGCTGCAGGACTCGTTGAAAACCGAGGGTGGGTTGAGTTTCACGACTATCGTCGGGCGGCAACACTGGCGTGGTTTCATCGAGAAACACCACCAGCTCTTGTTTCAGTTTTGCTAAATCTGCACCACATGCCTTGAGCACACTCGATGCGGAAGAGTTATCCAGCAACGCCAAAAGTAGGTGCTCAACGGTCATGAATTCGTGATGCTTGTTACTCGCCTCACGAAAGGCATGATTGAGCGTATATTCCAATTCCTTGTTTAACATCGCAAGCTCCTCCTAATTACTACCGCTTGCTACGGCTAACCGTCTGCTTCCTCCATGGTGCACTTTAGCGGATGCTCATTTTCCTTTGAATAATCATTCACCTGAGCCACCTTGGTTTCTGCCACGTCTCTAGAATAGACACCACAGACACCTACTCCCCGCGTATGCACATGCAGCATGATTTGCGTAGCCTGTTCCCTACCTTTGGAAAAAAACTTCTCCAGCACGTGTACAACAAACTCCATTGGCGTGTAGTCGTCATTCAACAACAACACCTTGTACAACGGGGGACGCTTAAGTTGCGGTTTCGCCTCTTGTAAGGCCAAACCATCATCATCGAAAGGGGAAGGAGTTTGCTCAGTCATGGCCGAAATTATATCAGATCGACCTTGGCCACACACGCAATCAAGGTGTTGACCAAACATATCGCATTTCTTCTCGCATCCCCGCTAAGCGCTTCAATTTACGGCTTTTTCGTAAACAGACCCGCCTCATACAACTTTTACGTTCAACACCTCGAAGTGACAACGGCAAACGTAACTCTGCGTCCCACGCTAACAAGATCGGCTCACCCTATGTACAGCTTTAATCAGCAAACAGCAAAATGTGATTTAAATTACTGTTTTTCAAAAACTTGACTTGTGGGGCGTTTTGGTCAACATTTACATAGTGCGTGGGGGATGCAGTTCTTTTTCTCTACCGCGGAGCCGTATTATCCGGCATGTGAAAGGATAAAAACCGCGAGGAAATGTAGCATGGCACAAGGTACTGTAAAGTGGTTTAGTAACGCGAAAGGTTATGGCTTTATTGCTCCTGAAGATGGCGGTGACGACATCTTCGCTCACTTCTCGGCGATAGACATGGATGGATACAAATCGCTGCGACAAGGACAAAAAGTCGAATTTGAAGTATCGAATGGACCGAAAGGCTTGCTCGCCTCCAGCATTAAACTGGATGGTGACAGCAGCTCAGCAGAGCCAACAAGTTAGTCAATTGATACGAATTGTATGAAACGGCCGCTCTAATTTGGAGCGGCCGCTTTTTTTGCAGCACCTTAAATCTTAGCCAACGCAGTATTTAAGGTTTTACTCGGGCGCATCGCCTTCGAAGCTAGAGCTGGATCCGGCTGATAATAACCGCCAATCTCCACTGCCTTCCCTTGTGCACCGTTTAATTCCGAAACGATTTTAGTCTCGCCACCTGTCAATGCCTCAGCCACAGGCTTGAAGCGCGCCTGCAACTCCGCATCATCAGCTTGCGCCGCCAGGGCCTGCGCCCAATACATGGCCAGGTAAAAATGACTGCCGCGGTTATCCAGCTCCCCGACCTTACGTGACGGTGATTTATTTTCATCAAGAAAACGCCCAGTTGCCTGATCCAATGTATTTGCCAGAACTTGCGCTTTTTGATTATTGAAAACATTAGCCAAATGCTCAAATGAAGCAGCCAACGCCAAGAATTCACCCAACGAGTCCCAACGTAGATGATTTTCCTGCAACAGCTGCTGTACGTGCTTCGGCGCAGAGCCACCCGCCCCTGTTTCAAACAGACCTCCGCCATTCATCAACGGCACGATCGACAACATCTTGGCCGATGTGCCCAACTCCAGGATCGGAAACAGGTCGGTCAGATAGTCACGCAGCACATTGCCCGTCACCGAGATCACATCTTTACCGGCCTTGATCTGCGCCAACGTGTGACGCGTCGCCTCGGCAGGTGACAGGATACGAATATCCAAACCTGTCGTATCGTGATCCTTCAGATAGACATTCACCTTTTTGATCAGCTCGGCGTCATGGGCACGATTCTGATCCAACCAGAACACTGCGGGCATGCCACTCAAACGCGAGCGGTTGACCGCCAGTTTGACCCAGTCCTGAATCGGCGCGTCTTTGACCTGACACATGCGGAAGATATCGCCCGCAGCGACCGCCTGCGACATCAACACGGCGCCCTTGCCATCCACGACTCTGACCGTGCCGGCCGCTGCCATCTGAAAGGTCTTGTCGTGCGAACCATATTCTTCGGCCTTTTGCGCCATCAGCCCCACATTCGGCACCGTGCCCATCGTGGTCGGATCAAAGGCGCCGTGTTGTTTACAGAAATCGATCGTCGCCTGATAGACACCGGCATAACAGCGATCCGGAATCACCGCCAGCGTATCCTGCGGCTTGCCCACCTTATTCCACATCTGGCCGGAGCTGCGGATCATCGCCGGCATCGAGGCATCGATAATCACATCGCTCGGCACATGCAGATTGGTGATACCCTTGTCTGAATCGACCATCGCGATATCCGCCTTGGCATCGACAACCGCCTGCAAATCGGCCTCGATTTCGGCCTGCTTGTCCGCAGGCAAGGTTTGGATCTTGTGATAGACATCGCCCAGACCGTTGTTGGGATTCACCCCCATATCTGCGAAGGTCGCCGCATGTTTATCAAACACCTCTTGGAAAAACACCGACACCGCCGCGCCGAAGATGATCGGGTCGGAGACCTTCATCATCGTCGCCTTCATGTGCAGGGAGAACAAAACACCCTCAGCCTTGGCCTCTGCAATCGCGCTCGCCAGGAATGCACGCAAGGCCTGCTGACTCATCACCGCACAATCGATGACCTCACCCGCCTTCAGCGGTGATTCGCCTTTTAACTCCTTCACAGAACCATCTGCCGCCACAAACTCGATCTTGAACGTGCCCGCATCGGCCACCGTCATCGATGTCTCCGAACCGTAAAAATCGCCACTGGCCATGCTGGCGACGCGAGTCTTGGAGCTCGCTGACCACGCGCCCATTGAATGAGGATGCTTCTTGGCGTAATTCTTCACGGACGCTGGTGCACGGCGATCGGAGTTGCCTTCGCGCAGCACAGGATTCACCGCACTGCCCAGCACCTTGGCATAGGTGGCCTTGATCTTCTTTTCCTCATCCGTCTGCGGATTGGCCGGATAATCCGGCACCGCATAACCATGTTGCTGCAGCTCCTTGATCGCTGCGGTCAGCTGGGGGATCGAGGCGCTAATATTTGGCAGCTTGATGATATTGGCCTCCGGCGTATTCGCCAGCGCACCCAGCTCACTCAAGGCATCGCCGATGCGCTGATCTTCGCGCAGATAGTCAGGGAAATTGGCAATGATCCGCCCCGCCAACGAGATATCACGCGTCTCGATCGCCACATCCGCCGCCTGTGCAAAGGCCTGCACAATCGGCAGAAAGGAATACGTCGCCAAGGCCGGCGCTTCATCGGTCAGGGTGTAGATAATCTTTGCCTTATCGCTCATGAAAATTCCTAATTGTGTTTAAATATCCGTCCATCGACCCAGCGCTCAGGCGCGGGAGAAAGGCGGCATTTTACCTCAGAAGCCACAAAATCCTAAATCAGGCTCAGCAACGCAAGACACAAACACCGTCAACCTCATGGCCCAGATCATCCTCTTCAACAAGCCCTACGACGTGCTGTCGCAGTTCACCGACGGCGATGGCCGCACCACACTGGCCGACTACATCGAACTGCCCGCCGTCTACCCGGCCGGTCGCCTCGACCGCGACAGCGAGGGCCTGCTGGTACTGACCGACGACGGCATCGCCCAACACAACATTGCCGACCCGCAAAACAAAATGGCCAAGACCTATTGGGTACAAGTGGAAGGCATCCCCGACGACGCGGCATTGAACAGATTACGACAGGGGGTTGAGCTCAACGACGGCCTCACCCTGCCCGCCGAGGCCACACTGATAGAAGCACCGCAGATCTGGCCGCGCACGCCGCCGATCCGCTACCGCGCCAACATCCCCGATAGCTGGCTGCAACTTACGATACGCGAGGGCCGTAACCGCCAGGTCCGGCGCATGACAGCCGCCGTCGGTCACCCGACCCTGCGCCTGATCCGCTACGCCGTCGGCCCGTGGACCCTCGACGACCTCAGCCCTGGCCAATGGCGCGCGCTGGACTGCCCGGCCGAGTTATTGATAAAACGCACCGCCCGCCCCACTAAACCATCACACAAAAGGAAAGCCCATGGTCTGGACGCCTCGCGTCACCGTCGCCGCCATCAGCGAACGAAACGGTAAATTCCTCGTCGTCGAAGAACTCGACGCCCATGGAAAGCCCGTCTTCAACCAGCCCGCCGGCCACCTGGAAGACGGCGAATCCCTGCTCGACGCCGTGGTGCGCGAGGTGCTCGAAGAAACAGCCCATCACTTTCGGCCCAGCGCGCTGTGCGGACTCTACCGCTGGATCGAACCCAGATCAGGCGACACCTATCTGCGCGCCTGCTTTATCGGCGATTGTGACGGCCACGAACCGACACAAAAATTAGACGACGGCATCATCGCCGCCCACTGGCTCAGCGCCGCCGACATCGCCGACCGACCGCTGCGCAGCCCGCTGGTCCAACACTGCCTCGACGATTATCTGGCCGGCCGCCGCTATCCGCTGGACGTGCTGCGCGACCTCTAATCCACCAGGCAAACGCGCAGGCCCTGCGCCAGGTTCTGCATCAGCTCAAAATACAGCTCCGCGCCTGGCGCCAACCCGGCCCCTGTGGGGTCCAATACCCCGGCGCGGGCACCGGTACCCTCCAGCACCACCTCGACCGTACTCGGAGAAAACTGTGGCTCACTGAACACGCAACGCACCCGCAGTTCGGCAATGCGCTGACGAATCTCCTGCAAACGTTTCGCCCCCGGCCGCCGCTCCGGGTCTATCGTCAACGCACCGACGGCCTGCAGGCCATAGCGATGTTCAAAATAGTGGTAGGCATCATGGAAGACCAGATAGGGTTTGGCACGCAGCGGCGCCAACTGCTGCGCCAGTTCATTATCCAGGGCCTGCAAACGCGCTATGAGCTGTTCACCATTGGCACGGTAACGCGCATGATTGGGCGCATCGAGTGCTGACAAACGCACCACCAAGGCACGCACCGCCGCCTCGGCATTGCGCGGATCCAGCCAGAGATGACCATCAAAATCACCCTCGTGTTCATGATGGTGATGATGGCCGTGATCATCATGCCCTTCCTGCCAGGCGCCACCGCTGCGGGCCTCCAGTAGCGACATGCCCGGCTGCGCCAGCAACATCAGCGATACATCATCCCGGCCCCGCAGCGGCCGCTGCAAAAACCCCTCGATCGATGGCCCCACCCACAGCACCAGATCGGCCTCGCTCAGCAGACGCGCCTGCGAGGGTTTGAGCATAAAATGATGGGGCGAGGCATTGCCGCTGACCAACAACTCCGGCGTCGCCACCCCTGCCATCACCCCGCTGGCCAACGAGTGCAGCGGTGCAATCGACACCACTACCTTGGGGCCAGCCGCCAGTCCAGCCACCGGCGCCGTCAGCCCCAGCGCCACCATCACAACCGCAATCAACTTCAACATCACAACGCAACCAATTGAAATAAAATGATTTAAACAAAACCGCCAACACAGACATCCCTGCACAGGCAAGACATTATGTTACACTATAACAACTTTTTCCCCCGAACGCCGCGATCATGAGCCATAGCAGAGACACCGACGCCTTCAGCCCCCACGACCATCGACGCTGCATTCGCACCGCCATTGCCGAGGCCGAGCGCATCTGCCTCGAGCACAACAGCCGCCTGACCCCTCAGCGTCAGGCCGTGCTGGAACTGATCTGGAGCAGCCACAAACCAGTCGGCGCCTACGCCCTCCTCGAACAACTACGCGAGCTGGGGCACAACGGCCAGCCACCCACGGTCTACCGTGCGCTCGACTTCCTGCTGCAACACGGCCTCATCCACCGCATCGAAAGCCTTAACGCCTACACCGGGTGTCGCCATCCGGGTGAACATCACACCGGCCAGTTCCTGATCTGTTCGCAGTGTCAGCAGGTGGCCGAACTCGACGACCCCAGCCTCGGCAGCCGCATTGAGGACAGCGCCGCCCGCCACGGCTTTGTCGCCGACAGCCAGGTGATCGAGATCCGCGGCACCTGCCCGCAGTGCCAGCAACAGGACAGCCATGAACCGCGATAATCCACCGCTGCTCGAAGCCAGCAACATCGACATCAGCTTCAACGGTCGCCAGGTGCTCGACCAGGTCAGCCTGCGCGTGCACCGCGGCGACATAGTGACCCTGATCGGTCCCAACGGCGCGGGCAAGTCGACCCTGGTCCGCATCGCCCTCGGCCTGCTCAAACCCGACCGCGGCCACGTGCGCCTCGCCACCGGCGTGCGCATCGGCTACATGCCACAACGCCTCAACATCGACGGCGTACTGCCGCTGACCGTGCGCCGCTTTTTGACGCTGGCCCAGCGCTGCCCGGAGGCAGAACTGTACACCGCGCTGGAAGAGGTCGGCTGTCGCCATCTGCTCGACTCACCGATGCAAAGCCTGTCCGGCGGCGAGACCCAGCGCGTGCTGCTCGCCCGCGCCATCCTGCGCAAACCCGATCTGCTGATCCTCGACGAACCCGTGCAAGGCGTCGACGTCAACGGCCAGGAGGACCTCTACCGCCTGATCAGCCAGATCCGCGCGCGCCACGGCTGCGGCATCCTGATGATCTCGCACGACCTGCACCTGGTGATGAGCGCCACCGACGAGGTCGTCTGCATCAATCGTCACGTCTGTTGCTCCGGCTCCCCCGACACGGTACGGGTCGACCCCAGCTACGTCGCCCTCTTCGGGCGTGCGCCGCTGCTGACACCGTACAGCCATCACCACGACCACGCCCACGATGCCCACGGCAACATCATCCTCGGCCCAGTAGACAAACAGGGGGCCAATCCGGCGGGCGAACACTCGTGCGGAGGAGGCTGCAACCATGGATGATTTTTTGCTGCGCGCCCTGCTCGCCGGTCTCGGCGTTGCGATTATCGCCGCCCCGCTTGGCAGCTTCGTCGTCTGGCGGCGCATGGCCTATTTTGGCGACACCCTCGCCCACGCCGCCCTGCTCGGTGTCGCGCTGGGCTTCCTGCTCGACGTCAATGCCACCCTCGGCGTCGCCGTCGTCTGTCTGGCGCTGGCCGTGATCCTGGTCGGCCTGCAACAGCAGCGCCGCCTCGCCAACGACACCCTGCTCGGCATCCTCTCCCACTCGACACTGTCGCTGGGCCTGATCGTACTCGCTCTGATGGAGACGCTGCGCGTCGACCTGATGGCCTACCTGTTCGGCGACATCCTCGCCGTTACCAGCACCGACCTGTGGTGGATCTACGCCACCGCAGCCATCGCCCTCGTCATCCTGATCGTAATCTGGCGCCCCCTGCTGGCGATCACCGTGCACGAAGAACTGGCGCAGGTCGAAGGTGTGCCGGTGGTCTGGGTACGACTGGCGCTGATGCTGTTGATCGCCTTGGTCATTGCGGTGGCGATGAAGGTCGTCGGCATCCTGTTGATCACATCGCTGCTGATCATCCCCGCCGCGGCCGCCCGCGCCTTCGCCCGCACCCCGGAGCAGATGGCGCTCATCGCCGCCGTCATCGCCTGCATCGCCGTCAGCGGCGGCCTGTGGGGCTCGCTGCAGTGGGATTTGCCCGCAGGGCCGGCCATTGTGGTCTGTGCCGCCACGCTGTTTTTCCTCAGCCCACTGTGGTCGATGTACAAACAGCGTCGGCCGCTGCCCGGTTAAGACCTGCGGCGGGCGTCATTTTGAGGTAAAATGGCGCCCTTTCGATCCCAGATATCCACACCTTAACGAATGCAAGATTCTGCCAAACGCATCATCGTCGGCATGTCCGGCGGCGTCGACTCCTCGGTCACGGCCCTGCTACTCAAACAGCAAGGCTATGAGGTCAGCGGCCTGTTCATGAAGAACTGGGAGGACTACCCCGACGGCGAATGCCCGGCGGTGCAGGACTCGCAGGACGTGATGGCGGTCTGCGACCAGATCGGCATCGAGATGGACGGCGTCAATTTCGCCGCTGAGTATTGGGACCGCGTCTTCGCCTACTTCCTCGAAGAGTATAAAGCCGGGCGCACGCCCAACCCCGATGTGCTGTGCAACAAAGAGGTCAAGTTCAAGGCCTTTCTCGACTACGCACTCGCCCACGGCGCCGACAAGATCGCCACCGGCCACTACGCCAAGGTCGAGCTGCGCGACGGCTACTACCGTCTGCTGAAGGCCGCCGATCACAACAAAGACCAGACCTACTTCCTGTACACCCTGGGCCAGGCGCAACTGTCCAAGACCCTGTTCCCGCTGGCCGACCTGCCCAAACCCGAAGTGCGCAAGATCGCCGCCGACCACGGCTTCGTCAACGCCGACAAGAAAGACTCCACCGGCATCTGCTTCATCGGCGAGCGGCCGTTNNGGCATCTGCTTCATCGGCGAGCGCAAGTTCAAGGACTTCCTCAGCCAATACCTGCCGGCACAACCGGGCGAGATGCAGACCCCCGACGGCGAGGTGGTCGGCAAACACGACGGCCTGATGTACTACACCCTCGGCCAGCGCCAGGGCCTAGGCATCGGCGGTCGCAAAGACTCCACCGGCGAGCCGTGGTTCGTTGTCGGCAAGGATCTCGAACGCAACGTATTGCTGGTCGCCCAGGGCGAACACCCGCTGCTCTACAGCACCAGCCTCGAGGCGAGCAAGCTGCACTGGACCACCGGCCACGCGCCAGCACTGCCGCTACGCTGCTTTGCCAAGACCCGCTACCGCCAGCCCGATCAGGCCTGTACCATAAGCGCCTTGGCCGATGGCCGCGTGCGCGTCGACTTTGACGAACCACAGCGCGCCGTTACGCCGGGACAGTCGGTCGTCTTTTACCAGGGCGACGAGTGCCTCGGCGGCGGAATTATCGAGTCCACCAATCAACATTCAACCGCAACCAGCTTCAGGAACGAAGATGCAGCACAGTTATCGTGAACAAGTGTTGGCCTTTGCCGGGATTTGGCAAAGCGCCAAGTTGGTCCAACAAATTGCCCGCCACGGCCAGCTAGATGCCGCCGACTTCGAGGCCAGCATCCGCACGCTGTTCGTGACCAACCCGGACACCACCGACGAGGTCTACGGCTCGCCGGCGGCGATGACGACCGGCCTCAACACCATCCTCGATCAGTTTGGCGACGCCACCAATCACCGCGACATGGAGCTGACCAAATATGTGATCAGTCTCATGCACTTGGAGCGCAAACTTAGCACCCAGCCTGATGTGCTGAACAAGATCGGCGCCGGGTTGGAGCTGGCCAAGAACCAGTCGCAACACTTCGGCTCGGTGGTCCACGAAAACGTCATCGCCAACCTGGCCGACCTCTACGCCAATACCATATCGACCCTCGGCCCCAAGATCATCGTCCAGGGCGAACAAGGCCACCTCAGCAACAGCAACAACGCCGCCAAGGTGCGTGCGATTCTGCTGGCGGGCATCCGCTCCACCGTGCTCTGGCACCAATGCGGCGGCCGCCGCCTGAAGCTGATCTTCAGCCGTGGCAAACTCCTGGCCCAGGCCAAGGCGCTGCTCAACGAATAGGCCACCCCGGCACACCGATTACCTTTTGAAACTTCGACGACAGGAAACATCATGCAATTATCAGAACTGACCGCCATCTCCCCCATCGACGGCCGCTACGGCAGCAAAGTCGCCGACCTGCGCGCCATCTTCAGTGAGTTTGGCCTGATCCGTCACCGCGTACTGGTCGAAGTCCGCTGGCTGCAGATGCTGGCCGCCGATGCATGCATCAGCGAAGTGCCAGCCCTGAGCGAGCATGCCAACAACGTGCTCAACGCCATCGTCGACAAGTTTTCGGTGGAAGACGCGCAGCGCGTCAAAAACATCGAGCGCACCACCAACCACGA
>DHYU01000007.1:0-70681 GCA_002415485.1 Proteobacteria bacterium UBA5122
ACCTTCCAGGTCGATGCCGACGGCCTGCTCGGCGTGACCGCCGAAGAACAGACCAGTGGTGTGCGCAGCAGCATCGTCGTCAAACCGTCCTACGGCCTGACCGAGGGTGAGATCGAGACCATGCTGCGTGATTCGATGACCTACGCCGAGACCGATATCCAGGCCCGCATGCTGCGTGAACAGCAGGTCGATGCCGACCGCGTGCTGGAGGCGGTGGAGGCGGCGCTGGCGGCGGACGGTGCAGAGTTGCTGTCGGTCGACGAGCGCTCCGAGATCGACGATGCCGTCATCGCATTGCGTCTGGCACGGGAGTCGGCAACGGTGGATCAGATCAAGGCCGCGATGGAGAAATTGGATGCAGCGACGGCAGAGTTTGCTGCCCGCCGCATGGATGCCGGGGTGCGCAAGTTATTGGCGGGCCACACCCTGGATGAATTTGAAAGTGAATGAGTGATCATGACTAAAGTTGTTTTTTTGCCCCACGAAGAATTGTGCCCCCAAGGTCAGGTGATCGATGCCCGTCCTGGCGAGACCATCCTCGATGTCGCGCTGGCGAATGACATCCCGCTGGAGCATGCCTGTGAAAAATCCTGTGCCTGCACCACATGCCACGTCATCGTCCGCGAAGGGTTTGACTCGCTGAACGAGGCCGAAGAGACCGAAGAGGACATGCTCGACAAGGCCTGGGGCCTCGAGCCTGAGTCACGCCTGGGGTGTCAGGCCGTGGTCGGCGAGACAGACCTGGTGGTTGAAATCCCCAAATACACCATCAACATGGTGTCGGAACATCATTGAGGACAGAACGATGTCGTTGAAATGGATAGATTCCCTCGAAATTGCGATTGCCCTGGATGAGGCCCATCCCGAGGCTGATCCACAGACCGTGCGTTTTACCGAGCTGCGCGACTGGGTGATGGCGCTGGAAGAATTTGAAGACGACCCGGCCCATTGCGGCGAGCGCATCCTGGAGGCCATTCAGATGGCCTGGATCGAGGAGCGCGACTGATTCAGCGTCGATATCGGTCCGGTTGAGGGATTTGTGCGTTGTTTAGCACCCCCTAACCAGATAAAATGCACAAGATTTTTTACCGTGTGTCTCGATAGTTGCCACCGCCCGCGCCAAGAACGCGGGTTTGGTTTATCTGACACCCTGAAAGTTAACCCTGAAATGGAGAATATTTAGCAATGGCCGTTGAACGTACCCTGTCTATCATCAAGCCCGATGCAGTTGCCAAAAACGTAATTGGCGAAATCTACAGCCGCTTTGAAAAGGCTGGCCTGAAAGTGGTTGCCGCCAAGATGAAGCAACTGAGCCGCGCTGATGCAGAAGGCTTCTACGCTGTGCACAAAGCGCGTCCTTTCTTCAACGACCTGGTGTCTTTCATGATCTCTGGTCCTGTCATGATTCAAGCGCTGGAAGGTGAAAACGCCATCGCCATGAACCGTCAGCTGATGGGTGCCACCAACCCGAAAGAAGCTGCGCCAGGCACGATCCGTGCGGATTTCGCTGAGTCTATCGACGCCAATGCCGTTCACGGTTCTGACGCTGCCGAAACTGCAGCCGTTGAAATCGCGTACTTCTTCAGCGATGCGGAGCTGTGCGGCCGCTAAGTGCGTCTGCTGTGACTGAATTGCAAGAAGTACCAATGCAAAACGACGACCAGTCGAGTGTGACCGAGGCTTCGGGCAATAGCCCGGCCAAGGTCAATCTGCTCGGGCTGGACCGGCGCGGTCTCGAGGCCTTCTTCGCCGATATGGGGGAGAAGGCCTTTCGTGCTTCTCAGCTCCTTAAATGGATCCACCAGTTGGGCGTCGATGACTTTGATGAGATGACCAATCTCAGCAAGGCGCTGCGTACCAAACTGCAGGCGCATGCCGAGATTCGGGCGCCGCAGGTGGTGCTCGATCAGGGCTCCAGCGACGGCACTCACAAGTGGGTGTTGCGCCTGGATGGCGGCAATCATATCGAGACGGTGTTTATCCCCGATGGTGAACGCGGCACTTTGTGTGTGTCGTCACAGGTGGGGTGTGCCTTGGAGTGTTCGTTTTGTTCGACTGCGCGTCAGGGCTTTAATCGCAACCTGAGCGTCGCGGAAATCATTGGCCAGCTGCGTGCGGCCTACACGTTTTTCAACGCCCGTCATCGCGACGAGCGGATCATCACCAATGTGGTGTTGATGGGCATGGGCGAGCCTTTGCTCAATTTCGAAAATGTCATCGCGGCGATGAATATCATGACCGACGATGACTCATATGGTTTGTCGAAACGCCGTGTGACCTTGAGTACCGCAGGTGTGGTGCCGGGGATGGATCGTCTGGCGGTCGAGGCGGATGTCAGCCTGGCGGTATCATTGCATGCGCCGACCGACGAGCTGCGCAACGAGCTGGTGCCGCTGAATCGCAAATACCCGATCAAGGAATTGATGGAGGCCTGTAAGCGTTATGTGCAGGCGGGTAGTGGCAAACGCAAGATCACGTTTGAATATGTGATGCTCGATGGCGTGAATGATACGCCGGAGCATGCGCGTCAATTGCTGAAGGTGCTCAAGGGCGTGCCGTCCAAGGTCAACCTGATCCCGTTCAATCCCTTCCCGCAAGGGAAATACCAGCGTTCCAGCAACAAGGCGATCGAAACCTTCTGGCGCATCCTGATGGATGCCGGGATTACCACCGTTACCCGTCGTACCCGTGGTGATGATATCGATGCAGCCTGCGGTCAGCTGGTCGGTAAGGTGCAGGACCGCACCAAGCGGCAGCAACGTTATGCGGCACAAGAATCGGACCAGGGAGGTCTATAAGTCATGAAACTCGGGCGCTGGTTGACAATGATGGTATGCGCGACACTGTTGACCGCGTGTGCGAGCTCAGACAATAAAAACAAAGAGCAAGACCCCGAGCGGGCGTCAGAGATCTTTGCTGACTTGGGTTTGGGGTATCTGCGCCAGGGGGATGCCGAGCTGGCACTCGAAAAACTGGAGCGCTCGCTGGAACTGAATAGTGATAACGCTGCTGCGAATCACTACATTGCCGAGGCCTATCGCCAGCTAGAAGACTATGAAAACGCCGATAAATATTTTCAGCGTGCGATCGAGCTGGATGCCAATAATCCATCATTGCTGAACAACTACGGTGCCTTTCTCTGCGGTCAGGGTCGTTATAAAGACGCCGAAAAATACTTTCTGCGAGTCGCCAATGCGCCACGTTACCGGGTACCGCAGCTGGCCTATGAGAATCTAGGTTTGTGCGCCGCTTCCGCCAACCATATGCAAGACGCCGAGCGTTATTTGCGCAAGGCATTATCGTTGGATCCCGAGCTGGCCAAGTCCCTCTATCAGATGGCGCTGATCACGGCCGATAGTAATCGTATGCTGCCGGCGCGAGCGTTTCTCGAGCGTTTTCACGGTATAGCAGGCAAGACTGCACCTAGTCTACAGTTAGGTGTGCGGATAGAGCGCGCCTTGGGTGCGGATGATGTGGCCGATGAGTATCAGGAGATGCTGGAGAAGATGTTTCCTGATTTCATTGAACAGAGTGTCAGTGACTTAGGCGAACAAGAATAACAATCATGACCGAGCAGACAAACGAACCAATGACTGAAGATCAGGAACAGCAGCCGAGTGCTGACTGGGGACGCAAGCTGGCACGCACCCGCAGTGAGCGCGGTCTTGAGCTGGAAACTGTTGCCGCTGAGTTGCGACTGGATTTGAAACTGTTGCAAAACATTGAGCGAGAAGATCAAAGTGTCCTGCCGGTGCCTTCATTCGTGAAGGGTTACCTGCGTAGTTATGCCCGTTATCTTGATCTAGATCCCACTCTGATCATCGCTGCGTATGATCAGGTGGCTGATAGTGCTGCGCCCAGCATTCGACCAACAAGGAGCGCTGTTTCAATACAGCCTGCAACCTCGCGTGACAGTGGTCCACGGACAGTCACTATTTTGCTTGTGACCGTGTTGGTAGTCTCATTCCTGGTCTGGTGGGGTGGTACGCTGCTGACCAACGGCACCTCGAAAGACACTGATCTGGACGCTGATCTGGAACAGGCAGTCAGTGGTTTGGCCCTTGAGCCGGCACCTATGATTGAACAGATGCAAACGCCCGCAGATGCCCCGGTCGGCAATGAAGAAACTGCCCCCAGCGAGCTTGAGCCCGTCGTGGATGAAGAGGTGGCAGTGGAGATGCCTGCAGACAATCTGGTGCTGGAGTTTAGCGCCGATGCCTGGGTCGAGATTATCGATGCCGAAGGCGCTCGCGTGTTTTTTGATTTGGGCAAGGCCGGGCAGCGTTATCAGAGCGAAGGTAAACCACCATTCAAGATCGTGTTGGGTAATGCACCGGCAGTGACCTTGTACCATAACGGCGAACGGATCGATCACGCTCGTTACAATGAAAAGGGCGTTGCCAAGTTTACGCTGGGTGAGTAATCCCCGGTTTTTACAATCATCTTTAGACGAATAGAAGCACTATGTCTTACGTACACAATATTCCCCGTCGCAAGTCGCGCAAGATCTATGTCGGTAACGTTGCCGTCGGCGGTGATGCGCCGGTGTCGGTGCAAAGCATGACCAATACCGAGACCTGCGATGTCGCGGCCACTGTCGGCCAGATTCAAGCGCTGGAACGCGCGGGCGCAGACATCGTGCGTGTCTCGGTGCCGAGCATGGAAGCGGCCGAGGCCTTTGGCAAGATCAAGCAGCAGGTCAGTGTGCCGCTGGTCGCTGATATCCATTTCGATTACAAGATCGCATTGCGTGTGGCGGAACTGGGTGTGGATTGTCTGCGCATCAATCCGGGCAACATCGGCAGCGATGAGCGCGTGCGCGCTGTGGTCGAAACTGCGCGTGACAAAAACATCCCGATCCGCATCGGCGTCAACGCCGGTTCGCTGGAAAAGGACCTGCAAAAGAAATACGGTGAGCCGACCCCCGATGCGCTGGTCGAATCGGCGCTGCGCCACATCGATATCCTCGATAAACTCGACTTTCAGGATTTTAAGGTCAGCCTCAAGGCCTCCGAGATCTTCATGACCGTGGCCGCCTATCGCAAGCTGGCGACACAGATCGAACAGCCGCTGCACCTGGGCATCACCGAGGCCGGTGGTTTGCGTTCGGGTACCGTGAAGTCGGCGATCGGTCTCGGTATGTTGTTGGCCGATGGCATCGGCGACACGATCCGTGTGTCATTGGCGGCCGATCCGGTGGAGGAGATCAAGGTCGGCTTTGATATCCTGAAGAGCCTGCACATCCGCAGCAAGGGCATCAATCTGATCGCCTGTCCGTCGTGCTCACGCCAGAAGTTCAACGTAATCTCGGTGGTCAACGAACTGGAACAACGCCTGGAAGACATTACCGAACCGTTGGACGTGGCGGTGATCGGCTGTGTGGTCAATGGTCCAGGTGAGGCAAAAGAGGTGCACGTCGGCCTGACTGGTGGTGACCCCAATCTGCTGTACATCGATGGCAAACCCAACCACAAGGTTGAAAATGCGCAGATGGTCGATGAGCTGGAGCGTGTGATTCGCGCCAAAGTCGCCGCCAAGCGTGCCGCCGACACCAACAATTAAGCAAGTCAGTTAAACATCATTATGGCCAAACATATTCAAGCCGTGCGCGGCATGAACGACATCCTGCCGCAGCAGACACCGCTGTGGCGCTTTCTGGAGCAACAGGTAATGAACACCTTCGATGCCTATGGCTTCGAAGAGGTGCGCATGCCGATCGTCGAGAAGACCGAGTTGTTCAAACGCGTGATCGGCGAGGTGACCGACATCGTCGAGAAAGAGATGTACACCTTCGATGACCGCAACGGCGACAGCCTCAGTCTGCGCCCGGAGGGCACGGCCGGCTGTGTACGTGCGGCGATCGAGAGCGGCATCATCCACAATCAGATCCAACGCCTGTGGTACAAGGGGCCGATGTTCCGCCACGAGCGCCCGCAGAAGGGCCGTTACCGCCAGTTTCATCAAATCGGCGTCGAGTGTTTTGGTATTGCCACGCCCGATGTCGATGCCGAATTGATCATCATGACCGCGCGCCTGTGGCGCAGCCTGGGGCTGCAAGGCCTGCAGTTGCAGATCAACAGCCTGGGTTCGAGCGAGGCGCGTGCCGCTTATCGTGAAAAGCTGGTGGCGTATTTCAGCCAGTATCAGGATCAACTCGACGAAGATAGCCAGCGTCGCCTACACACCAATCCGCTGCGTATCCTCGACAGTAAAAATCCGGCGATGGCCGAGTTGAATGCCAGTGCGCCGAAATTGCTCGACCATCTGGATGATGAGTCCAAGGCCGATTTTGCGCAGCTGTGTGCGATTCTGGATGCAGCGGGTATCCAGTACGTCGTCAATCCGCGCCTGGTGCGCGGGCTGGATTATTACAACAAGACCGTGTTCGAGTGGGTGACCGATCAACTCGGCGCACAGGGCACGGTCTGTGCCGGTGGCCGTTTTGACGGCCTGGTGGCCCAACTCGGCGGTCGCGACACGCCTGCGATCGGTTTTGCGATGGGTATCGAGCGCCTGGTGGCACTGATCGAAGACGCGAACACGGCGACAGTCGATTATAATCCCCACGCCTATATGGTCGTCGCAGCCGATGATGGCATCGCGGCGGCGATGCAGCTGGCCGAACAGTTGCGCGACGCGGTGCCCGGCCTGCGTCTGCGCCTCAATTGTGGCGGCGGTGGCTTCAAGGCCCAGTTCAAGCGTGCGGACAAGTCCGGTGCGCAATTGGCCTTGGTTCTGGGTGAAGATGAACTTAAACGCCGCGAAGTGGCCATTAAGGATCTGCGCAGCCAGGCGGAACAATGCAACGTCGGCTTTGACGCGTTGCCCGAATATTTACGTTCGACCCTCGGCCTCTAGCCGCAGGCGGACTCAAACACGATAACGAGGAGACAACCCGTGGAAGTCTACGAATCGGAACAGGACCAGATAGAAGCGATTAAAAAGTGGTGGGCCAAAAACGGCAAGGCAGTGATTGCCGGCCTGTTGATTGGTGGCTCAGGCTTATTCGCCGGAATTCAATGGCAGAACAGCTCGCAGGCCAGCCGCGCCCAGGCCTCGGTGGAATACCAGGGCTTGTTGATGGCGATGGAGGTCCAGGACGTGCAGATGGCCAAGGACCTCGGCGCCAAGCTGCTCGGTGAATTTGCGGATACCTCGTATGCCACGCTGGCGGCTTTGATGATGGCCAAGGTCTATGTGGAAGAGGGTGATATGGACGCGGCCGGCGCCTATCTGCGCACGGCGATGAATCAGGACGATATGCCCGAGATGAAACAGCTGGCGCGTATCCGTCTGGCGCGTTTGCAACTCGCGCAAGGCAATGCCGACGAGGCAATGGCGACCCTGGGCAAACCGATTGTTGGTTTTGATTCGGTGTATCACGAATTGAAGGGCGATATCCAATTGGCGCAAGGCAGCCGCGAAGATGCGCGTGCCTCGTATCAACGTGCCCTGGATGAGGCCAGTGACCGTGTCGATACCAGTTTCCTGCAAATGAAACTGGATGACTTGGGCGGTCGCGTTGGGGCGGATGCTTAATGCGTAAACTTGCGTTGCCTCTGCTGCTGGTATCGATGCTGGCAGCGTGTAGCTCCACCGGACCGGTGCATCCACCGGCAGAGCTGGAACCGCTTGAGGCGGAGATCCGCATCCAGGAAATGTGGGATGTGTCGACCTCATCGTCTGCGTACGATGAGGTCTATGTGCGTCTGCAACCGTCGATTGCCGACGGGGTGTTGTACACCATCGGTGGCGACGGTGACGTGCGGGCGTTTGGTTTGAAGCGTGGCAAACGCCTGTGGAAACACGAATACGACGTGGTGGTGTCTGCTGGTTTGGGCATCGATAGCCAACGCCTGTACTTTGCCACCGCCGAGGCGCAGCTGTATGCGATCAGTCGTCAGGACGGCAGCCTGCAATGGCAGCAGCCGTTGGCGAGCGAGGTCCTGGCCGTGCCGGTGGTGGTGGGTGACAATCTGATCGTGCACAGCGCCGATGGCACTGTCGCCGCCTTCGATGCCATCAGTGGTCAGCCACGTTGGCAAAACAATACCCCGGTGCCTGCCCTCAGTCTGCGTGGTGATGCTGCGCCTGTGGCCTATGGCCAGGATGTGTTGATCGGTCATGCCAATGGCCGTTTGAGCCTGCTCAATGCCTTCGATGGCAGTCAGCGCTGGCAGAGTGCCGTCGCCCAGCCGCAAGGGCGTAATGACCTTGAGCGTATGGTCGATGTCGATGCCACGCCGCAGATTCGGTTCGGCACTGTGTTTGCCGTTGCCCACCAGGGCCGCCTGACGGCGATTGCGCTGGATAGCGGCCGCTTGCTGTGGAGTCGCGATGTCGGCTCTGCCTTCGGCATGGTGCTGGGCGAAGACAAACTGTATCTGATCGACGACAGCAGCCAGGTCTGGGCCTTGGATCTGCACAGCGGCGCCTCGTTGTGGAAACAGGACAAACTGCTCTATCGTCAGCTGACGCAACCTGCGATCGTTGATGGCGCGCTGTTGGTCGGTGACTTTGAAGGTTATGTGCACTGGCTGGCGCTGGAAGATGGTCGTCTGCTCGGTCGCTATGAGCTGGACGAGGCCGTGCGCGTGGCGCCACTGGTCGTGGACAATGTGGCCTATCTGCGCACGATCGATGGCGAAGTGACGGCCCTGCGTCTGCAACCGCTGACGCGCCGTGAGATTAATTTGGACTTTGAGTAATTATGAAACCCGTCATTGCCCTGGTCGGTAGACCAAACGTCGGTAAATCGACGCTGTTCAATCGTCTCACCAAGACCCGCGACGCCCTCGTGGCCGATCTGCCAGGGCTGACCCGCGACCGTAAATATGGCACCGGGCGCGTCGGCGACAAACCCTACATCGTGGTCGATACCGGTGGTCTCAGTGGCCAGGAAGGGATCGACGAGATCATGGCCGATCAGGTGCACCAGGCGATCCAGGAAGCCGACATGGTGCTGTTTGTGGTTGATGGTCATGCCGGTCTGACCGGCGGCGACGAGATCATTGCCAAACAACTGCGCGCTTACAACAAGCCTCTGCACCTGGTCGTCAACAAGACCGATGGCGCCGATGAGGTCATGATTACCGCCGAATTCCAAACCCTGGGGTTGGGGGAGCCACTGGCGATTGCAGCCGTGCACGGCCGTGGCATCTCGCGGCTGATGGATGTTGTGCTCGCCGGTTTGCCGGAGGCGGATGAAGAGGATGTCGAAGAGGAAGACGACAGCATCAAGGTCGCCATCATCGGGCGTCCCAATGTCGGCAAATCGACCCTGGTCAATCGCCTGCTGGGTGAAGAGCGTGTGGTAGCCTTTGATATGCCGGGCACGACACGCGATAGCATCTTCATCCCGTTCGAGCGCGATGACAAACGTTATACCCTGATCGATACCGCGGGCGTGCGTCGTCGTGGCAAGATTAATGAAGTGATAGAAAAATTCAGTGTCATCAAGGCGCTGCAGGCGATCGAGGCGGCAAACGTGGTCATCCTGGTCTATGACGCCCAGGAAGGCATTACCGATCAGGACAGCAATCTGGCCGGGTTTGCGCTGGATAGCGGCCGTGCGATGGTGGTGGCGATCAACAAGTGGGATGGGCTGACGCCCGTCAAGCGCGACGACAACAAACGTGAGATTGATCGCAAGCTCGGCTTTCTCGACTTTGCCGACATGCACTTTATCTCAGCCCTGCACGGCACGGGCGTCGGCAAGCTGATGGACTCAGTCGACCGCGCCTACAAATCGGCGATGATCGAGATGGCGACACCGTGGCTGACTCGGATACTGGAAGATGCCGTGGCGCAACATCAACCGCCGCTGGTGCGGGGGCGTCGGATCAAGTTGCGTTACGCCCACCAGGGCGGCAAGAACCCACCGCTGATCGTGATCCATGGCAATCAGACCCAGGACGTGCCGGAGTCTTACCGCCGTTATTTGATCAACATCTACCGCAAGGTGCTGAAGATCTCGGGCACGCCGATGCGGATCGAGTTCAAGGGCGGCGACAACCCGTTTGCTGGCCGCAAAAATCAACTCACTGAGCGTCAGGTCAACAAGAAAAAACGTCTGAAAGACTTTACCAAGCGTAAAAAGAAAAAGTCTTAGCTCTCATCTCGGGGCCTGTGTAGCGCAGGCCTTAATAACTCCAATACTGTTTGTAAACGTCCATCTTTCCATCCTGATCAAATGAGATCACGGCGAAGGGATCTTTGCGTTCACCGCGTTCCATACCGGGGGTGCCCACTGGCATCGCAGGTACGGACAGGCCCGCGATAGCGGGTTTTTGTTGGAGTAAACGCTTGATGTCATCTGCGGGCACATGGCCTTCAATCAAATAACCATCAATCACACCGGTGTGACAGGAGGCAAGCTTTTCGGGCAGACCCAGGCGTTGTTTGATGGACTGCATGTCTGAGGTTTTGATGTCTTCAACCTCGAAGCCATGTTTATGCAGGTGATCGACCCAATCGCCACAACAACCACATTCAGGGTCATGATATACCGTGATTTTCAGTGGGCCCTCATGGTTCACCTGAGATTTGTCCCACACACTGTCGGCAATGCTCACGTTAGCGAAAAACAAGCCGACACTAAATATTACGAAAGTGATCTGTTTCATATAATTTACCGACGCGTTTTAAGGAATCACGATATTTTGCCATAAGTGTGTGGCTAGGTAGACTATACGTCATGGAGCGCTCGTAATGCGTGACCAAGAAACAAGGAAAAGGAATAACATGAGTGACAATGGTTTTGCGCTGGTCGTGGATGATGACCCGGATCTGATCGCGGTTCATGTGTTGTTGATGCAACAGCAGGGATATGAGGTGTTGACTGCCGCCAATGGGCAAGAGGCCTTGAATATCTTGCGGCGCGATCCCTCGGCCGTCGATCTGATCCTGTCGGATATCGTGATGCCAGAGATGGATGGCTATGAGTTCTGCAAACAGGCCAAAGACCTGCCTGATGCGAATAACATTCCGTTTGTGTTTGTCTCGCAACTGACGACGCTGGAAGAAATCATCAAGGGTTATAGCGTTGGTGCAGATGATTACATCACCAAACCCATCAGTCAGGATGTGCTGACTTACAAGGTTCAGCGCCTGCGGACGATTCGTGATCGGAATCGCGACTTGGCAAAACAGATCTCGGAGTCGGCACAGGTGGCGATGCAGGCCATGACCTACTCCAGTGACTTGGGGCAGGTATTGGAGTTTTATAAAAACACCTTTAACGCAGAAAGCTTTGATGAAGTTGCACGTTTGTTGTTTGACGTCACCAGCGCACAAGGTTTGCATGCCACCCTGCAGATTTTGACGCCTCGTGAGGTGTTGAATTTTAGTGACCAGGGCGAGGTCTCACCGCTGGAGGCGAATGTCATCGAGATGTCGCGTCCCAAGGCCCGCTTTTTCGACTTCGGGCCGCGCACGGTGATCAATTACGCAGACTTCTCGCTGATGATCAAAAACATGCCTTTGGATGACCCCGAACGCTACGGCATCACCAAGGACACTTTGGGCACCTTGTGCAATGCCATCGAGTCACGGGTGCAATTCTTGCTCTATCAAAACGCAAGCCAGCGCAAACAGGAAATCGTCAATGCGGTGACAGGTGCACTGGAAGACATCAATAATGCATTTACCAATATTCAGAATTCGAATATGGGCGTTATCCAGACCATGATGGATGAACTGGACGACTCGATGATGAATATGGGCTTGACCTCGAGTCAGGAGAATCAAATACGGGGTGCGGCTGATCGCTGTCTCGAACGTTCAAAACAGGTATTCGAACAAGGCGTGGAACTGTACGACATGTTCGAAAAGGTACAAGGGCAGCTGGAAACTATTTTGTCCGGTCGAGGTTAGTAGAACTTGTGTCTCCAGGATCTGAAGCCCGCGTGATGCGGGCTTTTTTATTGAACGCCAACGGTGTTCCTCGCGCTTCGCTTCGGTTATGATCGGCCGCCCACAAATGATGAGTCAGGACCTCAAATGAATCCCGTACAGGATACGCTCGCTGAAGCTGATATCGCCGGCAATCCGCTAGACCAGGTAGTACAGCACCTGCGCCGGGGGGAGACACTCCAGGCACAGACGGTCATCAATCTGTTACATACCTCGGAAATGGCGAGTCTGCTGGAGTCGCTGCCACGCGAGTTGCGTAAGCAGACCTGGGATTTGATCCTGCCCGGCAACGAGGGCGAGGTGCTGGCCTATCTCGGTGAAGAGGCGCGCAGCACCATCATCGATGAGATGGCGCACCACGAGGTGGTGGCCGCCGCCGAGACGATGCACGACACCGACCTGGCGGTGGTGATCGATGAACTCTCGGAGACCCTGAGCGAGGCCGTACTGCAATCGCTGGACGCAGATCGTCGCCTGCGCTTGGAGGCGACCAAGGCCTATGCCGAAGACTCCGTCGGGCGCTGGATGAGCAGCGATGTCATCAGTGTGCGTCAGGACGTGACTCTGCAGGTGGTGTTACGTTACCTGCGTCGTTTGAAGCCGCTGCCGACCCACACCGATGCCCTGATGGTGATCGATGACAATGGTCAGTACCTGGGCAAGCTGTCGATGAGTGAGGTGGTGACTGAGGCGCCGGAGACACTGGTCGGTGAGTTGATGAAACCGATGGCGGATTGTGTGCGTGTCGATGCCAATGATCACGACGTGGCGGTATTGTTTGAACGCCGCGATCTAATCTCAGCGGCAGTTATCGGTGAGCGAGGTGAGCTGCTGGGGCGCATTACTGTCGATGATGCGATGGACATCATTCGCGGTGAGGCCGACAAGGCGGTGCTGGCGCGAGCCGGTCTGCATCAGGAAGAAGACCTGTTTGCCCCCGTGGTGCCCAGCGCCAAACGGCGTGCGCTGTGGCTGGGCATCAACCTGGCGACGGTGTTTCTTGCCGCCTGGGTCATCGGTCGTTTTGAAGAGGCATTGGATAAGATCGTTGCGCTGGCGGTACTGATGCCGGTCGTGGCCAGCATGGGCGGCATCGCCGGCAGTCAGACCCTGACCCTGACCATCCGCGGCCTCGCACTTGGCCAGGTGAGTCGAACCAATCTGCGCTGGCTCGCCAATAAAGAGCTGGCGGTAGGGTTGTTGAATGGGGTTGCCTGGGCGGTGGTCGTCGCCATCGTCACCTACGCGTGGTTTGGTGATACCGGCATCGCCTTGATTATCGCCGCGGCGATGATTCTGAATTTAATCGCCGCGGCGTTTTCCGGCGTGATCATTCCCGTGATCCTGGATCGATTCGGTTATGACCCTGCGCTGTCCGGTGCGGTCGTGTTGACCACCGTCACCGATATCGTCGGCTTCCTGAGCTTTTTGGGCCTGGCGACGCTGTTTCTGCTCTAAACCGCGTTATTTTCCGTACAACTCACTGTTGGCGACAAACCGCAGCGGCCACACATCGCTGCGGCCACGGATGATCGGTGAACGATCGGTGCGCACACAGGCGCCTGCGTAGCGGCCATCGACGATGAAGGTGCTGAGCTGCAGGTGGTGGCCGTCGAGTTGTGGCAGCGCAAACAGTTCCTGATAGATCAGATCGCGGTTATCGAATTGTCCCTCGGTGGCCTCGATGACCTGATCGCTCGGACCGACCATGCTGATGTTGGCGCCACAGCGGCCGACGATGGGTTTGATCACATAGCCCTGTTGTTGCAGTTTCGGGGTGAGTTCAAAGCGCGTGTCGAGCAGGGCAGGGTAGTCCGGATACATCCCGAACAGGATCGGCAGGATCGCCTTATTGCTCGGCACCAACGACCAGAGCGGTTCGAACACCTGCACCTCGGGCGTCAGCAGCACATCGACCAGGCGCGGGATGTGATGACTGCGCGCCTGCAGATCGGGCAGGCGAGGCTGTTCGTCTTCATCGCACTCGGCGCGCAGTTGATCGAGCGCGGTCTCCCAGGCCCAGGTCTTCCACACGTGCAGGATACGTTCGCCATCACGATCGGTGACCTGACCCTTGTCGTTCCAGGCCAGATCGCCGAGGCCGCGAATCACCTTGGTGGTGATGCCGGCCTCTTCCATGGCGGCACGCATGTAGAGCGCGTGATAGGTCTCTTCCAGATCGTTGTCCTGCATGATGTGCAGCACGCCCTTTAGGTGACTCTTCTTCCAGGCGTGGACCAGGGCCTCGTACAGGTGATGACCGGGGTCCCAGCCTTCCACCCGATTGAGTTTGCCCCAGCGCCCTTGCAGATGGCCGCACTCCATGTAACACGAGGCCGAATCGGCGTTGTATTCATAGAGTTTGATGCCGCGTTCGGAGACAGAAAAATCCATGCGCCCGGTGATCAGATGATTGCGGCGGTTGTTCCATGAACGACGCAGCCGTGGCCAGAGGGCCGGCGGAAAACCAAAACGTTCCAATAGATCATCGTTGTCGAGCACGAAGTCGGTGGCATGCATGAACATGGCATGCAATTCATTGCTGGCATGACGGATATCGCCCAGTGCCGATTCGCTGATGCGCAGATAACGGCCGGGGTGGCGGTTGTTACTGGTCAGCCAGACACCGCCCATCGCAGAGGCGTAGGCGCGCTCATCGGCGCGGCTGGCCTCAGGTGTTTTTGCCGGATGGCTCAGTTCGCCGAGCTGCAGGTTGAATAGCTGGGCATCGGGTGGGGTGAGGTCTTCGGCGTGCGCGTCATCGTCGGTCTGTACCACCCAGCCGAGGATGTCCGCATCGTTGAACGAACACTTGATGTGATAACCACCGTTATCGTCGATCCAGGCCGGCAGTTCGCGGGCGTAGGTTTGACCCTTGGGCCACGGGCGATGATGCACGTTTTGTTCAGCGATACGGATGCGATCGGCAAACACCTCGGTGACGATGGCGACATGGCCGGTCTCTTCAAACTCGCCGCCTTCCTGCCAGATCAACATGCAGCCCGGTTCGGGATGACGTTGCGAGCTATTACGAAAGGAACGCAGCGGCAGGATGGTGTGTTCGTTGATCACACGGATCGTGCGCAGGTGGAAGATGTCGTAGGCCATCGGCACGTTATCAAACACCCAGCCCTTGTTGAGATACAACCAGCGCCGCGCAAACTCCACACACTGCCACTTGTAGCCCATGAAGATGCCGTCGACATAACTGCGATACGACTTTCGATCCGGGAACACCGTCTCATCGGCAGTGGCGTAATCAGATGAAAACGCCGGCACGTCGCCCGGCGCGTAGCCGAGCACGGTATTGAACTTGGCGGGGTGAGACATGTGCGACCCTTTAACGGTTAGGGGGACAACAAAAGACCCGGGTGTTTAATCAGATGAATCGACCCCGGGCATCTGTTTAATGTAGACATCGTGTTTGGCATAGGGGATCTCAATGCCGTGCACATTAAACTGTTTGTAGATGGTGGTGTTGAGGGTATCGACCACGCGGCCGCGCAGCTCAGGGTTTTCGACCCAGCACAGCAGTTCAAACTCCAGTGCCGAGTTGCCAAAGCGGCGCAGCCGGACCTTGGCATCGGGGTCTTTGCAGACATCGGCCTCGTTGTTGGCGATATCCTGCAGGATCTGTTTGACCTGATCGATGTCGCTGCCATAGGCCACGCCCACCGGCACGCGGATACGAAACTTTTCATGCGGGCCGCCTGATTCATTGACGATACGTGTGTTGCCCATGATGGAGTTGGGGATCGTCACCTCGACATCGTCGCGGGTCAGGATGCGCGTACTGCGAATGCCGATGTGCGTGACCTTGCCCCGTTCGCCACTCTCCAGCACCACATAGTCACCGATCTTGTAGGGGGCGTCGGCGAGGATCAGCACCCCGGCGAAGAGGTTGGCGAGTGTATCCTTGGCGGCAAAACCCACGGCGATGCCGATGATGCCCGCCGAGGCCAGCCACGCGGTCATATCGATGTTCCAGGTCTCGAACATGAAATAGATCGCCAATACCGTGACAAAGACCACTGCGATATTGTTAAAGAGTGGCAGCGTTTGTGGCCGCACAACCGAGTGATTATTGGCCAGCTGACTAATCTTGGTGAGCGCGGCGCGCAACACGCGGCTGACAAAGATTGACCAGATGACGATGAGGACAGAGAGGGTCAGACTGCGGCCAATCTGTGTGGCCGTCTCAGGCAGCTCCAGCAGCATCAGGCAGGCGAGCATGCCGATCAGGATCACCGACCAATAAAGCGGCATGCGCAAGGCGCGGGCGATGGCATCGTCCATCGTCGAGCCGGAACGCACGACGATGTAGCGGATGATCATGGTGATGATGAATGCGCTGAGATTGGCGACGGCAAAGGCAATCGCCAGCGCCATGATGCCGCGCATGTAAGGGTGTTCGCCAAACAGATCAATCAGTGGTTGGAAATAATCGAGCATGGTTTGCATGGCGGGCCCCTCTGAAAAAACGGCGCGATTCTACAGCAGATTTTTGGTTCAGTAATGGACTATTTTGGCCGAGCCGACGGCGGCGCTTAACGCCGTCGCCCACCCAATAACGAACCCAATAAACCACGCGCGATCTGGCGGCCCACTTGTGAGCCGATGGAGCGCGCCGCGCTCTTGGCCAGGGACTGCATCAGCGTGTCGGCTTGTTTGCTGCGACGTGGCGCGGCAGTCTCCTGGACGACCTTTTCCACCGGCAGGATCTGTTCGCTGCGTTGTTTGAGGATCTCGTAGGCGGACTCGCGATCCAGCGCGGTGTCGTATTTGCTGCCGAGTGGTGAGCGGCCGATCTGGCTGCTGCGCTCGTCTGCCGTGAGCGGGCCGATGCGCGACTCGGGTGGTGCGATCAGTACGCGTTCCACCGGCGTGGGGCGACCCTGCGCATCGAGCACCGAGACCAGGGCCTCGCCGACGCCGAGCTGGGTGATGACCTGTTCGGTATCCAGCCCATCATTGGCGCGCATGGTTTGCGCCGCGGCCTTCACCGCCTTTTGATCGGCCGGTGTAAACGCACGCAGCGCGTGTTGTACACGGTTGCCGAGTTGGCCGAGGATGTCGCTCGGGATGTCCATCGGGTTTTGGCTGACAAAATAGACGCCCACACCCTTGGAGCGGATCAGGCGCACCACCTGTTCCACCTTGTCGAGCAACACCTTGGGCGCGTCGTCGAACAACAGGTGGGCCTCGTCAAAAAACAGCACCAGCCTGGGCCGATCGAGATCACCCGCCTCGGGCAATTGCTCGAATAACTCCGCCAGCAGCCACAGCAAAAACGTCGCATACAGCTTGGGGCTTTGCATCAGGCGCGTGGCATCCATCACGCTCACCACGCCGTTGCCGGAAAAATCCACCTGCATCAGATCGCGCAGTTCCAACGCAGGTTCGCCAAAGAATTCCTCAGCGCCTTGTTGTTCCAACACCAGCAAGGCACGCTGAATCGCGGCGATGCTTTGTGTCGGCAGGCTGCCGTAGTCGGCCTGCAGGTCCTTGTTGTTGTCAGCGATCCAGCTCAGCATCGCGCGCAGGTCCTTGAGGTCCAGCAGCAACAGCCCCTGGTCATCGGCGATCTTGAAACACGCAAACAAGACGCCGGACTGCGTGGCGTTCAGCTCCAACAGGTTGGCCAGCAACAACGGCCCCATGTCGGAGATGGTGGCGCGGATCGGATGACCGCCCTGGCCGTAGATGTCCCAGAACAGGGTCGGGGAGGGGCGGAACTGGTGTTGGTTTAAGCCGAGATCGTTTAGGCGTGTTTGCAGTCGATCGCTGCTGCTACCTGCGCGGGCGATGCCGGAGAGGTCACCCTTGATGTCGGTCACAAACACCGGCACCCCGGCGCGAGAAAAACCTTCGGCCAGCGTTTGCAGGGTCACGGTCTTGCCGGTGCCCGTTGCCCCGGCAATCAAGCCGTGGCGGTTCGCCATGTGAGAGAGTAACGAGACCTGCCCGTTAGTGTTGCCGCCAATTAAGATGTTTCCGTTTTGCATGCTCAGCCCCGCTGACTACAGTGATCACATGCCTGCGAATGTAATGGGCCGGAATTTATGGGTCAACGGTTTTTATGATGGCAATTTTGCCGGATGTGACGGGGCCATAAATGGTGGTCGGGGATAGGCCTAACCACCGAGCTGTTTGCTCATAAACACTGCGCTGGCAGGGCAGATGCCGGAAAACTGAGGGGTCTGTTTGATCGCTTGCGGTGCGGTATCGCGGTGGGTCAGCGTATACCCCAGGTGTTCAAAGAAATGTCCGGCGGTGGTGGTCAACAGATATATCTGGCGCACGCCCTTGGCAGCAGCAGTCGACTCGGCAAAGGCGACCAAGGCCTTGCCGAGGCCATGTTGCCGCGCGCTGGGCGTGACGGCCAAGGATCTCAACAGGGCCACATCTGCCGAGATCTCCAGCCCGACCAGGCCAACCAAGGTCTGCCCTTGGTGTATGCCATAACACTCGATGCGTGGATTTGTGTCGATGTCATCCACCGGCAGTTGGCATTCAAGCAGCAGCGAACGCACTGCGTTCATATCCGAAGCAGGCTCGATGTGTGGCGTGTTGGTATGTTGCAGGATCTCCTCGGCAAACGCTGCGGCCTGCGTGGTATACCGCCGGCAATGTTCATGCAGCTGCTGTTCACGAAACTGTGTTTGGCCCTCGGCGGTGCCCAGATCGCATCCCAATAACTCATGGCAGTTTCTCGAACCGAAGGTCTGTTCAAACCTGTCGACTAAAAGCGCAGTGGCGCGGTAGGTATCCTGCACAGAGTCATCGGCGTTGCTGCGCCCCAAGACCGCGCTGATGCCCATTACCGCACCCGTGAGCGCACCACACGGACCACAGGTGCGGGCCATGCCGCTGCAAAAGGCAGTGGCCATCTTGGGCAGCAATTCAGACTCAATGCCGTGCGCCTGCGTCACCGCCAGGACGACGCTTTCGGCGCAATAAAGGCCGTTGCCGAAGTGTTGCTGAGCGGTCTGTGTGGTGTATTCAGTTTTCATGACGATACCATTTGCTTCGGTGGCGACTGATAAACTGCCAAAACTGCTGCACGCGCCATGTGCCCGTGATCTTTAGATTCAGCATAGCACGGCGATGTACAAAACGCCGTCGAGAGAGGAGGTGGAATAAGGGGGCTTTCCCCTACACATCCACCTTGTAGTTCAACACCAGCTCATCCCCAGACATACCTCGAATGCCCCAGTTCTCTTTTGGGGTTTCGATCAGCGTGATTTCAATATCATTCGCTTGTATGCCGCAGCTGGCATGAATGTTATTGAACAATTCTCTGATCAGTGTTTTCTTGGCATCGATACTCCTGCCTTCAAACATCAATATCTCAATAATCAGATGCTGATCACTACGGTCGCTCGGGAAGATGAAATCTTCTTTGTCTAACGATATAAACCGATGAAACCGCTTCTCAGCAGGGTAGCTGAGGGCGTGCATGACGCTGCGATGGATGGCCTCCGACAACAGCTCCCGGTACTGATCGATATTCTCCCTACGGCTATAAACTTTTATTTGCGCCATATTCAAGCCATTGATGCAACGAGTGAGTGCCTGGAGTGACGGTCCATGCCTGCCTAGGCGACAGACTTCGAGGAAGGCACATTCTTATCTATAAAACGCGCAATAAACTCCCGCCCATGCCGATCAATGTTTTCGAACTCAATGCCATGGCAGAAGACTTTCTGATCATCTTCACGCAGCTCGGATACATGGCGAATGATGCAGGTCAGGGTCAAGGCGCTTTGCTCGCCGCCCGACATCGTCGGCAGATCAATGGAAAAACGCTCACCACAGCCACCTAATCTTGCGGGTGAGACCAGCCGCGCACCACCCAAACTGATGTTCTGCATCGAAACTGTCACCGCCTTGCCATCGTTATTGAGTGTCAGTCGCAATGCATTCGGCTGCACGGGCACCCGCACCGCACGCCTCACAGTCTCACCCTGGATGCCACCAGGATACTCGAGATGGGCATGAGGGTAGGGGTCATTGACCACATGGGTGACCCGGCTGCGAAAGGCATAGGCATCGCCTTCACCCAGATAGCGGATCGAGATCTCATCACCAGGCTTGATAGCAGGGCGAGAGTTGGACTCCGTCGGCGTAGAGATGATCAAGCCACGGCCCACCGAATACCCCAGGAGCTCGACCAAATAAATCTCACGGGTATCGATCTTCTCTAGCTTAATGCCCGACCCAACAATCATGTTCATCACGCGATCGCTCATGCAAACCTCTGGCTTTGATGTATTAATGGATGATTATATATCTTGATGGGGCAGATGCTAGTGGTTTGGCTGTATATAGGCAATTCAGACGCAACGTTTTTACATCGCTCATGGGCTCCAAAAACCGTGGTCTGTCCCCTATTATTCATACACCCAGCGCCTGACATAGCCGAGTAACAGGATACTCTTCGCACTGCTCTTTTATGAAAGCGTACTTCACTTGAGTTCCTTCGCAAAGTACGCTGCTGCCTTTTTTAAAATCTCGATCTCCTCCTTGAGACGATCATTTTCCTGCTTGAGGGTCGTCAGTTCGCTCTGATCCGCTTTCTTTGGACGACCGCGACCTGAAAAGGCCTTATCTCCCATAGCCCGAAGTTGCTCTTTCCATTTATAGAGCTGATTTCGGCGGACACCCAACTCCATAGCTATCTCGGCAGCAGGACGATCTGCTGTTTCCATCATCCTGACGGCTTCTTCTTTGAATTCCTTTGTGTACATCTTGTAAGGCTTGCGCTTGCTGGTCATTTGAATACTCCTTGGTCAGCATTGTTGCTGATTTAAAGTATCCGTTAAATTGGGGGAGGTTCAGTCTGTCCCCTATTATTCAAGTCCCTCTCGACCGCCATTGTTATACGCCCATTACTCATTTCTCTAATAGTTCAAACTTAACCTGGCTAGCCATATAGCTAATATCTTCTTTTCCCTCGCATATTTTTTCACAAACAGTTTGCGTAGTGCTAGATAAAAGATAAGGGGAATCACCATAATTAATATATTCAATCATGACGTTCTTCGACTTTGTATGGAGCCAAAGATGATATAGAAATTGAGACGAGTGTATTGCCCGTTTCATAACATCGTCATCCATCATGTCGCGCAATGTAATTTTAGAATTATCACCATTTAAGGAGTAATCTACCACCCTAAAACCTTGGGAACTAATTCCAGAAAACAATTCAAGTTGACTTACTTCAGTTCTAATTGATAATTCATTGGTACCGGCTTTCTCACAGGCTTCCTGATACTCTAATAAATTATCAAAAATAAATACGATCTCTGCATTTTTTATCGTGTTGTAAATATTCACAACAATATTTAGCAGTGACGTCAACTGCACTCTAGTTAATGATAAGTAAATTATGTTTGGTTCTTTTCCATACCAGCAAGAAATAATATCACCCTTAACTTCCACATTATGGTGATAAGCGATATTTCTCCATTGATTTAGGCGAACATTCCATGGTGGAGGGCTAAACAATTCAGGAAAATCAGTAGTTGATATAAGCTCATCCACAAGACCGCCTAAATCTAACTTTAAGATATCTGCTTTTTTAGTCGATTTTCCTCTGCTCAGCCTTCCTAAATGAACAACTAGCCTTAAGTAGGATTTAATTATACCTTCCAAGAACTGGCCAATAATTTTGAAGCTCTCCTCGCTAAAATCCAGAATCTCCAGCCCCTCAAGGTCTGAGGACAAATTCTTAAAGCTCCAGAACTTTGTCACGGCCTTATTAATTTCAGGCACCCAGAGTGCTACTGCGTTAAAACATTCAATCTTGTTGTTGGATTTGGCATCGTTAAAAAGAGATAAGCATTTCTCAAAGTTAGTTAAAAACCACTCGTTTTTCTTTAGCTTTGTGAAGTTAACCCACCCTGATACTAACCAGTCGGTCGAATACTCACTAAGCCTATCTTGGTTACTAAAGTAAGGCTGATACGTTTTAATTATAGAAGCCTTTAATTCACTCGGAGAAACCCCATTCTCATAAAGAATCTCAAATGGGCTATTTTCGTAAAAGTCATCTATGAACGATTTTTTTAGCATACTCGATACGATTACAAAGAACGTTTCATGGGCGTATAACGTTACAAATAAGCCGCACGCGGTAGCGTGTCGGGCGAACGATAGTGAGTGAACTTAATTTGTTTTGTTAGGTGCGAACTTGATATGACAGAAAAGCAATTAATACTGTTTGGCATATAGTTTACTTTGGTAAATTTGGCTACGGCTTTTGGATATGTTCTATGATAGCTATAACTGAAGCGATTGCGGCTGGTATGCCCAAAATTGTAATCACGATGAATTGCAAATGGCTCTTCATGTATTCCATGGAGCGTTTAAAAGGGGCAAAAAATCGTTCTTTTTCCTTGATGCGCTCAACAGCTAATAGAGGGTCGTTATATCCATTTCTTTTAGCCTCTTGCTCTTCTTCGAAATTAGCTACAGTAATGCTATCGAGGTCAACGCCTTTAAAATTTATTGACGTGCCTTTGCGGTACATCATTTTTGGGTATTCTTTAGGATCAGACATAACTTCACAAGCACCTAACGCCTAGCATCAACCGACCATTGTAGCGGTGTGAGGCTTGTGGCATCCGCCACAAACGAAACGCCGCGGAAATGGGTCGGCTGAATGCAATTGTTAGGGGAGGAGTGGCAACGCAAGCGTGTAATTAATAACACCTTTATTGATTACCTCCCCAGTGCTTTTTAAAAGTATGCCATTTCGATACCAAATAAACTCTTTTTTATCTTTGTCGGTTATTTCCATATCAAGAAACCCAAACCCTATATTGTGATTAGCCTTGAGCTCGGTTCCAGTATGTTTAACTCTTAACATACATTTTCCTGTATCGGCACAAAAAACCTCGAATTCCTCGTTTTCCCTTAGAGAAGCCAATAACTCCTTGAAAAATGTACCTGAGCCTATGTCTACCCCGAACAGAAGCTCATCTTCTTTATTTGTTCTTCTCAAAATATATGGATTGAGCAATATTGTTTCTTCTGAGAAGAATCTCATCTGATTTTCTAGGGCATCGTATATTATTTGTCCGTTAAATTGCTGTGATACCGTTCTATCACCATACTCAAGCTTTAAATCTAGTTTAGCTTTGATATTCTGAGCATGAATAACTCCATGACATTGCTTGCATAGAAGTACACATTTATCCAATTCTTCTAATTGTGTAGTTGATATTTTTTGGCGAATGAGATTTTTATAATTTTTCGCCTTCTTTTTTGGATCTATGTGGTGAAATTCAAACATTCGGTGAAATGTTCCATACCTTTCCACCATCTCCTGAACGGACATTCCGCAGGATGTACACCTGTTTCCTTTGTACTTATATAACTGTGGTTTGTCCGACATGATTACATTCCCCTAACAGTCAGTAGACGGAAACTTTCCGCATATCACCCATATACAGGTTTCCGTATATCCATCTTGTCTCATTTTTATCATATTTTCACCAACTCAAGTTCATTCGCCTCTGTTCGCTGTTTTAATTCTTAAATTCAAAGGATTACGAATTGTGCTTGGTGTTTGGGTTTTGTGTTTGTCACGCATGGTGTCGATGTTGTGTGTGGGATAGGCGGAAAATGTCCATCTATCACCTTAAGCAAAGTCTAATGCATTGGGCTTTGCGGATATTGCTAAATGTAAGGTGTCTTGGGATGTGGTTGGTCGCGGGCGGGTGGCAGCGGGGGTGAGAGAGAGTGTGTGGGTCTGGACTATCCAAACGCCCCACCACCCGCCTGATCACTGCGATGGACCAAAAACGCGACCACGGTTGCCTCTGCTGTCTTTTCGCCATTCACATACACACCACACTCCAGGGTGTATTTTTTATCGTTCTTGATTTCAGTGACATGGGCGCGGACTTCGATCTGATGATCGTTGAGGGTGGGTTTTAGGTATTTGATGTTCATCATGCCGGTGGCGAAGCGGTAGTGGGGTTCACTGCCCAGTGCACGGCCTTCGTTTTTAACGGCGGTGGCCATCGCGGTGGCCATGCAGTGACAATCGATCAGGGTGGCGATGATGCCGCCGCAGGTGATGCCTTCCCAGCCTTCATGGATCTTTTGTGGTTGCCAGTGGCAGACGGCCTCCTCGCCTTGCCAATAGCTATGGATGTGTAGGCCAGCGGGATTGGCGCTGCCGCAACCGAAGCAGACATCGCCGGGCATGTGGTGTTGGAAACATTCTTGATCACTCATGACTGACTCCAAGGGTTAAACGCTGCGCCACAGGTCCATGAAGTGGCAGATGCGAGTCTGTTCGAAGTGTTCGTGATCTTCCAGGAGTGTGAGCAGTTGCAGGCATACATCATCGCGCAGATGGGCCTTGATGGCCTGAATCAGTTTTTGCCGCAGCAACGGTTGTGCCTCATCACGGCGGCGACGGTGGCCGATGGGGTAGTGCACTTCACTGTCGATATGGTGGCCATCCTTGAAGATCACTTTGACGGCATTGGCGATGGAGCGTTTGTCGGCGTCGAGGTAGTCGTGGCTGTATTGTTTGTTTTCTGCAACATGCATCAGGCTACGCAGTTGATCGATGCGCGGATCGGCGGCGGTGTCGTTGCTGTAGTGATGGCTTTCCAGCTTGCCGTATAACAGTGCGACGGCAACGGCGTATTGCAGTGAGTGATCGCGGTCGGCCGGGTTATGCAGCGGGCCGGTCTTGTTGATGATGCGCATCGCGGCCTCTTGGGTTTGCAGTTCGATGCGTTCGATATCGTCGATGTGTTGTTTGCATTTTTCATAGAGATGCAGCGCGCACTCGACGGCGGTCTGGGCATGAAACTCGACCGGAAAGGCGACCTTGAACAGGATGTTTTCCATCACATAGCTGCCATAGGCGCGGGGCACGGCAAAGGGTTTGCCGCGATTGATCACATCGTAAAAGCCCCATTTTTCTGCGCTGAGTGCGCTGGGGTAACCCATTTCGTTTTTGATGGCCATCAGTGCATGACGCACGGCGCGTGAGGTGGCGTCGCCCGCGGCCCATGACTTGCGCCAGCCGGTATTGGGGGCGTGGCGATAGGTGCGCAATGCGCCACCATCGATCCACGCGTTGCTGATGGCGCTGGCGATCTGTTGGCGATTGGCGCCCAGCAGTTTGGCGGCGACGGCAGTGGAGGCGATGCGCACCAGGATCACGTGATCGATGCCCAAACGATTAAAACTGTTTTCGAGTGCGAGGATGCCTTGAATCTCGTAGGCCTGGATTTGTGCCTGCACCACATCAAACATCGTGTAGTGTTGGCCGAGGTGGCGGTTGGCGTAATCGGCGCAGGCGAGGATGGCGCCCAGGTTATCGGATGGGTGTCCCCATTCGGCGGCGAGCCAGGTGTCGTTGTAATCGAGCCAGCGTACCTGGGTGCCGATGTTGAAGGCGGCGTGCACCGGGTCCAGCGCAAACGTGGTGCCGGGGATGGGTACACCGTTGTCGTAGGTCGCACCGGGCACGATGGGGCCGAGGTGTTTTAAACATTCTTCATCGTGCAGTGCGCGCAGGCCACAGCCGAGGGCGTCGAACAGGCAATAACGCGCCGTCTCCAGTGCCTCGCTGCTTTGGCTTTGATAGTCGACGACATAGTCCGCCATCTGCTGGATGGCGCTGTCCATCGCAGGGCGTTCATTGTGATTGATGTGACTCATACAGTGCTCGCCCCTTGTGTTATTTGCGTTTTGGATAGGGCCGTGGTGCGGGCCCGACATAATCGGCGCGTGGCCGGATCAATCGATTGTCGCTGCGTTGTTCGATCACATGCGCCGCCCATCCCGCGGTGCGGGCAATGACAAACAATGGTGTGAACAGCGCCGTGGGGATGCCGCAGTAGTGGTAGGCCGAGGCGCTGTAAAAATCGAGGTTCGGGAACATCTTCTTCTCGCGCATCATCACCTGTTCGATGCGTTCAGAGATATTGAACAAGCTCATGCCGCCTGCGTCTTCCGCCAGCTTGCGCGACCATTGTTTGATGATGGGCGAGCGTGGGTCACCGTGTTTATACACGCGGTGGCCAAAGCCCATCACCAGTTGATGGCGGTCGAGCATGTCGAGGATGCCGGTCTCGGCGGCATCTGCATCGTCAAAGCGTTGCAACAATTCCATCGCCGCCTCGTTGGCGCCACCATGCAGCGGGCCGCGTAGAGTGCCGATGGCGCTGGTGATGGCTGAATAGAAATCGGATTGCGTAGATGTTGTCACCCGCGCGGCAAAGGTGGAGGCGTTGAATTCATGTTCGGCATAGAGGATCAACGAGACATCCACTGCGCGGCGATGCAGTTTGCTCGGTGCATGCTGGTGCAGCATCTCCAGAAAGTGACCGGCGATGCTGTCATCATCGCCGATGCAATCGATGCGACTGTGATCCTGGTGATAGTGAAACCAATACAACAGCATTGCCGGAAATGTCGCCATCAGGCGTATCGCAATCTCGGGCGCCTGTTTGCGTTTGAGCTCCGGTTCGATGCAACCCAACACCGAACAACCACTGCGCAGCACATCCATCGGGTGTGCATCTTCCGGGATCAGTTCGAGGATCTCCTTCAGGGCATGCGGCAGTTGTCGTTGCTGATGCAGCTGCGCCTTGAATTTGCGCAGTTCGCTGTCGTTTGGCAATTGACCGTAGAGCAGCAGGTAGGCCACGTCTTCAAAGCTGGCGTGTTCGGCCAGGTCTTCAACCGAATAGCCGCGATAGAACAAACCATTGCCTGCCGCCTCAACGGTGGAGATGCTGGTTTGACCGGCAACGATCCCGGCCAGGCCTTTTTCAGTGTCAATCATCGTGCGGCTCCTGTCGCTGATCGTATTCACGTTCGTAGCGGTAATAATCCAGGTGCTGATAAAGCTGTTCGCGGGTCTGCATGTGATCAATCAGTTCGGCCTGCGTGCCATCGCGGCGTAAGGTGGTGTAGACCTGCTCGGCGGCGGCGCTCATCGCACGAAACGCGGTGAGCGGGTAGAGCGCGAGTGCAACGCCGGCGCTGTCGAGTTGTTCGCGTGTGAATAACGGTGTCTTGCCGAACTCGGTGATGTTGGCCAGTACCGGGGCATCGATGTGTGAGGTGATGCGTTGATAATCAGCGAGATCAGTCAGCGCCTCGGCAAAGATCATGTCGGCCCCGGCGTTAAGATAACGTTCGATGCGTTGCAGCGCGGCATCCATGCCTTCCGAGGCGACGGCATCGGTGCGGGCCATGATTACAAAGTCGTTGCCGCGGCGGGCGCGATCGGCGGCCTCAATGCGGGCGCACATCTCATCGCTGGAGACGATCTGTTTGTTCGGCCGATGGCCGCAGCGTTTTTGTTCGATCTGATCTTCGATGTGCAGACCGGCGGCACCGGCGGCAATAAAACGTTCGACCGTTTGCGCCGGATCACCAAAGCCGGTGTCGGCATCGACGAGCAAGGGCAGGTCGGTGACGCCCGTGATGCGACGAATATCTTCGAGTACGTTGTCGATGGTGGTCATGCCCAGATCAGGCAAACCGTAGGATGCATTGGCGACACCCGCGCCGGAGAGATACAGCGCCTTAAAGCCCGCGTGTTCGGCGAGCAGTGCGCAATAGGCATTGATCACGCCCACCACCTGCAAGGGCCGCTCGGCCGCGAGCGCGGATAGGAGTCGACTGCCTGCTTGCGAGGGCGTGTTCATGGGTTTAATCCGGCAGTTGCAGGTCTTTGATCACGGCCATCAAAAAGCGAGCCGCCTCGCCACCGGTGACGGCGCGGTGATCGACCGTCAGCGACAAGGGCATGATGCGATGCACGACGACTTCGCCTTCAAATGCGACCACCGCATCGCGCATGCGACCGGCACCTAAAATCGCCACTGTCGGCGGTACGACGATCGGATCGGCATAACGACCACCGAAGGTGCCGAAGTTCGACAGCGTGATGGTGTAGCCGCGCATCTCCTCCGGCGGGATCGAACGCGCCAGCACAGACTCTTTGATCGCGTTCATGCCCTTGCGCAGATCTTCGGGTGTGCGATTGCCGACATCGCGCAACACCGGCACGAAGAGGCCGTCTTCGGTATCGACGGCGATGCCGACATCGACATGATCGAGCAGGCGGCGGCCCATCTCTTTCGAGTCGTACCAGGCGTTGAGCGAGGGTTCGGCCTTGCAGGCGACGGAGATGGCGCGGATCAGGCGCATCGTCGCATCATTGCCCTTGGCCCAGGCGTGGATGTCGGCGTCGTCGACGATGGTGACGTCCGCCACCTCTTCGTGCGCCTGCGCCATGATATGGGCCATCGCCCGGCGCACGCCGCGCAGTTGTTCCAGTGGTCCGGCCTCTTCCAGCGCGGCGCTGGCGCGTTTGACGTCGGCGGCGGTGATCACACCGTCGGCGCCGGTCGGTGTGACGACGGCCAGATCGACCTTTAACTGATGGGCGAGGGCGCGCACGGCGGGCGTGGCCTTGATGCCGCCTCCACCGGTCTTGCCGCTCTTGCCGATGGCGGTGGCCGATTCGGTGACTGTGCCCTTGTTGGTCTCCATATGACCGACGACGGTGCCGCCGTCGTGTTCGGCGGGGGCGGGTTTGGCCGCGGCTGTCTGTGCACTGGCCTCAAAATCCACCAGCGCTGCGCCGACCTTGGGGATGTCGCCGACCTTCACATGCAGTTTTTTGATGATGCCTTTTTCCGGGCTCGGTACATCGACGATGGCCTTGGCCGTCTCGACCGACAGCAGGGGTTGATCGACCGCGACCTCATCGCCTTCCTTCACAAACCACTCGACGATCTCGGCCTCCTGCAGGCCTTCACCCAGGTCCGGTAGATAAAAGGTACTCATGATGCCTCCAGGGTCTTGTGCACGGCGCTGAGGATGCGCTCCACGCTCGGCAGGTAGTCGTACTCCATGCGGAACATCGGCATGATGGTGTCGTATCCGCTGACACGCATCACCGGTGCAAACAGGTTCATCAAACCATGTTCGGCCAGGTTGGCGGCGATCTCGGCACCGACCGAACAGGTGCGCGCCGCCTCGTGCACGATCACGCAGCGGCCGGTCTTGGCGACCGAGGCGAGGATGGTGTCCATGTCGAGCGGCTTGATCGTTGCCACATCGATGACCTCGGCGCTGATGCCTTGTTCGGCCAGTCTGTCGGCGGCCTGCAGGGTCTCATGCACCATCGCGCCCCAGGTGACGAGCGTGACATCGGAGCCGTCGCGCAATTGGAAGCACACGTCCAGCGGCAGCGCCTCGCCGTCGTCGATGACCTCTTGTTTGACCATGCGGTAGATGCGTTTGGGTTCGAGAAAGATCACCGGATCGGGATCGCGGATCGCCGCCAGCATCAGGCCATAGGCGCGTGCAGGCGAGGTCGGGATCACGACGCGGATGCCGGGCATGTGCGCGAACATGGCCTCGGTGCTCTCGGAGTGATGTTCCGGCGCGTGGATGCCACCGCCAAAGGGCGCACGCATGACCATCGGCACCGTGATGCGGCCGCGGGTGCGGTTACGCAGACGCCCGGCGTGGTTGATGATCTGATCGATCGCAGAATAGATGAAGCCCATGAACTGCATCTCGACCACCGGTCGCATGCCTTGCGCGGCCATGCCGATCGCCATGCCGGCGAGCACGGTCTCGGCCAAGGGGGTGTCCATCACGCGCTCGTGGCCGAAGCGGGCCTGCAGGCCTTCGGTGGCGCGGAAGACACCGCCGTTGGCGCCGACGTCTTCACCGAAGACGATGACATTCGGGTCATCCTGTAACGCGCGGGCCAGCGCCAGGTTGACTGCTTCTACCAGCGTAATCTCAGCCATGATCCTTGCCTCCTGCGTTCTTCACTTCCTCCCGCTGCCAGTGGTAGGCGCGGGGCAGGGTTTCGTAGAGATGGTCGAACATCGATTCCGGTGCCTGGCGTTCGGTGCCGAGATAGATCTCCACCGCGGCATCGACCTCGGCGCTGGCGTCGGCCTTGAGTTGTGCCTCGTCGGCCTCGGACCACATCTTGTTGGCCTCGAGATAGCGGCGCAGGCGCAGGATGGGGTCGAGTGACTTGTAGTGTTCGACTTCCTCTTTGCTGCGATAGCGCGTGGCGTCGTCGGCGGTGGTGTGGTCGCTCATGCGATAGGTCAGTGGTTCGATCAGGGTCGGGCCGCCACCGCTGCGGGCCTTCTCGATCGCCTTGCCGATGCGGGCGCGACAGGCGATGACATCGTTGCCGTCGACCTGCTCACCGGGCACCCCGGCGGCGATGCCCTTTTGCGCCAGCGTCTGCGCGGCGGTTTGCTGGTCGCGGCCGAGCGAGATCGCCCAGTGGTTGTTGGTGACGACAAAGACGACGGGCAGATTCCAGATGCCGGCCATGTTGAGGCCTTCGTAAAAATCGCCCTTGGAGGTGGCGCCATCACCGAGCGTGACGACGGCGACGCGGGGCTCCTTGCGCAGCTTCATCGCGTAGGCCACGCCACAGGCGTGTGGCACCTGCGAGGCGATCGGCACCGCGATCGGGAAGTCCTGCCGCTGGTCCCGGTAACTCATGCCGCGTTCGTCGCCGCCCCAATATAAAAAGATCTCGTGCATGGCGACGCTGCGCATCAGTTGCGCGCCCTGTTCGCGGTAGGTGGGCAGCAGCACGTCTTCACGCTTCATCGCGTGGCCGATGGCGACGCCGATTGCCTCCTGGCCGAGGCAGGGTGAGTAGGTGCCCATCTTGCCGGTGCGTTGCAGCGCCACGGCCTTGGCGTCGAAGGTGCGGGTGCGCACCATCCATTTGTAGAGGTCGAGCAGTGCGCCGGCCTCGTGGGTGAAATAGGGCAGCGGCGCGACCAGTTCGCTGTGCTCGTTGAGCACCTGCGAGTGGTGGATGTCGAAGCTCGCTACGTGGTGGATGCCGTGTTTAGGATCGTCACTCATGAGGCTCCTCCTGCATTAATGGGGCATGGTGGCGGACGCGGGCGGGTGGCCGAATAGAATCTCTTCGGCCATGGTATCGACGACGCGTGCGGGCGATTGGCCCAACGCGTCGGCGCGTTTGAATAAGGTGTTGAGCGTGCCGTGGATCGCGCACAGCTTGGCCTGCAGGGCGTTGGTATCCTCGATCCAGACCTGCATCAGGCCGCCGGCATTGATCACGTAATCCGGCGCGTAGAGGATGCCGCGTTGATGCAGCGCATCGGCGTGGCGGATCTCGGCCAACACGTTGTTGCTGGCACCGGCGATGATGCGTGCCTTCAGTTTGGGCAGGGTGTCATCGTTGATCACGCCGCCGAGGGCGCAGGGGGCGAAGACATCGGCCTCGACTGCGTAGACCTGATCGAAGGCGACGCTGCGCACGCCGAACTCATCGACGACGCGTTGCACGGCCGCGGCATCGATATCGCAGACGGTCAGCTTGGCGCCCGCGGCATGCAGCTCGCGCACCAGGTGATAACCGACGTGGCCCAGGCCCTGCACGGCGACATGAATCCCCTTGAGATCGCTATTGCCCAGATGGTGACGCACGGCCGCCTCGATGCCGTGGCGTACGCCGAGTGCGGTGCTGGGCGACGGATCGCCGCGGTCGCTGGTGCTGCGCACATGGCGCGTGAATTTGGCGGCGATGTCCATGTCGGCCGGGCCGGTGCCGCTGTCGACCGAGGATATGTAACGACCGCCGAGTTCATCGACGAAGCGGCCGTAGGCGCTAAACAGCGCTTTGCGGTCGAGCTTGTGTTCGGGCAGCATGATCACGGCCTTGCCGCCGCCTAGGGGCAGACCGGCCATCGCCGCCTTGTAGCTCATGCCCTGGGCCAGGCGCATCACATCGGTGAGCGCGGCGCCGGTGTTGGGGTAGTGCAGGCAGCGGCAACCCCCGAGGGCAGGGCCGAGCCGGGTGTTGTGAATGGCGATGATGGCACGCAGGCCGCTGGCGGTATCGTGCTTGAGGTGCAGGTCTCCGAAATCCATCGCCGCCGCGCGGGCAAAGATGTCCTGACTGACGTCACAGGCGGACGTGGGCGCGGTGGGCGTTTGGCCGGGTTGTCGTGTCATGGGGGCTCCCCCTGGTTGACGAATTACGGTCCCTGCGTGTGTGGTGCTATGGCGTCCTTTCGATTTCGCTGTTGCCAGTCTGGTTAGCGGCAAATTCCTGATTGAGTTGATATATCTTGCAATTCTGGTGCGGGTATTACAGCGACGGCGGTTCAGTCGCCGTTGCTGCGATAGTCGTTCAATCCGCGTTGCAGAATGCCGCGGTTGAGCGGGTCGTATTTACCGTTGAGGGCGCGGCGGCCGATGGCGGCGCGCTCCTCGTCGTCATTGCACATCAGCCCCTGCAAGGCGGCGGCAATGCGGGGTTTGGCCTGGCGGAAACAGGCGTCGGCCAGTTCCCAGGACCAGTTTTTGTCGAGGCGTTTGGCGTAGAGGATGGTGGCGACGATGGTGAAGAGTTCTTCGCCGACGATATCGATGCGATTCTGGCGGCCCTGGTCGTCGCGCATGTTCTCTTGCTGTTTGAGCATGGCGTAGAAGATGGTGCGCGCCAGTTTGCGGCTGCTGGTCTCGACAAAGCCGAGGCGGCGTTGCACGCGGTAGTGATTGAGTGTGGGGTGGCCGCCGATGGGGTTGGGCACCCATTGCGACAGATACCACGGGATATAGTGGCGGGCGAGGCGCAGCATCTCGGCTTTGTTGAGGCTTTGGCCGAGGCTGTCTTTGATCATCTCCAGGTGCGGGTTGAGGCCCTCGCGGGCGACGAAGGGGCGCAGGATGTCGGTGGCGCCTTCGCCGATGCGGTACATGGTGGCGTCGCGCACCAGTTGTTCGAGGCCGAAGGCGGGTTGGCCGCGGAATTTTTTCGACTCGGCGGTCTCGTAACCGGCGCCGCCGAAGATGACCTGGGCATCGTTGAGGAAGGCGATGGTCTCTTCGGAGCAGATGATCTTGGTGATCGCCGACTCGATGCGCACGTCGTATTCTTTTTGGTCGGCCATGTGCCAGACCAATTCGCACAGTGCCTCCATCGCAAATAGTTTCATCGCCATGTCGCCGACGCGCGCCTGTTGCGTCTGGCGGTCGGCCAGCGGCTGGCCGAAGGTGGTGCGGGTATTGGCGCGGTCCAGCGTGGGCTGCCAGGCCTGTTTGGCCATGCCGAGGCAGATTGCGGGCACGCTGACGGCGCGGCCGATGTTGAGGATCGACAGCGCATAGCGCAGGCCGGCGCCGATGTCGCCGATCACATTGTCGGCGGGGATCTTGACGTCGGTGAACATCAGGTGGCCGTTCTCGATGCCGCGACAGCCTTCGAACTGGCAACGCTGGCGGACCTCGACGCCCTCACTCTTCATGTCGAGGATGAAGGCAGTGTGGACGCGGTCGTCGACTGGGTCGCCGGCCTTGGATGGGTGCCAGGTGGTCTTGCCGTTTTCGATGACCTTGTAGGCGGGCACGCGGGCGATCAGTGTGATGTAGTCGGCGATGGGGCTGTTGGTACACCACAGTTTTTCGCCGTTGACGGTGTAGTGTTGGCCATCACTGTCGAGCTCGGCGCGGGTCTGTACGTTGGCGGCATCGGAGCCGGTGTCGGGTTCGGTCAGGGCAAAGGCCGAGATCGCCTTGTCGGCGACGATCGGCAGATATTTTTCCTTCTGCGCCTGGGTGCCGTAGAGCATGATCGGCATCGCGATGCCGATGGACTGCGGCACGGCCACGGTCAGCGACAGGATGTTGCTCTCGCTGGCGATCAGTGTCAGCACGCGACCGTAGTTTTTGTGCGAGAAGCCGAGGCCGCCGTATTCCTTGGGGATCTTCATGCCAAAGGCACCGAGTTTGAGCAGGCCATTGAGCACGGTCTTGGGGATCTTGCCGCTGCGTTCGATCTTGGCGCCGTCGACGTGTTCCTTTAAAAAGGCCTCAATCTTTTGGCAATAGGCCTCGCCTTCGAGACGTTCCGCTTCGGGCTCTTCCTTGGGCAGCAGGATGCTGAAATCAGGTCTGCCGAGGAACAGACCGGACATAAAACTCAGGCCCTTGATGTTCTCGCGTGCAGCTTCAATTCGTTCCAAACCCTTGAAAAGCTTTGACATGGTGGTGCCTCCGGCAGATGTCTGTTATTAGTGTCGGGATTATTTACGCACTTGTTTAGAGATTTCTAACAACTTGTTTATGTGCAGACAATTGTAAAACTATGACAGATATCGCCCTCAGTCGTTTAATCGAAATGTTGATCCTGCCACCGGGCGGGCCATTGCTGTTGATCTTGCTTGCGGCGCTGCTGTGGCGCGGCCGCTTCAAGGCCTGGGGGCGGGGGCTGCTGCTGACGGCGGTGTTGAGCCTGTATCTGCTATCGACGCCGTGGCTGGCGCATCTTCTCGCGCAGGGGTTGCAACCGGCCGCACCGCTGGCGGAGACGCAGTTGCAGGCGGACGTGGCCGACGCCATCGTCGTGCTTGCCGGGCCCGATGCCTATCTCGATGCGCCGGAATACGGCGGCGATACCGCCGGGCCGCAGATGCTGACGCGCCTGCGTTACGCCGCCCATCTGCAACGCCAAAGCGGGCTGCCGTTGGTTGTGGTCGGCGGTGACGGCCTTGGCCGAGGTGTGCCGGCGGCGGTCTATATGCGGCAGATTCTGACGGAAGAATTTGGCGTGCCGGTGGTCGGTGGTGATGGCCGCAGTCGTCACACCTTCGACAACGCCCGTTATGCGCGAGAGGTGTTGACTGAACTCAACGGCGACACGGTGCTGCTGGTCACACATGGCTGGCACATGCGCCGGGCGCAGGCGGCGTTTGAGGCCGAGGGCTTAACGGTGATCCCGGCGGCGACGGCATGGGCGCATGAGGATCAACTCAGTGCGGGGGTGTATGGGTTGATCCCACGGCCGTGGGCGATGGATGTATCGTATTGGGCCTTAAGGGAGTGGCTGGTGTTGGTTGTTGTGTTCAGATAACAAAACTGTTCGGCGTGACTGTGTCGTTTGTAAACTGGTTTTATTGTCAGTGTAGTGAGTTTATGCGATTGGTTATAGTGGCGGGCCTCATCTAGAGGGCAGTGTTATTTAAAATAAAATATTCAATGTGTAGAGTGTTATGAAAAGAAGTATTGTGGGGGCATTGTTGTTATCTGCTGGTATGGCTGCGCATGCGGAAGGTGTTTACGTGGGCGCAAGCGTGGGTTCAACGGATTTTGAGAATAACGACATCGTCGCCCTCACCGCAAACCTGGATTCGAAAGATACAGGCGTTAAATTTCTTGTGGGCTTTGAGGTGGCACCAGCGGTAAATATTGAATTGTCCTATGTCGACCCAGGTGAGACCTCTCTGTCAGGCGGGGCAGGGGACACGTTTATTTTGGACGGTGACGCTTATGTTTTTTTAGCTGATGGCAAACTGGCTGCTTCAGGTAATGCGTTTACTGTCAGCGGCATCTATTCCTTTGAGGCCGCCAATAGCCCATTGTCCTTCTTTGGCAGACTGGGGGTGGCCATGTGGGAAGCAGATTATTCTATTTCCAGCACTGCGGGTTCTGCATCATTCAGTGATGATGGCTCTGATCTGTACTATGGATTTGGATTGCAATATGAAGTAAGTCAGGCAGTATCTATCCGTGCGGAGTATGAGATGTACGATATGGAAGGTGATGTTGATATGCTGGGTGTCGGGATCGTTATTGATCTGTAGTTTTAGATGGCCGGTCTTAGACCGGCCTTTATTTTTATGAATTGATGTTTGAGATTAAATTGAAGGAAGACGTCGTGATGCGGAAGTTGTTTTATGGGCTAGTGGGGGGCTGTTTGTCGTTCTCAGTCTGTGCGGCCTCGCCAGCGGTGGAGTCGACTAATTTTTTTGTGTCTCCCAGGTTATCTAACGCTGATTCTGGCGATACCAACTCGTTGTCTGCGGGAGTTCGGTTTCCTTTGAGAGATTTTGTCGGTGGGGCTGCTTCGATTGGTCGGTCGAAGTTCGAAAGTGATTCCAGCTGGCCTACAGAGTTAGAGATTTCTAGCGACTTTATTGCGTTATCGATCTTTGTTAGGGATGAGGCAATAGGCCAGCTTGGGCTTGATTGGGGGGAGTCTCGGGCAGAAATCAATTCGTGGAATCGAGCGTATGATTTGGACAGCGATTGGACCGGTTTCGGCGGCGTTGTTTATGTTGATAGATTGAGTGTCAGTTTAAATACGGCACATATCAAACCGGATAATGGTTCATCTTCTACAGTGAACAGTGTGGGGCTTATCGCCTATGCGGCCGACAATGTGGGGCTAAGCCTAATATTAAACACCAATGATGCAGACTCGAGGGAGATCTCTCTCATGTTTCAGCCTGCCGCAGCACCTTTTATGGCGTTCGACGTGGCGTATCGAGATGACGAACACGATAATGATGCTGTTAAGTTGGCTGCGATCTTTTATTTTGGCGCCCATGCAAGTCTGATTGATAGGGCAAGAAAGTATTAGGCGTTTGATTTAGTCCTAGCCTTTGTATAAACGGCCATCCTCTAACAGAGTGTGGCCGTTTTTTTATGTGCTTGAATTTGCGATGATGGTACAGTTTGCTTTCAGCAAAGTGGCTGGATTGTCTTTGCGCTGACGCCGTAGAGTCGCGGTATAGATTGAGTATTGGCAGAAGTTGGGCGGTAGCATGTTGCATCACGAGTTTATAGATCTTCTTAAATTGATTATTCGCCAGCCGAGCGTGGTGGGTGCTGAGCATTCGTTCTTCCGTGTGTTGCAGCGTGAGCTGGAGGAGCGAGGGGCGAAGGTGACCTGGTACGAAGGTCTGTTGGTGGCGCAGGGCAGCAAGCCGTTCAGCACGATGCTGTCGGCGCATATCGATCGTCATGGTCTGATTTGTACCGGGCCGCATGAGTTTCAGTTTGCGGCGTTTATCTCCGCCAATCGCACGGATCTGCTCAATAATTCGGTGTCGGAAGAGTTGATGACCAAGGTCACGGAGCGGTTTAAGGCCAAACCGGTGTTTGCCTATGAGCCGTGGTCGGGGGCCTATCGTGGCAATGGGGTGATCAAGAAGTCCTACGTCTGTGAGTTTCGCAACAACCTGATCTTTGAGATCGATGGTCTGGATGATGTGGTGGCCGGGACGCCGATCGCATTTGAGGATAAGTTGAAGTTGCAGGGCAATCGCCTGGTGGGGCAGCTCGATAATGTGTTGTCTGCCGCGGTACTGGTGCACTTGTTCAGCCTCGGTTTTCAGGGCACGGCGTTTTTCACCGCGCAGGAGGAGGCGGGCAAGAGCTGGCGTTATCTGTTGGAGTGGTTTCGTCGCTTTGGCGGTTCGACCAATCGTCTGTTTGTGTTGGATACCAGTCCGTTTCCGACGGTGGAGGCAGCCAACAACCAGCTGTTGGTGTTGCGGCAGAAAGATGCCAATGCGGCGTTTAATCGTGAGTCGACGGCCTTGATCGAAGACCTGTGCCGCTCAAACAACATCAGTTATCTGTTCAAGGATAAATACGTGGAAGAGGACAACGCGCGCCTGCTCAGTCGTGGCGAGAGCGCCAAGTCCATCGGCAGTACCGAGCTGGGGCGCATCATCGCGGCGTCAAACGGCTTGGTGGATGGCACGACGATCCAGATTCCAACCACGGGTTACCATACGATGGAGGAGTCCGCGTGTTCGGAGTCGGTCGAGGCCTTTATCCGGCTGTTGACCTTGTTGTCCGAACAGATGGCCGCGACATCCCCAGCTGCTTAGGGCCTATTAACAGGCCCTAGGGCGAGACGAAGATAGAGAAGTCTCGGATGATTCTGCCCTGACCCCAGCTGGCGGTCATGACGAACTCTACGATGGGTTCGCGCAGGGATTGTTGGCTGGTGATACGGATGTGCGACAGCCCCGGTGTCAGCACCACTTCAAACTCCAGTTCGGTGGCGATGCGTGTGCGGATGATGTTGAGACGATCAAAGTCTTCCAGCGAGGCGAGGCCAACGATCAGCGCATTGAGTTCTTCTACCGTGCCGTCGACGGGAATGACGGCGACCAGTGGTTGATTAAGGCGCGTCTGCACCTCCAGCTCACCAAAACTGAGGGCGTAGCAATTGCCCGTTGCAAGCAAGGCGATGCCGGCGATGAGCAAGCGTTGCAAGTGATGTTTAAAGATTTGCATGAGGTGCTCCATGGTCTATTTGGCGCCGATGATGAAACTGCGTACTTCACCGAATGTGCTCTTTACTCCCTTGCGTGAGACGCTCATCACACGCCAGTAATAAGTCCCGGCGGGCAAGGCGTTTTGATAACGATAGTTGTTATTCACCAAGTGGGTGTGCTCATCCACATCCTTAGTGAAATTGGCGCTGCGTGATACCTGTAGTACATAGGTGTTTGCTTCGGGGACGCGTTGCCATGCGATCCAGGGTGTGGCATTGGGTAGCGTGGCGCCGTTGAGTGGGGTTTGTGACTGTGGTGCGGTGAGCGCACCCTGGACGAAGAACGAGAGGTTGGAATCCAGGCCTTCGAGGCCGTCTTGATCGATAGAGCGCAGGCGTAGCGTGTAGCGGCCGGGGCTGATATTGCTCCAATGCAGCGCGGGCTCGGTGACGATCTGGTCACGCAGGATCAGGTAGGTCTCGGCGGCAAACACCAGTTGTGCACGATAGGCGACGGCCTGGTCGATCGCTGGCCACGTGAGATTGACGTTGCCATTGACGCTGCTCTTGGAGAGATTGCGCGTGTCAGGGCGCATCAGGCCGTGACGGGCGGTGGGGAGTGGCTGACCTGCACTGGTTTTGATGCCGAGGCCGGCGCTGACGCTACGGGTGTCGTCCCCTTTAACCGCGATGACCTGACCTTGTTGGACCTCCAGCTGCAGTTCGTTGCCACTGTTGCCGGTGGCAACCCGCATACGCGCCGATTTGGCACGCAAGGTTGCGCTTTGGGTATGGATCAGATCGGCCTCCTGCTCGCCGTTGTAGCTGTATTCAATGGCTCCACGATGCAGTTCGATCGGCGAGGCGAGGCTGACTTCGGTATTGGCGAGCAGGACCAGCATGGAGCCGTCCTTGAGTAGCAGGTTTACGCTGCTGTTGGCGCCGGTGCGGACTTTGTCGCCGGCGTTGAGTTCGGTTTTGACGGCCAGCTTTTGAAAGCTGTCGCCTGTGGATTGCGACACATCGCCATAGGTTGCGGCAACGGTGATGGCGCTGCGTGGCAGCATGGTGATGCTGGCAACGGCACTGGCGCCGCGGCGGTAGCCGCCCTCGGTGGCGCTGGGGGCGCTGCCGGACTCTGATCCTTCACCGGCGCGGTGGGTGGCAACGGTGGGCAGATTGGCAGGTGGTTTTAAGTTGTCGTCGACAGGCTCGAAGGGTTTCATCAAATCGACGGGGATCTTCAGCGCCTGGCCAACTTCTAGGCGTGATTTATCAGACATCTCGTTGACGGTCAGCAGTTTCTTCCAGTCATTCGGGTTGCTGAGCTGCTCCTGGGCGATGCGCCACAGGCTGTCGCCAGGGGCGATGATATAGACGGATACCTCGGCGCGTAGGGCCGGGCTGGCGAGCAGGGCAATGATCAGGGCGATGGATGCGCAACGGTTCGCGAGCACAGTGGTGATGTTTGTCATTGAGTGGACCGCATTCTTCAACTTCGGGGCGGCTAATATGAGAACTTTGAGGCAGCGGGTCAAGTCGGGTTTGTCCGTAACGGCGTAATATTGGGGGAGGCTCGTCGGGAATAGGGTCAATGTTTGAAATGTTAAATACCCATTAACATTTAAAGTGTTTTATCCGATATTTAGGTTGCATAGGTATTTGCTGAACCGGAGGGGAGTAATGGCTCAAGAGGTAGTGGAGGTGCAGACGGTGGTTGCTAGCCAAGGATTGCTGCAGGTGCGCCAAAGTTATGGTCGGATGTTGGCCCATGGTGGTTTGTTTGAACGGTTTTACGACATCCTGATCCAGCGTTCGCCCAAGGTTGCCCGCATGTTTGCCCATACCGACTTGTCTCAACAGTATGAGTTGCTGGAACAGTCCATTACGATGAGTTTGTTGTTTCCTCAGGGAAACGTCATTGCCAACCAGGCAGTGGCCCGTATCCGTGCCAGTCACCGACATGATCGGTTGAACATCGAGCCGGCGATGTATGAGTTGTGGCTCGATAGCCTGATGCAGGCGTTTGCCGAACACGATCCATTTTTTTCCGATGAGCTGGAAGCCGATTGGCGCAGGCTATTGTCTGTTACTATCAACCATATCAAGTCGGGGTATCACGAAACCACGTGATGCCCGGGGGCAGTAGGGGAAGTAAAGGAGTTTGGTGTGTTGGGGTTGATCGTCAGTTTGATAGCCGTGGTGATTATTTCATTGATCTGCGCGTTCTTTTGTCATCTGTTTATCAAACAGGCGCGGGCGGCAACGATCGCCGCCGTCGTATATTCGGTGCTGTTTTTTCAGGCACTTTCTTACCTGGAGGCGGGCAGCCTCGATCCTTATTGGTTGATTTCGACGCTGGTGATCGTGATGCTGGCGACGCCAATCGCCATTCTTATCGGTACGCTGTTTACTGCACGGCGCCAACGTAAGGCGGCGCAGGCGGACTAGGGCTGCGTGCCCCTTGCCGGATTATGGTGAGGGGGGCTGGAAATTGACCGTGACCTGCATGGGTGTATTTGCCTGGCCGATCCCGGTCTGCTCGGGAAGATGGGCCTCATCGCCCCTCAAGTGTGGACGACTATCGATGGCGCGTAAGGTCTGGATGCTGGACTGGCGCTCGACCACATCCTGATAGGCCTTTTTGAAATAGCTGCGCATATAACTCTTCAGATGCGCGGCGCCCTGTTTGGCCGGGATCTCTTTCAACACACAGAAGATCGCCAGGGCATACGCGGCCTCGGCCTCGGTGAGAAAGCCCTGGCGTTCCGCTGCCGGATTGCGACAACTGCCGCAGCCGCCGGCCTTTTGCGGCCGGGCGCTGTTGACCATCATGATGCCGAAGCCCATGTAGATCGCCAGCAGCTCGGCCATGTGCGGCCATTGTTCGTCATCACAGGGGGGGCGGTGTTGGGCCAGCGCGCCGAGGTGATGGCCGAAGGCATGGGCGTAGTTGGCGATCATGGCGTCGGGATTGGCCACCTGTTGTGGTTCGAAGAAAAACAGCAGCGGACGCTCGCTCTGGCCATGCAGTACCTGGGTGATGTTTTGTTGAGGCTGGGTGTCGTCGTGGTCGTAATGGCTGATGGCGATGCACGGCCAGTGTTGCAGGCCGCAGTATTGCTGGACTTGGGCGAAGATCAGTGCCGAGATCTCTTCGGCCGAATCGCCACCGCCGGGGAAGAACTCGCGGCTGGGTTCGATGAGGCGGGTTTGCTGAAAAAACACATCACTGCCGAAATCAGTCAGCGCCCAGCCATAGGCGTTGAACAACCATTGTATGGATTCTTCTTCCAGGACCGGGGTTTTCTTGAATAGATTCAGCATTGGGCGCGGCTATCGTCTGTAAATGAATCCGATTCTAACAGCCGACGGTGCCGAATGGAGCGGTTTTTGCGATAATGCGCCCCGTGACGGCCGTCGGCCGGCGTTATCGTTTTCCTCAGTTAGTTGGAGCAGTGGCAAAGATGCAGATCGAAAAAGATAAGGTGGTTAGTTTTCATTACCGGGTCAGTGAGTTGAATGGCACCGAACTGGAAAGTTCATACAGCGTGCAACCGCTCTATTATCTGCATGGCCATGACAATATGCTCAAGGGCATCGAGGCGGCGCTGGCGGGTAAAGGTGTTGGTGATAAGGTCAGCGTGACCCTGGAGCCGGCTGAGGCCTACGGCGAGCGCAACGAGGACGCGATTCAGCGCGTATCGGTTAATCACATCATGCGTCAGGGCAAGATCAAACCCAAACTGCGCCCAGGCATGATCATCGATCTGAATACCGCGCATGGTCCGCGCCCGGTGATGGTGGTCAAGGTGGGGTTGAAGATGCTGGATGTCGACACCAATCATCCCTTTGCAGGCAAAACGCTGAACTATGACCTGGAAGTGGTCGGTGTGCGCGAAGCGTCAGCCGAAGAGATCGAGCACGGCCATGTCCATGGTGACGGTGGTGTGCAGCACTAATACGCAGTAAATACTGAGTCAGAAAAAGCCCGCAGGAAAGATTCCGGCGGGCTTTTTTGTTTGCGTCTTCGTTTATTTCAGGCGGGTGCGGTAACTGCGCTGAAAGTCCTTGCTGGGTAATTTTTTGCGCCCTTCGGGCATCCGTACCTTCCATGCGTCGGCGCAGATCTCGATGTCGCCGCCTTCGAGTCGGCTAAAGCCAACCGTCATGAAGTGTTCATTGGTGCGTGTGCGTGGATAGGCCGAGAAGATGTTGCCCTTCTTGGTACTGACCTGATACATCTCGCTGTAACTCACCGGCTGTGCCTTGCAGCGATTGATGCGACAGACCTCTGCCGCAGGGAAGGTCTTGGGTTTGAGCTTCGGTTTGGCGGTGGCGATGCCGTTGAGGAAGGTCAGATTCGACAAGGGCGAGGCGATGATCTCGATCAGGCGTGGCCCGTTGGCGTCTGCGGTAAGCGGTACGGATGCGATCCGGCCGAAGTGCACATCGCCGCTGAGCAGCACGATGTCGTGGCCGCTGCTGGCGAAGGCCTTGAGCAGGGCCGCGTACTGTTCTTTGTAACTGAGCAAGTTCTTTTCCTGTTCGTTCTCTTCGACGATCAACGGTTGCGGTGAGACAAACACGCCGGGTGATGTCAGTCCGGCAGCCCAGGCCTGTATCTTGTTGAAGATCGCTGTTGAGGTGAAGCCGTGGTCGTCGCGGAATGAGCGCAGGTCGGCGAGGCAGAACGAGATGTCATTGCCGATGGAGAAGATTTCAAACTGTGGGCTGCGTTGCACGTTGTTGACGCCATCCTTGGAGGCGGCATCCCAGGCCTTGCGTACCTTGTCGATGCGCAACGCCTGCAAGGTAGGGATGTTTGATTCATAGAACGGATAGTCATTCCAGTACTCGTGGTCGTCCGGCAGCATCCAAGTGCCGCCGCGGGTGAGGATACTGCCCAGTGCCTGCCAGTGCGTGGCATAGTCATCGGCGATGCGTTGATGGATCTCCTGGGGGATCAGCGACAGCGAGTCAAAGCCGATGTCGAGATAGACCTGGTCGCCGGTCATGAACTTGATGTCTGGGCGTGTGTTCTCCGGCCCCCAGTCGTGCAAGGCCTTATAGGCAGCCGCAGCGCGGCCACCATCGCGGTGATTATAAAAACAGCTGCTGAGACTGACGGTAAATGGCTTTGTGCCTTTGAGCGGCAGACGTTGAGGTAGGGTGGTGAGGCTGCCGCTGCGTAACTCCTGCCAGGTTACCGGAATGATCTGTTCTTCACCCTTATCGATAAAGCGTGAGAATTTAACCGAGTATGTCTCGCCTGGCGTCAGCCCGGTAAAGGTGACAACTTGGTAGAAGCGCTGGTCGAGAGATGTGAACGGGCGCTGCCATTCTTCTTTTTTGATCTCTTTGCGTTTGACGGTGCCGCTGCTGCTGGTGAGTTCGACGCGCGCCTTGGTCGGTTTTTTTAAAGTGGCGAAGAGTGTGCCGACCCAGATCTCGGCCGTGGTATCAGTGACACGCTGAACGACAAGCGACCACTGGCTGGTATTGGTGATGACTTCGTTGTTGCTCATTGCTTCCTCCTTGAAGATGAGATCGTCAAATATCGCTTTCGATTATTTGGCCTCGGTGTAGATGTGAAAAATGAGATTGCAGAAACTGGATGAATCGGCGCAGTGCTTCGTGTCGAGAGTGATGTGTCCGCTCATATTGTTTGTGTCTTGTGAATGTTTGTTCAGAGAGAGCCTTGGCCAGGACTTGAATCGTATACCATGTATTTATTGATCGCCAGCCAGGATTTGTCGTGAAATGAAATGGTTTGGAACTATTGATTGGCTTTGCAGGACAAAAAATGGCCAGGTCAAACTTGATGGATTGACTCTTTTGCTGTCAAATGTTGGATCGTTCTGCATGATCTGCTCAAATGGTAATTTTTGGGAGAATCTTATTTCACACGATCGCATAATTGATGAGCCTGATTGTCACGCAGAGACGAGCGGAGAAAGGATTCTTGGGATATCCGCTTATTATCATGATAGTGCGGCTGCAATAGTCGTAGACGGGCTGGTTCTGGCTGCCGCCCAGGAAGAACGCTTTACACGCAAGAAACACGATGCAGATTTTCCACTGAATGCCATTAAATATTGTTTGGCTGAGGTTGGACTTTCGATTGTTGATCTGGACGCTGTTGTCTTTTACGACAAGCCACTTGTGAAATTCGAACGTCTGCTTGAGACGTATCTCGCGGATACGCCAAAAGGATTCAAGTCCTTCATCATGGCGATGCCGGTATGGTTGAAAGAGAAACTATATCTAAAGACGGTCCTGGGGCGAGAGCTTGCAGAATTGTATGATGGGGATAAGTCACTGCTGCCCAGGTTGCTCTTTACCGAACATCACCAGTCGCACGCAGCATCGGCATTTTTTCCGAGTCCCTTTAAGAAGGCGGCGGTCCTCTGTCTTGATGGTGTGGGTGAATGGGCGACAACCTCTGTTTGGCAGGGGGATGGCAACGAATTGACGCCATTATGGGAGATCGATTTTCCTCACTCGCTGGGTTTGCTCTATTCGGCATTTACCTATTACACGGGGTTTAAAGTCAATTCTGGTGAATACAAACTCATGGGGCTGGCTCCTTATGGCGAGCCAAGGTATGTCGATTTGATTCTGGAACATCTGATCGATATCAAGGCTGATGGCACCTTCCGTCTAAACATGAAGTATTTCAATTATGCGACTGGTTTGACCATGACCAACCAGAAGTTTGATGCATTGTTTGGAGGGCCACCACGCACCAGCGAAAGTGAGATCACTCAGAAAGAGATGGATTTGGCCCGATCAATCCAGGTCGTGACGGAAGAGGTTGTGCTTAAATTGGCCAATACAATTCACCAGGAGACGGGGAATGACTATCTCTGTCTGGCAGGCGGTGTGGCCCTGAATTGTGTTGCCAATGGCCGTTTATTGCGTGAGGGGCCATTCAAGGATATTTGGATCCAACCTGCTGCAGGTGACGCGGGAGGGGCTGTCGGTTCCGCCTTGGCTATTGCCTACCAATATTTTCAGTGTGATCGTCGCGCAGATAATCTATCTGACCAAACTCAAGGTTCCTATCTGGGGCCACGTTTTTCCAATGATAAGATCAAACAGCGACTCGATGCTTTAGGGGCTAGTTATCAGGAGTTTGATGACGGACAGCTCTACGATCTGGTTGCAGATGTTTTGGTGGATGAACATGTTGTGGGCTGGTTTCAGGGACGCATGGAATTTGGACCACGTGCGTTGGGAGGGCGATCTATCATAGGAGATGCCCGCTCGCGAAAAATGCAGTCGGTGATGAATCTTAAGATCAAATATCGTGAATCCTTCCGGCCTTTTGCCCCCTCCGTCTTGGCTGATAAGGTCGCGGATTACTTTCAGATTGATCGCCCCAGCCCCTATATGCTCATCGTTGCCGATGTGAATGAAAATCTGCGTATCGAGATGAATGATGAAGAGAAGCGTCTGTTTGGTGTCCAGAAGCTTAATGTTGCCCGCTCAACATTGCCGGCTATTACGCATGTGGATTATTCTGCTCGCATCCAGACCGTTCATAAAGAAACCAATCCACGCTACTATCATCTGATTCGTCGGTTTTACGAAAAAACAGGCACGGCCGTTATTGTCAATACATCATTTAATGTGCGTGGAGAGCCGATTGTTTGTACGCCAGAAGATGCCTACCGCTGCTTTATGCGTACCGAAATGGATTATCTGGTGTTGGAAAATATAGTCCTTAAAAAATCTGATCAGCCTGATTTTGTCGATGGTGGTGATTGGAGAGAAGAATTTGAACTGGATTAAGGTTTCTCTATGAAGAATGTTTCCGTTATAGAGCTGCGCAAGTTTGGTTTTATTATGGCAGCCTTCATTTGTTTGTTATTTGGATTGTTGTTCCCATGGGTGTTTGGTAAGGCAATCGATCTCACGAAATGGCCGTGGATGTTGGCGCTGTGTTTTGTGGTGCCCGCGATTGTATATCCAGTCGTACTAAAACCTATATATCATGCATGGATGAAGTTTGGCCATGTTATGGGCTGGATCAATACGAGGCTTATTCTGGGGGCGGTGTTTTTTCTGGTTTTTTTTCCAATGGGTTTGGTGATGAGGTTGTTTGGCAAGGACCCGTTGAAAACTCGCCTTGATCATTCGAAATCAACCTACAGAGTAGAGCGCCAGAATACAATCAAACCAGAAGATATGGAGAAGCCATACTGATGCTGGATTTAATAAAAGATATTTGTGGGCTTCTGGGTAAGCGAAAGAAATTCTGGTTGTTGCCAATCTTTGTCATTCTGGTGTTGCTGGGGGCGTTGTTGGTGCTTTCTCAAGGCTCGGCAGTGGCACCATTCATTTACACGCTTTTTTAAAATCAGGCCGAATAAATGATAAAAAAAGACTGGATCCAATCAGGTGTCATCATTGTTGTCACTTTGGCGGCGAGTCTTGGTGTGATCCGCTGGCAGGCCCCCCAGCTTCTTGGGGTGCCTGTTGATCTGCAGATGGTGCAGATCAGTAAAGAGGTGCCGCCGTTTTATGAAAATATATTCAGAGATGAAGATTTTCAATCGATGGAATATTTGCTGCAAGATCCGGTGTCTGGCACGCGAGCCAAGCCTCTGCTCACACAATCACCCAGTATGGGTCCTAATGATGTGCTTGGCTTTAGGAACTTTTCTGTGCCCAATTTGGCGGATATTCTCGTGGTGGGGGATAGCCAGACATATGGCAACAATGCGCCCATTATCAATAACTGGCCCCATCAAATGCAGGGCATGCTTCACCATAAAGAAAATGATCAATACAGCATGGCTGTGGGTGGTTGGGGTGCGGTTCAATATTATTACGCGGTAAAAAAAGGCATATCACTTAAGCCGCGTATTATTGTAGTGGCCTTTTATACGGGTAACGATTCATTGGATTCTTTCCGGATGGCCTATAACTATGACATGTGGGCTGAATTTCGTGTCGATCCAGACTTAAAGGCCAGTGATATTCCTGCAGTGCCAACTTTATCCTCTGATCCTGAGCATCCAGAATTATGGCCGGTCAGGTTTGGTGATGCTGTAAGTACGGTGTTTTCCCCAAAATATCGCCATGCCACAAATCAGGATCATCCTGCAGTGAATACGGGATATGACATCATGGCAATGGTTGCCCAGCGCATTGTCGCGTTTGCCCAGCCTTACGAGGTGCAAGTTGTATTTACAATCATTCCCACCAAAGAACTGGTGTACGAGAAAAAAATAGAGTTGGATGATGGCGTGTCACCGACAGAAGATTATTTAGCTTTATTGGCTGCGGAGAAGAAGAATATTCTGAAGCTTTCTAACGCTATTAAGGCCATTCCCAATGCGATTTATGTTGATGTGATTGCAGACCTGCAAAGGGCTGCGCTCAACGCTATCCCCTTGTATCCACCAAATGTGAACGGTCACCCTATTGCTGCGGGTTATAACATTATCGCGACCAGTATTGCGAAACATGTGGCGCCGCTGTTGCCCAATCGACATGAGGGGCTTTATGCAGTGAAGCTCGCAAACGGAGAGATGCGACCGGCCCTGGTAAGAGGTGGTGTTGTGTGGTCTTTTCTTAACTCGGAAGTTTTTCGGGGAAATGGCTGGTCTTCTGACGAGTTAGAGGTCATGACATGGCGAGACTTGGAGAAATATCCCATAGGTGGTGAGATTGGCTACATAGATCGCGAGCTTTTCGGTCCCCGTCAATGATCACAAATTAATTTCGTGTGTAATAAAAAGGCTGGATGTCCTGGGGCTGGGTAAGTCTTGGTTGGCATGTTTAGTTAAAACATGATTGCTCTGGCCTACGACTAAATACGGGACAATGAGTTAAAAAAACGGCGCCATGGTCATCACCAGGGCGCCGTTTTGTATGTGAAGGCTTGAGTCTTAGGTAATCACAGTCGGTTCAGTGCGCCCGGTGTGGCGTTTGATGCCCGCCACATCGTCTGCAGTTTGAATCAGATTGGCCAGTGCGGCTTGGGTATCCTGGACATGTTGTGCAGAATCCGCTTCAAAGCGTTCGACATACAAACGCAGTGTTGCGCCCTGGGTGCCGGTGCCGGACAGTCGAAAGACGATGCGCGAACCATCTTCAAAGCCGATGCGCAGACCTTGTTTGGTGCTGACGGAGCCATCGATCGGATCGGTGTAGCTAAAGTTGTCGGCATAGGCGATGGTCATGCCGTTGAGGGCAGTGCCGATAAGTGCGGGCATCTTGGCTTCCAGATCTGACATCAGTGTGTTGGCACCTGCGCTGTCGACGCCTTCATAGTCGTGGCGTGAATAGAAGTTGCGGCCGTATTTGGCCCAGTGTTCACGCACGATGGCCTCGACCGATTCCTTGCGTGCGGCGAGGATGTTGAGCCAGAACAGCACCGCCCACAGGCCGTCTTTTTCGCGCACGTGGTTGGAACCGGTGCCGAAGCTCTCTTCACCACAGAGTGTGACGCGGTCGGCGTCCATCAGGTTGCCGAAGAATTTCCAGCCTGTCGGGGTTTCAAAACACTCCAGGCCCAGGGCAGCTGCGACGCGATCCGAGGCGGCGCTGGTCGGCATCGAACGGGCGATGCCGGTGATGTTTTGATAACCGGGGGCGCACTTGGCATTGGCGGCGATCAGGGCCAGCGAGTCGCTCGGCGTGACGAAGAAGTTGTTGCCCAGGATCATGTTGCGGTCGCCGTCGCCATCGGAGGCGGCGCCAAAGTCGGGCGCATTGGCGCTGAACATCTCGGCCACTAGCTCTTCGGCATAGGTCAGATTGGGGTCGGGGTGGCCGTTGTTGAAGTCTTCCGACGGGATGCCATTGATGACGGTGCCGACCGGCGCGCCCAGCTGTTGTTCGATGATGACCTTGGCATAGGGGCCGGTGATGGCGTGCATCGCGTCGAAGCGCATGCGGAAGCCGGATTTGAACAATGCGCGAATGGCCTCGAAGTCGAACAGCTGTTTCATCAGCTCGGCGTAGTCATTGACCGGGTCGATGACCTCAACCACGGTATTGCCGATCTGGCTGTTGCCGCAACGGTCGAGGTCGATGTCGGCCGCGTCAGTGATCTTGTATTCGGTGATGGTCTTGGAGTGGGCGTAGATCGCCTCGGTGACCTTTTCCGGGGCCGGGCCGCCGTTGCCAATGTTGTACTTGATGCCGAAGTCGGCATTGGGGCCGCCGGGGTTGTGGCTGGCCGAGAGCACAAAGCCGCCGAAGGCGCCGTATTTGCGGATCACGCATGAGGCCGCGGGGGTCGACAGCCAGCCGCCCTGGCCGACCAGCACCTTGCCGAAGCCGTTGGCGGCGGCCATCTTGACGATGGTCTGGATCGCCTGGCGGTTGCCGTAGCGGCCGTCGCCGCCGACGACCAGCGTCTTGCCGGCAAAGCCTTCGAGGCTGTCGAAGGTGCTCTGGATGAAGTTTTCTACATAGTGGGGGCGCAGGAAGTCCGGGGTGCGCTTGCGCAGGCCCGAGGTGCCGGGCTTTTGGTCGTCGAAGGCGGTGGTGGCAACGGTTTTAATACTCATGCAGAGACGCTCTCCCTATCAATTTTCGGATGCTGGCTTGAAAAGGCCCGTGCTCGTCCCCATAAAGAGGGGCACGTCCGTTTTCGTGTTTAATTTTGTAAGGGAAATAGTACACCATGACCGTCGAAGCACATAAGGAAACCTTGGGGTTTCAGACCGAAGTTAAGCAGCTGCTCAAGCTGATGATCCATTCCTTGTACTCAAATAAAGAGATCTTTCTGCGCGAGCTGGTCTCCAACGCCTCCGATGCCTGCGACAAGCTGCGCTTTGAGGCGCTGAGCGATGACGCGCTGTTCGAGGGCGATAGCGAACTGAAGATCCGCATTGATCTCGACAAGGACGCCCGCACGCTGACCCTGATCGACAACGGCATCGGCATGAGCCGCGAAGAGGTGATCGAGAACATCGGCACCATCGCCAAGTCGGGCACCCGCCAGTTCTTCGAGGCGCTGACCGGCGACCAGGCCAAGGATGCACAGCTGATCGGCCAGTTCGGGGTCGGCTTCTATTCGGCCTTCATCGTTGCCGACAAGGTGACGTTGACCACCCGTCGCGCCGGCATGGGCGCCGAGCACGGCGTGCGTTGGGAGTCGGCTGGTGAGGGTGACTACACGCTGGAGACCGTTGAGAAGGCGACGCGAGGCACCGAGATCGTGCTGCATCTGCGTGAAGACGATGCCGAGTACGCCGAGAACTACCGCGTGCGCAGCGTCATCCGCAAATATTCCGACCACATCAGCCTGCCGATCGAGATGCAAAAGGTCTCGTACGGCGAAGAAGATAAAGCACAGGCCGACGAATACGAGGCCGTCAACAGCGCCTCGGCCCTGTGGACGCGCAGCAAGGGCGAGATCAGCGACGAGGAATACACCGAGTTCTACAAACACGTCGCGCACGACTACCAGGAGCCACTGGCCCACGTGCACAACAAGGTGGAAGGCACCAATAGCTACACCTCGCTGTTCTATATCCCCAAACATGCGCCGTTTGATATGTGGGACCGCGATCGTCGCAACGGCATCAAGCTGTACGTGAAGCGCGTCTTCATCATGGACGATGCCGAACAACTGATGCCGACCTATCTGCGTTTCGTGAAGGGCATTGTCGATTCCGATGACCTGCCGCTGAACGTGTCGCGTGAGATCCTGCAACACAATCGCCATATCGAAAACATCCGTAACGGCTCGGTGAAGAAGGTGTTGGGTCTGCTCGAATCCATGTCCAAGAACGAGGCCGAAAAATACGCCGAGTTCTGGGGTGAGTTCGGTGTGGTGCTGAAGGAAGGCCCGGCCGAAGACAACAAGAACAAGGAGCGCATCGCCAAACTGTTCCGCTTTGCGTCGACCCATAACAGCGACAACACGCAGAACGTATCGCTGGATGACTACATCGGGCGCATGAAGGATGGTCAAAACAAGATCTACTACATCACCGCCGATAGCTTTGCCGCGGCCAAGAACAGCCCGCACCTGGAGGTCTTCCACAAGAAGGGCATCGAGGTGCTGTTGATGAGCGATCGTGTCGATGAGTGGATGATGTCGTATCTGCACGAATTCGAGGGCAAGTCTTTCCAATCGGTGGCCAAGGGTGATCTGGACCTCGGCGCGATGGAAGATCAGGCCGAGAAGGAGGCGCTGGAGAAGAGCGCCAACGACAGCAAGGGTCTGCTCGAGCGCATGAAGACGGCCTTGGGCGACAAGGTGGAAGAGGTGCGCGTGACGCATCGTCTGACCAAATCACCCTGCTGCATGGTCGTCGCCGAGCAGGACATGGCGGTCAGCATGCAGAAGATCCTGAAGCAGGCCGGGCACGAGGTGCCGAACATGAAGCCGACGCTGGAGATCAACCCCGAGCATCCGCTGGTCAAACGTCTGGACGCTGAGACCGACGAAGACCGCTTCAACGACTGGTCGCATGTGTTGTTTGACCAGGCCATGCTGAGTGAAGGCGGGCAGCTCGATGATCCGGCCAGTTTCGTCAGCCGATTGAACGAATTGATGTTATCGCTGACTAAATAAATGTTGTATGTGTGTGGACCAGGGGCTGTTCGAGTAATCGGGCAGTCCCTATTTTTTTGCCCAGTGTAGAATCAGCGCATGACTAAAGAAGCGCCCAAGGAAAAAGTCCGTCTCGACAAATGGTTGTGGGCGGCCCGTTTTTTTAAGACCCGCAGCATGGCGACCGATGCCGTCAACGGCGGGCATGTGCACGTCAATGGCGATCGCACCAAACCATCGCGCCTTGTCTGTATCGGCGATGAGATCCGCATTCGCAAAGAGACGGTGGAGTTTACGGTCATCGTAAGTGGGTTGGAGGAAAAACGCGGGCCGGCCACGGTTGCCGCTACCCTGTACAGCGAGACCGAGGCCAGCATCACTGCGCGTGAACAGCAGGCCGAAGAACGTAAACTACGCGCAGCCGCAGGCATGACAGCACCGCCACGCAAACCGAGCAAGCGCGATCGTCGCCACATTATTCGTTTTGTCCGCAAAGGGAGTGATTAATGCCCAGACCCATCACACCGCCATTGGCCGCGGATATCATTATCGAACTCACCGATCGTCCCGGCCGCCCGATCGTGCTGATCGAACGCCTGAACCCACCGCCGGGCTGGGCGATTCCCGGCGGGTTTGTCGATGTGGGGGAAACGGTCGAGGCAGCGGCGATCCGCGAGGCCAAGGAAGAGACCAATCTCGATGTCACGCTGCTGGCCTTGCTCGGCGCCTATTCAAAACCGGATCGAGATCCACGTGGGCAGACGGTGAGCCTGGTCTATGTGGCCGAGGCCAGCGGCACGCCGACGGCACTCGACGACGCCAAGGATTTTTGTATTTGTGATCCTGCAACGGATCGCCCTGACGTCATGGCCTTCGATCATGACAAGATCCTGGATGACTATCTGGCCTGGCGTCAGCGGACATTAGATAGCCAGTTGTTTTTGGGATAGTTTTTTCTCTCGTTAATAACCTTCCAAAAGTTGTTTAATATGCAGAAATTGCTTGATAGTCGGCGTTAGATGTTTAGAATCGAATCATCTGTTGAATCGATATAAACGATAAGGATGGTCTGATTGATTCCGCACAAGAGGGTATGTCCTGGGGGCGAGTTACTGACACCCGCCCAGGTGGCCCAACAACTCAATGTCTCCCCGGTGACGGTGCGCTACTGGGCGCAGCACGGTCTATTGCCGTGCGTGACAACCGCAGGGGGGCATAGGCGTTTTCTGCAGCGAGATATCGCCGAGTTTGCTCGCACTCGTTGCTCAGCTGCAGTTCCACCAGCACTTCGAATCCTGATAGTTGACAGGGATGCTGGGTTTTCCAGTTACTTAGGCGATATATTGGACTCTCTAAAGAAGCCTATTGAGTGGACGATAGCTAGTGACGGGTACAGTGCAGGTGTGCAGACACTGCTCTTTAGTCCTGACATCTTGATAATCGACACAACAACTATAGGGATGGACGGCAGTACCTTGATGAGGCAGCTGGAAAAGTTGCCGGGGATTGGGAGGATAAGCGTAATTGCAATGACTCAGCAGCCGGTTGAGCGAGCAGCTCTGCTGGCGATCGGGGTGGATGCAGTTTTGACTAAGCCTTTCACGAAAAGCTTGCTACTGGAACAGCTCGGCAAACTCACGGATCGAGATATGTTTGCTGACTGTTTTTGAAGTAGTTGTCGTGGTCTGACGTTGAGGTAGGCATGAAAAAGAATTTCCCTGTTACCGGGCGTGAGCGCAGTTATGGTAACGATGTACGCATTATTTCTCTGACAGATACCAAGGGCATCATTACTCAAATTAATCATGACTTTAAGGAAGTCAGTGGTTATGAAGAGCCAGAGCTGATCAATAAAAATCACAACCTGGTACGTCACCCAGACATGCCTGAGGCTGCGTTTGCCGATCTCTGGAAAACAATTAAAGCCGGCCAACCCTGGATGGGGGTGGTTAAAAACAGATGCAAGAATGGCGATCACTATTGGGTCAATGCCTACGTGACGCCGGTATATAAGGACGGTGTGATCACGGGTTACCAGTCGGTGCGCACCAAACCTGAAGCGCAATGGGTGGCGCGTGCGGAAGCTGCATACGCGCGCATTAACCAAGGCAAACGGCCACGATCTTATTTTGCGTCTTTAAGTGCACGTAGCAAACAGTTGTTGGGTCATATCGGCGTGATAACGGCCGTTGGTGGAGGCGCACTTGTTTCCGGTGCAGCACCTATGGCAGTGGCGATTGGTGCTGCTTTGGCACTGCCGGTCGCGTTTGTCGTTGCCCATGGCATGACACGCCGCCTAAACAAAATGGCTGAAGCTGCGCGTGAACATTTTTCTAATGATGTGGCGCACATGGTATATGGGACGCAGGTTGATGAGCTGGGTCGTATTGAAACAAGTATGGCTGCGATGCAGGCGCGGGCAGTGACATTAACCGCACGCATGGATGATGCGGCTCATTATCTGGCTGAGACCAGTCGTATTTCGACCCGTGCTGCCCACACCGCTAGCCAAGGTACGGAAAAACAGGAAGTGGAGATCGAAGAGTCTGCTTCAGCAGTGCGTGAGATGAGTCAGGCAGTTGAAGAAGTCGCACGTCGGGCGTCAGATGCGGCCAGTGCAGTGCACGAGGCTGATCGCCAGGCGCAGCATGGATTTAAAGAGGTTGCCAATGTCAGTCAGGCGATTGGTGCGTTGGTGTCGAGTGTCGAGGCGTCGACTAAGACCATTGAGGCCTTGAATTCCAGTAGTGAAGAAATTCGTTCATTGTTGGATGTCATTCGTAATGTGGCAGAACAAACGAACCTGTTGGCTTTGAATGCGGCGATCGAAGCGGCGCGGGCAGGTGAGCATGGCCGTGGTTTTGCCGTGGTTGCTGATGAAGTGCGCACATTGGCTACGCGCACGCAGGAATCGGCGACAGAGATTGAAAATAAAATCGCACGTCTGCGTGGTGATACTGGCCGTGCTGTTGATGCAATGAAGCAGGATAGAGAACAGGCACGTCAGACCTTAAAGTTGGCAGATAATGCCTCTGTTGCCATCAAAGAGATTGTCAATACAGTATCGTCGATCGGTGAGATGACCAATGATATCGCCACGGCTGCGGAAGAACAGGCAGCGGTTGCGATGCAGATGAGCGGCAGTATCGAATCGATTGCGTTGGCCGCAGAAAAGACCAGCCGGGCAGCGCAGGATAATCTGGAGGCATGTAATAGTATGGAACGGTTGGCGGCCGAAATGTCTGCCACTGTTAAGCAGTTTGCATAATTAGTATTTAGCAAGAAACAAGGACGTTACGGAAGGTTGATATGAGTTTTGGGTTAAGTGCCAACCCCTATACCTGGGCATCATCGTATCGGGTATTGGTCGTCGATGACGATGCGGCGCATCAATCTATGATTGAACGGATATTGTCGAAAGGCAAATTTCTCGTTACATCTGTCAGCAATGGCGAAGATGCAATTTCGTTGTTGAGTGTCGGCAATACATTTGATGTGGTATTGCTTGATAAAAACCTCCCTTATATGAGCGGTTATGAAGTATGTCGTTATGTGCGCGAAACACTGAAACAGCACTTTCTGCAAATTATTATCGTCACGGGCAGTTTGGAGGCGGGTGAGGTCGCGCGCAGCCTCGAAGTCGGCGCCAACGATTTTATTCGCAAGCCGTATCAAAGTGGCGAGTTGTTGGCGCGTGTACAGGCGGCAGCCAATCACAAACGTATGACCGATCAGCTCGACAGCGCCGAGGCGATGTTGTTCGCATTGGCGCGGATGGTGGAGGCCAAGGACGAGCACACCGGTGATCATTGCACTCGTTTGTCGCATATTGCGGTTGTGTTTGGTCGCGAACTGGGCCTGACCGAAGAGGAATTGTTGGCCTTGCATCGTGGCGGTGTGTTGCATGACGTAGGCAAGCTCGGCATCCCCGATAGTATTCTGCTCAAAGGTGCGGCACTGACTCCGGATGAGTGGCAGATCATGCGGCAGCATACCGTGATAGGTGCGCGTTTGTGTGCCGGGCTGAAGAGCATGGCCTTGACCGTGCCGATTATTGAACATCACCATGAGCGATGGGATGGCACAGGTTATCCCTATGGACTGAAAGGCCTGGAGATACCCTTGCTGGCCCGCATATTTCATATCGTGGATGTCTATGATGCCCTGGTCAGTGAACGACCATATAAAAAGGCCTTCAGCATGGACGAGGCGATTCGCATTATGGAAGAGGAGACGGCCAAGGGCTGGCACGATCCTGAATTGACCCCGATGTTTATTCGTATGTTGCGAGAACGTCAAGAGCTCTTAACAGTGCCAGACGGTTATTCACAACAGTTAGGTGGTGATATCTATAAGGACATCGTCGCGACAGGTGTGTTGCATTGGGATCAACGTAAACGCGAAGATTCAAAATTGGTCGGATAACGGAACTAACCTCACGCAGGCAACGGCGTGGCGATGGGAAGCAGTAGTTGTATCGGGTATACTCACGACATCAATTTGTTACCTGTGTATGCCATGAGTAAATTTCTAGGAACTGACAGTTATTCCCACAACAGCCAGCCGAGCGTCGGCGTATTGTTATGTAATCTCGGTTCGCCTGATGCACCGACACCGTCTGCCTTGCGCCGCTACCTGAAACAGTTCTTATGGGACCCCCGTGTTATCGAAGTGCCGCGGCCGATCTGGTGGCTGATTCTGAATGGCATCATCCTCAATACGCGGCCAAAGAAATCCGCTCACGCCTATGCCAGTGTCTGGGGAGAAGACGGATCGCCCTTGCTCAGTATCTCGCGTCGCCAGGCCGCCGCCATGCAAAAGGCCCTGGAGATGGAGATCAAAGGCCCGGTGACCGTGGCCTTGGCCATGCGCTACGGCAATCCATCGATTGCAGAGGGTTTGCAGCAATTGAAACAGGCCAATTGTCAGCGCATCCTGGTGTTGCCGTTGTATCCACAGTATTCAGCGACGACCACTGCCTCGGTGTTTGATGCCGTGGTCGATGAACTCAAGACCTGGCGCTGGTTGCCTGAGTTGCGTTTCGTTAATCATTATCACGACGATGCGACCTATATCGCCGCGCTGGCCAATAGCATCCGCGAACACTTTGACAGCAGCGGTCAACCAGATCGTTTGCTGTTTTCATTCCACGGCATGCCCAAGCGTTATCTGACCAATGGCGACCCGTATTTTTGTGAATGCCACAAGACTGCACGCCTGACCGCCGAGGCCTTGGGGCTGACGCAGGACCAATGGCAGGTGACCTTTCAATCACGTTTCGGCAAGGAAGAATGGCTCAAACCGTATACCGACCACACCTTGGAATCCTTGCCTGCGGCAGGTGTGAAAAAGGTCGCGGTGGTTTGTCCTGCATTTTCGGCCGACTGTCTGGAGACCTTGGAAGAGATCGCGGTCGAGAATCGCGGTATCTTTCTGGGCGCGGGCGGTGAACACTTCGCCTATATTCCCGCGTTGAATGATCGGCCGGATCACATCGCGGCGCTGCGCGACCTGTGTCTGCGTAATATGCAGGGGTGGCCCGAACTCAGTGCGGACTGGAACGCCTCACAGGCACAGCACGAGGCCGAACAGCGGCAACAACGCGCCAAGACCCATGGGACAGATGCTTAGGGAAACTCTGATTAATTCTGTGCAGCGTCATTCCCGCGCAGGCGGGAATCCATAACGCATTGAGATTATTGATCTGGATTCCGGGGCTACTCTTCGTTTCGCCCGGAATGACGAATTAATCAGAGTTTCCTTAGGATTGGATTGTCGGCCTTAGTTTAAAGTTGCACGCAGCCGACAACCGTCGGCATCACAGATCAATACACTGTCCTGCTGATACCAGTCGCCGAGCACGATGCGCTCGGCGGCCTGCCCATCGAGTTGGAATTCATGCACCGCCGGACGATGCGTATGACCGTGGATCAAACGGTCCACACCGTGTTCACGCATCATCTGTTCCACCGCCGTTTGATTGACATCCATGATTGCCATCGACTTCTGTTTTCCGCGGCTCTGGCTTTCACCACGATATTGGCGGGCAATGGCCAGCCGTTGTTCAACCGTTGCCGCCAGAAACTGCTGTTGCCACTGGGGTGCCCGCACCATCTGGCGGAAGGACTGATAGTCGACATCATCGGTACACAGTAGATCGCCGTGACTGAGCAGGGTGGGGCGGCCGCCGAGATCTATCACCACCGGATCGGCCAGCAGCTGGCAGCCGGTCTCGGCCGCAAACTGTGCCCCCAGCAAAAAGTCACGATTGCCGTGCATGACAGAGACCGGCAGCCCCTTCGCTGTTAATGCACGCAAGGCCGCGATGGCCGCGACATGTTCCGGCTGCGCGCCATCATCACCGATCCAGGCCTCGAACAGATCACCAAGGATGTACAGCGCCGTCACCTCGTCCGGCGAGATCGTCGCCAGAAACGAGGTGAAGCGTTCGCTGATTTCGGGATGCTCCGACCCCAGGTGGATGTCGGAGATAAACAGGATGGTCACAGGGTGAAGACTATTTCACGACGCTGGCGTTTTTGATCACGACCTTGGTCTTGGGGGCATCGGTGCGGAAAGGGCCACCCGCGCCGGTGGGCGTGCCGCTGATCTTGTCGATGGTGTCCATGCCCTCGACGACCTCACCGAATACCGCATAACCCCAGCCGCGTGGGCTCTTGGCCGTGTGGTCGAGTGAGGTGTTGTAGGCGGTATTAATGAAAAACTGTGCCGTGGCCGAGTGGGGCATGCTGGTGCGGGCCATCGCGATCGAACCACGTTTGTTCTTCAGGCCATTGTCGGCCTCATTCTGGATCTCGGCGCGGGTTTTCTTCTGGCTGTAGTCCTCAGTGTAACCGCCGCCCTGGACCATAAAACCATCGATCACGCGGTGGAAGATGGTGCCATTGTAATGGCCGTCTTCAACATACTTGATGAAGTTTTCGACGGTAATCGGTGCTGCCGCCGGGTTCAGTTCGAGTGTGAAATTGCCGAGGCTGGTTTCCATCAATACGCGTGGTTTGTCGGCGGCATGGGCAGGCATCACAGCCACACAGGCCAGGATCAAGGTAGAAAAAAACTTACGCATCGGTCGCTTCCTTCGGTTATATAAAACGGGCGCCCATCATAGCCGCTTCGCCAGGGCAGATAAAGGTGGGTTTGGAACTGTCCCCGCGGTTGGCTACAATACCGCCCATCCACTACCGGGACCCCGTGTCCGATCTGAGAAGCCCGAATGCTAAAACTCTACAACAACCTGAGTCGTCAAAAAGAAGAATTCACCCCCATTGAGCCGGGCAAGGTCGGCATGTATGTCTGCGGCATGACCGTCTATGACTACTGCCACGTCGGTCACGCCCGCGTGCTGGTGGTGTTTGACATGATCACCCGTTACCTGCGCCACAGCGGTTATGCGGTGAACTACGTGCGCAACATCACCGATATCGACGACAAGATCATCAAGCGCGCCAACGAAAACGGCGAACCGATGCAGGCGCTGACCGATCGTTTTATCGCCGCCATGCACGAAGACTCGGCCGCGCTCGGCGTCTTGCCGCCGGACCAGGAGCCACGTGCCACCACATCGATGGACCTGATCCTCAACATGATCCAGACCCTGATCGACAAGGGTTACGCCTATGCCGCCAACAATGGTGACGTGTATTACGACGTCAGCAAGTTCGAGGGTTACGGCAAACTGTCGGGCAAAAAACTCGAAGACCTGCGCGCCGGTGAGCGTGTCGCGGTCGACGAGTCCAAAGATGACCCGCTCGACTTCGTGTTGTGGAAGGCCGCCAAAGCCGGCGAGCCCTACTGGGAATCACCATGGGGCCATGGCCGTCCCGGCTGGCACATCGAATGTTCCGCGATGTCGACCCACTGCCTCGGTCACTCATTCGATATCCACGGCGGCGGTCTCGACCTGCAATTCCCGCATCACGAAAACGAGATCGCGCAATCAGAAGGCGCCACCGGCTGCAAGTTCGTGAACTACTGGATCCACAACGGTTTCGTGCAGATCAACGAAGAGAAGATGTCGAAGTCGCTCGGCAACTTCTTCACGCTGCGCGAAGTGCTGAAGAGTTATGCGCCCGAGGTCATGCGTTATTTCATCCTCGCCAGCCACTATCGCAGCCCGTTGAATTATTCCGATCAAAACCTCGATAGCGCCAAGTCTGCGCTGGAGCGTTTTTACACTGCATTGCGCGATGTCAACGCCGCCGCAACCGATGGCGCCGGTGATTACGAAACACGTTTTCGCACCGCGATGGATGATGACTTCAACACCGCCGAGGCGATGGCGATCCTGTTTGAACTGGCCAATGCATTGAACAAGGCCAAGGCAGACAACAATGCCGAACAGGCCGCGCAACTGGCCGGTCAATTGCGTTACCTGGGCGGCGTGTTAGGCTTATTGCAGGACGATGCCGATAGCTTCCTCAAGGGCGGCGCGGGTGACGACGGCGATGCCGAGATCGATGCCCTGGTCGCGCAGCGCAATCAGGCGAAAAAGGATAAACAGTGGGCAGAGGCCGATCGTATCCGTGATGAACTTCAGGCACGGGGCATCGTCCTAGAAGACGGAGCCGGCGGTACACGCTGGCGTAGGGCATAAACGAGGTTAAATATGAAAAAGATACTTTCTGGTTTGGCATTGGGCGCAGCCGCATTGGCCTTGTCGGCCTGCTCAGCAGGTGATGCAGAACTGGCCTGGGAGAAGGTCAATTCTGGTGCGTTGTTGATCGATGTGCGCACGCTGGGTGAATTCAATGAAGGCCATCTGCCGGGGGCAAGGTTGATCCCGATTACGGAACTGGAAAACCGCCTGGCGGAACTCGGCGACGACAAGAACAAACCGATCGTGGTCTACTGCAAATCGGGTGTGCGCTCCGGCCGCGCCGAAGAATTGCTTGAGGCCAAGGGCTTTACCGATGTCACCAATGGTGGCGGCTACATGGCCATGAAGTCGGTCAAACCCTAAGCGTTTTATCCCTCGTTCCCACGCTCCGGCGTGGGAACGCATCATCACCGACGGAGGACACCGTGCTCGATATCCTGATCATCGAAGACGACTCCGACCTGTCGGCCAATCTCTACGACTACCTTGAGGCCAAAGGCCACCGCGCCGATGCCGCGGGCGATGGCGTCACCGGTCTGCACCTGGCGGTGAGCAACGATTACGACGTGATCGTGATGGACATCAACATGCCCGGCATGGACGGCCTCACCGTCTGTCGCAAACTGCGCCAAGAGGCCGGTAAACAAACGCCGGTGTTGATGTTGACCGCACGCGACACGCTCAACGACAAGCTCGCGGGTTTTGAACACGGCGCCGACGATTATCTAATCAAACCCTTTGCGCTGCAGGAGTTGCTGGCGCGGCTGTTGGCGCTGAGCAAACGTGGCCACGTTAAAGAAAGCACCGTACTGCAGGTCAGCGACCTGAGCTTCAACAGCAAGACCTTTGAGGTCAAACGCGGTGAGCAGGTCTTGAGCCTGACCCCCACCGGCCTGAAGATCCTCGAACTGTTGCTGCGCAACAGCCCCAACGTGGTGACGCGGCAGCAAATCGAAAATGCATTGTGGGCTGGCACGCCGCCCGACAGTGATTCGATCCGCGCCCACATGCACACGCTGCGCAGCGTGGTCGACAAACCGTTTAACAGCGCGCTGATCCAAACCGTTCACGGCATCGGCTTCAAACTGGTCGCCGCCTGATGTCGTTCAATCAAAGCCTCAAGCGGCGCATCACCTATTCGTTTTTGTTCTTCGGTGCGTTTATCAGTGCGGTCATTGCCAGCGGTATCTATTTCGCGCTGGAGGATATCGAAACCGAGGTCATCGAAAACACGCTCAAGGAAGAGATGCAGTACCTCAAGCGTTCCGGCGCAGCGCAGTTGGGCTTTGAAGAACAGATCAGCGCCGGGCTTACCCGTTATGTCGTGCGCAGCGGTGACGAGGCGCGTCTGCCCGAGCTGTTGCGCGAACTCGCGACCGGTTATCAGGAGGTGGGCGCCAACGGCCAGCGTTATTACGTGTTGCAGGAGGCGACGGCCGACGGCCAGATGTTGCTGGTCAAGAATGCGACCACGTTTGAGCAGCGCGAGGAAAACATCCAGATCGCGCTGATCGCCAGCGTGGTGGTGGCCGTGCTGCTGGCCTGGTGGCTGGGTGCGAGCCTGGCCGGGCGCGTCATCTCGCCGGTGTCGCAGTTGGCTGAGCAGTTGAGCGGCTTTCGCCCCAACCAGCGCCAGGTGAATCTGGCGGCGCAATACGCCGAGGATGAAGTGGGGCAGTTGGCGGCCACCTTTGAAAACTATCTGCAGCAGATCGAACAGTTCATCGAACGCGAACAGGCCTTCACCGCCGATGCCAGCCACGAGTTGCGCACGCCGCTGGCCGTGATCAGTGGCGCCGCCGAGTTGTTGCTCGAAACCCCCGGCCTGCCGGAGCGCAGCCTGCGCCAGGTCGAACGCATCGCCCGCGCCGCCGAACGCATGTCGCAGATGCTGGAGATCCTGCTGATGCTGGCGCGCGAGACCAGTCGTTCGCCCGACACCGCCTACGAGACCTGTGATGTGGCCGACCTGTTGCTGGAGGCGGTCGAACAACACCGGCCCTTATTGCACGACAAACAGGTGCAGCTCAAGACACAGCTGCTGGTGGCGCAGCCGATCGTCAGTTCACGCACCGCGCTGATCATCGTGCTGAACAACCTGCTGCGTAATGCGGTGAACTACACCCAGCACGGTGAGATCATCGTCACCCTCGATGGCCTCAGCGTGAGCATTCGCGATACCGGCCAGGGCATCGCCGCCGATGAGCTGAGCCACCTGTTCGACCGCCACTACCGGGGGCGCAACAGTCAGCACAGCAGCGGCAGCGGTATCGGGCTGTCGATCGTCAAACGCATCTGCGACCGCCTCGGTTGGCAGATCAGCATCGAGAGCCAGGTCGGCGAGGGCACCGTGGTGCATCTACAGCTCGCCAGCGCGGCCCCGGCAACGCAATAACTGTCTGAAATCGCGTGCTTTGTGCACGGGTTCACAAAAAAAATCCCATCTTAACGAAATCTTGACGTTTGCTTGACGCGGGCTTGACGCGTCGGTTGCTACCTTTTCCTACAAGCTAGGCCCAAAAGTGGTTGGCGGGCAGCGAAGTAGGAGAGACACCATGAGCATAGCAAGCGCCGAAGTAAACCTGGCACGTTTGACCGACACCAGCGTTGAGGTGGAGTTGGTCGCCGCCCACGACCGGTTTCAGCCGCAATACCGCGAGCAGGTCGAGCAGTTTGTGCGTGCGGTGTTTCGTCATGCCTACGGTGCCCGCATCAACCACTTCTTGCCCTATCTGTTGAGCATGCGCCAACAGGGCAAGATCCTCGCCGCCCTCGGCATCCGCCCCGCCCGCGAAGGTGAACTGTTCCTCGAGGTCTATCTGGACCAGCCCATCGAAAGCGCCCTTGCCAGTCAGGCCCGTCGCCCGGTGGCGCGCGACCAACTGGTCGAGGTCGGCAATCTGGCCTCGGCCCACGGCGGCGGCGCCAAGGCCCTGATCATCACGCTGACCGCCTACCTCAACGGCGCCGGTTTTGACTGGGCGGTGTTCACCGCCACCCGTCAGGTACGCAACAGCTTTGTCAAACTCGGCATCGAACTGATCGACCTGGCCGAGGCCGATAAGTCCCGCCTCGGTGACGCCCAAAACGCCTGGGGCAGCTATTACGAACAGGCGCCACGCGTGGTGGCCGCCAATGTCGCCCAGGCCACCGTTGCCGTGTTGGCGGCCATGCGCCAGCAACGCCTATTTCCTGATGCCCATCAGCTGTGGTGCGATGCCCATCGTGCCGGTCGCCAAGGTGACCTGTGGACACCGCCGGGCATCATGAGTGGCACCTTGCCACAACACCTGTTTGATCACACCGCTGATTACATCGATGGCAGCGGCATATGAACACCGCCACCCATAACCCCTTGTTACAGGCACTGGCGTATCACGCCGGGCAGCGCCCACGCGCCATCGCGCTGGAAGGTGAGTGCGTCAGCCTGAGCTACCAATGCCTGCAAGAAGAGGTCGAGGAGACTGCTGCGATCCTCTACGCCAACGGCATTCAAGCGCATGGCATCAATCGCATTGCGATCATGATGGACAACCAACCGGCCTGGGTGATCTTCGATCTGGCCTGCCAACAGCTCGGTGTGACCCTGGTGCCGATCCCGGCCTTCTTCACCCCGGCACAGGTCACACACACCGTGGCCGATGCCGGCATCAGCATCATCCTCTGTGATCAAAGCCCCATGGTCGCCGAACAATTGCAGGCGGTGTTTCCACAGCAGGACCTGCGGCCGCTGGGGCGCGTTGGTGGTCACGGTAGCTGGATGATGACCCTGCCATCGCTGGTGCAGGCGCCGCTGGCCAACGTGGCCCGTATTACCTACACCTCCGGCACCACCGGTGATCCGAAGGGCGTGTGTCTGTCGGCAGACAACATGTCGAGCGTCGCCCAATCGCTGGCCGAGGTGATTCACGTCAATCAAACCGATCGGCATCTGTGTCTGTTACCGCTGGCCGTGTTGCTCGAAAACATCGGCGGCGTCTACGTGCCCTTATTGTCAGGCGCGACCTGTGTGCTGCCATCAATGGCCAGCATCGGCATGCAAGGCGCGGCCGGTTTGTCGCCACAAACGATGTGCGACACCATCCGCCGCCATCAACCCAGCACACTCATCATGTTGCCGCAGATGTTGCAGGCCCTGGTGATCATGGTGCAGGCCGGTTTTCAACTGCCGGCCAGCCTGCGCTTCATCGCCGTTGGTGGTGCGCCGGTGTCCTTGGAGTTGTTGGTGCAGGCAGAGGGGCTCGATATCCCCGTGTATGAGGGGTATGGCCTGTCCGAATGTGGTTCAGTGGTCGCCGTCAATACGCCAGCCTCGCGCCGCCCCGGCAGCGTTGGCCGTGTGTTGCCGCACCTGCAGCTTAAATTTGCTGACGATGGCGAAGTCCTCATCCACGGCAATCATTTCCAGGGTTATCTGAATCAACGCTCAGAAGATGACGGCGGCTGGCTGGCCACCGGCGACCTTGGTTATCTCGATGAGGACGGTTATCTCTACCTCACCGGGCGCAAGAAAAACTGCTTTATCACCAGCTACGGTCGCAACGTCGCCCCTGAATGGATCGAACGTGAACTGCTGATCTCACCGGCCATCCTTCAGGCCGTGGTGTTTGGCGAGACACGGCCATTCAACGTGGCGTTGATCGTGCGTCGCGATGGATTCCTCAACGCAGATATCGACGCCGCCATCCTGCGCGCCAATCAACAACTGCCAGACTACGCCCGCATCGGCGCGTGGGTAGAGGCTGATGCGGCCATGACCCTGCACAACGGACTCTACACCGCCACCGGCCGCCCACGTCGGCAACAGATCCGGCAGGTATATGGCGAGATCATCGAACAGTGTTACCAGCATCCCAATCAAACCACTTGTGGGGAAACATCCCAAAGGAGCGCCCATGTCATTCTTTAATCAACTCATTGCCGCAACCGGTGACGCACGCCAGGAGATGTTGGCCATTCCACAACTACAGGCCGGCGGACAGGGGCAGATCAGCCTCGACACCTACATCGCCTTCCTCACCGAGGCCTACCATCACGTCAAACACACAGTGCCGCTGTTGATGGCCTGTGGCTCACGCCTGCTGCGTGAACCACGCTGGATGCAAGAGGCCATCGTCGAATACATCGACGAAGAGAAGGGCCACGAGATGTGGATCCTGAACGACATCAAGATCTGCGGCGGCGATGACCATGCTGTGCGTTATGGTCAACCCAAACCCGCCACCGAATTGATGACGGCCTATGCCTACCACACCATCGAACGCATCAACCCCGTGGCCTTCTTCGGCATGGTGCTGGTGCTCGAAGGCACCAGCATCAACATGGCCACCCAGGCCGCCGCCGCGCTCAAAGAAAACCTGCACCTGCCAAACAACGCCTTTAGTTATCTCACCTCGCACGGCGCGCTCGACATCGAACACATGGGCTTCTTCGAAGGCCTGATGAACAAGATCGAAGACGAACAAACCCAACAAGACATCATCCACTGCGCGCGCATGATGTATCGCCTCTATGGCGACATCTTCCGCAGCCTGCCGATGTAGGAGGTCCACATGAACTTACGCGATAAAAACATCTTGCTCACCGGCGCCTCAGGCGGTATCGGGCGTGAAGTTGCACTGGCACTGGCCAAGGCCGGGGCACGCATCGGTCTGCTCGGCCGACGCGAGGCACCGCTGCAACAACTGCAGGCCGAGATCGCAGCCTTGAATGGTGTGTCGATGCCGATCGTCGCCGACCTCAGCGACAGCGCGCAACGTGCCCACGCCGTAAAAATAATGGAACAACACATCGGCCCCATCGACGTGCTGATCAACAACGCAGGCCTGGTCGACTTTCACGACTTCAGCGAACAATCGCCTGCCATCATCGAACGCATGATCGAGACCAACGTGCTCGCACCCATGCTGCTCACCCACAGTGTATTGCCCAACATGCTGCAACGGCGCAGTGGCCGCATCGTCAACATCGGCTCCACCTTTGGCAGCATCGGCTTTGCCTATTTCGCCGCCTATGCCAGCAGCAAATTCGCCGTGCGCGGATTTTCCGAATCCTTGCGTCGTGAACTGAAGGGCAGTGGGGTTGGCGTCAGTTATCTCGCGCCACGCGCCGTTAAAACCAGCGCCAACAGCGAGGCCGTCTATCGCATGGCCGCCGCCACCAGGATGAACATGGACGAACCGGTGGATGTCGCGCGCTTCATCGTGCAATCGATCAAACACGACAAAGACATCGCCTATTTCGGCTGGCCGGAAAAACTCTTCGTCCGCATCAACGCGCTGTTGCCGGGCCTGGTCGATGCCGCCGTGCGCAAACAAACCCAGATCATGGCCCGCTTTGCCCCCAAGGCCCATTGAACATCTGCATCCACAGGAGCTTTATCATGAAAACCAATCATCTCATCGTCGCCGCGCTCTTCACCGCCAGCATGGTGCTGAGCGGCACCAGTCACGCCATCGGCGAGGCCGCGCAGACACTGCAGGCCGGCTGGGACATCGTCAAATACCAGACCCCAGACAAAGACAAAGAAAAGGCCTACGAACAACTCGCCAAACAGGCCAAAGACCTCGTTGCACTACACCCCAACGACGCCGAAGTCCTCACCTGGGAGGCCATCATCCTCAGCAGTTACGCCGGTGAAAAAGGCGGCCTCGGCGCCTTGGGTTTGGTGAAACAAGCCAAGGCCGAATTGGAAAAGGCCGAAAAGATCGACCCCAAGGTATTAAACGGCGCCGTCTACACCACCCTCGGCAGCCTGTATTACCAGGTGCCCGGCTGGCCGCTCGGCTTCGGTGACGACGACAAGGCCGAAAGCTATCTGAAAAAAGGCCTCGCCCTCGCGCCCAACGATATCGATGCCAACTACTTCTACGGCGACTTCCTGCTGGATGACGGTCGTTATGCAGAAGCCATCCCTGTGTTGGAAAAGGCCCTCGCCGCAGCCCCGAGGGCAGGGCGGGATGTTGCCGACAGCGGGCGTAAACAAGAGATTCAACACAAACTGGACGCTGCCAAAAGTAAAATTTAACTCGGCTAGTTAATCGAATTACGAATTAAACCATGGTTCATGCACCATGGTTTTTTTTGCCCATAAATATCTCATCAACGAATTGGGGCGAGTCTAGTGCAGAGAGCAATAATGGGTAGAATATAAAGTAGCAATATCGGCATATTCTCTTTAATTCGCCACGGTCAACTTATGATTGCTTGTATATCCAATATGTTTATGATGGTTGCATAAGCCGTGATAAAAGAGCGTTATGGGGTGGGGATGAACAAAAGTAAAATGTCTGAGCGTGATGTTTGCACCAAATTCATCACTCCTGCGCTACAGCAGGCAGGCTGGGATATTCAAACCCAAGTGCGAGAAGAAGTCTCCTTCACCGATGGTCGCATCATTGTCCGTGGCAAGCTCCATAGCCGTGGCAAACAGCGCCGTGCAGACTATGTGCTCTATCAGCAAAAGAACCTGCCCATCGCCGTCATTGAGGCTAAGGATAATAACCATCACATCGGCGACGGTATGCAACAGGCCCTCGGTTACGCCGATTCACTACAAGTCCCTTTTGTCTTTTCCAGTAATGGCGACGGTTTTCTGTTCCATGATCGCACAGGCCTCTCGGCGCAGCTCGAAACCGAACTCACCCTCGATCAATTCCCCTCACCATCTGAACTTTGGCAGCGCTACTGCCAGTGGAAGGGGATAGCCCAGCAGGCCCTCGCCACCCTCGAAGAGCCTTATTACGACGATGGTAGCGGCCGTACACCACGTTACTACCAGATCAACGCCATCAACCGCACCATCGAGGCCGTCGCCCAAGGCCAGGACCGCATCCTGCTTGTGATGGCTACAGGCACCGGCAAGACCTACACCGCATTTCAGATCATCTGGCGACTCTGGAAGGCCAAACAGAAGAAACGCATTCTCTTTCTGGCCGACCGCAACATCCTGGTTGATCAAACTAAGAATAATGACTTCAAACCCTTCGGTCAGGCCATGACCAAGATCAGTAAACGGCAGATCAATAAATCCTACGAAATCTATCTGTCCTTGTATCAAGCCGTCAGTGGCAACGAAGAAGAAAAAAATATCTATAAACAATTCTCGCCGGACTTCTTCGACCTCATCGTCGTTGATGAATGCCACCGTGGCAGCGCCCGTGCCGATTCCGCCTGGCGCGAGATCCTCGAATACTTCTCCAGCGCCACCCAGATCGGCCTCACCGCCACGCCCAAAGAGACCGAAGAGGTCTCTAACATCGACTACTTCGGTGAGCCCATCTATACCTATTCGCTTAAAGAAGGCATCGACGACGGCTTTCTCGCCCCCTACAAGGTGGTGCGTATTGATTTTGATATAGACCTACAAGGTTGGCGGCCTAAAAAAGGGCAGGTCGATAAATATGGCAACCTTATCGAAGATCGAATCTATAACCAGACCGACATCGATAAAAACATTGTCTTTGATGAACGCACCCAACTGGTAGCCTGGAAGATCACAGAGTTCATGGAACAAAGCGGTGATCCTTATCAAAAGACCATCGTCTTCTGTGATGACATCGACCACGCCGAGCGCATGCGTCAGGCCCTGGTCAATCTCAACCCGCAGCGGGTGCAGGAAAATCGAAAATACGTCATGCGTATCACCGGCGATGAGAACGAGGGCAAGGCTGAGCTGGACAATTTCATCAACCCAGAAGAACGTTACCCCGTGATCGCCACCACCAGTAAGCTAATGACGACAGGTGTAGATGCCAAGACCTGCAAACTGGTGGTGCTCGATCAACGCATCCAGTCCATGACCGAGTTCAAACAGATCATCGGCCGCGGTACTCGTATCGATGAAGACTATAACAAGCACTGGTTCACCATCCTCGATTTCAAAAAGGCCACTGAATTATTTGCTGATCCTGATTTTGATGGTGACCCGGTACAGATCTATAACCCGCGCCCAGGTGGCATAGTCGCGCCACCCGAAGACGATGACGATTCGGTGATTTCCACCGGCGGAGATGGATATCCTCCGCCAGACAACAATCCTCCACCGACCACGGGCGAGCCACGACTTCCGAAATATTATGTAGGCAAACAAGAGGTCAAGATCATTGCCGAGCGCGTCCAGTTTTTGGATGCAGACGGCAATCTGATCACTGAATCGCTGACTGATTACACCCGCCAGCAGGTTAAAAAACAGTTCTCAACACTCAAGGACTTCCTGCGTAAATGGTCCAGCGCTGATCAAAAGAAGGCCATCATCGCCGAACTGGCAGAGCAGGGCGTCTTTTGGGATGAGCTCAAAGCAGACGTCGAAAAGAAACTCGGTTACGAGATCGACCCCTTCGACCTCATCTGCCACATCGTCTACGACCAACCGCCGCTGTCGCGCCGCGAACGGGCCGAGCAGGTCAAAAAGCGCAACTACTTCACCAAATATCAGGGCGTCGCCCGCCAGGTGCTCGAAGCCCTGCTGGAAAAGTATGCCGACACCGGTATTACCAATATCGAAGACATCAAGATCCTCAAGCTCGACCCCTTCAGCCAGCTTGGCACCCCCATGGAACTGCTCGATCAGTTCAACGGCAAATCCGGTTACGAACAGGCCCTCCATGAGCTGGAACAGGAACTATATAATGCCCACCACTCGGCCTGAGGCCGATCCCGCATAACCACCAACGAAAGAAGTGCCCATGTCGATTTCCAGTACCATCAAATCCATCCAAGACATCATGCGCAAGGATGTCGGCGTCGATGGCGACGCCCAGCGCATCGGCCAGCTGGTCTGGATGCTCTTCCTCAAGATCTACGACGACCGCGAGCAGGAGTGGGAGCTGATGGAGGATGACTACCAATCGCCGTTGCCCGACCACCTGCGCTGGCGCAACTGGGCCGCCAATGCCGAAGGGGCCACCGGCGATGAGCTGAAAGACTTCATCGACAACACCCTGTTCCCCAAGCTGCAGACCCTGGTGCCGCGCAACGAAGAGGACAAACGCGCCTACGTGATCCGCAGCGTATTTGAAGACGCCTACAACTACATGAAATCCGGCCAGCTCATCCGCCAGGTGATCAACAAGATCCAGGAGGGCATCGACTTCAACAAGGCCCAGCAGCGCCACACCTTTGGTGACATCTACGAGCAGATTCTCAAAGACCTGCAAAGCGCCGGCAACGCCGGGGAATTCTATACGCCAAGGGCGGTCACCGAATTCATGGTCAACCGCGTCGACCCCAAGCTGGAAGAGAGCGTCATCGACCCCGCCTGCGGTACTGGTGGCTTCCTCACCTGCACCATCGAACACAAGCGCAACCGCTATGTAAAAACCGCTGCCGATGAAAAGACCCTGCAACAGACCATCCACGGCATCGAAAAGAAACCGCTGCCCCACATGCTGGCCACCACCAACATGATCCTGCACGGCATCGAAGTGCCCAACAACATCAAACACGACAACACCCTGGCCCGCCCCTACATCAGCTGGGGGCCAAAAGAGCGCAAGGATGTGGTCATCACCAACCCGCCCTTCGGCGGCATGGA
>DHYU01000007.1:70739-115851 GCA_002415485.1 Proteobacteria bacterium UBA5122
CTGCACACCATCGTGCGCCTGCCCAACGGTGTCTTTAACCCCTACACCGGCATCAAAACCAACCTGCTCTTTTTCACCAAAGGTAAATCAACAGCACAGATCTGGTACTACGAACACCCCTACCCGGAAGGGGTCAAGAGCTACAACAAAACCAAGCCCATGCGCTTTGAGGAATTCCAGACCGAGATCGACTGGTGGGGCGATGAGGCCGACGGCTTCGCCAAACGGGTAGAAAACGAACAGGCGTGGAAGGTGAGCATTGATGAGATCAAGGCCCGCAACTACAACCTCGACATCAAAAACCCCCATGTCGGCGAACAGATCAGCCACGATCCACAAGAGCTACTGAACACCTACGCCCAGCAACAGCAAGAGATCCAGACCCTGCGCGATCAGCTCAAGGCCGTGCTCAGCCAGGCGCTGAGTGATACTAACGGTGGGGCGCAATAACATGGGCCAGATTAAACAACACAGCGCGACGACCGCCAGGGATGGCGGAAGTGTCGATTATGCAGGAGCAATTATCGACCACCTGGATGTTTGGACCAGCGCACTCGCCGCCAAATCCAGCGCCGGGCGCGGCAGCTCCAGCAAAACCAGCCACCACGGCATTCAAAAACTGCGTGAACTGATTCTGGAACTGGCGGTGCGTGGCAAGTTGGTGCCCCAAGCCCCCAGCGACGAACCCGCCAGCGTATTGCTGGAAAAGATCGCTGCCGAAAAGGCGCGACTGGTTAAAGAGAAAAAGATCAAACCCTCCAAGCCATTGTCTGAAATCAGTGAAGATGAAAAGCCATTTGTTCTTCCTCAGGGGTGGGAGTTAGAGCGTATCGGCAATTTGTTTAGTGTTGTGTATGGAAAGGGGCTTTCAAATAAAGAGTTGAAAGATGAAGGGTATAAAGTATTTGGAGCCAATGGAGTAATTGGATTCTATGACTCATATCTCTATGAAGAGGAGCAACTACTAGTATCTTGTCGTGGAGCTTATAGCGGAAAGCCTAACATTTCTCCGCCGTATTGTTATGTTACTAGCAACTCGCTTGTCCTTGAGAACTCATGGAAACACTTAAACCTAAGATTTTTCTATTATTCGCTTACGATTGCCGATAAAAGCCAAATAGTCACAGGTAGCGCTCAACCACAAGTAACGACAACTAACCTAGAACCGTTTATTGCAGTTGTCCCCCCCCTAGCCGAACAACACCGCATCGTCGCCAAGGTCGATGAGCTGATGGCCCTCTGCGACCAGTTGGAGCAGCGCCAGACCACCCAACAACAGACCCATCAGACCCTCGTCACCACCCTGCTGGAGGCCATCACCCGCCCCGGCAGCGACGACCACAACACCCAGGCCGAGATCGAACAGCTGTTCGCCAACTTCGACACCCTCTTCACCACCGAACAGAGCATCGACCAACTCAAACAGACCCTGCTGCAACTCGCCGTCATGGGCAAACTCGTGCCCCAAGACCCCAACGACCAACCCGCCAGCCAACTCCTACAAAAAATCGCTAGCGAAAAGGCGCGCCTGATCAAAGAGAAAAAGATCAAAAAACAAAAGCCCCTGCCCGACATCAGTGACGATGAAAAACCCTTCTCAATGCCGCAGGGGTGGGAGTGGGTGAGATTTGGTGACTTGGGAGTGATTATGGGGGGGGGCACACCCAACAAGGCCAATTCTAATTATTGGAATGGTGACATCCCTTGGGTTTCACCTAAAGACATGAAAGTTAGCCACATTGAACAAACTCAGGACAATGTGACCCAGTATGCAGTCGATAATAGTTCCGCGAAGTTGATACCAAAAGATAGTTTGCTAATTGTCGTTAGAGGAATGATTCTCGCGCACTCTTTTCCCGTAGCCATCAATGTTGTTCCTGTGACCATAAACCAAGACATGAAGGCTTTGGTGATCTTACCTCAAATTAAAGAATATCTATTACTGATGATTCAGGGATTGAAACCAGACTTTGTAGAAATGGTGGATAGATCTAGTCATGGAACATGTAAGCTCGTGTCTGAGAAATTATGGGCAAAGTGGGTAGCTATCCCCCCCCTAGCCGAACAACACCGCATCGTCGCCAAAGTCGATCAACTCATGGCCCTCTGCGACCAACTCAAGGCCCGCCTGCAACAGGCCCAAACCACCCAACAACACCTGGCCGACGCCATTGTGGAACAGGCGGTGGGGGGATGGGCGAGTGGCTGCTAGGGCTTAAGATCGTCAAGGCGATTATCGATATTTTAAAGTCGCTGCGAGATCTAATGACTGGGCACAAAGCCGAAGCAGCAACGCCGCTAGAACCTGATAACCCACTGCAAGTTGCTAAACGTTTCGTCGAGCTATTCGATGTCCATGGCGTTAAACGTAGCCAGATTCCACGTTTCTTTGGTCATGGTCTGACACTGGATATGCTCAAGACTGATGAATCTCTGCTCGCCAATTTGAGTGACGAAATGCTGGATGCGGCGGCTGAGTTGTTCGCTGTGCGCCGCGAGTGGCTGGATGGTGCCGAGCAGCGTGTGTATCCACGCCATGATTTTTATAAACATCCGGAAGCGTTTGAAGCATTCGCCGCCGCCATTAGCCAGCGTTGCACCGAGTTTGATATCTATTGCTGGGTGTTACGCAAACCACAACCCGCTGGAGGTGAGTTTGATACCTTGCTGGTGATTCAGGAGGGCATTGGTTATGTGGGGGATCGTGCGATCTATCGATTGCACTTGTGTAACAACTGGATATTTCAATATTGGAAATCGCGTGCTTATCTCACCGCGTGTATCGCCATTGCTTGGAGGCAAGGGTGGTACGTTTGGGGGCGAGATGTAGAGGCCGATTGGCTGGACAAAGTTGTCGATGGCAATTTTTTAATTGGGTTTGACTTGGGTGATGCGTGTTTTCCAACAGGGAGGCATTGGGAGACCGATAATCAGGTCTTGCGTCCGGATGAGTTTTTACAATTTGTGGATGAAGGGCTTTTTGGCAAGGTATCGGCACTCGATCTGTGGTTACGTTTAAGCCAACAAGGATATATGGACTTGGGGGATCATCCGGTAGTGAATTATCAATCCCTGTTTGCTGACAAATTTAAGGCCTTAAAGGTGGAGGAGGAGCGTCGTGCCGGTTAAACATGAAATCTGGAAGGTAGGTGATCAACCCGCACCGTTGGCCAGTACTGTGCTTGATAGCGAGCAGCAACTGGAAGAGATGATTGTGCGCTCATCGCAGATTTTATCCAACGAGTGGATGTTGATCGGACAACAAGAGATGACCGATCAGGGTGGCCGCATCGATCTGTTGGCGATTGCGCCGGATGCATCACTGGTGTTGATTGAGCTGAAACGAGATCGCACACCACGGGATATAGTGGCTCAGGCCCTGGATTATGCGTCGTGGGTAGAGAAGCTGACGACGGATCAGATTGTGAATATCTATGCCCGTTTCTCCAATGGTGGTGGTTTGGGGGAGGCCTTCAAACAAAAGTTTGGGGTTGAACTGGATGAAGAGTCACTGAACCAATCGCATCAGATTTTGTTAGTAGCGTCGGAGCTGGATGGTTCAACGGAACGGATAGTGAGTTATCTCAATGACCGGGATGTTGCGATCAATGTCATGTTCTTTCGTGTGTTTCAGCATGGCGAAGAAAAGTTGTTGAGCCGTACTTGGTATATCGATCCCGGTGAGACACAGGCCAATGTGGTGACAACGACCAGTCGCAAGAACAAAAGCGAACCATGGAATGGTGAGTATTACGTGTCGTTTGGTGATGCTCAATCGCGGGATTGGGAGGATGCCCGGCGTTATGGTTATATCAGTGCTGGTGGTGGTAGCTGGTACAGCCAGACGCTCAAGCAGCTTTCACCCGGTGATCGGGTGTGGGTCAATATACCGAAGCGTGGTTATGTTGGAGTGGGCCGGGTGGCTGCGAAGGTGAAACCGGTGAATGATTTTTCGGTGATGACTGAGAACGGTGAAGCCTTTTGTTTGGATGTGTTGAAGCACGCCGAGAAATACCGGAAAAATCTTCATGACCCGGATAAGGCAGAGTATTTTGTAAAAGTAGATTGGTTGGATACTGTGCCTGAAACGCAAGCCTTTAACGAGGTGGGGCTGTTTGGTAATCAAAATACCGTTTGCCAACCAGTGACGCCAAAGTGGCGGCACACGGTGGATCGATTAAAGACTGTGTTCAAAAATTTTGATGAATAATAGAGCGGGTTTATAAAAAGCTGGGGTGGAAATGAATAAAATTTATATAGCAATTGCATTGACAGCGCTGTTATCCGCCTGCGACGTCAGCGAATCCATGCGCGAAAAATCCACCCAGGATCCTACGGTGCTGAAGGCGCGAGAGCTGAGTGCGAAGTATGGCTGTATGGGCTGCCATACGGTGACGAATAGTGTGATGGGGCCGGCCTGGCGGTTGGTGGCGGCGCGTTACCGTGATACGCCGGGGGCGAAGGCGGTGATCATCGATGCCATTAAAAACGGCAGCAGCGGTCGCTGGCCGGAGGTGAGTCGGGTGGAGAAGATGCCGAACTACGATGACAGTATTCCCGATGAAGAGCTGGAGTTGATTGCAGATTATATTTTGCAGTTGAAGTGAGTTCGTGATGAGCAAACATCTACGTGACTGGCAGCCTTCGGCGGCGGCGATCAACCTGATCAAACTCAATGGTGTGTCGGACGACAGGATCGAGCAGGCGGTGGCCTATCTAAAAAGCCAGAGTGAGCTGGATAACATCGATGATGTGGTCGGCTACGATAACTGGAATGCGTTTTTTATCATGTTTTGTATCAAGGCCGGTCAGTCGGTGGGCAATCATGGAAAATGATTGGCTGGGGTGTCGCTGTTTTCTCTGCGGGGTCGATTCAGACCGATAACATGATTATAGGTGGTGGGCGGTGGGGCCTCCCGTCCAGGTTGCCCTGGAAACCCCACATTGCGCTCCGATGTTGCCACCGTGCTACGGCCGGGAGAATGTCACCGTGTCGCACCCACCGATCAACCATATTACATGGCGCGTGAGTGAATGGCTTCCTGAATTGATAGGGGGGGGCGTCTGGATGAAGACTGAAACCCCAAACTCCCCACATCTGAATGTGGGGAGTCAGTGTGTAAGCCTCCAATATTTTTAATGCAAGCTTAACGGCGCCCCTCGCACAGTCTTGGGTTGTAGTCACGGGCGTTTTTATCGCAATTGGACGTATAGCTGTCACCGACGACCGGCACTTGTGGTTTGGTGGTGCGCTTTAACGGCTCACACTGTTTGATATTGTAATCGTGAGCGTTCGGGTCGCATTTGGATTTGATATCCAGATCTGGCACTACTGGGGCACCGTATGCCGTTTGCATACCCAGGCCCATGCTGATGAGCATCAGCCCGGCGATCATTCCTTTGTGCAGTGTGTTGAGTGTGTGGACCTTGTTCATTGTGTTCTCCTGTTGTGGTTGTTTGTTGCCCTTGTTTCGTGCGTAGGTCGCAGGTAGTTGGAGAACGGTTCAAATTATTTTTTGTTTTTTATCGCGGGTGTGTGCGGTGTGTTTGGCCATGGTGGAGGGCAGGTAATCCCTGAAATGGAGAATTAACCGGGACGCACTAAATTCAAATGCAACAAAAAGCTTGCAAATGATAATAATTCTCATTAGCATTGCCGGCATTGGTGATGGATATAGCCGCTGGCGGTTAATGGCGCTGATTCTATCTGAACTTGATTGGGTTTATAAGGAGCTTCGTTCATGGCATACCTGATTGATGCTTACTTGGATGATGGTATGCCATCACTGGTGTTGGTGGATTCTGAATCCGGTCAACAACGCTTATGTTGGAAGGGTGACGCACTTGCCAGTGAACGCAGCTGGAAGTCGTTATTCAAGAGATTGATGTTGCTGTCATGTGCGGATCGATCCTCGCTCATACAAAGATCAGAGACCCCTGGCTTTGGTGAAAACTGTTTGCGCTGTGATAGCTGTGATGAGATGGCGGCTTCGTTGGATTTGCCATTGTTAATCACAAACGCAGGAAAAATGGGTTGCCGAGATGAAGAAAGATCTGAATAGACAGGATGCACATGAGGCGGCGCCTGATATGGATCTTGCTTCACCGGATAGACCGTTTCATTCGATGAGAGTGCGAGTAGCGAGTGATGTCTTGTTACAAGGCTCACAGGAACTTCTGATTGATCATGCCGGAGAAGAGTATCGTTTGCGAAAAACGAATAAAGGCAAGTTGATTCTAACCAAATAAATCGACCGTTTTATCTTATTGTTCGCCAGCCCCCCCACAGCCTTCGGCTTAGGTAGCCAGCTTTCACTGAATGCTTACAGTTCGCTCTAGAGGTGCGAGTTGTGGTGGGAGGCTTTATGCCAGTTGTTTGGCGTCGTACATCATATGCGCAGTTAATACTGTGTACATCTATATTGCCACTGGAGAGTGTGCTTGCTGAGGGTGTGATGCCCACGCTGGAGCAGGTGGTGGTGACGGGCACCCGGACTGAAAAGTCTGTGCTCGAAACGCCTGTGCGTACCGAAGTCATTTCCAGACAAGAAATCCAACAACACCATGCACGCGATGCCAAAGAGGCCTTGGAAAATCTGCCTGGGGTCATTCTACGACGCAATCTGAAAAATGGTTATGGCGTATGGCTTCAGGGTTTTGATGCCGACCGGGTATTGGTCTTGATTGATGGTGAACCATTGACGGCCAGTACAGGTTCGGCCGTTGATCTCACACAGATTGCCACTACTGATATTGAAAGAATCGAGGTGGTGAAGGGAGCGACCGCGGCTTTGTATGGTAGCTCTGCGATGGGAGGTGTGATCAATATCATCACGCGCAGATCTCCGGAACCACTCAGTTATCAATTCACCATGGATGTCGGTAGCTATGACGATGAATATGTGGAAGAGAGCAGTGGGCCAGCTGAGCGCCATGTATCAGGCGGCGTGAATATCAATCGTGATGCGTGGTCAATAGGTGCTAGCGCGAGTCTGCGTCAGAGCGGTGGCTTCGACCTGGATAGATCGACGTTTGAATCCGAGGGTGTGGAAGGAGATAAGGGTAATATCGATCTGCGAGCAACCTATCATCTAAACGAAAATGCGGAATTATTTGTAGCACCGAAGTACTACTGGGAAACGGTAGAGCTGAATATGGAACCGTTGTTTTTTCCCGGCGTGGGTAACGTCAATCGGGTACGTCGCGCGGATTCAGAACGACATCATACTACTTTAGGTGGTGAATATCGGAATCAGGACGGTGGTCGTTGGAAGGGTTGGTTGGTATTGGATCAATGGCATGACCTAACCCAGCAAGATGTGATTGCAACGTCAAGCGTCGATCAGCAACGCAGTGCCGACATGGAGCTCTATCGTGCAGAACTACAGTGGGATAAGCCACTGGGCAATAAACATCTGCTTACCACAGGATTCATGAGTGGCTATGAGACCCTACAGCAGGATAAGCAAGAGCAAGGAAAGTCGGTACAGGAAATAGAAGGTGCTTACCGTCGCAATCATGAGTTTTACATACAAGATGACATCTTGCTGAATGACTACTGGGAGCTGGTTCCAGGCTTGCGTTTGCAGGATGACAGCGATTTTGGTTTTTATTCCACGCCCAAGATAAATGCATTGTGGCATCCGGACTGGTTTGATAACACCACCACCAACATACGCCTCAGTTATGGTAAAGGCTATCGGGTTCCAAATCTGAAAGAACGTTTCTACGAGTTTGATCATCGTTCTTTGGGGTATGTGATGCGTGGCAATCGTGATCTTCGTCCTGAAAAGTCAGACAGTTATCAACTTGGTATTGAGCTGGCGGAGTCGACGCGTTATCGCATGGATGCCAGCCTGTTTTATAACCGTATTCATGACTTGATCGAACGCGAATTTAGTCATAACGAAGGTGCGATAGGCGTATACAACTACCAAAACATCACCCAGGCCAAAACTCAGGGCGCAGAGACGACGTTTAACTTTTCCTTGTCGCCTAATCTGGGGCTTAAAGGCGGTCTGACTTATTTAAGTTCTAAAGACCTGAGTAGCAATACTCCGCTGCCTTATCGGCCGAAGTGGTCAATGAAGCTGTCTACTAATTACATATTCCATTCATGGCGCACGCATCTTGCGATAGGCGCCACCCATCAACGTGACGAAGTGGTGCCCAGCGATTTGGAAGGCACAGCCTTGGTTGATGCCCCGAGTTGGACACAGTTGGATGCCAAGATTAATCAGCCTATAGGTGAATCACTGACTCTGTTTGCCGGGGTGGACAATATTGGAAATCAACACAGGGATACAAATCAGATAGCTGATAGTCGGCCATTGTCGCCGCGCTATATCTATTTTGGATTTCGTTACGAAGATTGATTAACTCATGGGAGATGAATGATGGACTATGCACATAAAAAAATATTTAAGCCGGCCGTGATTGCGCTTGGGGTGTCGATGTTGATGGCTTGTGGCAGCGGCGGGGGTGGTGGTAATGATAATGGTCATGGCCATGGCCCCGGGCCGGTGGATGAGGCCGATGTGGGTGGTGGCGACACATCAGGAATAATGACTGTCCGGTTGAATGCAACTGCTGGGGGTTTGGGCGCTGCCCCTGGTGATCCTGAGAACAAATTTACTTATTTCAGTTTAAAAACTGGAAAAGTGATTGATATCAGTGATGAAGACTCAAAGAGTTCCACTGACTGGGATATCGCATTCAAAAGAACCAATATCAAGCTGAATGGTGGCGTATCCGGCCCAGGTGATGTGCAGGGGGCTGTGGCCGACTCTCAGGATGAATACTATGACGACAGTGGTGATGCCAATACATCGGTGTTCCTCAATGCAACGGCTGCCAATGAGTTGGCATCCATTCAGGCGGTATCTGCCGTCAGTGATCTGGACTTTGAAAGTGATCGGAATATAGCGGCCATTGTCGGTGGCTATGGTGACCAAAGCATGTGGTCGTACGATCCATTGACGCACAAGGTGAGCGCTGTACCTGAGCGCTGGTTTGTAGTGCGTTCCGCTGGCGGTGATAGTTATGCCAAGCTACATGCGACCAACCTTGTGCGAACCGCAACCCGCGATATCACCCTTGAACTTTTTGTACAGGGTGTCGGGGAATCAGCATTCTCTGCTACTGCATTAACGCCCACATTCTCGTTGCCATTGGCAGGCGGGGCTGTGTGTTATGACTTTGATACCAACACAAATCTGGACTGCTCGGATCATAATTGGGATATCAAGGTTGAATATGCAGATCGTATGTACAACGTCTGGACCAATGGTGGTGTTTCCGGTGCTGGGGAAGGGGCAGCGCTCGGCCCGGTATCTGACATCGATAGTTATGTGAGCGGAACCTTGCTGAGTAGTGGTCGTGATTATAGTGCGATGTACAGAAAAGATAGTGTCGGCGGAGTGTTCGTTGACAACTCCTGGTACGAATATGGTCTGCAAGGTGCTCATAAACTTTGGCCAAATTATCGGGTATATGCGATCAAAGATTCCGATCATGAATATGCATTGCAAATACTGAGCTTTTACGATGAGGCAGGTACCAGCGGCATGATTAGCTTTCGCTATAAACCTTTATAACGAATAAGACATATCTCTGGGATGTTCAACTTGCGCATCTACTCGTTGCTTGAGTGGTTTCTATTTATATCTTAGTGGAGGTTGTATGAACGCAGCTTACATAGAAGGTTTGATGTATCAAGTATCAGGTTTATTGCTGACACCGGTATTGATCGTGATAACCGTTTTGTTCTTCTATTCATTTTTTGTGCTGGGTTGTTTTGGTGCCCAGGCGTGGCAGCGCAAGAGGAATGGAATTCAATATCGACAGTTGATTATGTCGATGAGATCGGAAATTCCATCCATGAGAGCCAGGCCAGTGAAGGGGTTTGGTTTGTTCAGTTATTACCAGGGGAACCGGGATCTTAGCTTGGATGATCTGGAAATATTTGCCTTGAAACAATTGGAAAAACAGCGCGTGGTAACCAGGGTCGCACCTATGCTCGGTCTGGTGGCGACGATGATCCCGATGGGGCCGGCACTGAAGTCGCTGGCGGACGGAAATATACAGGGGATCAGTGAAAACCTGATTGTGGCGTTTGCTGCTGTGGTGTTTGGTTTGGTTGCTGCATCTATTACGTTTTGGACGGCCAGCGTTAAAAAGCGATGGTATGCGGTAGAGCTGAATGATTTGCAGCCATGTATCGCAGGTAAGGATGGTTGATTGTGAAGCGTTTACTTGAAGACGATGAATCACTAAATCCGATGTTGTCGGTGGCAAATCTGGTGGATGTATTTCTGGTGGTGATCGCTGCACTGTTGATTGCGATTGCCCAAAACCCTATGAACCCATTTACCGAGCAGGATGTGGTGGTCATCAAAAATGCGGGTCAGCCCAACATGGAGATGTTCATCAAAGATGGTGAAAAGATTGAGCACTACAAGTCTACAGGGGAGATAGGTCAGGGAGAAGGGGCGAAGGCGGGGGTGGCCTATCGTATGAATGATGGAACCATGATCTATGTGCCCGAATAAGGTTGTTGTTACCGGAGGTGGCTGTGCGGCGTTTTTTTTAAAATCTATGCATGCCAAGTGGTGTTGGATTGTTAGTTTAAAATCATTGATTAGAGAATGAAGTCATGATCATAAAGTTTATATTTGTAGTCTTTTCACTAATGGCTATTCCTTGCTTTTGGATGTCGGCATCAGCGAATGACAAGGCAGTGTTGGTGCTGGCGACGAATCATGTGAGCAAGGCCAAGCTGGAGTTGTTTAGCCAGTTGGCAGGCGAAAAGAATATTAAAGTTGATTATGAGTTCTTGCGTGACCTGGATGAAGGGGCGGATATTGCAACCTTGGTATTGCCTTATGACTTGGTCATTTTTGACTCAATGAGTGGGCGTGAGGCGGCAGAGGAATATGCCCATCTCGAATCATTGGTTCGAGAAGACGGTCGTCGCCTGTACGTGCCCATTAAGATAACGACAGAGACTCCGCTACGCAAAGGCATCGATGCTGAGCAGGCGACAACACTGTACGACTATTATTATAACGGAGGGGAGGAGAACCTGCGTCGTTTGGCAACATACTTGTCGAATCAGGTGTTCTCGACAGCACAAGAGCAGGTGCTGCCGCCCATCGTGTTCCCGGCGGTAGGTATTTATCACCCTCGTTATGAGGGGTTGGTCTTCAATACGATTCAAGAGTACAAGGAGTGGATTGGTGCCAGGGACGGCAATTTTTCAATCGGTATCGCCTTGTCTCGTGAAACCATTGCCTCTGGTGAAACGCATATCAACGATGAGTTGATTGCCGGTGTGGAACGCATAGGTGGGCTGGCGGTTCCATTTTACTATTCAGGATACCGTTCTGGTGAGTACATCGAACTGTTAAAAGAAGATGGGCATGTTGCTGTCGATAATATTATCAATACGCGGGTGATGCATTGGGCAGAAAACCGTCGCAGTGAATATGAACAGCTGGGTGTGCCGGTGTTGCAGGTGTTGCCTTATACCCGAGGTGACCAGGAAAAATGGGAAGGCGATCAGGCGGGGATTCCGGCACAAGCGACACCTTTCTATTTAACCAAGCCAGAAATCGCCGGGGCCATAGATCCGATCGTTATATCTGCCAGGGACCGTCAGACCGCGCCCAAGACGATCGATTATCAGCTCAATAGTGTCATCAATAAGGCCGTGAACCTGGCCAAACTAAAACATATGGATAATGCTGATAAACGCGTCGCCATTATGTTTTACAACTACCCGCCCGGCGAGAAAAATGCCGGTGCTTCATTTTTGAATATCCCCACCAGTCTGGCCTCGATCTTTCGTGCATTGAAAGATGATGGCTATACGCTGGAGAAAAAGGAAGAGCGGTGGTTTATTGAGCGTGCGGATTTGATGCTCAGACCTTTCTATCGTGATATGAAATATGAACAGTTGCCCGGCTTGGGTGAGGCCGATGGCGCAGCGGGTCTGCTTCCTGTGTCTGCGTATCGGCTATGGTATGAAACCCTGCCAGAACCGACTCGACTTGAAATCGAAAACAGGTGGGGTCAACCGGAAGAGAGTTTTAGTGTCGTTGAATTTGATGGCCAACTGCAGTTCATCATTCCGCGTTCCATCTCAGGTAACGTCGTCGTGTTGCCGCAGCCGCCGCGTGGCAATGATTCAGACGTCGAGCGCTCTATTTACCACAACATGACCGTGCCGATCAGTCATCATTATCTGGCTGTTTATTATTACGTGCGCGAAAAATTCGGTGTCGATGCCATCGTACACTTGGGTACGCACGGTTCTCAAGAATGGTTGCCGGGCAAGGAGCGCGGACTATCGTTATTTGATCATGGCAATCTGGCGGTGGGAGATGTGCCCGTGGTCTACCCGTTTATTATGGATAACGTTGGTGAGGCCTTACAGACCAAGCGTCGTGGGCGGGCAACGGTGATTAGTCATCTTACTCCGCCGTTTGCGAAAAGCGGCCTGTATGCCGAGCTGCTAGACCTGCAATCACTGATTCACCAATACCGGGAGATGGATGAGGGCGGTGTTAAAACACAGACCAAACAGTCACTGATTGATGCCGTAGTCGAGCGTAATATTCATGCGGACTTGGGCTGGGACGAGAGCGAGATAAATCTCCAGTTTGATCGTTTTATATCAGAGTTACACGATTATTTGAGCGCGCTCAATTCTGAAAATCAGCCCTTGGGGATGCATACCTTCGGCATGGTGCCTGATGAAGAACATCTTGTATCGACACTGGTGCAGATGATGGGTGATCGGCTGGGACCCGCTGCGGAACGCTGGTTGCAAGATTATTCACCGCAGGCAGTTGCTTCAGGATCTGGTGAAAGTGCCACGCCTGTTAATACGAAGTCTATCAATGAGATCTATGATTACCGTGAGATTAAACACTCGGCCGAATTCCAAGTTGTCAGACACTTTATTACCGGCGATGGTGATATAGACGCCATTGCCGACAGTGAGCTGCAGTCACTGATGCGTGAAGTTGATGCGCACTATCAAAATTTTCATGGCATAGAAGAGCATAGTGCGTTTCTAGAGGCCTTGTCTGGCCGCTACGTCAGCAGCGGTACGGGTGGAGACCCGATACGTTCACCGGAGGCGCTGCCATCGGGCAAGAACCTATATGGATTCGATCCGGGCAAGGTCCCAAGCCCGGAAGCATGGGAGGTCGGTAAGACCTTGATGGCCGATTTGATAGATAACTATTTTAATCAACACGGCGAGTTTCCGGATAAGTTGTCGTTTTCCATGTGGTCCATCGAAACCATGCGCCATCATGGTGTGGTAGAGGCGCAAGTGATGTATGCCATGGGTGTACGTCCGGTTTGGAGTGAAGGTGGCCGGGTAACGGGCACAGAGATTATTCCTTACAGCGAATTGAAACGTCCGCGCATCGATGTGGTGATCTCTGCCACAGGCCTTTACCGTGATGCCTTTCCCAACGTCATGATGTTGTTGTCGCAGGCGGTGGAGAGTGTGGCTCAGATAAAAGAAGACAATAACTTTGTCTATCGCCACACACAGCGAATAAAACAAGAGCTATTGGCGGAGGGAGTGGATGAGGCGCAGGCAGATACCTTGTCCACCATACGCGTGTTTTCCAATGAGAGCGGTAACTATGGCACGAACCTGGCGAGTGCGACATTGGCCTCTGATACCTGGGACGGAGATGCAAAGCTCGCCAATTTGTATCTGTCGCGCATGGGTTTCTTTTATGGCAATGACGAAACGCTGTGGAGCCAAAAGCTCGCCGATATCGATTTGTTTGCCAAGAACCTGACCGGCACCGATGTCACGGTCTTTTCCCGTTCGTCCAATCTATATGGCATGTTAACCAGTGATGATCCGTTCCAATATATGGGCGGGATTTCACTGGCAGTACGTCATCTCGATGGCGCATCGCCCGAGATGTATATCTCCAATCTGCGTGACCCGGATAATAACCGATCAGAACCGATGGGGCGTTTTTTGGCCAGCGAGTTGCGTACCCGTCAGTTCCATCCGCAATGGATAGAGGCGATGCAGGCAGAGGGTTATGCCGGCACGCTGACCATGCTGGATGTGTTGAACAACTTTTGGGGCTGGCAGGTCGTCGACCCTGACAATGTGCGCGACGACCAATGGCAGGATTTCTTTGAGATCTATGTGCAGGATAAATACGACATGAATATGCGTGAATGGTTCGAAGAGCACAACGCCCACGCACTGGCACAGAAGATAGAACGCATGTTGGAGGCCGCACGTAAAGAGTATTGGGATGCCAGTGAAGAAACGATAAAAGAGCTGGTCAAAACCTATCAGGAGTTAGCACAGCAGTTTGATGTGGTGTCTAAGAACAAGGCATTTAACGAATACATGGAACCGTATACCGCCGGTTTTGGATTGGCGGCACCGCTGGTCAGTGCTGAATCAGCAGCGAATGATGTGGCCGAAGCCGAGCCTGCAAATACAGCAGCAGTTCAGCAGGTGACAGGGCAGAAGATGGAACAAGTGGCTCAACAGGAAGTGAGCAAGGACTATAGCGCATATTATTGGTTGCTCTTGGTAGGCCTGTTCTTTGTCGCCGGGGTAATATATCAACTCGCCCCGTGGCAACAGCGTAAAAACGATACGCCTGATGACCCGGATCAAGGCTCTGGTGTAACGCGTTCGCACGTGCCAGTCGATGGTGTCGCTGCCTGTATATCACCCATGCATACCGCAGAACCCAATGGCCGGATGATCAACATGCGGGTGAAGAAATTTACGATGGCGTTGCGTCTGGGGTCTCGTAAGCAAGGGACTGGTTAGGGGGAAGGAGCATGGACCATCGTTTTCCAGATTTAACAAAGAACGATGCGAGATGAGAGATTAGTCCCGAAAATAGACCACCACTAAATGAAAGCCAAACTGGCTCTTGATCGGGCCGTGGACCTGGTGGGTGGCCTTTTTAAAGATCACGGTCTCGATCGGTTTTACCAATTGCCCCGGCCGCACCTCGCCCAGGTCGCCGCCTTTTTTACCTGACGGGCAGGTGGAGTGTTTTTTCGCCAGCTTGGCGAAGTCTTCGCCTCTATCCAGGCGCTGCTTTATGTCTTCGGCTTCCTGTTTGGTCTTGACCAGGATGTGTTTGGCCATGGCGGTGGGCATGGGGCGTTCCTTTGCGGGTGGGTGTGGGCATTATACGCAGGTTGTTTGGTGGTGATGGCACCGTGCGTAGGGGATCTATGGTAAAAATAGCGCTTTGATTTTTACCACCATCTCTTCACATGAAGGATACTCCATGTCCCAGCTCGGCCATCTCTACCCGCAAGCCTTATGGCAATGGTTTGAACAGATCTGCGCGATTCCGCACCCCTCCAAACACGAACAGGCCTTGAGTACACACATCCAGACCTGGGCGCGGGACAAGGGTTTGCAGGTGGTGGTGGATGAGGTCGGTAATTTGATTCTGCGTAAACCGGCGACGGCGGGCATGGAGAATCGTTTGCCGGTGGTGATACAGGCGCATATCGATATGGTGCCGCAGAAGAATGCGGATAAGGTGCATGATTTTGCGACGGACCCGATCGAGCCTTGGATTGATCGTGAGGCCGATGGTGAATGGGTGAAGGCGCGGCAGACGACGCTGGGCGCGGATAACGGTATTGGTATGGCCTCGGCCTTGGCGGTATTGGGCAGTGATGATGTGGCCCATGGGCCGTTGGAGGTGTTGCTGACCATCGACGAGGAGGCGGGCATGACCGGGGCCTTTGCCTTGCAGCCGGGTGTGTTGCAGGCCGAGATTCTGATCAATACTGATTCCGAGCAGGAGGGTGAGATCTACATGGGCTGTGCCGGTGGCGTGGATGCGACGACGAGCTTGCCGTTGACGTGGCAGGCATGTGGCGGTGAGTATGCCGCCTTCTTATTAAAGGTGTCGGGCCTGAAGGGGGGCCATTCGGGGGTGGATATCCATCTCGGCCGTGGCAATGCCAATAAGTTGTTGGCGCGTTTTTTGTTTGAGCAGGGCGACTCGGTGCAGTTGTTTGATTTCACCGGTGGCAGTCTGCGTAATGCGATTCCGCGTGAGGCGCAGTGTGCTCTGGTGGTGGCGGCCGATCAGGTGGCGAACGTGCAGCAGGCGCTGGCCGAGTATCAGGCCACGGTGTTGGCCGAGTTGGCCTTGGCCGATCCCAAGGTGGTGTTTCGTCTGGAGCCTACTGCATTACCGGCGCAGGTACTCAGCGCGCAGAGCCAACAGACCTTGGTCAATCTGATCCATGCCTCCCCCAATGGCGTGATGCGCATGAGTGATGAGATCGACGGCATTACTGAAACCTCGTTGAACCTGGGTGTGATCCGTGTGACGCCTGAGCAGGCGACCTTGTTGTCGCTGGTGCGTTCGCAGATCGATAGCGGTCGCAGTGAGGTGGTGAATCAATTGCACGCGCTGGCGCGGCTGGCGGGCGCGGGCTTTAAGAGCAGTGGTGGTTATCCCGGTTGGAAGCCGGATACGCAGTCGCCGATCCTGGCGGTGGTGAAAGAGACCTATCAGCAGATCTACAACAAAGAGCCTAAGTTCATGGTGATCCACGCCGGCCTGGAGTGCGGTCTGTTCAAACAGCCGTACCCGCAGATGGACATGGTGTCGATTGGGCCGACGATCCGTTTTCCGCACAGCCCGGATGAGAAGGTGAAGGTCGATACGGTGGGCCAGTATTGGGATCTGTTGGTCGCGGTATTGGCGCGGGTGCCTGTGAAAGGTGTTTAGTGTAAACAGCTCCGGTCGCACACGATGAACCAACTGCCGCTGCTTTATCCATTGATCTTCTTCGCCGTCGTGGCGCTGGGGTTGGCATGCGCGTCTGTCGAGCGTCTACGCGTGTGGGTGTTTGCGCCGGTGCTGGCCTTGCTCGCCGTCGGTGTGGTCTTGGGTGTGTTTGCCTGGTTGCCTGCGTTGGCGATCGCGCTGTTGGCGGCGGCGGTTTATGGTTATGCGTTTGGCGAACGCTTTGCTTTTTTGAACGGGCGGGCGTGTTTGCTGCTCAACTGGCTGATTGTGCCCTTGTCGCTGGCGATCGGTTTTCGTGCCTTTGGTGGTGTCGCCAATCCACTGTTGCTGGAGGCGGTGCAGGTGAGTGAGGCGGCGCGCAGTTTTGATCTGTCCCTGAGTTGGGACAAGGCGCTATTGGCCCTGTTGCTGTGGACGACGGTGATGGCGCGTGCAAACGAGCTGCGTGTATCGGCGCTGCGCAGTCTGTGGTTGCTGCCGCTGATGCTGGCGGTGGTGTTTACGCTGGGTGTGCTTTCGGGTTATGTGGCGGCGGATCTGAAATGGCCGGGGTTGACGCTGTTGCTGCTGTGGGGCCTGTCGAATCTGTTGATCACCTGTGTGCTGGAAGAGGCCTTTTTCCGCGGCATTATTCAGCGCCAGTTGGTGGCGCGCTGGGGTATGTGGATCGGCGTGTTGGTCGCGTCGCTGATCTTTGGTATTGCCCATCTGGGTGGCGGCTGGCTGTTTGTGATGCTGGCAACGGTGGCCGGTGTTTTTTATGGTTTGGCCTATGCGCGCAGTGGGCGCCTGTGGCTGGCGGTGCTGTTTCACTTCGCGGTCAATCTGACGAATTTTATTGCGTTCACCTATCCAGCCCTGGCCTAGGCAGCAGTGGTAAACTGTCGCCAGTTTTTCGTTTGTGGAGTCTTTTGTGGAATTTACCGTTGAGCAGGCCCTGACGCGGGTGGAGGCGTTTTTGAGCGCGCCGGAGCGTCATGCAGAGTGTTTGAATATCAATCAGTATCTGGGGTTGGTGGTGGGCAGTCTGTCCAGCCCGGTGGTGGTGTCGGATGTGGACGTGGGTTTTGAGCTGCTGCGTGAGGATCAGGCCGGGATTGATCAGTGGTTTGATTTTGAGCAGGACCTGCGCCACGCGTGGGTGACCTTGAATCTGGATCTCGCCGAGCATCTCAATGAGGCGACCCTGGACCTGGCGGCGGAGTATGCCGTGCAGGCCGGTGATCGCGGGCCGAGCCGGGAGTTTAGCAGTTGGTGTGACGGTTACCTGCGTGGTTACATGCTGGCGCAGGAACAGTGGGAAGAGGCATACGCGGCCTTCGATGCGGTGTTGAAACAGAGTGGCCAGGAAGAGGGCGCTTTACGCGATCAGCACATGTCGCTGTTGAGCCTGATGGCGTCGATTGCCGACTGGCCGCAGGCCCTGGCCGAGAACCCCGACCCGGAGCGTTTGCAGCAGAACTTCCCGATGATGGTGAATGCCATGCAACAGGCAGTGCTGGAGTTTTACCGTCTGGCCTTGGATCTGGAGGAGGCGTCGATGGAAGACGACAACGCACCTCATGAGCGCGCCACGCCGAAGATCGGTCGCAACGATCCTTGCCCATGTGGCAGCGGCAAAAAATATAAGAAGTGTTGCCTGCATTAATGCTGGTGATGCGGAGATAAAAAAAGGGAGGCGATAACGGCCTCCCTTTTTTGTTGCGGTCACAGCGGTGATGCGTGCCGGTGACTTACTCCGGCAGCGTCGGTTCGTGTTGTACGGTGAACTCGCCGGTCAGGGTTTCGAGGAAGGCGACCAGGCTGTCGATCTCTGCCTCACTGATCTCACGGTTCAACTGGACGCGGGCCATGACCTGCACGGCCTTTTTGAGTGTAGGTACGGAGCCGTTGTGGAAGTACGGTGCTGTCAGGGCTACGTTGCGCAGTGACGGTACGCGCCACAGGCCGGGGGCCTTGTCTTCGCCGACGGCATTACGATGGCCGGGGTCTTCGCGCAGTTTGTATTGTTCGTCGTATTCACTGCGGAAGGCCGGGAAGTACTGGTAGAAGACCTCGCCGCTGGCCATCTTCGGGCCGGCAAAGGCGGGGCCGTTGTGGCAGCGGATGCAGCCGAGTTTCTTGAAGTTTTCCATACCGGTCTTGGCCTGGCTGGTGAGCGCGCTTTCATCGCCACGCAGGTAACGGTCGAACGGGCTGTTGGGCGTGATCAGGGTGCGCTCATAACTGGCGATGGCCTTGGCGATGTTGTCGTAGGTGACGGGTTTGTCGCCGCCGAAGACCTCGGCGAACTGGCTTTGGTAACCCTTGATAGAGGCGATGCGTTCGACGGCGGCCTCTTCGTGCGGCATGCCCATTTCAATCGGGTTGAGGATCGGGCCCTTGGCCTGTTCTTCTAATGTCGGTGCCCGGCCATCCCAGAATTGTGAGCTTAAAAACGCGGCGTTCCAGACCGAAGGCGCGGAGCGGCCGCCGATCTGATTGTCGACACCGATTGAGGTTGGGCGGCTGTCGGTGCCGTTGCCCTTCACGTCGTGACATGAATTGCACGAGACAGTGCCATCGATCGACAGGCGTTTGTCGAAAAACAGTTGTTTGCCCAGCTTTACCTTGGCCGCCGTGCTCGGGTTGTCGGCAGGCTCGGGGGCCTTGAGTGGCAGTGGTTCGAAGTCGATTGCCAGCGCGGGTGTGCTGATGCTTAGTAGTAGCGCCGTGGCATATCCTTTCAGTTTGGCCATGTGGTCTCCTCATACGTGTAATGTGTGTTTACGCTTCCCCAAAATGCATACAAATATGCATCCCGGATGCAACTTTAATCCCGAGTTTTAGACTTAGTCAATGAAATTAGTGTGGTAATTACTGGTGGAATTAGAGCTCATCTGGGAATAACTTATTAAAAACAATGGCTAATAAATTGAAGTTGAAATATATCTTTATGAGCCGGATGTGGCGAAAACAGGTGGCTGGGCGGCTGATGAGGTAGTATGCCGGCCTATGACGACAGCGAAGATTTCTCCTATGACATTTGAACCGGATTCACTCGTCGCGCACGGCATCAATCTGCACGCGGTGTTTGATCTGGATGCCTTGCCCGATGACATTCAGGCGGCGCTGCGGGGCTGTTGTGATGACCTGTCGCGCTACCGGCAGCTGATCCTGTTTGGCCACGGTGGCCGCCAGTTGTGGCAGTCGGTGGCGCCGTTGATTGCAGCGGGGGAATCGGCCGACCCGATCGATACCTACAGTCAGCAGCAGGTGGCGGCGTGGTGGGCGGCGCGTTATCCGGGGTTGCCCTACCGGGTGTTGTATCCCGGTGATGCGCCCGTGCCGTTGCAGCGCCTGGGGGCCCTGGCCGGTTGGCACCATGGCTCGCCGTTTCGGGTGGGCATCAATGCGCAGTGGGGCAGTTGGTTTGCCTATCGGGTGTTGATGTTGGTCGACTCGGCCTTTGCGCCGACGCCGAAGATGGTCGGCGACCCTCCCTGTGCGAGCTGTGTATCGCGGCCCTGTGTCAGTGCCTGTCCGGCGCAGGCGATGGCGGGGGATGGCTTTGCGTTTGAGGCCTGCGTGCAGTATCGGCTGCAGCCCGATAGCGCCTGTCGTGATCGTTGCCTGGCGCGGCAGGCCTGTCCGGTCGGGATCGAGCACCGGTATGACGAGGCGCAGCTGCAGTATCACTATCTGCGTTCGTTGCGCAGCATCGAGCAGTTTTATTCAACAAGGCAGCGTGAATCATGAGTGTGTCGGATCGTAATTTTGATGACCTGGTCGATCGCTTCGGACGCAACATCTATGGTTCGGCCAAGGGTGAGGTGCGGCTGGCGGTGGTGTGGCAACACCTGGTGGATGTGCTGCCGCAGCTGGAACAGGCACCGCCACTGACGGTGTTGGATGCGGGCTGTGGCTTTGGACAGTTCGGGCTGCGGCTGGCGCAGTTGGGGCATCAGGTGGCGTTGAATGATGTCTCGCAGAACATGGTCGAGGCGGCGCGGGCGCAGTTCGCCGAGGCCGGGTTGGCGGCGCAGTTTTATCAGCAGCCGGTGCAGGCCTTGCACGCCGATGAGCTGGGGCGGTTTGAGCTGTTGTTGTTTCATGCGGTGCTGGAGTGGTTGGCCGAGCCGCGGCAGACCTTGCAGGATTTGTTCGACCTGGTGGCGCCGGGCGGCCATATGTCGCTGATGTTCTACAACAAGGATGCGTTGATCTATCGCAACCTGATGCGCGGCAATTGGCGTTGGGTCGAGAACGGCGATTTCATGGGCGAGGACGGTGGCCTGACGCCTTATCACCCGCTGTCCCTGGCCGAGGTCGAGGGCTGGTTGGCCGAGTGGGGGCTGGAGGTGGTCAGCCGCGCCGGGGTGCGTGCGATCTATGACTATATGGAGCGGCGGCTGCGCGATGGGCGGCCGGTGGAGGAGGTGGTGCGCATCGAGATGAAGTATGCGCGCCAGGAGCCTTATCTACACCTCGGCCGTTATCTGCATTTGATCGTGCGCAAGCCGCTGCGCTGACTGGAGTGGGCCGGCTGTATTGAGCGGCCTTGATCGCCGGATCAGTCGTCCTTGATGCCGATGGCGCGGCGGGCGTCGAGTGCGGTCTGCACGGCGCTGTCGCGGGCCTGATCGAGCACGGTGAAGTGGCCCATCTTGCGGCCGGGGCGTGCGGCCAGTTTGCCGTACATATGCAGTTTGAGCGTGGGCACGCGATTGAGTTGGGTCCAGTCGGGTTCGTGCGGGCCTTGGCCGTTTGCGTCAAACCACAGGTCGCCGAGCAGGTTGACCATCACCGCCGCGCTGTGGGGGCGGGCATCACCCAGCGGCAGTGAACAGAGGGCGCGCACCTGTTGTTCGTACTGGCTGCTGACGCAGCTGTCGATCGTGTAGTGGCCGCTGTTGTGCGGCCGGGGCGCCATTTCATTGATCAGCAACTGGCCGTTGCTGATGAAGAATTCCACGGCCAGGACGCCGACGTAATCCATCTCCTGCGCCAAGGCCTGCGCGGCGGCCTGTGCCTGTTGCAGCAGGTCGTCGCCGATGCGCGCCGGGGTGATGGAGACATCGAGGATGCCGTGACGGTGGATGTTCTCGGCCGGGGTGAAACACTGGCAGTCGCCGTGGGCATTGCGCGCCAGTACCACCGAGACCTCGGCATCCAGCGGTACCATCTTTTCCAAAACACAGGCGGTGCCGAATTGTTGCCAGGCGGCGATGGCCTGGGCGCGGTCGGCGATGCGGGCCTGGCCCTTGCCGTCATAACCAAAGCGGGCGATCTTGAGGATGGCGGGGAACATGTCGTCGCCGGCGGCGTCGAGATCGGTTTGTTGTTCGACGGTGATAAACGGTGCGGTGGCGAGGCCGTGGTCGCGCAGGAAGCGTTTTTCGCGGATGCGGTCCTGGGCGATGGTGACGGCGTCGGCCGACGGGTGTACCGGCATGTGTGCGGCCAGTGTGGCGAGGCTGGCGGCGGGCACGTTTTCAAATTCGGTGGTGGCGGCGGCGCAGTGTTGCGCCAGGTAGGCCAGCGCGTCGGCGTCGTCGTAACCCTTGATCAGGTGTTCGTTGGCGATCTTGCCGGCGGGGGCGTTGGCGTCGGGGTCGAGTACGATCACGCGATAACCCAGTTCCTGCGCCGCGGCGACAAAGTAGCGGCCGAGCTGGCCGCCGCCGAGGATGGCGAGTGTGGCGGGCGCAGGGATCACGGCCGGTGTTGCGCTCATGGTTTGTCGTCCAGCTCCATCGCCAGTACGGTTTGGCGCTGTGTTTCGCGGAAGGCGGTGAGCTTGTCGGCCAGGGCCGGGTCCTGATTGGCGAGCATGGCGATGGCGAACAGTCCGGCATTGGCGGCGCCGGCCTCACCGATGGCGAAGGTGGCGACCGGGATGCCCTTGGGCATCTGCACGATCGACAGCAGTGAATCCTCACCGCGCAGGTATTTGGAGGGCACGGGCACGCCGAGCACAGGCACGGTGGTCTTGGCGGCGATCATGCCCGGCAGGTGGGCGGCGCCACCGGCCCCGGCGATGATGACCTCGATGCCGTGTTCGGCGGCGCGGTCGGCGAATTCAAACATCAACTCGGGTGTGCGATGGGCGGAGACGACCTGTGCCTCGTAGGCGACGCCGAATTGGGCCAGCATCTCGGCGGCCAGCCGCATGACCGGCCAATCGCTATTGCTGCCCATGACGATGGCGACTTTCGCTTTAGTTGATGCCTGCATGTATTCCCCCATGAACCTTGCGCAGTGATTGCTTGTGATGGTTGCAAAATGAAAGCGGGCGATTATACCTCATCGCCGTGGAGGGCGGCAGTTGCGGCCGCACAACGTAAAAGGAGGCGCGAGGCCTCCTTTTGCGATGCTGTGTGACGTGGCTTAGTGGTCGTGACCGCAGCCGCCAGCAGCGTGCACGTGGCCGTGCGCGAGTTCGTCTTCGGTGGCGTCGCGTACGTCGAGGATGGTGACGTCGAAGTTCAGCGCCATGCCCGCCAGCGGGTGATTGCCGTCGATGGTGACTTCGTCGCCGCTGACCTCAGTGACGGTGACCACGCTCATACCGTGGTTGGTTTGGGCATGGAACTGCATGCCGGGGCGGACATCGTCGACGCCTTGGAACATGTCTTTGTTCAATACCTGCACCATGTTGTCGTCGCGCTCGCCATAGGCGTCGGCGGCCTCAATGGCGACGTTCAGTTGGTCGCCGCTGGTCTTGCCGGCGAGGGCGTTTTCGAGACCGGGGATGATGTTGCCGATGCCGTGGATGAAGATGAAGGGGCTGTCCTTGCCTGCCTGATCGATGATGTTGCCGTCGTTATCGGTCAGGGTGTAGGTGATGGTGGCCACTGAGTGTTTGGCGATCTGCATGGGGAGTGTCCTTGCGCGTTGGCGTAAAAAACGCACGAGTCTACCGGGATGTGCCGGAGGCCGCAAGGAAGCCCCCGGCGCTATGCGGCCGATTACAGCGGTTCGGCGGTGATCGGGCCGCCTTGCTCCAGCGGGATGGCGGTGGCGGCGGGGCCCTCATCCACTGTCTTGGTTGCGCGGGCTGGTGTGCTGGGTTTGGCTGCGGGTTTGTCGACCGGGGCGGTGCTGGATTCGATAGTGGCACTTGATTCGACCACAGCGCTGGTTTCAGCCGCTGCGACGGGGGCCGGTTCCGGTTCCGGGATGGCGGCACCAAAGGCAATGATCGTGCTGCGCATCTCTTTTTTCAGCAGAAACTCGGCCTTTTCCAGCACGCGGCGGATGGCGGCGTTGGCGGTCAAGCCCATGATGTCGATCTGCCACTCCTTTTCGCCGCGCAGGTCAAGGTTGCTGCTGTCGAGCAGGCCGAGCTTGAGGGTGCCGCGGGCCAGGATCCAGTTGTTTTGCTGGCGCTCTTCTGCAACGGTGAGCGAGGTGTGGATGACATAGTCGCCATTATCACTTTGGGTGAGGTTGGCCGCCTTGAACGCAGCAGTCAGCACGCGTTTGAGGGTATCACCGTGGGGGCTGTCGCTATCGCTACTGGGGCTGACGGTGGCGCGGCTGACCAAGGATTGCAGGGTCTCGTCAAGTGATTCAAGGGTCCAGCGTGGTTCGGTGCCGCGGCCAGTGAGGTCGACGGTCTTGAGGGCATCCTGAAATACGGCGCGGCGCTGTTGCAGGGTGTGGGCCCGGTAGGCGGCGCCGATTTGTTGCAGCAGGTCGCCGGCCTTCTGACTCAGTTGAACGGCCGCCTCGGTGCGATCATCCAGCTGCTGGACCTGTTCGCGCAGGTAGTCGGCAGCGCTTTGTTGTGGCAGGCCGGCGTATGACCAATAGGTGTTGCTGGCGGTATCGTGCCAGCGGTCGAGGATCTGCAGGTCGGCCAGTGGTGCGATGGCATCGGCCGGTACATCGCCGGTGGGGTTGAGCAGTTGGAAGATCTTGTCCTTGGCCTGCTCGTCGGCCTGTTCCGGGTTGGCGCCGTCGCTGCGGCGCGAGAAATAATCGATGCGCGGGAAGCGAGGGCTTTCGGTGGTCAGCCATAGGGGTTGATCGCCCGTGGGGATGTTGCCGATTGGTGGCCCGGCCTTGCCGATGGCTCCCTGGGCGTGGGCGCTGAACAATAGACCAATGCTCAATAGTGAGCAGGTGATGAGTTTATGCATAGTTTTCCCCTCTGGGCGCGCGCCCCTGCTGCGTGGCCGTGGGGGCGATCCTCATTATTTATAGTGAGTGGCTGTTGATTCTATTCAGATGCGTCAGCCCCGGCAAGTTGAGTGAGTTGCTCAGGTGTGTTGATGTTGGCGAAGGCGTCGGCGTCGTCAAACTCGGCAATGGCCGGGGATTGTTGTCGCAGCCAATGCTGCACCTTGAGTTCGCCGGCGGCGAGACTGGCCTCCAGCGACGGTAATAGTTCACGGCGGATCAGGCAGGCCAGGGGTTGCAGCCACTGGCCATCGTGGGCGACGGCGAGGGGACGTTGTTGCTGTTGCATGGCCTGATAGAGTTTTGTCACCAGATCTCGCGGCAGTCGTGGGCAGTCACACGGCACGACCAATAACAACGGGTGACGACTGTGGTGCAGGCCACTGGCGATGCCGCCGAGCGGGCCGAGATCGGCGACATCATCGCTGATGATCGGCAGCGCGAAGCGTTGATAACGCTCCAGTGCGCGATTGGCATTGAGTAGCAGTTCATCCACCTGGGGCTGGATGGTGGCGATGACGTAGTCGAGCAGTGTCTGGCCACCGACCTCAATCAGTCCCTTTTCAATACCACCCATCCGGCGCCCTTGACCGCCGGCGAGGATGACGGCCGATACCGGCTCAATGTTTGGCGACATTTTCCAGCAGTTTGACGATGTTGCAGGGGCGGGTGCGGTTGTCGAGCTGCGGGCGCAGGAGTTGTTCCCAGGCCGTGCGGCAGGCGCCGGTGGAGCCGGGCAGACAGAAGATAAAGGTGCCGTTGGCGATGCCGGCCAATGCGCGCGATTGAAAGGTCGAGCTGCCGATGTCGGCCATCGATAGGGTGCGGAACATCTCGCCAAAGCCGGGGATGGTTTTGTCGAGCAGCGGCTCCAGCGCCTCGGGCGTGACATCACGATCGGCAAAGCCGGTGCCGCCGGTGATCAGGATGACGCGGACCTCTGGTTCGATGATCCACTGCGAGAGCTGGGCACGGATACGGTATTTGTTGTCAGTCACGATGCGGCGTTCAAACAGCTGATGTCCGTCTTGGCTGAATAATTCGATCAGCGTTGCCCCTGATGCATCGGTGGCCTCGGTGCGGGTATCGGAGACGGTTAATACGGCGATCTTGATTGACTGAAAGACTGGGGGAGTAACTACGGACATGGGAATGATACTCACGACTGAATGAGGCGCTGATTATAACAACGGAAAATTTCACGGTCATTGCGTGAAAGATGAGGAGGGTATCAAAACGTACATTGATAATGAAACTTTAGGGTGCGAAGCGATGTGCGTGATGTGCATCTCTGGTGCGCAGTGATGGTCCAAAATTGAAACCCAGTTTGTCTGAGTGTCATAAAAACCTTTTTAAATAATGAGTTATAGGGTTTGTTGTTGATTGGCACAGTGTTTGCTCTCACATAAACAAACACGTGTGGGAGGTTTAGTCTGTGAAGGTATTGATTGCGACAAATTCAGAACAAACAGAACAGATGTTGATGCAGGCTTTGCCGCAAGGTGGTTACCAGGTAGACACCTTGGCAGCGAGCGCGCCCTTAGCGCATCGTTTGGCGCAGGGCGATATAGGCATGTTGTTGTTGGCGGTGCCGCAGGCTTCGTATCCGCTCTTGAGTGAATTGGCGGCCTTATGTCAGCGCCATCCAATGCCGGTGGCCTTGTTTGTAAAACAGACTGGCAGTGTCGTGACCGATGATGTGTTGGCCAGTGGCGTCAGCATGTATGTCATCGATGGTTTGGACGTGGGACGCATTGTGTCCGTATTGGAGGTGGCCCGTAGCCGCTTCAAGCAGCTGGATAAACTAAAGGCAGATTTGGATACCGCACGTCGCAGCTTGCAGGAGCGCAAAATCATTGAGCGTGCCAAAGGGATACTGATGCGCCAGAACGGGTGTAGTGAAGAGGATGCATATCGCAGTCTGCGTAACACGGCGATGAATAAGAATAAACGCCTGGCCGAAGTGGCGAACGATGTGGTGAGTGTTGTGGAGATGCTGCGTTCGGCCGAGTGAGAGATGTAACTGAGGTGATGTCACGGGAGATACAGGCACACTTTATATACGATTGAAGCAAACAGAATAACTTTTGCATGCGGGCTCAACGACGAGCGCGCGTGAGAGAGCGAAACAAAGATGTTTCGCGCAATGGCAACGACGCCCATTCAGACGCAGTCATCAGACTGAGATTTGAATGGGCGTTTTTTATTTGGCGCTGGTGGAGTATATGGCGACGCGGAATATACAGAGCGATAACACGGCAGGCTTGCCCACATCACCGATTGTGATCGTCGGTAGTGGTCCTGTCGGTGTGCGCACGGTGCAGGAGTTGCATCGTCTGGCCCCGACGCGCCCGCTGGTGATTTATGGCGATGAGCCATGGGAGCCCTATAACCGTGTACGTTTGACACAAATGTTGGCGGGGCATTCCACCTGGGCCGAGGTGTTTCAATCTTTACAGTTGCCGGATGTGCCAAGCATTACCAAACGTTACAACTGCCCGGTGGTGGAGGTGGATATCCAGGCGCGGAGGATTACGGATGGCCTTGGGAACACACAATCATATTCACATTTGGTGCTGGCGGTAGGTTCTCGACCATTTGTGCCCAATCTCAGTGGGCGTGATTTGAATGGTGTGTATACCCTGCGCAATATGTCGGACGTGCAGGGCTTGTTGGCGCGCCGTGTGCGCACACGGCGGACGATTGTTGTCGGTGGTGGCTTGCTGGGGATCGAAGCGGCGCGGGCCTTGCAGCGTAGTCACACCGAGGTTGGCATTGTGCAGCATGGTGGTCGGTTGTTGGGTCAGCAGTTGGATGACATAGCAGCAAACATGATGAGGCAGCAGATCGAGGCCTTAGGGATATCGGTTTATTTGAACGATGGTGCGCACTCAATCTTGGGTGACCGTCTGGTTGAGGGCATACGCCTGCGCAGTGGACGCGAGATCGAATGCGACACGGTGGTCTTTGCCACGGGCATCGCAGCCAATACTGAATTGGCGCGCAAGATTGGGTTGCGTGTGGGGCGTGGCATTAAGGTCGATGATCAACTGCGTACCTCTGATCCATCCATCTATGCAGTAGGTGAATGCACTGAACACCGAGGCAAGGTCTATGGCCTGGTGGCGCCCGGCCTGGAACAGGCATCGGTATTGGCGCATCACTTGGTGGGTAATAAGGCTTCGTATAAGGGCAGTATTGCGGCGGCGCGACTGAAGGTTATCAACACACCGGTGTTCAGTATTGGTGATGTGACCGATGAACAGGTATCGAATCTGTCGCGGCAGTTGGTGTATGAAGATAAGGCCAAAGGCATTTATCGCAAACTGGTGATCAAGCGTGGTCGGTTGATCGGTGCGATTGCCATCGGCGAAGGTGAACAGCTCGGACGTTTGCAAGAGGCAGTGACATTTCAACGTCGTGTTTGGCCTTGGCAGCAGCTGCGATTCAAGAAATTTGGTGAATTGTGGCCAGGACAGGATGCAGCGGATGTCAGCCAGTGGCCAGCAATGGCGACGGTATGTAACTGCACAGGCGTGACGCGCGGCGCCTTGTCGGCTGCGATTGCAGGGGGCTGCAAGACCGTAGAGTCCTTGGCTGAATGCACGGGCGCATCGACTGTTTGTGGTAGTTGTAAACCTAAGCTGGTGCAGTTGATCGGTCAAGGTGAGCCAGTAGGTGTTAACAACATGCCACGGGTTTTGATGGCGGTTTCGTTGATCGGGATGTTGTTGGCGTTGCTGACCTTTCTATTAACCCCTATCGCCATGCCTAACAGCGTGCAGTACAGCTGGCACTTGAGTGATCTGTGGCAGGACAGCCTGATGAAACAGATCACCGGTTTTACGTTGTTGGGTTTATCGGTCATCGGTCTTCTGGTGTCACTGCGCAAAAGGGTGAAATGGTTTGGGCTGGCACAGTTCTCGTCGTGGCGCATGTTGCATGTGGTGTTGGGGTTAGTGGCGCTGATTGTGCTGCTGCTGCACACCGGCCTGCGCATGGGTGACAACCTCAATTTCTATTTAATGCTCAGTTTTTGCGGTTTGGCACTGGTCGGCGCAGTCGCCGGCGTCGCATCTGCGTATGAAGTGAAACGCCCGAGCCTGGCGATGGGGCGTTGGCGGCGTTGTTCGACCTGGACGCATATCTTTTTGTTCTGGCCGCTGCCGGTGTTGCTCGGCTTCCATATCCTCAAGACCTATTTTTATTAGGGCCGGCAGACATGAAAGCAGCGAATATTAAGTGGTGGGTTTTGTGGTTGATAAGCAGTGTGTTGCTGGGTGGTTATTTCAGTTATGCCCTGTGGCTGGATGACAGTGGTCGTGCGGAGGTGTTTTTGCCAGGCGAGAGCAGTCATGGTCATTATCAGATCGAACTGGCATGCAGTGTTTGTCATGGCGAGGCCTTTGATGGGCCGGAGGTGATGCAGCAGGCGTGTCTAAACTGCCATCAACAAGAGCTATATGATGCGGATGATTCTCACCCAATTAAAAAATTCAGGGATCCACGTAATGCAGATCGTTTAGCGATACTGGATGCAACGATGTGCGTGACTTGTCATGGCGAGCATGACCGAGAGATAACACGCGAAATGGGCGTTACCTTGTCCGATGATTTTTGCATTCTGTGTCATGAAAATGTGGCTGATGATAGACCTAGCCATAAAGAAAAGAAATTCGATAACTGCTCAAGTGCCGGTTGTCATAATTATCATGATAACAAGGCGCTCTATGAAGATTTTTTGATTAAACATGCCAATGAGCCAAGTGTATTGCCAGAGGCGAAAGTGCCAGCACGCAATTTTGATGAATGGTTCACTAAAACATCAAGCAAACAAATTACACCTCTGAAGCAGGCCGATGCGGATGCGCCTGATTACGTTACATTGGACCCTCTAGAGCTGAGTCGCTGGCAGGCATCGGCCCATGCAAAAGGCGGGGTCAACTGCACTGAATGTCATTATCAAATTGACGAAAGTGGTGTGTCGACAGGGCAGTGGCTGGATAGGCCTGAGTTGATGCAATGTAAGGCATGCCATAAAGACGAGGTGAGTGGTTTTGAAGCAGGGCGCCATGGCATGAAGATGGCGCAGGGCTTACCAGCGATGACGCCGGCCGAGGCACGTCAGGAGATGCACAAGGGGGCGTATAACCTCAATCTAGGCTGTAATAGTTGTCACGATGGACATGCCTATTATTTGAGACAGGCGGCATTTGATCGTTGTGTTGAATGTCATGATGACCAACATAGTAGTAACTATAACAAGTCCAAACATTACATTTTGTGGCGCCAGGAACAGGAAGGGCTGGTTGGGCCTGGTGCAGGCGTTTCGTGTGCTACCTGTCATATGCCACGCATGGAAAGCATGCAGCGTGGCGAAACGAGAGTAACCGTCACCCATAATCAGAATATGAATCTGCGTCCCAATGAAAAAATGATACGCAGTGTTTGTATGAATTGTCATGGTTATCAGTTTAGTGTGAATTCACTGGCTGACGAAGTGTTGATTAAAAACAATTTCTCTACGCCACCGACGGTGAATGTTGAAAGTCAAGAAATGGCATTGAAGCGCGAGCAAGAAAAGGCTGGGAAATAATGCCAAAGTTAAAACTCCCCCGAAATTAAGATTGTAAGGAGATTTATTATGAAACGTTTAAATCATACTGTATTGGCGGCTGCTTTGGCTGGATCTGCAATTGTGTTGGCTGGGTGCAGTCAAGAAGAACCGGCGGCCAGTGCGCCAGCTGGAGTATCGCCGCAAAAGATGGCAGATGCGTTATTTACTGTGATGGAAGCGGATCGTGCTGTGTATACAGAGAAAGTTGTTAAACGTTTGGCTGGCGAGGCTAAGGTCATTAAGGCGAGCGAACATTGGCAGGATGAGGTGGCATTGCCATTGCCAGCTCAAATGTTTCGCATGGCCTCTGAGCGTGTGGCTGAGCACAGCTCTGATTTTAGTTATTCGTTGATTTCAGCATGGCCTATCAATAGTCAAAACGAGCCCAAAACAGATGCAGAGCGTGAGGGCGTGCAGTTCATGCAGGATAATCCGGGAAAACGTTTTTATAAAGAAGAAACCCTGGGGGGAAATAGCTACTTTACAGCTATTTATCCTGATGTGGCAGTTTCCTCGGCTTGTGTTGATTGTCATAACGATCATAAAGACTCGCCCAAAACTGATTTCCAGATTGGCGACACGATGGGCGGTGTTGTTATCAGAATTCCACTATAAACAGACTCTACTGAGTTACGTGTGAATGACGCGGGTGGTAACGGCGCTGCTCGTAGTATTTTTCCGCCTGTCAGGGCTGGATGTTTTAAGTACTTAATTAATATAAAGGGGTAGTCATATGTATAAATGTGGAGAGAAAGCACGGGGCCATGTAAAGAAAGTGGTCACTGCATTGCTGGCTGTTGGTGCAGTGAGCAGTACGCAGGTCGTGGCTGAAGAAACTCTGACAGGTGCGTTGACCGATGGAAAAGCCGGGTTGGATTTTAGGCTCCGTTATGAATCGGTTGATCAAACTGGTATGGCCGAAGAAGCAACTGCCATGACCTTGCGTAGTCGGTTGAATTATACGACCGGTAGCTATAACGATATTACAGGCTTTGTTGAGTTCGATGATGTGACAGCGATTACGGATGACTACAACGATGCAACAGGCCTGCCGTCTGCTAAAACAAATTTTCCAGTGGTCGCGGATCCTGAAGGAACCGAAGTTAATCAAGCTAAATTGATTTACAAGGGTGTCAAAGATACCACCATTACTGCAGGTCGGCAGCGTGTAATTCTGGATAACGCACGTTTTGTCGGTAATGTCGGCTGGCGTCAAAATGAACAGACTTATGATGGATTGTCTGTGATAAATACCAGCTTGCCAGACACAACCATTGTCTATGGTTATGTCACCAATGTTAATCGCATATTTGGAGAAGCATCCGCTAATGGTGATATCAATACTGAGACGCATTTGTTCAACGTGGGTTATACCGGGTTAGGTTTCGGAAAATTAAGTGCATATGGTTATTTCCTGGATTTAGTGGATGCCCCGGCGGGTTCAAACTCGACTATTGGTTTACGTTTTGCGGGTGACACCAGTATATCCGACACTGTGAAGGCGCTGTATGCGGCTGAATATGCAACGCAGAGTGATTATAAAGATGGCGCTTCAACTATCGATGCCGACTATAACCTGATTGAAGGTGGTGTGGCAGTGTCGGGCGTGACCGTCAAGCTCGGCATGGAGGTCCTGGGTGCAGATGGTTCGGCCTTCTCGACACCGTTGGCGACAGGTCACGCATTTAATGGATGGAGCGATAAGTTTTTGGCAACGCCTGCAAATGGATTGGAAGATACTTACTTAAAGGTATCTACCACTGTTGCCGGTGTAAATCTGGTAGCTGCCATGCATGACTTCTCTGCCGATAGAGGCGGGGCCAGCTATGGTGATGAAGTCAACCTGCAGGCATCCAAAAAATTCGGCAAGAATTATACGGTGCTTGCCAAATATGCAAGCTACAGCGCTGATGGCTTTGCGACCGATACTGATAAGTTGTGGTTGATGGCCCAGGCATCATTTAATTGATGATGTCCAAAAATGGTGCAGAACTCCTGCACCATATTGGAATGCTATATCCATTATGGATATCAGTTGTTGTGCAAAATCCCCGCTATGCGGGGATTTTTTTTGGGTGTTTATTGAGGCAGGAAGTCTGGGTTTGTTTTATTTTTTGTAAAAACAACAGGTTACGTATTGGTGGCGCTGATTGGCACACGGTTTGCTCTTCTTGGTATGAGACCTCAATGAACAGGCGATGAAAAAATCGCACTCTCTTTGCTGGAACACCCAGGAGACGACCAACGGCGGTTTGTATCTGGTGATAACGAATACACATATCAAAGTGTGTTGAGACTGAATACAAAAATTGGAGCGCAAACATGCTTAAACAGAAGCACCTGACAAATGATGACGCTGATCGTCGCCGTTTTATGAAAAAGGCAACTGCCACATTATTTTCTGCTGCAGTGCTCGCAATCAGTGCGGGTACGTTGATGTCACCTTCTATGGTGCATGCTGGAGATCTGGAAAAAGAAGATCTGAAGTTCGGATTTATTAAGCTGACTGACATGGCACCATTGGCGATTGCGTATGAAAAAGGCTTTTTTGAAGACGAGGGGCTATTTGTCACGCTGGAGGCACAAGCCAACTGGAAGGTATTACTTGATCGCGTGATCGATGGTGAACTGGATGGCGCACATATGCTGGCAGGTCAACCGCTAGGGGCTACCATCGGCTTTGGTACGCAGGATCACATTATTACTGCCTTTTCCATGGATCTGAATGGCAATGCGATTACCGTTTCGAATGCCGTATGGGACGAGATGAAGAAGCACGTGCCCCATGAAGGCGGTAAACCGGTGCACCCGATTAAGGCGGATGCCTTGAAGCCGGTTATCTCGAAATATAAAGATGAAGGCAAGCCATTCAAGATGGGTATGGTGTTTCCTGTGTCCACACATAACTACGAGCTGCGTTACTGGTTGGCAGCTGGTGGTATCCACCCAGGCTTCTATGCACCGCATAAGGGCGATACATCGGGAACTATTGATGCAGAAGCATTTTTGTCTGTAACACCCCCTCCCCAAATGCCTGCCACCATGGAGGCAGGCACCATCTATGGTTACTGTGTTGGTGAGCCATGGAACCAACAGGCAGTATTCAAGGGGATAGGTGTGCCCGTGATCACTGATTACGAACTTTGGAAAAATAATCCTGAGAAGGTCTTTGGGGTAAGCAAAAAGTGGGCGGATGAAAATCCCAATACTCATATCGCCGTGGTGAAGGCCATGATTCGTGCCGCGCATTGGTTGGATGCAAACAATAATGCCAATCGTCCAGAGGCGGTGAAGATTTTGTCGCAGCCAAACTATGTGGGGGCTGATTACGACGTAATCGCCAACTCAATGACAGGCACCTTTGAATATGAAAAGGGTGACAAGCGTTCAGTGCCTGATTTCAACGTGTTCTTTCGTTATAACGCGACCTATCCCTATTACTCAGATGCGATTTGGTATCTGACCCAAATGCGTCGCTGGGGTCAAATTTCAGAACACAAACCTGATAGCTGGTACATGGATATCGCCAAGAAGGTTTATCGCCCTGATATCTACAAGAAGGCTGCCGAGGCATTGATTGCAGATGGCCACTTTACCAAAGCGGACTTCCCAGACTTTGCCACTGAAACAGGATTTAAAGGGCCTCAGGGTGATTTCATTGATGGTGTTGTTTACGACGGTTCCAAGCCTAATGAATACCTAGAGAAGTTGAAGATTGGTCTGAAGAAAGGCGACAAGCTGTAACCCTGGATTGCAAGGATTGCCCCTTGATATACCCCCGCAGTGGCGGGGGTGTAAACAGACTCAACGAAGATCTGGTTATAAGGTGAAGATATGAAGACAAAATTAATTAATTACCTGGAAATGACAGGTTTCTCATGGTTGTGCCCTGTGGTTCGATTATGTAGCGGTGAAAGCCCACGTGAGCAAGTAAACGAGATTATCAACGTCATTGGTTTGCCATTGATTGCGATCGCAGCCTTTTTGTTTATTTGGGCCGGAACTGCATCGCAAGTGAAAACAAGTCTGGGTGATCTTCCCGGTCCATCCCAGGTTTGGGAGCAGGCCCAAGGTTTATGGCAGGAACATCAAGCAGAGCGTGAGAAAGAAGAGGAATTCTACCAGCGTCAGGAAGAACGAAACGCAAAGAAATTGGAGGCCAATCCTGATGCAGAGATAAAGATGCGTGAATATACCGGGCGGGCGACGTTTGTTGATCAAATATGGACCAGCCTGGTGACTGTATTTACAGGGTTTCTGGTAGGTGCGTTGATTGCGATTCCGATGGGGGTGGCCTGTGGCCTGAGCCAAAAGTTGTATACCGCGATCAGTCCGTTGGTTCAGGTATTCAAGCCTGTATCTCCTTTGGCTTGGCTGCCGATCGTGACCATGGTGGTGAGTGCGGTGTATATCTCTGATGATCCGATGTTTGAAAAGTCGTTTGTGACTTCCGCGATCACGGTCACCTTGTGTTCACTATGGCCAACCTTGATCAATACGGCAGTAGCGGTTGCATCGATTGATAAGGATTGGATCAATGTTGGCAGAGTGATCCGTCTGCATTGGATAACACAGGTATTTAAAATCGCCATCCCGGCTGCTTTGCCAATGATTTTTACCGGTTTGCGCATTTCTTTAGGCATCGGCTGGATGGTTTTGATTGCGGCAGAGATGCTGGCTCAAAATCCTGGGTTGGGTAAATTCGTTTGGGATGAGTTCCAAAATGGAAGCTCTGATTCTCTGGGACGGATTATGGTGGCGGTGCTGACCATAGGCCTGATTGGTTTTTTACTTGATTGGATGATGTTGACGCTGCAGAAGGTTTTGTCTCATGACAAAAACGCAGGTCGGTAAGAGTACAGATAACCAGGAGATTGATGTGATGAATGTAGTGTCTATGACTAAGCCGGTACTTGTTGATGACGATGTCGCTATCCCTGATGAGCATCATCCTCGCCATTTTCTGGACCTGTCAGGTGTGTCGATTGAGTTTCAGACTAATAAGGGGCCTTTCAAGGCCTTGGACAATGTAAATCTGAAAATCAATAAAGGAGAGTTTGTATCGATCATAGGGCATTCCGGTTGCGGTAAGTCAACGGTACTGAATATTGTCGCTGGCTTGTATAAGGCTACTGAGGGCGGTGTGATTGTTAATGGTAAGGAGGTTAATGAGCCGGGGCCGGATCGGGCGGTAGTCTTCCAGAATCACTCTTTGTTGCCATGGCTGACGGTTTATCAGAATGTCGAATTGGCAGTCAAGGCTATCTTCAAAAAGAAGAAAACCAAGCCAGAGATGAAAGAGTGGATCGAGCACAACCTAAAGCTTGTGCACATGGACCATGCGATGCATAAGTATCCGGCGGAGATCTCTGGAGGCATGAAACAACGTGTGGGTATCGCGCGTGCATTATCGATGGAACCGACCGTGTTGTTGATGGATGAACCCTTTGGTGCACTGGATGCATTGACACGGGCACATCTCCAGGACTCAGTCATGGAAATTCAGTCTGAACTTAATAATACCGTGATCATGATCACCCATGATGTGGATGAGGCGGTGTTGTTGTCTGACAAGATTGTCATGATGACCAATGGTCCTTCAGCAACGGTAGGCGAGATCCTGAATGTTGATCTGGATAGGCCGCGTGACCGATTGGCCCTGGCCAATAATCCTGCTTACAACGAATATCGTTCTAAGGTGTTGACATTTCTTTATGAGCGCCAACGCAGACCTAGAGGGTGATTATGTATTCAAACATCTCTATTAAAGCTGGTGTGATAAACCCTTCAGCTGGGGGGGATGATTATTTGGCGAATAATATTGATGAGAGTGTTGCCAGTTATATAAAACAGGTCAATAGCTTATCCATTATCAGGCACATAAACCTTTTGCTGGTGGCATCTCAGAAACACAGGGGTGCCGCCCTGGCGGCAATGGATGGTGATTCAGTATTTATAGTCAAATTGTCTGCTCTGCAACGGAGCATTTCTTACTACTTAAGTAGCGTTATTCTGATAAATAAACAATCAGGTTTTTTGGTGTCAGAGGTTGAGCTGGTTGATTTAAAAGAAGACTGGAGCCGATTGTTGATGAAATATAATGAAGGAATGACTGTGGTTGATTGTTATTCCCTTCATAGTCGACTTATTGAAAGTTTGGTTGAGCTCATTTGGCGATTGGCAACCAAGGCTAATCTTTTCTCTAGGCGTGATTTGATTGCTGAAGTTGATGGTCATTCTTCATATGAGGACAGAGATCACAAGGCGTTGGTTGAGATCGCTATGAGGCTTCTGCCTGAGATGATAGAGAATATTGCCAAAGTACGCGGCATGGCCACTCATGCCGCTGTGAGCGGGAGCTGTGATGTCAATTATCAGGAGAAGTTTCGTGGGCTTTTTCAGTGCATCAATTATCAAAACCTGGAATTGCGCAGGCTTTCTTTGAGTCTGTGCAAGGAGACGTTGGCTAGCATGCCTAGTGTTGGGAGGATCATGTTGAATGATCATAAGCTTCAACAGCTAAAGGACCTGGTTGAGTCGAAAATAATATCAAAAAGTGGTCATTTGGTTAGTGGTAGTGTGGTATTTGATTTTGCTACTGAGGTTGTTGAAATATACAGGCTCATTGTAATTGAAGGTGTTGATCGTATACAGGAATATATAGAAAGACGAATATAGAATTTGCCGTTCTTGCGTACCTCTGTTTCTCTTAATAATTTACATTAAAAAATAGCGTATAAAGGCCCGTGAGTGTCCGGACGATACTCAACAGGACTGCGTTATATATGTGAAGGGGAGGTGGGGTGTGAGTGGGGAAAAAGTTCTGATTATCGACGATAGTCGTGTTTCAAGGATGATGGTGTCTGCAATTATTAGGCACCATCATCCGATGTATGAAATCATCGAAGCAGAGAACGGTGATGATGCCTTGATTAAGGCAGATGGCCAGAATTTGTCCCGCATCATTGTTGACTACAATATGCCTGGTATTGATGGTATTCAATTGGCGCAAAGCCTGATTCAAAAACATCCAGATGCACGCATCACATTGCTGACGGCCAATATCCAAAGCTCGATCCAGCAGAAGGCTGGTGCGTTGGGGATCGGTTTCATATCCAAGCCCATTTCTGAAGAAAAAATCTGCTCTATCTTTGCCCCGGAGTAGTTGCAAATGACCAAGCTGAATGATCTACAACTCGATGTCTTGGCTGAAGCACTGAATATTGGCATGGGTGCTGCTGCAGCTTCGCTTAGTGATATGTTGGGGTCTTCGGTCGGGCTGTCGGCCCCGAGAATTGAGTTTATGACACGCGGCGAGGCTGTCTTGGCCCTTAATCGCACAGGTGCAGGGCCTGTATGCGGTGTTAGTCAGGGGTTTGAAGGGAATTTCTCTGGCGAGTCGATGTTGTTGTTTCCGATCGATAAAAGCCTGGAGCTGGTCCGTTTGCTGATGAAGGAGACGCTCCCTCTGGAAGGCTTGACTGAGCTGGAAGAAGAGGCCCTTAGCGAAGTTGGCAATATTATTTTGAACGCGGTCATTGGTAGTCTGGCAGAGTTGTTTGCTCACGATATTGGGACAGATCTTCCATCTTTTAAGCAGGGTAGTTTTGAAGACGTTTTAGTCGCTGCTTGTGATCATGGCAAGGATTCGATGGTGTTGCTATTGCGTGTCGACTTTAATGTGGAGCAGAGCGAGATTGACGGTTATGTTGTTTTTGTTCTTGATCTGGCATCCATTAGTGGGCTCGCGAATGGCATAGATGGTTATATGAGAAAACTTGGTATTGCGGAGGTCTAGTGAAATTCGTGCTGCCCAAGCAAAGTGCATTTACCGAAAACGAAGAGGCGCTACTGACGATGGTGTTGGATTCGTTGGTGGGCGGTGTAATCGTTATTGATGACCATAAACGTGTGATTATCTGGAATGACTGGATGAAAATGTCATCTGGAATAGAAGTTACGCAAGCAAAGTGTAGAGGGTTGTTTGAGTTGTTTCCTCAGTTGGCAGGTTCTCGGATAGAACAATCCGTTGATGATTGTCTTGTGCGTGGCAATGCCAGTCTTTTATCACATGCGCTGATGCGTGAGAGCTTTCCATTGGTTGGTATCAAGAATCAAGAACCTATCCAACAGGTGATTTACATCAAGCCTGTGATGCCAACAGGCAAGCGTCGTCATTGCATCGTGCAGATTGCAGATGTGACTGCGGCTGTGAAGCGGGAGCATCAATTGCGCTCGGCAACGAGTAGCGCCTTGAGTGCGCAGCAAGCTGCTGAGGAATTGGCTGCGCTGAAGTCCGGTTTTATCTCTGTGGTGAGTCATGAGCTCAGGACTCCATTGACATCGATTCGCGGGTCATTGTCCTTGGTGAGTAATGGCGTAGTGGGTGCTGTGCCAAAGAAAGTGCACGATCTTCTGCAGGTCGCGGATCGCAATGCCGGACGCTTGTTGGCGTTGATCAGCGATATTCTCGATATGGATAAGTTCGAGTCGGGGAAGATGAAGTTCGACTTCCAAAGGATGTCGGTGCGCTCTCTGCTCGAACAGGCGGTGGAAGGGAATGATGGTTATGCACGTGCCCATTGCGTCAGTTTTGACTTGTTTCCCATTGCGGATGACTTATATGTGAGTATCGATGACAATAGAATGCTGCAAGTGATGAGTAATTTGATGTCTAATGCCGCCAAGTATGAACCCAGTGGTGGCGTGGTGGAGCTGTCGGTGGCCAAACGCGGCAAGCATGTCAGGATCTCAGTCGTCGATCATGGGCCGGGTATTCCAGAGAAATTTAAAAGCCGTATGTTCGAAAAGTTCTCGCAAGCCGATACGGGCGACACCCGCAAACTTGGAGGGACTGGATTAGGTTTGGTGATTAGCAAGGCCATTGTCGAGAGCCACAACGGCGTAATCGGATTTTATTCGGACCCCAATCGGCGCACCGAGTTTTATATAGACTTACCGATTGTACCCTGATTGGAGTGTCTTTCTATTGTTGTCGCACATGAGGTAGGGATTGGGTAAAGTATTATCTGATCAATTTTGGACCTCGTTCGATGCGCCCGGGCATAATTAAGCTGCTACAGCGTATTTTCATTCTGGTGTTTCCCTTGCTACTGACGCCTGTGTGGGTGTGGCTGATTGCTGCCGGTCATCTCAATTTGGGTGCAGGTGAGAAGGATGTGCTCTATTTGGGGCCATGGTTGTTATGGGCATTATTGTTCATCGTCACTGGCGCAGTGATTTGGCGTAAGTATGTCGTGACCCGTACCTGGGTGTTGCGGAGTTTGTCGTTTTCGTTTGCAGTATTGATACTGTTGTGGGTGGTATTGGTGTTGTTTGTCTTTTTGATGATGTAGGTCATGTCTGTGTTTAATGCCCAAGAGCTTGAGGAATATCTGCGGTGTGTGCTGAACAGTTATCAGCGCCTGCTTGGGCGGCCGTTGATCGATTGTGGTGCGGGTGCATTTCGTCCAGATCTGGATGCGGCTGACTTCGTGTTGCTCTCCCACGGTACTGAAGATGATCCGGTGTTTAACTTTGGCAATCAGCGGGCCTTGGCTTTGTTTGGTTTCGAGTTTGATGCGTTCTGCCAATTGCCATCGCGTTTTTCGGCCGAGCCGATCAATCGGGATGCACGCACTGCATTGTTACGGCGTGTGACTGAGCACGGTTATATCGATAATTATTCCGGTGTGCGGGTGGCGCGTGATGGTCGGCGGTTTGAGATCTCGGAGGCGATCGTATGGAATGTCGAGGATGATGAAGGGCGTTATCTTGGCCAGGCGGCTGTGTTCTCTCGTTGGAGAGAATTGATGCCAGCGCTGTTTGCTTACGGCACCTTGATGTGCGATGAGATCATGCAGCGGGTGTGTGGTCAGCAACTGCAATCAATCCCTGCCAGGTTGACCGGTTATCAAAGGTGGCAGGTGTTGGCAGAGGAATACCCGGCGATCGTTGCCGCCGCGGGGCAGTCCGTGAACGGTGTGTTGTACGACGGGTTGAATGCAGAGGGTTGGCGACGGTTGGATGCGTTTGAGGGCGATGAATATCAGCGTATGTCATTGGATGTTTTGGTTGAAGGTGGATTATGCCGCGCCGATGTCTATGTGTTTCAACAGGATCGGTTACACCGACTGAGTGAGCAGCCTTGGGACTTTGAGGCATTTTTACGCGAGGGTGGGCGCGAACGCTTTGAGGCACGCTATCGTGGATATGCGCAGATTGATGCAGTTATGCCTGGGGACGGGCAATGACGGGGTTGATTGATCAGTTCTATCGGGATCGAATTGCCGATTTGCACCGACAACTGGGGATTGCGGATGATTACGCCGAGTGTCATAAGCTGGGTTTACAGCCTGAGGCGACTGCGGTCGTATCCATCGGGCTGGACATGTTCGGTCGCGAGCGCTTTTTGACCCAGGATGCTGCATCGGCGTGGCTGCGGATGCAGCAGGCGGCGGCAAACGACGGTGTGGTCTTGCAGGTCGTCAGCGCCTTTCGTGATGTGGCGTATCAGGCGATGTTGTTGCAGAAGAAGCTGGATCATGGGCAAACGATGGCGGAGATTCTGCAGGCCAGCGCCGCGCCAGGCTATAGCGAACATCACACCGGTCGGGCATTGGACCTAAGCACGCCGGGGTATGACGTATTGGAAGAGTGTTTTGAAGACAGTCCGGCCTTTGCCTGGTTACAGGCGCATGCGGCGGACTATGGATTTTATCTCTCGTATGCCCGTGACAACTGCCATGGCATCACCTACGAACCTTGGCACTGGTGTTGGCGAGACGGCGCAGGTTGAGTCTGTCGCCGTGTCATTCAGATGCCGGGCTAGATGTTCTCTGATGGCTGCGTGATGTCGACGTAGACTACCAACTTTTGTCCCGGTTGCAGATACTTGCCGCGTGCGCTGGGATTCCAGTTCCGCAACTCCGAGACGCTGACATTAAAGCGTTGTGAAATCCGTGCCAGCGAATCACCGTTGCGTACTTGGTAATTGATCTTTTGGGTGGCCATTTTTCCCAGTGGATTGCTGCTGGGAAGCTCGGTTGCGGCCAGTGGTGTGCCGCCTTTGCCGCCTTGAGTCCAGATCACCAATTGTTGGCCGAGGCGTAGTGTGTCAGTTGGTGCCATTCCATTCCAGGCGGCCAGTTCGCGTACGCCAACCTTGTGCTGGGTGGCGATACCCCATAACGTGTCGCCACGTGCAACCACATGGACGCGCTTGCGATCACCTTTGGGCGTGTTTTGTTGGGTGGCCAGTCGTTGATCGGCGCTGAGGGCGTAGTTGCCTTTGGCCTTGCTGGCGGTAGGGATGAGCAGGTGTTTTCCAGTATGGATGGTATTGTCGCGAAGCTGGTTGGCGCGGCGTAGGGCACCCGGCGTGGTTTTGTATTTTTTGGCGATGGTGCCGAGGGTTTCGCCGTCGCGAATCTTGTGGCGAACCCAGCGCACGCGGTCTTTTTTGGGCAATGCGGCAAGTTGGGTTTTAAAGTTGTTGATCTTGTCCAGCGGCAGCAACAGGCGATGCGGGCCGGCAGGTGAGGTCGCCCAGCGGTTGTAGCCGGGGTTCAGAATATAGAGTTCATCCAGTGTCAGGCCGGCCATGTTGGCAGCTATGGCCAGGTCGAGCTGAGAGCCGAGGTCCACTTGGCCGACAACCGCTTTATTGGGGATGTGGGGCAGGGTGATGCCGTATTTGTCTGGCTCGGCGATGATGCTGGAGATGCCGAGCAGTTTAGGTACGTAGCCGCGGGTCTCGCGCGGTAGTTTGAGATCCCAGAATTCAACACCTTTGCCGGCCTGTTGGTTATTGCGTACGGAGCGGGCGACATTACCTTCGCCGGTGTTGTAGGCGGCGAGTGCCAACAACCAATCGCCGTCGAAGTGCTGGTGCAACAATTCGAGGTAATCGAGGGCGGCCTTGGTGGCGGCATAGATGTCGCGGCGGCCGTCATACCACCAGTCGATCTTGAGGCCGAAGCGGGTTGCGGTGCCAGGGATAAATTGCCAGATGCCAGCGGCGCGGCCGTGGGAATAGGCGAACGGTTGGAAGGCGCTTTCGACCACTGGCAACAGCACGATCTCCATCGGCATGCCGCGCTTCTCCACTTCTTCAACGATGTGATGCAAGTAGGGGCGTGAGCGTTCGAAGGTGCGGTCGATGTAGGCCTGGTTGCGCGCGAACCAATCGCGGTCGGCAATGACGCCGGGGTGATCGGCATCTGGTAATGCATAGCCAGCGCGGATGCGTTGCCAGATATCATCGTTGACGGTGGCATCCAGTGTGGTTTCATTACTATCATCGCTGTTCGTGATAGCGGCTTCATCACTGACTATTTCGTCGTCGCTGTGTTCGAGTTCGACTATTTCGCTGTCGCTGGATTCGTCGACATCCTCAACTGCATGTGCGGCCGCATGTTCACGGGCATCTTCGATGCTGGCGAATTCTGTTTCCGTATCTTGCGTGATTGTGATGGTCTGTGTGTCGACGGCCGGTTCATGATCGACATCATTTGTATGCAGTTCAATGTCGGCGCTAGGCGCGGGTGCCGAGGCCTGATGCTGGGCACAGGCGCTGAGGAGCAGGCTGCTGGCCACCAGACAGCCGAGCACGGCAATGCGGCGGGATGGATGGCTGTGTTGGCTCATGTCGCGTTGTCCTAAATTAAACGGCGGATACGATTTCGTGTGCGCATTGTACAACACTCAGGCCAAACTGCTCTTCCATTTGCGAAGTGCCGTGACGATTTCGAGATCGCTGCCGAGCTGCGCACCCGCCCATTGTTCAACAGCCGCCTTAACGGTGGCTGACTGGTAGCGTAGAAACGGGTTGATGCTGCATTCCAAACCGAGTGTCGTCGGCACGGTTGGTTTGCCTGCGGCGCGCAGGGCATACACCTGTTCTGCGTAGCGTTGTAGATCCTTGTTCTCCGGTTCGACCAGGGTTGCAAATGTCAGATTGGCAGCGGTGTATTCATGTGCACAATACACTTGGGTTTTATCGGGCAAGCATCTGATTTTATTTAGGGATTGGTAGAGTTGGGCATAGCTGCCGTCATGAAGTTTGCCGCAGCCGGCGGAGAACAGGGCGTCGCCGCAAAACAGCATGTCATCGCCATAAAAGCTGATGTGGCCTTTGCGATGGCCGGGGGTGTCGAGCACCTGGAGTGTGAGGTCGCCGAGGGTGATGGTGTCGCCTTCGGCGAGCATGTGGTCCAGGTGCGGTACGCGGTCGTGGGTGGGGCCGTAGACGGGGACCCGGTGGTAGGCCAACATGTCACCGATGCCGCCGATGTGGTCCCAACAGCCGTGGGTGATCAGGATCGCACCGAGGCGGAGTTGGTGGCGTTCGAGATAGTCGATCACGGGCTGGGCGAGGCCGGGGTCGACGATGGCGACATGGCGCTCGCCAAATTCGATGGCCCAAACGTAGTTGTCCTCGAAAATGGGGATGGGATGAACCGGGTGCATAGGCTGTTCTTCATGGCTGCTTTTGGGCACAATGCTGACAAGCGACTGCGGGCGCGTCAAGGGATGGCGGACGCGGATAATAGCCCTATAAATTTTCAAGAATTCAAGGTCTTATGATCACAAAGCTCAGACGCTGCGAGATTAATGTCTTCCGCCACGATCTGCGCGGCTGGTACAACCGGCCGCTCGGGCAGCAGTTGTTGGCAGAAGAGCGGCAGCAGATGGAGCGTGTGCTGGCCAATCTGTTTGGTTATCACATCCTGCAGGTGGGGTGTCTGTTGGGGGATGATCTGCTGGCCTATAGCCGGATCCCGCACAAGGTGCTGTTGGACCCGGATGCCACCCGTCGCACCTTGATCCCCGGCGCCTATGTCTACCCGGATTCCCTGCCGATCGCGACCGACAGCGTCGATGTGGTGCTGCTGCCGCATACGCTGGAGTTTGAACGTAATCCGCATCAGATCCTGCGCGAGGCCGATCGGGTGTTGATCCCAGAGGGGCATGTGGTGGTGATGGGCTTCAATCCGTGGAGCCTGTGGGGCATGGCCTCACTGCTGCGTGGGCGCAAACGCAAGGCGCCGTGGTGCGCCAATTTTCTCAGCCCGAACCGGATTCGCGATTGGGTCGAGCTACTTGGCTTCGATGTGGTGCGGGTCGAGCATTTTTTCTTTCGGCCGCCGTTACAGCATCGCGCTATCATGGCCCGCTGTAATCTGATGGAGCGGCTGGGCAGTCGTTTTTGGCCGCGTCTGTCGGGCGTCTATATATTGGTGGCGAAGAAGCGCGTGACGACCATCACGCCGATCAAGGAGCGCTGGCGCAAGGCGCGGCCGGGGGTTGGCGGGCTGGTGCAGCCGACGACGCGCGGTCGTGCCGTGTCTTCGCAATCATCTGGAGAAGTGAAATAGAAGTGGTTGAAATTTATACAGATGGAGCCTGCCGCGGTAATCCTGGGCCGGGTGGTTGGGGTGCGATTCTGCGCTACAAAGGGGTGGAGAAAGAGCTCTTTGGCGGTGAGGCGGAGACGACCAATAACCGCATGGAGCTGATGGCGGCCATC
>DHYU01000007.1:115911-116117 GCA_002415485.1 Proteobacteria bacterium UBA5122
GTGAAGAATGTGGATCTGTGGCAGCGCCTGGACAAGGCGGCGGCGCAGCACAAGATCGACTGGCAGTGGATCAAGGGCCACAGCGGCCATCCCGAGAATGAGCGTGCCGATGGCCTGGCCAATCGCGGCATCGATGAATTGTAAGCTCGCAGAGTTGTAGGAGTCCCCATGCGTCAAATTATCCTCGATACGGAAACCACCGGCCT
>DHYU01000040.1 GCA_002415485.1 Proteobacteria bacterium UBA5122
AACACCGGCGGCATGGGCGCCTACTCACCGGCCCCGGTCGTCACCGCCGACGTGCACGCCCGCATCATGCGTGAAGTGATCGAACCCACCGTGAAAGGCATGGCCGCCGAAGGCAATCCCTACACCGGCTTTTTGTACGCCGGGCTGATGATCGACAACACGGGCGCGCCCAAGGTCATCGAATACAACTGCCGCTTTGGCGACCCCGAAACCCAACCGATCATGATGCGCCTGCAATCGGATCTGGTTGCCCTTTGCGAGGCCGCACTGGACGAGAAGCTGGATCAAACCAGCGCCGACTGGGACCCCCGCGCCGCACTGGGCGTGGTGCTCGCCGCTGCTGGTTATCCGGGCAACTACCCCAAAGGTGATGTGATCAGCGGTCTGGATGGCGCCGACAGCGCCGACGCCAAGATCTTCCACGCCGGCACCAGCGACAAGGACGGCAAGGTCGTCACCAACGGCGGCCGCGTATTGTGCGGTGTCGGCCTGGGCCACACCGTCAGCGAGGCGCAGGCCAAGGCCTACGCGCTGTGCGACAAGATCAGCTGGAACGGCATGTTCATGCGCCGTGACATCGGCTATCGCGCCGTCGCGCGCGAGCAAGCATGAGTTCGCGCTTTCATCTCCGCCGCGCCGTCCACGCCCTGCGCAAGGGCGGCGTGATCGCCTATCCAACCGAGACCGTGTACGGCCTCGGTTGCGATCCGCTCGACATGCACGCGGTCGAACACGTGCTCGAATACAAAAAACGGCCGCAAGATAAGGGCCTGATCCTGATCGCCGCCAACCTGGCGCAACTGCAAAGCTACATCGATGTCGATGACGAGGCGCTGCTGGCCAAGATCAGCACGCCCAGCGAACGGCCGACGACCTGGATCTGCCCGATCCAGGACACCACCCCCGATTACCTGTGCGGCCGCCACAACTCGATCGCCGTGCGCATCAGCCCCAGCCGACTGGTACAGCGCCTCTGCACCGAGTTTGGCGGCGCCATCGTCTCCACCAGCGCCAACCCGTCGGGCAAGGCCCCCGCCACCAACGACATGATGATCCAGCGCTATTTTGGCGACCGCCTGGACTACGTGCTGAACGGTAGCAGTACACGCCGTGGCCGACCCAGCCGCATCATCGATCTGCTCAGCGGCCGCATCGTCCGCGATTAAACCGAGACGACCTTAGGTCGTCTCGTTGCCCGCGCCGAGCTTGGCGCTCTCCAGACTCACCTCGTCACCCTGCACGCGCGCGCTGAGTAGCGACATGAACACCGCCGCCAGATACGGAATGGCCTGCACGCACAACACCACCACCCAGAACAGGATGTCGGGCGAATCGGCCCCTTGCCGCCAGATCACGCCCACCACGCTCAACAGGAAGGCCAGCGCCAGCAACCCCTCTTCCCACACCATCAGCAACGCCGAACGGTAACAGAGGCGATTGGCCATCTTCGGTGTACGGAAGAAGGGTTTGTCCTTGGTCACCAGCCCCGACAACACCGCCTTGGAGATGGTGTGCGACAAGGCCAGGCCGGCAATCGTCGCCGACAGCGTGCGCCCCAGATTGGCATCCGGGTGGCTCTGGTAGAGGTACACCTGCTTGGCCGACTTGAAGATAAACAAGGCCAGCGGCAGCAGCGAGAAGATGATCAGCGGCGGTGCGATGTCGCCGGGAAACAGGATCATGCCCACACACCACAACAGCGCCAGCGCATTGAAGACCAGGTTGAAGCCATCGGCCATCCACGGCAGCCAGCCCGCCCAGAAGTGATAACGCTGACCGGACTTGAGTTTGGTCTCGCGCCGCCCCGACAGTTCACGCAGGTGACCACGCATGATCTGCATCGCACCGTAGGCCCAGCGGAAACGCTGTTTCTTGAAGTCGATGAAGGTATCGGGCATCAGGCCGCGGCCGTAACTGCTCGGCACGTACACCGCCTCGTAACCGTGTTCAAACACGCGCAGCCCCAGCTCAGCATCCTCGGTGATGCACCACTCGGCCCAGCCGCCCACCTGCTCCAGCACGCGGCGACGGATCATCGTCATCGTGCCGTGCTGGATGATCGCGTTGCGCTCGTTGCGCGTCACCATGCCGATCTGGAAGAAACCGGCGTATTCGCTGTAGCACATGCGCTTGAACAGGTTCTCGTCACCGTCGCGATAATCCTGCGGCGCCTGCACCACGGCGATGTTGTCATGGCGGAACTGCGGCACCAGATCACGCAGCCAATGCGGCGACACCTGGTAATCACTGTCAATCACCGCCACCACCTCGGCCTGCGGATCTGTCTGACGCAGCGCGTAGTTGAGCGCGCCGCCCTTAAAGCCGCTCAGCGGGTCGACATGGAAGAAACGAAAACGCTCACCGAGAGTAGCGCAGTGTTGCTCCACCGGCCGCCACACCGCCTCATCCTTGGTATTGTTGTCCATCACGATCACCTCAAAGCGCGGGTAATCGAGGCGGGCCAGGGCATTGAGCGTGTCGATCATCATCTCCGCCGGCTCGTTGTAACAGGGCACGTGCACCGAGACAAAGGGCAGCTCTGCATCGGGCAGGTTGATGATATTCGCCGCGCGGCGGCGGAAGGTGCTCCAACGCAGCTCGGCCCATTCATGGGCCTCGGTCAGCATCACCACGATCACACCGATCATGCCCACCACCAACAACAGGCCGATGATCAGACCAAACAAATTCAGATACTGCTGCGAATAATCGTTGGCCACCCACACCACGACCGTCGCCACACCGTAGGCAACGATGGCCAGGAAGCTGCGCCCGTGCGTGCCCAGGTGCGCGCCATCGATCAGCAGCATCGAGAACACAATCGCGGCCAATACGATCGACAAGGCCGCCAGCCAATACCAGTGCGGGGTCTCCACCACCGGCGCTATCCATTCAAACTTGGGCTGACGCTCGACATCGTACACGCCCCAATAGGCGCCGATCGCACCTTCAGATGAGCCCGCCTTCCACGGCTGATCAAAGGCCTCGATGATGAAGTATTCATAACGCTGCACTTCGGCCAGCGCCAAAAAGTCACGCAGAAACGCGGCTTGATTGGCCTCACTGGCCTCGGCGCCACCGCGGGTACGGCCATTGCTCGGCCAACCCACCTCGCCGATCAGGATCGGTTTGTCTTCAAAGACCGTCTGCAACAGCTCCATCTTGTCACGCACGTATTCCACCGAACGATCCACGTGCTGCTTTTCCCAGTAGGGCAGCATGTGTGCCGAGATCACATCGACGTGGGCCGCCAGATCAGCGTGGGCAATCCACACATGCCAGGGTTCGGCCGTGCTCACCGGTACCTTGACCTCGGCGCGCACGCGATCGAGATAACTCACCAGCTCCGCCACCTTGATGTAGTTGTGCAGGATCACCTCGTTACCGACCATCACGCCGATGACATTCGGGTAGGTGCGCGCCAGCTCGATGCCCTTGGCGATCTCACGTTCATTACGCTCCAGGTCGTCGCTGATCCAGATGCCGACCATCACCTCGATCCCGAACGGTTGCGCCAGGCGCGGGATCTCACTCAAGGTGCCATCGGTGGAATAGGTACGCACGGCGCGGGTCTTGCGCGCCAACAGCGCCAGATCCTCGGTGATGTCCGCCTCGCTGGGCCAGACATGGGCAATCGCATCCTGATCCTCGCGGAAGGGCGAAAACGAAAAGCCTTCCACCTTCTCCGGCCAGGGTGGATGTTCCTGCGGCTGGTTGGCCAGCGCCCATAACGACATCACCACCACCGCAACCGCGATGACGATCAACAGATTGATACGTTTCATTCCATTACCCAGAAACAAGAAGCGAAATTACACAGAAGATATTACCGAGCAGTGTCGATCCCCGAGCGCCAGCTGCGCAGCGCAACCACGAGCAGGGTCATCGCCGTCAGCGGCAACACAAACCAAAGCATGGCCGTACCATACATGGGCAAGGCCGGATGCTGCAGGGCGCCCATGACCAGGTAGCTGGTATAGGCGATATAGAAGAAGAAGAACAGCGCACCCTCCCAGCGGGCGATCAGATGACCACTGAAGAAGATGGGCAGACAGGCCACCGCCACGGCGATCATCACCGGGATGTCGAACTGGATGGCGGCCTGACTCACCTCGATGCCGACCGGTGCGATGATGCTGGCCAGGCCCAGCACGCCCATGAGGTTGAAGAGATTGCTGCCGATGACATTGCCGACCGCGATATCGCGCTGACCACGCAGGCTGGCGACGATGGAGGTCACCACCTCGGGCATCGAGGTACCGGCGGCGATGATGGTCAGGCCAATCACCAGATCACTCACCCCCAGCTGACGGGCGATACTGACCGCAGCATCTACCAGCCAGGTGGAACCCAGAACCAGCAGTGCCAGGCCACCGACCACCAGCAGGGCGTCCTTCCACCACACGGCCGAAGCCGTCGGCGCTGCCTCATCGTATTCGGCCTTCACGGCCTGACTCTCACGGCGGCTCTGGCGGATCAGGAAAAAGGTATAGGCCAGCAGACCGGCGAAGAGTACAAAACCTTCCATACGCCCCAGGTTGCCATCCAGCGCCATCAGCAGCACCAGCACAGAGACACCGATCATCAACGGCACATCGAGGCGGATCAGCTGCTGCGCCACCACCAGCGGGGTGATCATGGCGGCCAGGCCGAGAATGAACAGCACGTTGAAGATATTGCTGCCGACCACGTTACCCACCGCCAGTCCGGCCTGCCCTTCATAGGCAGACTGCACGCTGACCGCCAACTCGGGTGAGCTGGTGCCAAAGGCCACCACCGTCAGTCCCACCACCAGGGGGGAGATACCAAAGGCCACCGCCAGACGCGAGGCACCACGCACCAACAACTCGGCACCTGCGATCAGCAGGACCAGACCAGCAACAAACATCAAGATAGTCATATAGAAAGGGGCTCCAACACTCGGACGGCATCGGTAAAGGGACAAAAACGTGCGCAGCATATAACGCCGCCGATACAAAAACAATCAACTCAACTGGATTTAGTAAAGTCGCGGAAAAAACGCTGGCGTCGCCACCAGCAACAAGACCGGCCACAACATCAGGATTTGCAGAAAAATGAGTGAGTTAAATCCAACACACCATCAACGGGTGTCAGCCTTCACCCCCAAATGCCGGCTAATCTTTTTAACCTTGCCCTGAAAGAATTTCGTGCGGGTCGCCGGATTGTGTTTTTTGGGCCCTGGCAGCGTCGCCGCCAATTCGATGGCCTGCTGCATGGAAATCTGACTGGCCGAAATATTCCAGTAACGACGACTGGCCGCCTCCACCCCGTAGACCCCAGGCCCAAACTCAACCACATTGAGATAAAGCTCCAGGATGCGGTGCTTACTGAGTTGCGATTCCATCACCAACGTCAACCAGAACTCATGCCATTTGCGTAAAGGATCACGCGACGGAGAAAGAAACAGATTCTTCGCCAACTGCTGCGAAATGGTACTGCCACCAAAGGCAAACTTCTGTTGCGAAAGGTTGTATGCCCACACCTCTTGCAGCGCCTGCACATCAATCCCATCGTGCTCATAAAAACGGCTATCCTCGGCCACGATCACTACACGACGCATATGTTTGGAAATACTCGCCGTTGGCACCGGCTGCCAACGCAACCTGGGCAACGTAGCATCCTCGGCACGCTGCGCCTCATAGTCCTTAATAAACGCAGACTTAGGCACCGCCCCCTTGGACAGCGCCGCCCAATCCGGCATCAACCACCACAGATAGGCCGCATCCACGAGCAAAAGCAATAACACAAACAAAACACCACGACGCACAAAGGTACGCAGCCACGAACGCTTAGCCTTGTTGGCAGGTTTTGAGGAACGACGGGAAACGGCCATGCATTTAACACTACAGATGGGAAAGCAGCCGGAACAGCTGCGGCGCGCATTCGATCACATGATCATCGATCTTGGCAATAGCCATGCTTGATACCGGCTAGGTCTCGTCCCTCTCAATTGCCATTGATAGGTGTTTTCATAATAAGGGACAGTTTGTCCCCTATTATTAATCATCAAACTCAGCCCCGCCGCTTTTGCGGCGTCGGCTGGAGTGCCTTGTTGAGCGAACGCACACATTAACAACCACGCGAGTAAAACCAAATCGAAGGCATTCCATTTGTATAATAAAAAGGGACCCATCCTGAGACCGGCCTTATACCTGTTCTGACTTCTGTACATGGTTCCACATCCAAAACATCTACCTGTACCCACAGTTCGCCGTCAAGTTTCTCGAACGCCGTTATCTCAACCGGCAGGTTATTTCGACCTTGGGGATTCTTGGACCATACTGCTTTGCCATGCTTCGGGCTTGACAATAAGGTTAACGGTCCTTGACCACTGAGATAGGTTAGAGATTCCTTGAGCAGCTGTTCAACAGGAAGATATCGGGTGTCAGCATCCTGAACATGCACCCATGCATAACCACTGTTAAGAGCGATCTCGAACCATTCGCCTTTACGATTTCGAACAATTACGCCGGGCTGTTCGTACGTAAACTCCAGAGTCGGGAGCATTTCAATCCTCTGCACTGGCCCATCAATCGCAACTGAAACCTCAAGTCCATGGCAGCCACCTAATGGAGAAAATATCCACTGTTTGGATACGTATATCCGCCCAATAAGTTTAGAAGAACTCGGCGATTGGAAGATCTTTATATCTTGTGAGTTGAAGTGGTCACATGGTTCGGTTCCAAATACCTCGGGCAAGAGAAGTAATCCGATGATGCCGCGGGTACGTTCGCCAGCCTCAGCATAAAGAGCCTCATTAATTACAAGAATTGGCAGAAGCGCAATTGCCAGCAGATATCGTTTCATATAGACGCCCAACGAGGCTGTAGAAAAACAATTTTAGAATCACTCATCCAAATCCCAGCCTCCGTTGATTATATACACACCGATTATTCGGGTTTTGCGCGTACCTTGCTAGTGAAACTATATTTTAGTAACAAGGTACAGACCACGGTTTTAGATTTCTTTCTTAGGTCTGCCTGCTTGCCCTTTTGTTACTCGTCTACCAAGTGCTTGAGCAATCTGCTCCTTAAATCGCTTGTCCCCCAAAGCTAAATTTCCATTTGTTGCTTCTCTAATATGGTCATCTAGATTATTAGTGATGTGTGCTTTAAATAACGCCCTATATCCTTTTCTGCGATCCATTTCGTTGGAGCTAATTTTAAGATACTGATCGTGTGGCGTTAGTAATTTATTATTTTTCCCTTCAGCATTTGCCTTATAGCTTGACCATAGGTAGTCTCTTGGGTGGCAAACCATGTTGGCACGGACAGGGTTTAACTCTACATATCGATAACATGCCAGCACGTAGTCTTCACTTTGAGTTAAGCATGATTTGAAACGGCCTTCCCATAGAGTGCCGCTTCGTTGGTAAGTTCGGTTTATATACTGGACGTATCGTTGCCCCAGGTGCTTCATTAGTAAAGCAGCGCTATCTTCTTTTTGAGGGGTAAGCAGAAGATGAACGTGGTTGGTCATTAATACATAGGCATGAATTAGGCAGTTATGATTTTCTGCTTGCTCTCGTAGTGTTTCCAAATAAAACAGGTTGTCTTCTTCTGAAAAGAAGCATGCTGAACGATTATTTCCCCTTTGGATAATATGCCAAGGAATCCCAGGTACGGATAAGCGAGTTCGTCGCGGCATAACATTCCCTTGTTGTGCGCTGTAGCACTTAACCTATCACAAGTGCGGTGCCACGTAAAAACGTGGTCTGTCCCCTATTATTTCAATAAGAAGACAACTTGCTTTCGAGCTGTTCGTATGTCCATGTCATTCATTTACGCCTAACGTTGTGATAACCGGCATTTTGTAGTGGCGCTTCTTTTTGTGCTAACCAGCACAAAAAAAGTGCCGCGGAAAAATGCCCGTGTTGATTACCTTGTTAGGCCTTACCATGCAACCATGGCGCGTAGCTCAAACCAACCAATATACCTTCTGGGCTTATGAACCTCGCAACAACCTGCCCCCAAGGTTCAGTTCTTGCCTCATGGACAAACTGCTGCCCTTTACCTTTCATTTCTTGCACTGCTGCCTCTAATGCAGCAATATCTGCCAATTCAAATTCTATTGTTGCACTAGGTTCTTGAATATCGCTTGGCCATTCATCTTGACCAAAACATGCTTGAGCTGCCATTTTGAGAGGCCACACCCCAAAATGATTGGAACCCGGAAATTTATCTGCGTACAGATACTCATCTTTCTTTTCTAATGGAAGACCAAGAATATTCTTGTATAGATGTTCACTTGCATTTGGGTTTTTCGTTATAGTCGCAAAACCAGCAATGCTCTCGATCTCCATTTCACTCTCCAGTTTTTAGAAGGCCTAACGCTCAAGCTGAGGGGCTTGCCGGAGCGGCGTGAGGCTTGTGGCATTCGCCACAAACGAAACACCGCGGAGAGCAAGTCCCTCTCAAGCTAATTGTTAGGCCTATTTCAGCAATATTTTCATCTTTCTACCACCGGCTATGGCGAACCCTTCTTTTTGGTAAAACTCTAATGTACGAGAAAACTCTTCGATAGGAGGAGTAGTTACCTCTAGGCGTTTCCAACCCTTTTCTTTTCCGAATTTTTTTGCTTCCTCACACAGTAAGTGCCCAACACCTTTAGAACGATTTTTATCGCTTACGAAAAACTCTGCAATAGTTCCAAATTCGCCCTCTGCATAAAGCGCAAAACTTTTATACATAGTTAAGCAACCTACAATGGCTTCCGAGTTGTCCTTAGCTACTAATACAAAGTAGTTTTCATTTTCAATTGCGTTAATCAAACGTTGTGTAGTTTCTGCTATATCGAAGTTAAAGGACTTTTCTCCAACCGCATTCATTATTTCCTCTAGCAGAGATCCTACCAGTTTGGAAATTTCATTTGCCTCTTTTATGTTAGCTAAACAAACCTTCATAATAACTTCCGTTTAATTGTTAACTATCTAGTACGATATTCTCCGCGGGCCTAACGTTGGGCTGAGGGGCTTGCCGTAGCGGCGTGAGGCTTGTGCGATTCACGCACAAACGAGCGCCGCGGAGAGCAAGTCCCGCTCTAGCCCATTGTTAGAGCCAGAATACCCACTGAATTTAACTACGGCAAGCCACTTTCCGCCTACCGCCCTAAAATGCTTTTACTTGGTTTGGCGCTTACCTTTTTCAAAAAACCACACAAGCTCTTCTCTCAAAGCCATTTACCGAAGAAGCGACAAACCACTCTTTAACTATAAACCTTTCGGCTTCAACACTGCTTATTAGCACTGCCCTTTTTCGAAGCCACTGTGACCTCGGCTACAAACACCTTGCCGAAGTTGGAGCGACGTTTGCTAGAACAGATACGTTACGCCGGTGCTGCTGTATTTATGCCTTTAATCATTCATCAACGAAGCTGATGCCCATTGATTCACCGCAAACTCACCGACGCCACATTTCATTGAGCAGATGCCCTTTGCCGATATCGCATCACTTTTTATTATTTTTGCTTTCAATCTTTTAAGGCTCTAACAGTCAGTAGACGGACAATGTCCGCATTTAATCCCGGAGACATCATCCACCTATCCCCCTTAGACAATATTTACCACACTTAGCAAAATGGGTGAATGAATCTTCATTACCATCAAAAATAGTTTCATCAATTCAAACAATTATCGCTCATCAAATTTTTGCTGCCTCTTTGCGATATATACATTTCTTGCTATTTATAAAGATGAAACACGGACAATGTCCGTATAACCCCCTTGTATTTTCGGGCAACGCACCCGCTGTTTTTGAACACCGCAACTATTACCTTAATTTGCTCACTTTGTGATGCACCTGCACAATCAATCTTCGCCATTTTGGGAGCTCGTTCAGCTCGCCAAATGAGATTCAGCTCTGCAATCTCAGAACAGAAATATCATATGTATTGGTGTTGATGTTTACACTTTTCGGCAATGGTGGTAACACAAGGATCTAAAAACCACTCAGATCCATACCCACGTTTTGCAACGTGGTGGCAATGCAGTACGCAGTCCGTTGGTCAGGTATCGTTGACCTTATGCCCCCCAGCGCGGCAGAAGCTGGTGTTCGATATTCAGTTGATCAAGGATGCGGGCGACGATGAAGTCGATGAGGTCTTCGATGGTTTTGGGGTGTTGATAGAAGCCGGGATTGGCGGGGAGCAAAACAACACCCAGCTGTGCGAGCTTGAGTGAGTTTTCGAGGTGGATGGCGGAGACGGGTGTTTCGCGATGGACGAGGATGAGTTTGCGGCCTTCTTTGATGGCGACATCGGCTGCGCGCTCCATCAGATCAGAACTGGTGCCGTGGGCGGTGGCAGACAAGAATGCGCTGGTGCATGGGCATACGACCATCGCCCTCGGCGCGGCAGAACCACTGGCAACCGGGGATTCCCATTGTTCTTTGCCCCACACGTGTAGCTGGTTTGGTTTGGCCTGATATCTTTCGGCGAGTATTTGCTGAATCTCTTTGGGTGTGCCGCTGACCTTAAACCCCATCTCCATGTCGATGACCATTTGCGCGGGACGCGATAACATCATGTGCACGGTTTCACCCGCGGCCAGCAGGCATTGCAACAGACGCAGACCATAGGCTGCGCCTGAGGCGCCGGTCATGGCCAGGGCGATGCTGTTGCGTGGATCTGGTTTGGCGTTTGTCATAGGGCCTCTAACAATTTTTGATGGATGCCGCCGAAGCCGCCATTGCTCATCACCAGGATGTGTTCGTTTGCCTGTGCGTGCTGACTGACATATTCGACGATGGCCTCGACGCTATCAAAGATACGCGCATTGTTCAGTGTCGCGGCCGCGGCGGGCAGATCCCAGCCTAGGTCTGGCGGGTTATAAAAGATCACTTCATCTGCAGCCTGCAATGATGGCGCCAGTGTTTCGGCATGCACGCCCATGCGCATGGTGTTGGAGCGCGGCTCGAGGATGGCGATGATGCGCGCTTGCCCGACCTTGTTGCGCAGACCATCGAGGGTTAAACGAATGGCGGTGGGGTGATGGGCAAAGTCATCGTATACCGTGATGCCGTTGACGACACCACGCACCTGCATGCGGCGCGCCACGTTTTTAAACTCGCTCAATGCGGCGACGGCCTCGTGTGCAATCACACCGGCATGGCGGGCTGCGGCGATGGCCATCAACGCATTGTTGACGTTGTGCATGCCGAGCAGCGACCACCGCACGTCACCCACATGCTGATCACCGAGATACACGGCAAAGGCACTGCCATCGGCGGCGATGTTACGCGCCTGCCACACATCCGGCGCTTGGCTGTCGGCATGGATATCGGTGTATTCCAATCTAGTCCAGCAGCCTTTCTTGATGACATCCTGAATGTTGTCGTCGTGCGTGGGCGCGATCACCAATCCGTTACCCGGCACGATGCGCATCAGGTGATGAAACTGCCTTTTGATCGCGTTCAGATCTTCAAAGATATCGGCATGATCGAATTCGAGATTGTTNNTCGAAAAACGCGGTGTCGTATTCATCGGCCTCAACGACGAAGAATGGTGCATTACCCAAACGCGCCGAGATGCCGAAATTGGCGGGCACGCCGCCGATCAAAAAGCCGGGTTCGAGTTTGGCGTATTGCAGTATCCACGCCAGCATGCTCGAGGTGGTGGTCTTGCCATGCGTACCGGCCACGGCCAGCACCCAACGATCCTTCAAGATGTAGTCGGCCAGAAATTGCGGGCCGGAGATATACGGCAGCCCACGGTCGAGCACGTATTCCACTGAGGGATTGCCGCGCGACATGGCATTGCCGATGACGACCAGGTCAGGCGCCGGATCGAGTGGCGCAGGATCAAAGCCCTGATGCAGCGCGATGCCCTGCTCTTCGAGCTGGGTGCTCATCGGCGGATAGACGTTGGCATCGGAGCCGGTGACGGTATAACCCATTTGTCGTGCCAGGATGGCAATGCCACCCATAAAGGTGCCGCAGATGCCGAGGATATGAATATGCATGGATTCGTTTCTTTAATTTGTTCTGTATTTGTTTCTTGGATTTATTTCTTGAATTTTTTATCTACAGGGGCGCATCGGGAATAAACAGCGTGCGCATGATGCTCATCGAGATATACATGTAGCACAGGGCCACGACAAAGCCACCCCAAAATGGCAGCGCCAGCGCATGGCGCAGGATATGGGCCACGACCCCGAGGTTCCAGCCCATGAGCATGATCAAACCAAAGGCCGAGAGGATGGCGGGGCTCTCCGGGCTGGCGTCTTGTTGAATCACCAACAGCGGTGCGGCAATGACGGTGATGATGATATTGCTGCCGGCCAGCGCCATCACGGTTTTCAGCAGACGTTCGCCCTTGTCGCGCACCCACAGCGCCAAACGGGTGACGACGACCAGCGTGATGGCATCGACCACACCGGACAACAGCGCCGGACCGATGCTGAGGGCCAGCGATGAGATCATGGCGCTGATGACGACATACAACAGCAGGGTCGACATCAGCAGTGGGTTGGAATACGGCAGGTCCTGCGGCGCGCGCCGCAACAAACACAATTCCGCGTACATTTTTAAGATGGTGAGCATGGGCTTACGTTACCATATTCCGATCAGACACCGGCAGCTTTGATGGCGCGCATGACAACTGAGCACAGACCTTACCAATATCCGTGGCGGGACAGCAATCAGGCCCGGCTGCTGGTCGACGGCGAGCAGTATTTCCCGGCCATGCTGGCGGCCGTTGGCGGTGCACAGCGTTACATCGCGCTGGAGATGTACCTGGTGATCAGCGGCCGCGTGCTCGATCAATTCATCGATGCCCTGCTGGCGGCCGCCGAACGTGGTGTTGAGGTGTTCCTGCTGCTCGACGACTACGGCGCGGGTGGCGTGTCGCCCCATGACCGTCAGCGCCTGCAACACCCACGCCTGCGGCTGGCCTTTTACAATCCTCTGCATTACGGCAGCCTGCGCCGCAGCCTGTTTCGCGATCACCGCAAGTTGTTGCTCATCGATGGCGAACGCGCCTTTATCGGCGGCACCGGCCTGTGCGATGCCTTCGATCAACGCTACACGCCGCTGGCCTGGCATGAGGTGATGCTGGAGCTGCAAGGGCCTTGTGTTGCCGATTGGCAGGCCCTGTTCTTCCATACCTGGCCGGGGGATGACGAACCCAGGTTGATTGAGGCGGTTCTCACTCAAGCATCTCCCGCCAGCAGTGGCGAGCTGCTCGGCCGGGTTGCCGTATCACAGCGTCACGACTGCCAGGAGATCAAACGCTCACTGCTCAAACGTATTCGCAACGCCGAGCATTGGGTGTGGATAGCCACCGCCTATTTTGTGCCTTCATGGAAGATCCGCCGTGCGCTACGCCAGGCGGCACGCCGCGGCGTGGACGTGCGCCTGCTGCTGCCCGGCCGCCACACCGATCACCCGGCGGTGCGCCATGCCGGACGCCGTTTTTATCACGGCCTGCTCAACAACGGTGTGCGCATCTTTGAATATCAGCCACGCTTCAATCACGCCAAGGTGTATGTGGCCGATCACTGGTGCTCCATCGGCTCGAGCAATATCGATCGCTGGAATCTGTTATGGAATCTTGAGGGCAATCAGGAGATCGATGATCAGGCCTTTGCCGCCACGGTGATGGAGGTCTTCAAACAGGACTTTCGCGACTGCCATGAGATCAAGAGCGAACAATGGCGACTCCGGCCCTGGTATGCCCGTATTCAGGAATGGTTCTGGGGCCGGATCGACCTTGCACTGCAACGCCTGAGTAGTCGCTGGCGCAGATAACCTTAGGCGCTAGTGATGATAATGCACGTCCGTCCAACAGCGCGGCAGCGTCTCGCCCGACGGAAAATACAGATCGGCCTTACTGAATTGCGCCACATCCTGCATCTCTTCCCCGGCGTGAAACCGGCCGCTGACACCCGCGCGACTTGGGTCTATCAGCGCCACAAAGTCCAGCACTTCCACCAAATCACCTGATTTTTTGTCTTTTAAGTACATGGCCTTTTCCTTTCTGTCTAAGGTCCTAATTTAATACTAGCCTCCCGACCGTCAGAGACAAGGCTGATTTTGTGTCCATTGCGGTTTGAGTTTCGGACGATCTGTTCCTAGAATGATTTTTCAACCACCTAATCAATCACCTAAATATTGGGGCCGCCATGTCTATCTGGGATTCGATCTGTGCGCATATCAGCGAGACCCGCGGCGAACCCTTTCGCTGCCAAACACCACAGCCCGGCCGCGGCGGCTGCATCAATGACAGTTACATCCTGAACGATGATGAGCGTCGTTATTTCGTCAAACTCAATCGGCGTGAACTCGGCGATATGTTTGAGGCAGAGGCGGCAGGCTTAAACGAGATCGCCAACAGTCACAGCATCCGTGTACCGCAGGTGATCTGCAGCGGCGAGGCGGCCGACGGGGCCTATCTGGTATTGGAATATCTGGCGTTTGGTCATGGCAATGATCGCAGCCATCATCAGCTCGGCTGCGATCTGGCACGCCTGCATCAACAGACCCAAGGGCAATTCGGCTGGTGGCGCAACAACACCATCGGCTCCACCACACAGATCAACACACCGAGCCACAGCTGGCCCGACTTCTGGCGTCAGCATCGCCTGCAGTTCCAGCTACAACTGGCGGCGCAAAATGGCTATCCGCAACTCTACCAAGAGGCGCACACGCTGCTGGATCGGCTGGAGGTATTCTTCGATGGCTACACGCCCCAGGCCTCGCTGCTGCATGGCGATTTATGGTCGGGCAACTATGCCTTCAGCGCCGAGGGTGAACCGGTGATCTTTGATCCGGCGGTGTATTACGGTGATCGTGAAACCGATCTGGCGATGACGGAGCTATTCGGCGGTTTTCCACCGGCCTTTTATCATGCCTATCAACAGACCTGGCCGCTGGACGAGGGTTACAGTCGGCGTAAACACCTCTACAACCTCTATCACATCCTGAACCACGTCAATCTGTTCGGCGGTAGCTATGCGCAACAGGCGCACACCATGATTCGTGATCTCAGCACGCTTTGCCGCTAGCCCGTTCTATTGGTTCTATTGGAACTGCAGGCGCATCATGCGACCGCCGGTCTTTTCGGCCAGTGTGCGGTATTCATGATTGGTGAAGGGATTGGATTGACCGATGGGGATCGTGAACACCGGTGCCGGGATATCAAGGTAATAGATGCGATCATCCGACGGCTCATCGCCGAGCAGGATGTAGGCCCCCGGCGCGCGGGCATTTTCGGCGGCATGGATGAAGGCGTCGCCGATGGTTTCATCACCGCCGACAAACGGCGCACCGAGCATGAACTGGTCGAACATCTCGCCCATGGTCCCCTGATAGGTATCGGCCTTGCCATCGGCAAACCAGGTGATCGCGCTCAGATCCTTGCCGGAACGGATGGCTATCACCTTCAACACCGGGATCAAAAAGGTCGCCGCGCCGTGCATCGAGCCAGTGGTATCGATCACCATGTGGATGTCTTTGCCGGGCAGATCCTTTAGCCCTTGCACAAAGAGTTCAAAGTCCTTGCGCCCCGCGCCTGAGTCCAGGCCCACCGCATCCAGGATCTGATCAACCTGGGCCTCGGTGCTTTGCATGCTCTCCATCTGCGTCAGTTCGCGGTTGAGCCCCTCACTTTCGGCATAGGCGGCCTCCAGCTCGGTCTCCAGCTGTTCGATGCGCTCTGCCAGCTTGGGCAGTTTGATATCTTCTTTCAACCGCGTGGTGATCAGGATCAGGACCAACAGGAAGACAAAGGTCGCCAACATCAACAAGGCAACATCCGAGAAACTCTCGTGGATACTGGACTGTGGGCTGCGTTTGCGGATCTTCATCAGCGATCACGACGAAACAGTTCAACCAGCTTGAGCCACCAGGGACGCTTCATCGCGTAGAGGATGCGCATCTCATCGCGCAATACATTGCAGTACTCGCGATGGCGCTTGATCAACAACTCCAGCGGCTCGCCAGTTTCACCGGGCTTGGCATTAAAGGCGCGGATCTCTTCACCCAGGCCGTGTACGGCGTCTTTCGATTCGCCCAGTGCGGAACGCAGCATGGCGACGTTTTTCTCGAGTGTCTCGATCTCCTTGTTGAGCGCACGCACTTCCTGATCGGGGGTTTGTACAAACTCAGTCGAGCAATACACCAGACAGATGCGCAGCATGTTGTCGTGCAGGCTCTCCACCCCGTGCTGATTAATCAGCGCGAACATGCGCAACAACACACCACCCAACACCGCACCCAACAGCGTCGTATAAAAGGCCGTGCCCATCCCCCCCATGGCCTGACGCAGGCCGAGCAGCAACATCTCCTGGTCATGACCGAGGGCGTTGAGTGAGCCGGTGAGACCGGTCAGGGTCAGGGTCAGGCCCATCACCGTGCCGATCAGGCCCAGCGTAATCAACAGGTGGCCAATCAGCTCTACCGTGCGACTGATGCGTTCATACACGGCCAGTTCGACATTGAGCAGGGTCTCGACATCGGGTTCGCCGCGCACTTCCATCGTCGCCTTGATCGAATAAAAAAAACGATCCACGGCGCGACGTGACGACTTGATCTCGATGGCATGGATACCGCCGGCACGCGCCGTCTTTTCGAGTATCTGCGCCCGCAGCGCCTCGCGGGTGATCATCATCGTCAGCGCAAAACTGGCGACCAGCCCCATCGCAAACAGACCAAGGATCAACCACGTGATACGGCTGGTGTCATCCTTGAGGAAACTCCAGACCTCGGTATCGCGGTACAAAGTGAGATAGACGACGATCGCCGCCGCGGCCCAAATGGTCCACATGATCAGCGTTCGAAAAGGCTGTTGGTTCATCCCCTCCCCCAGGGTTTGAGCACCGCGTCATGGCAGCGATGGATAGCATTATCGTTTTACGATCACCACCTCCCTCCCCAGGGACGCGTTCGACACACACGCGCAGGCGGCAATCTTGTTTTGAAGAAGGCTAATATAACGCCGTTTGGGCAGAGTCGCCAGACTAGACGCCGATACGCTCCAGCGCCTGTTGCAGGTCGCGCATCATGATCGGTTTATAGATGTATTCACGCACACCGATCGCCTTGGCTACCTCTGGCGTCACCTCTTCGCTATAACCGGTACACATCACGATGGGCAGCTCTGGCTGAATCGCCAGCAAGGCCTGCGCCAGCTTGTCACCGGTCATGCCTGGCATTTTGACATCGGTAACGACCAGTTGATAGTGGTCCGGCTGCTGTTTGAAGGCCTCCAGTGCCGCCAGGCTGTCGACGTGTTTTTCCACGTCATATCCCATGCGTTTAAGCATCTTGCAGACCACGCCCGCCTGGATCTCATCATCGTCCACCACCAAGGCAAACCCTTTACCGACATGGGTCGACGCAGACTCCGGTGCCACATCCTCCCGCGGCACAACACCCTCACCACTGCAGGGCAGGTACACCTCAAAACGACTGCCCTTGCCTGGCTCGCTGGCCACACTGATTACACCACCGGCCGAGGTCACAATACCGTGTACTGCCGCCAAGCCCATACCTGTGCCTTCGTCGACCCCCTTGGTGGTAAAGAACGGGTCAAAGATGCGCTCAATGATATCGGGCGTCATCCCGATGCCGGTATCTTCAACCACCAGGCACACATAGTCGCCCGGGGCCAGATCAACACGTTGCACCTTGCCTGCCCGTGCTTCATGACGCTTGAGTTCAACACGTATCTTGCCCGCACGCTCACCGATTGCATGCCCGGCGTTTACCATCAGGTTCATCACCAACTGGTGGTATTGCGTAGGATCCATCCGCACCGACAAGCCTTCCACATGAAAGTCTGTTTCGATTTCAACCATGGCCGGCAAGGTTGCCCGGATCAGGCGCAACACCTCGCCGGTCAATTTTTGAGGCGCCAGCAGCTTTGGCATATTGTTGTTCTGACGACTGAAGGCAAGGATCTGCTGTACCAGCTCCTTGGCGCGATTGGCGGCAGCAATCACTTGGCCAATATTGTCGCGCGCCAGACTATCATCCGGCAGATCTTCCATGGTTAGATCGGAATAACCGAGGATGGCCGACAAAATATTGTTGAAGTCATGCGCAATACCACCGGCCAGGGTGCCGATCGCCTGCATTTTTTGCGACTGACGCGCCTGCTGTTCGAGCATTGCTTCCTGCGTGATATCTCGCAGACCGATAACACAATTCGTAAGACGTCCACCTTCCTCATGGATCGGTGTCAGAATCAATTCCTGCTCGAATCTAATGCCATTACGGCGCTTATTTGAAAAGCTTTGCGTAAACGGTTTGCCCTGTTGAATACTGCTATCGATCTTGGCCAGCATCTCGTCATCACATGCCACACCAGCCTCTAGTACTGGTCGCCCATGCACGAGATCCAAACTGAAACCCGTGATACGTAGATAGGCCGGATTGACATATTCAACAATACCATTCACATCTGTTATCACCACACCTTCAAGCGACTGATCGATAGCTGCTGCCATCAGGCGTGTACGCGCCTCTGTGCTCTTGCGTTTGGTGATATCGGTATTGATGCCGTGATAACCAACTAGATTTTCATGTTCATCAAACAACGGGATCGCGTTATATAAAAAGTAAATTTCACGCTGCTGCTTATCGTGTATGCAATACTCCAAGTTACGAATCGGCTCACGGCGCAACATATGCCGCGCAATATCTTTACCTATACCTTCCAGACCATCTTCAGAAATAAATTCTCGAATTTGGCGCCCAACGACCTCGGTTACCGCATACCCCAATACGTGAGTCACATTGTCCGAGCAATAGGTAATCACTCCATTGGCATCTGTCTCCCACACAATATCCGACATGGTATCAACCAGTGCGCGCAAACGTTCTTGTGATTTGGCACGCTCCAGTTCTGAGGCAACACGCGCCGAACAGATATTGAGCATCGACTCGGCCATACTAAAACCCATCGTGCTCGCTTTATTGATCGCCACCAATACACCAATCGACTCACCTTGTGAATTGATCAGCGGCGCTTCCATATAATTCAAAATATTAAACTCTTCGCCCAACACCAGTTGTGGCCAACTGGCTGAGACAGGACCTTCCTCCATAAAACTTTCCTGCACGGCCAGCACACGCTCACTGGGTTGCCCCTGCACATTGAAAGCCACTCGCGCATCATCAGCCACGTTGTCGCCAACAATCACGATTGAATAGATACGTTGTCGATCAACCGACAAACGACCCAGCATGACCCAGTCCGCATCCAGGCCTTGTTCAACCTGTTTGAGCAGCTCATAACAGAAACGCTCTACCGTGCTTTGTGGCGTAATCTTGGCGACGACCTTTAACGCATCCTCAACCTTGATCCGACTATCTTCCTTGATCTTGGCAGAAATAAAATCGCCAATCGATGTTGCAAAGTTTTGCTCGTCCAATGACCATTGCCGTTCACTGCCCGAATGTTCGAGCATCAACAAACCCGCCACCTTATTGGCGACATGGATACACACACTTAACAATGAGGTAGTGGCTCGTCCCTGGAAGTAGTTATGCTGCAGCTCATTCAGACGGTAGTCCTTGCTGATATCCGGCGCGGTCAGAATGTGAGAGACTTCCATGGTTGAAAAGAATGTTGGGCATTCGGCAATCACGATGTCATCCGCCACGCCATGCGTCATCTTGCCCAGATCATATACATCTGCACAATACGCGTAGGCATAGGCATCATCCACCAACCAGATACTAACGCGATTGACCTTTAAGGTCTGAGCGACGGTTTCACTATAAACCTTCATCTGTTGGTCGAGCGGTTTATCCGGGGCCTTGTAACGCGCCATGCGCCTTAAGGATAAGTTTTGTTTGGCTAGGCGACGCTCGGAGTCTGACAATACTTGTTCGTATTCTTTACGTTTGGTGATCTCTGTACGTATCGCCACAAAGCGATCAGGCAATCCTTCCAGGCCTATAAATGGCATGATGGTTGTATCCACCCAATACAAGTCACCACTCTTATTACGATTAAGCACCTCACCATGCCATGGCCGCCCTCGAGTGATGGTCTGCCACATATTTTCGAAAAATTCTTTGGGATGATATCCGGAGTTGATAATACGATGAGTCTTTCCTATTAGCTCTTCACGACTATAACCACTGATCTGACAGAACTTATCGTTCACATCCGTGATCACGCCCTGGATGTCGGTGATGGCAATGATCGAATGCCCATCGATCGCCTTGCGCTGAATCTCCAGTTCACGCAGCGCAGTATGCAGGTCTTCATCTTTGTGTAGCAGCCGCCCCGAATAAATGCGCAGAAAGATGAACAACACCACCACACCAATCACCAACGCAACCACCAGTGCCTCGATACTGTAATGCTCGAGCAACATGTATTCGGTCATCTTGGCCGACATCTGATTTTGAATGCTGGACATCTGGCCTAACAAGACAAAGCCATGGCGTTCCAATTCCATGACCAGCTCTTTGGTCAGGTGGCCATGGTCTTGCAATACCCATACATTCTCTATCGCTGCACGCCAGCCACGCACATCGCCTGCGAACTCCACCAGATCCCGTCGGATATCGTCACGAGTGATCGCGCGTCCGTAGTCACCGTTGGGCAAGAGCTTGCCATTGAGCAGCGAGTCAGTCTCGGCCAACACTCGATCCAGCTGACGCGTTATCTCTTCGCGCGCCTCCTTCGACTCAGCCGCCGGTTTGCGTGCGCTCTCTATCGCGAGATAATGTGCCTGCTGTAACGAATGATGGGCGCTGTGCGTCCAGTTCACCCAATCGAACTCTGCCTCCAGTCGATCAGACTGCCACTCGACATAAAAGATAAGTACACCCAGACACAGCAGCATGATCGCTGCAAAGTTTGCTGGTTTAAATGAAAACGCAACCATTTACGACACTACCCACCCTGAATCCCATAGGAATTAATCGGCCTTCCAAGCCTAATCTGGAGACCGCAATAATAAATGGGTATGTCTGACAGAACAAAGAGATATCTCCCACGGCCATTTCCACCGCAGGAGAAAAATGAACCCACCGGCCTAGGGCGTGGGAATTATCGAGGATTAAACGACGATGCCGCGCTGGCGCAGGTGTTGTTTGGCCTCCAGGGCCAGCAGCGCCATCTCAAGCTCGGATTCCCAATCGTAGGGTTCACACATGATCTCGGGTGCATATTGCGGGATCTCGGGCACCGAGGTATCGGCGTAGATGCGCACGATACGGGTCTCGGCGATGCTGGGGCTCAGGTCGGGCCATGCCTCCTGCATCAGGTTTTCAGGACGGTCAATGGTCCATTCATCGACGATGCGATAGTTGGCAGGCAGGTCGTTGAAGGCCTCGAAACAGCCGGTCTGCCACTGCTTGCTGAACTGGTTCACGTGCTCGGTGTAGACGTAGATGATCATCTTCGGCTTGAGCTTGAGATATTCCGGCGTCAGGTTCTGACCGGAGGGCATCCACGACGAGAAGATCACATCCACCGGTTCGTTGATGTCACTCAGCGTGCCGTCGCGCAGTTCATAGACTGTCGGGTCATAGAAATCGGCGATCTGGTTCGGCTTTTCCTCTGGATCACGCAGACCGATGACCTTGATCTCTTTGTTTTCATGCGCCAGCAGTGAGCCGAGAAAACCATTACGCGCATGGGCATCGAGCATCAGCGGTTTGGCAGCCGCGTGGCTGGCGTAATACATCAGCGCACGGTTCTCTTCGCGCAGCGGATAGTAGTGGGCGATGGTCGGGCCGAACTTCTCGGCGTCACGGTCCGGGTTGCTGAACACCAGATTGTGCAGCGGCAGCCCGGCGATACGCTGACCGAAGGGTTTGCTCGCGTCCCAGGCCGGATGTTTGCGCTCCTGAAAGGCAAAGATGCGATCGAACATGGTCTCGGTGAACGGGCCCATGTCGCGTAATTTGGCAAACTGATCCGGCATCATGTCGGCGAATTCCTATTTGTGGTATTTGGCGCTCAATTCATGCACGGCGTTAACAAATGCGCCGGCGTGCTCAGGCTCCACATGCTGATGGATGCCGTGACCGAGGTTGAATACATGGCCCGTACCACTGCCGTAGGACTCCAGGATCGTCGCCACTTCCTGACGGATGCGCTCTGGTGAGGCATACAGCGTCGAGGGGTCCATGTTGCCTTGCAGTGCGACCTGGCTGCCGACGCGACGACGTGCAGCACCGATGTCGGTGGTCCAGTCCAGGCCCAGCGCGTCACAGCCGGTGTCGGCCATCATCTCCAGCCACTGACCGCCACCCTTGGTGAACAGGATCACCGGCACCTTGCGACCTTCGTTTTCACGGGTCAGGCCATCGACGATCTGCTGCATGTAGCGCAGTGAGAATTCCTTGTAGTCACGTGGGGTGAGTACACCGCCCCAGGTGTCGAAAATCTGTACCGCCTGCGCGCCGGCCGCGATCTGCGCGTTCAGGTACGAGGTCACGGACTGAGCAGTGGTGTCGAGCAGCTTGTGCATCAGGTCTGGGCGATCGAACATCATGCCTTTGACCTTGGCGTAGTCCTTGGTACCGCTGCCTTCCACCATGTAGGTGGCCAGGGTCCACGGTGAACCGGAGAAACCGATCAGCGGCACACGGCCGTTGAGTTCCTTGCGAATGGTGCGCACGGCGTTCATCACGTACTGCAGCTCACCCTCTGGATCGGGCACAAACAGGTTGTTGACGTCGGCCTCGGTGCGCACGGGCTTATCGAAGACCGGGCCTTCACCGGCGGCGAAACGCAGGCCCAGGCCCATCGCATCGGGGATGGTCAGGATGTCGGAGAACAGAATCGCGGCGTCGAGCGGGAAACGGTCCAGCGGCTGAATCGTCACTTCACAGGCCAGCTCGGCGTTCTTGCACAGGTCCATGAAACTGCCGGCCTTCTCGCGCGTGGCGCGGTACTCGGGCAGGTAACGGCCCGCCTGACGCATCATCCACACCGGGGTGCAGTCCACTGGCTCTTTGCACAAGGCACGCAGGAAACGATCGTTCTTCAACTCAGTCATGAAATCCCCACTTCAATGTAGGGTGGGCACATGGTGTGTGCCCACCAAGCGTTGCGCAGCAACACAAAACATTTTTTAAAAAGTGTGCCTGACGGCACGGCCGGTGGGCTGCGCTGTCGCTTAGCCCACCCTACATTTGTTTATAGTTTTATTAGACTTCCAGGTAATCCAGGATGCCTTCGGCGGCGTTGCGGCCTTCGAAGATCGCAGTGACCACCAGGTCGGAACCACGCACCATGTCACCACCGGCAAACACCTTGGCGTTGCTGGTCTGGAACTTGAACTGGCCATTGGCCGGCGCCTTGACGCGACCACGCTCGTCCACCTCGATGCCGTACTTGGCAAACCAGGGGGCCGGGCTGGGCTGGAAGCCGAAGGCGACCAAGACGTGATCGCACGGGATCACTTCTTCAGATCCGGGCACCGGCACCGGGCTGCGACGGCCACGGGCATCGGGCTCACCCAGCTCGGTAGTCAGCAGCTTGATGCCTTCCACCTTGCCATTGCCGACGATCTCGACTGGCTGACGGTTGAAGAGGAACTGCACGCCCTCTTCCTTGGCGTTGGCGACCTCTTTCTTCGAGCCAGGCATGTTCTCTTCGTCACGGCGGTAGGCGCAGATCACGCTCTCGGCGCCCTGACGGATCGAGGTACGGTTACAGTCCATCGCTGTATCACCACCGCCCAGGACGACCACGCGCTTGCCCTTCATATCGATGAAACCGGCCTCGTCCTGCGCGTAACCCAGGCAGTTATTGACGTTAGAGACCAGGAACGGCAGCGCCTCGAACACGCCGGGCAGGTCTTCACCGGGGAAGCCACCCTTCATGTAATTGTAGGTGCCCATGCCGAGGAAGACGGCGTCGTATTCGTCGACCAGGGCCTGGAAGTCCACGTCCTTGCCGATCTCGCAGTTCAGTTTGAACTCGATGCCCATGCCTTCCATGATCTCGCGGCGGCGCTTGACCACCTCTTTTTCGAGCTTGAATTCAGGGATACCGAAGGTCAGCAGACCGCCGATTTCAGGATTACGATCGAAGACCACCGCCTGCACACCGTTGCGGGCCAGTATGTCGGCACAACCGAGGCCGGCCGGGCCGGCGCCGATGATGGCGACCTTCTTTCCGGTGGCGACGACCTTCGACATGTCCGGACGCCAGCCCTTCTCGAAGGCCGTATCAGAGATGTACTTCTCGACCGAACCGATGGTCACGGCACCAAAACCGCCCTGATTCAGCGTACAGGCCTCTTCACACAGGCGATCCTGCGGACAGACGCGGCCGGTGATCTCGGGCAGCGAATTAGTCGCATGCGACAGCTCGGCCGCCTGCTCGATCTTGCCCTCGGCGACCAGCTTGAGCCAGTCCGGGATGTAGTTGTGCACCGGGCACTTCCACTCGCAGTAGGGATTGCCACAGGCCAGGCAACGGTCCGACTGTTCGGCCGCCTGGGGTTGATCGAAACCGGTGTAGATCTCGCGGAATTCGATTTTGCGCTCTTCCGCCGCCTTCTTGGCCGGGTCGTTGCGCTTTACCTGGATAAATTGAAAGTTGTTACCCATCGTCTCAAACCATCTAATTCGTGGAGCGGGGCCGGGTTAGGCCGCCGCCCGTTGCATGTCTGCCAACAGAGAGGCCAGTTCGGCCGCCTTGGGTTTCACCAGCCAGAACTTGCCGACCACGTCGGAGAAGTTGTCCAGCAGCGACTGACCATGGGCGGAACCGGTCTCGGCCACGTACTCCTCGATCACACCACGCAGGTGGTTGCGATAGGCCTCCATCGCCTCGGTACTGACGCGATGGATATCGATCAGCTCGTGGTTGTAACGATCGACGAAGCGGTTGTTGGCATCGTAGATGTAGGCAAAACCACCGGTCATGCCGGCACCGAAGTTGACGCCGGTCTCACCCAGCACGGTCAGCAGACCGCCGGTCATGTACTCGGCGCCGTGGTCACCGATGCCCTCGACGACGGCGTGGGCGCCTGAGTTACGCACCCCAAAGCGCTCACCGGCCAGACCCGCGGCGAACAGCTTGCCGCCGGTGGCACCGTAGAGACAGGTGTTACCGATGATGGTGGTCTCCTGGCTGGCAAAGCCACTATCCTTTGGCGGATAGATGACCAGCTTGCCACCGGCCATGCCCTTGCCGACGTAGTCGTTGGCATCGCCTTCCAGATACATGTCCAGTCCGCCGGCATTCCACACGCCGAACGACTGGCCGGCAGTACCGGTCAGTTGCAGCGTGATCGGGGCATCGGACATGCCCAGGTTGCTGTGGCGGATCGCGATCTCACCGGACAGACGCGCACCGATCGAACGGTCGGTGTTCTTCACGGTGTAGCTGAATTCACCGCCTGTCTTGTGCTCGATGGCGGACAGTGCATCCTTGACCATCTGCTCGGCCAGCTCACCCTTGTCGAAGGGTGCGTTGCGCTCGACCTTGCAGGTCTGCGGCTTGCTGGCGTCGCCGGTATACAGGATGGGCGACAGGTCCAGGCGCGCCTGCTTGGCGGTCTGGGCCTCAATCGGCTGCAGCAGATCGACGCGGCCAATCAGCTCCTCCATGGTACGTACACCCAGGCTGGCCATCAGGCGGCGAGTCTCTTCGGCGATGAAACGGAAGTAGTTCATGACCTTCTCGACGGTGCCGGTGTAATACTCCAGGCGCAGCACCTTGTCCTGAGTCGCAACGCCGGTGGCGCAGTTGTTCAGGTGGCAGATGCGCAGGTACTTACAGCCCATGGCGACCATCGGCCCGGTACCGAAGCCGAAGCTCTCGGCGCCGAGGATGGCGGCCTTGACCACGTCCAGGCCGGTCTTCAGACCACCGTCGGTCTGCAAACGGACCTTGTCGCGCAGGTTGTTGGCGCGCAGCGTCTGGTGGGTTTCGGTCAGGCCCAACTCCCACGGACCACCGCAGTATTTGACGGAAGTCAGCGGCGAGGCACCGGTACCACCGTCGAAACCGGCGATGGTGATCAGGTCGGCATAGGCCTTGGCGACACCGGCGGCAATCGTGCCGACACCGGCCTCGGCCACCAGCTTGACGGAGACCAGGGCCTCTGGATTGACCTGTTTGAGGTCAAAGATCAGCTGGGCCAGATCCTCGATCGAATAGATGNNTGCGGCGGTGGCGAGATCAGGCCGACACCGGGCTTGCAGTAACGCAGCTCGGCGATCAGGTCGTTGACCTTGTGACCGGGCAGCTGACCGCCCTCACCAGGCTTGGCGCCCTGGGCGACCTTGATCTGCATGACCTCGGCGCTACGCAGGTAGGCCGGGGTGACGCCGAAGCGACCGGAGGCGACCTGCTTGATCTTGGAACGCTTCATCGTGCCGTAACGGGCCGGGTCTTCACCGCCCTCACCGGAGTTGGAGCGTGCGCCCAGACGGTTCATCGCCTCGGCCAGAGTCTCATGGGCCTCGGGTGACAGCGCGCCGAGCGACATCGCCGCAGAGTCAAAGCGTTTGCAGATCGAATCGACCGACTCGACCTCATCCAGCGGGATGGCCTGCACGTCGCCGCGCAGCTTGAACATGTCGCGCAGCGACAGCGGCGCACGGTCGTTGACCAGCGCGGCGTGTTTTTCCCAATCGGCATAGTTACCGCTGGCCACGGCCGTCTGCAAGGTTTGCACCACATCCGGGTTGTAGGCGTGGTCTTCACCGCCGTGCACGTATTTCAGCAGGCCGCCCTGGGTGGCTTGCTTGCGTGGGTTCCAGGCCAGTTTGACCAGTTTCTCCTGATCGGCCTGCAACTCGGCAAAACCGGCACCGGCGATACGGCTGGTGGTGCCCTTGAAGCACAGGTCGACCACGTCCTTGCTCAGACCGATGGCCTCGAACAACTGCGCGCCACGGTAGGAGCCGATGGTGGAGATGCCCATCTTCGACATGATCTTGTACAGACCCTTGCCGATGCCCTTGCGGTAGTTCTCTTCGATCTTGTCCGATTCGATGCCGCTGATGCTGCCGTTGCGCAGCATGTCGCACAGACACTCGTAGGCGAGGTAAGGATAGACGCAGGTTGCGCCGTAACCGATCAGCACCGCGAACTGGTGCGGATCGCGGGCAGAACCGGTCTCGACCACGATGTTGGCATCGCAGCGCAGGCCTTCTTCGATCAGACGATGGTGCACGGCACCGGTGGCCAGCGCGGCGTGAACCGGCTGGGTGCCCTGGCTGATGTTGCGGTCAGACAGGATCACGACCACCTTGCCACCACGCACGGCGGCAACGGCCTCGTCACAGATGGCCTGGACGGACTGCTTCAGCTCACCGCTGCGGTTGAGATCGATGCGCACGTTGGCGTAGGCCGGGTCGTTCATGTTCAGCAGCTGCTGGTACTTGCTGTGCGACAACACCGGCGAGCTGACCAACAGGCGTGACGCGTGCTCTGGTGTCTCGGCAAACATGTTCATCTCACGGCCGAGACAGGTCTCCAGCGACATGACAATCGCCTCGCGGATCGGGTCGATCGGCGGGTTGGTGACCTGGGCAAACTGCTGACGGAAATAGTCGTAGGGCGAACGGATCTGGCGCGACAGCACAGCGTGTGGCGTATCGTCACCCATCGAGCCAACGGCCTCCTGGCCGGACTCGGCCAGCACGCGCAGCACCTGCTCGCGTTCTTCATAGCTAACCTGGAACAGCTTCTCGTAAACGTCGAGCTGGTCGGCATCAAACGAATCACAGGCGCCGCCTTCACCTTCGAGCTTGGACTCGAGGTGTTTGACGTTGCTGGCCAGCCACTCCTTGTAGGGGTGACGGCTCTTGAGCATGTTGTCGACATCTTCGGGCAGCAACAGCTGACCGGTGGCAGTATCAACCGCCAGCATCTGGCCAGGCTTCAGGCGGCCCTTGGCGACCACGTCTTCTGGTTTATAACCATAGACACCGATCTCGGAGGCCAGCGTGATGTGGCGATCCTTAGTGATGACGTAACGCGCAGGGCGCAGGCCGTTGCGGTCGAGTGTACAACCGGCATAACGGCCGTCGGTCAAGACGATACCGGCCGGGCCATCCCACGGCTCCATGTGCATGGAGCTGTATTCGTAGAAGGCGCGCAGGTCCGGGTCCATCGAATCGATGTTCTGCCAGGCGGGAGGAACCAGCAGGCGCATCGCACGGAAGATGTCCATGCCACCGGCCAACAGGGCCTCGAGCATGTTGTCCATGCTGTTGGAGTCGGAACCGGTCATGCTCACCAGCGGACGGATGTCCTCCATCGGCAGCAGTTCGGTCTCGAACTTGTGACCACGGGCCACCGACCAGAAGCGGTTGCCCTGCACGGTATTGATCTCACCGTTGTGCGCCAGGTAACGAAACGGCTGCGCCAGACGCCACTGCGGCCAGGTGTTGGTCGAGAAGCGTTGATGGAAGACGGCTGTTGCAGACTCCAGCGACGGGTCGTTCAGGTCCTTATAAAAGACCGGCAGGTTGGCCGGCATGACCAGCCCCTTGTACGACACCACGCGTGACGACAGACTCGGCACGTAGAAGAATTTATCAACCGGCTCCAGCGCCTTTTCAGCACGACGGCGACCGATGTAGAGATGGCGCTCGAAGCTCGCATCGTCCATGCCAGCAGGGGCATTGACGAAGATCTGCTCAATCTGCGGCAGGCTCTTGAATGACTCTTCACCACAGGCGGACGGATCAACCGGCACCACGCGCCAACCGGCAACGATCAGGCCTTCCTGTTCCAGCTCGGCCTGCAGGCGCTGACGCGCCGTTGCCGCCAGGGCCGCATCCTGATTCAAAAAGACCATGCCGACGGCATACAGCTCGGTCAGCTCAATCTTCAGCTCAGCAGCGGCCGTGCGCAAAAAGCCATCGGGCTTGCGCAGCAGCAGGCCACAGCCATCGCCCGATTTGCCATCGGCGGCGACTGCGCCACGGTGAGTCAAACAGGCCAGGGCGCTAATGGCAGTACTGACCAGCCAGTGGCTGGGCTTGCCATCCATTTGCGCAATGAGGCCAAACCCGCAGTTGTCCTTCTCAAACTCGGGACGGTATAAACCTTGTTCCATAAAACGATCTAACCGGTTGATTGTTATAAGGGCTTTCAGACTAATAGATTCGGACGGGAAAAATGCCTACCGACCACAAAGCCAAAAGGGGACAGGAGTATACAATTCTGAACCCCCAGGCGCAATGAAACCGGCGCCGACGCAGACTGCCCCAGCGATTTTGAGGGATGTTTGACGATATTTTGGGCTTATTTCGGCGTCAGATCGGCACGCACCGAGGCGAAGCTGCGCACCCAGGGCGTGCCAAAACCCCATTGTTTGGGGATCTGCTGCGCGGCTTGCTGCGCCAGATTCCTATCGGGATAGCTGCCATAGACAAGCACCACCAGCGGATCGCCGGCGCGCTTTTTGATGTAGAGCGCACGCTCGTGCTCCAGACCATGCTGCGCCGCCAGACGCCGCACCTTGACCTCATCGGCCAGCGCCATCAACTGCAGCGTGAAGCGCTCTTCGGACTGAGCCAGCAACCACTGCTCACCCTCGATAATCGGCGATGGCGCCAGCGGCAACAACGGATCGGCCAGCGATTCAGCCAAGGACTCACTCAAGACGGGCGCTACCATATCGACCGCCGGCACCGTGACCACCGACTCCCGCGCAACCGGCTTCGCAACTGGCTTGGCCTCGGCACGGGGCGCAGGTGTGCGCTGAATCAGCGCCGGTTCGTCCATCACGATATCCGCCTGAGCAACAGGCGCCTCAACCTTCGGCTCCGCAGCGGGAGCATCGACCGGGACCTCTTCCTCAGCGACCACTGCAGCGGAATCCGACGCCGGCACCTCGTCTGTCACCACCTCCGGCTCGGTCTCTACAGCAGGCGCAGACTCCGCCACCGCCTCATCAACCACCACCTCTGCATCTGCCGCCTGACGACGAATGTCGCCGCGCCCGAATTCCTCACCACCGGCCGGGGTAGCAATCACCTCCGCCGCGGTGACCGGCGCGGGCGGCAGTGGCTCAAACGCCTGGTTGATTTGATCCTGGAAATACAACACCAGTGCCACCGCAGTGACGCCAACGACCGACAAGGCGATGGTCAAGGGCGATGGCTTTTTGCCTGACTTCGACGGTTTAGCAGGTCTGACCGGCTCATCACGCTCGGCCCGAATATCCAGCGGCTTGGGCCTCGGTTTGGGCTTGGCCTTTTCGACGGTGACCTCGGCCAACAGATCGCGCGCCGCAGCATTGACCGCACCGGGCAGCCCCTGGCTGGCAGCGAACATACGATCCAGGGCTGCGGCATTGAACTTGCCGAACAACGCCTCCTGCCCTTGCAAGACCAGACGGTGACGCACATACGCCTCCACCCCGGCACGATCGAGGCGCGGCATCGGCAGCGTGTAGTTCAAGCGCGCCGCCAAGGACGGGTATGCGGTCAGCACATCATCCTGTTCGCTGGCCAGCACCAGACCCAGGGATGCATCACTCTCGACCAGCAGCCGATCCAACAGCGCCAACTTGTCGGCATCGAGTAGCTCCGCGTTATCGACCAACAACACCGCACGGCGACCGCTACGCGCCATCGATTTGAGAAAACCGACCACGATCTGCGGCACATCATCGCCGTGATCGTCAGCATCGAGCCGCACCCCCAGCGCCTGTGCGATCTGCTGCACCAGATCGCGGCGACTGGTCAGCATGCCAATCTCCACCACGCCCACACGCAGACTGTCGAGCGCGCTGTCGACAAACTGCGCCAATAGCGTGGTCTTGCCTGCGCCAGCCGGGCCAGCGATCAGCACCAGCGCCGAGTATGGCGCCAGATGCAGCAGTTTGTTCAAGCCCAGCTGCCAAGCCTCGTGGCGATAGACATCCGTCACCACCAGCTCATCACTGAAGGGCGAGCGTGTAGATTCAGGCGCGATGCTGTTGGCGAGGTCGGTATCGAGGTCAGGGGTCATGATTGAGATGATAAGGTGTGGCGCGACCGATGTCAGCCGATCGGATGCTGTCCTTCAAAAAAGACCACTCGATAGCCGCGATTGATCTGCGCCTCACGCGTATTGATCAGTGCAGCGAGGGCCTCGTCCCACTCTTCAAAGTGTTCACGCGTCAGACGTCCGCCCGATCCCTGTTGCCCCCATTCACGCACCACCGACCAACCGCCGAGCAGGTCGCGCTGGATAAACAGGTGATAGAAACGCGGCGTGCGGTCTTCGCTGGCCGGAATCTGCATGTAGACACGCATCAGGTCAAAGCCTCGGGATTAAACAGACGATTGTATTCGACCAGCGCATAGCGGTCGGTCATGCCGGCGATGTAATCGGCCACCGCGCGGGCGCGGCCACTGTCGCCATGTTGCTGCTGCATCGCCTCGGCGGCACGGGCCTGCTCCGGCGGCAGGATGCGCGGGTCGGCCATGAAGACCTGAAACAACTCACCGATCACCAGGCTGGCCTTGCGCGTCATGCGCCGCACCTTGTAGTGCTGATACAGGTTTTGGCGCAAGAAACGCTTCAGCGCCTGATTCTGCGCCTGCATCTCGGGACTGAAGCTGATCATCGGCTGCGCGGCTTCGCGCGCCTGGTCACTGCTTTGCGGCTGCTGCTGCGCCAGCAACTCGCGACTGTGACTGACCAGATCGATCACCTGACTATTGATCATCCGCCGAATCACCTCGTGCGTCAGCCGCCGCCCCTTCAAGCCCGGATAGGCTGCTCGCACGGCATCATAACGCGCACGAAACAGCTCGATCTCACATAGTTGCTCGAAGGTGATCAACCCGGCACGCAGACCGTCGTCGACATCGTGATTGTTGTAGGCGATCTCATCGGCCAGATTCGCCAGCTGAGCCTCGAGGCCCGGCTGACGCCGATTCAGGAATCGCTGCCCCAGCTCACCCAACTGCGCGGCCTGCTGAGGATTACAATGCTTGAGGATGCCCTCGCGCGTCTCAAAGGTCAGATTGAGGCCGCAAAACTCGGCGTATTTTTCTTCCAGCTCGTCGACCACGCGCAAGGACTGCAGATTGTGTTCGAAGCCGCCGTAGGCCTTCATGCAGTCGTTGAGCACATCCTGACCGGCGTGACCAAACGGCGTATGCCCTAAATCATGCGCCAGCGCGATGGCTTCAGCCAGGTCTTCGTTGAGCGACAGGGTACGGGCGATGGAGCGCGCAATCTGCGCCACCTCAATGGAGTGAGTCAGGCGGGTGCGAAACATGTCGCCTTCGTGATTGACGAAGACCTGGGTCTTGTANNTCCGCATGCAGACGCCCGCGCGACTGCGCCGGGTCGGCGGCATACGGGGCCAGCTGGGCAGTCGCGCTCATCATCATGCCTGGGCGTTAATACGCGCGACTCGCTTCCAGCGTCGCCGTCAGCGTATCGAAATCAAACGCCTCGGTGACGACGGCCTTGCCGATCTCCTCGAGCAATACCAGCCGCAACTTGCCGGCCTGGACCTTTTTGTCCACCGCCATCAGGTCGAGCATCTGATCGACACTCAGCTCGGCCGGCGCACGCACCGGCAGTTTGGCACGCTTGAGCAAAGCCTCCAGCTGCTGTACGACCTCGGGGTCGAGCCAACCGAGGCGTGCCGACATCTCGGTCGCCATCAACATGCCGACCGCCACTGCCTCGCCGTGCAACCAGGCGCCATAACCCATGCCGGCCTCGATGGCGTGG
>DHYU01000047.1 GCA_002415485.1 Proteobacteria bacterium UBA5122
CAGAAGAAGAACCGTGCATAACCAAGTGAGTGTTAGGGATCACAGCGTGGATCTCTTTGATGCGGTCGATACGCAGAACAGCACCTGTTGGTGGCTTGGTGAACTTGTAAGCACCGTGTGAAGTACCGATCGCAATTGCCAGCGCATCTACACCAGTCTTCTCTACGAAGTCTTTGGCTTCTTGTGGGTCAGTCAACAGTTGTGAATGATCCAGCTCGCCTTCGGCACCGTGACCATCTTCTTCACCCATCATGCCGGTTTCCAGAGAACCCAGGCAGCCCAGCTCACCTTCTACAGACACACCGCAAGCATGCGCCATATCAACAACTTGCTTGGTCACATCTACGTTATATTCGTATGAAGAAGGCGTCTTGCCATCAGACATCAAAGAACCGTCCATCATGACAGAGCTGAAGCCTGACTGGATAGAACGCGCACAGATCGCTGGAGAAGCGCCGTGATCCTGGTGCATACAGATTGGCACTTCAGGATACATTTCGATCGCAGCAGAGATCAGGTGACGCAGGAAGGGCTCGCCCGCGTAAGAACGCGCACCGGCAGAACCTTGCATGATGACAGGCGCATCAACTGCCTTGGCAGCCTTCATGATGGCGTGAACCTGTTCCATGTTGTTTACGTTGAATGCTGGCAGGCCGAAATCGTTTTCAGCAGCATAATCCAGCAACTGACGCATAGAAATAAGAGCCATTTTAATCTCCTCAAACTTAACTAAATGTCGTTACAAAAAATTTCGGTCTCGGTTGGCGACACACGCCTTGCGCGACCTAAAACACTGTTCCAAGGCTTAATGCCTTAGACGGGTTCGTGCATATCACCAACGCGCACGATCTTCATCGCATTGGTACCACCCATCTCACCGATCAAGTCACCCTTGGTGATAATCACCAGATCACCATCACGCACGGCACCACGACGCTTGAGCTCTTCTACGGCCTCAAGATTGATCACCGGATGCTCGGTCGAGGGCACTTCAAAGCTCACTGGGCAGACGCCACGATACAATGTGACCTTGCGACGAGTACTGACGTGTGGTGTCAAGGCATAGATCGGGATCGCCGAACTGATGCGCGACATCCACAGCGCGGTCGCACCCGACTCTGTCAGTGACGCAATCGCCTTCACACCCAGATGGTTGGCTGCATACATCGCCGACATCGCGATCGCCTCATCAATGCGCCCAAAACGCGAATTGATACGGTGATCAGAGGTCACCGCCAGTGATTCTTTTTCAGCCGAAATACAGATGCGCGCCATCGCCGCCACGGCCTTGGCCGGGTATTTACCCGCCGCAGTCTCGGCTGACAGCATCACCGCATCGGTCCCATCCAGTACCGCATTGGCAACGTCAAACACCTCTGCACGTGTCGGAATCGGGTTTTCGATCATGCTCTCCATCATCTGGGTCGCAGTGATGACCACACGGTTCATCTCACGAGCCATCTTGATCAGGCGCTTTTGCACGGCTGGCAGTTCGGCATCGCCGATCTCCACACCCAGGTCACCACGCGCAATCATGATCGCATCGGAGGCAGCAATGATCTCTTCGATATCCTCGATTGCTTCAGCACGCTCGATCTTGGCCACGATACCGCCCTGGCCACCCGCCTTGCGCAGCAATTCGCGGGCCTGATGCACGTCAGCGGCCGTGCGCGGGAACGAGATCGCAACATAATCCGCCTGCATCTCTGCCGCAGTAATAATGTCTTGTTTGTCTTTTTCGGTCAGTGCCGCAGCAGACAAACCACCACCTTGACGGTTAATGCCTTTGTTGTTCGACAGAGCGCCGCCAACCAGCACTTTACAAATCACCTCAGCGCCGGCGACTTCTTCTACCCACAGTACCACGCGACCATCATCCAGCAGCAAGGTGTCGCCACGGCTAACGTCTTCGGGCAAGGTTTTATAAGTCAGGCCGACGCGCTCCTGGTCACCATCATCACGACCCAGGGCAGCATCCAGGACAAAGCGTTGACCTTCTTCGAGGAAGATCTTGCCATCCTTAAAACGATCGATACGGATCTTTGGACCTTGCAGATCCGCCAATACGCCGACCTGGCGGCCATGTGCGCGAGCGCGGTTGCGGACGTTCTCGGCACGATTGATATGGTCCTGTGCAGAACCATGTGAAAAATTAGCGCGGACTACATCCACTCCAGCCTGGATCAGTTCATCCAGTGTATTGGGGTTGTCGGTAGCCGGTCCCAATGTTGCGACGATCTTAGTGCGTCTAAACATATGCGATGTCAATTTGCTCTTTCTGTTTATCTAATTCTTATGTCAAAACCACCAGACCCCGGTAATGAGCCGGGGTCTGCATGATCATCTTTTTAACCTGCAGCGCGCTCTTCAAGGATCGCAACTGCTGGCAGTTTTTTGCCTTCCAGGAACTCCAGGAACGCGCCACCGCCAGTTGAGATGTACGATACTTTATCAGCGATACCGTACTTATCAACTGCAGCCAGGGTATCACCACCACCAGCGATAGAGAATGCTGGTGAATCGGCAATCGCCATAGAGATGGCCTTGGTACCTTCACCGAATTGGTCGAACTCAAATACACCCACCGGGCCATTCCATACGATGGTGCCCGCAGACTTCAGGATCTCAGCCAGGGCCTTGGCACTGTCTGGACCGATGTCGAAGATCATGTCGTCATTCGATACTTCACTCACTGACTTCAGTTCAGCGGCAGCAGTCTCTGAAAACTCTTTACCGCAAATCACATCGGTCGGAACCGGGATGTCACCACCACGCGCCTTGGCATCGGCTGTCAGTTTGTTACAGGTCTCGATCAGGTCGGCTTCGTACAAAGACTTGCCAACGTTGTTGCCCGAAGCAGCGATGAAGGTATTCGCAATACCGCCACCAACGATCAGCTGGTCAACGATCTTGGACAAAGACTCCAGAACAGTCAGCTTGGTAGAGACCTTGGAACCACCGACGATGGCGACCATTGGGCGAGCTGGATTGTCCAGCGCCTTGCCCAGTGCGTCCAGTTCAGCAGCCAACAAAGGACCAGCACAGGCAGTCGGCGCGAACTTGGCGACACCGTGAGTTGAACCTTCGGCGCGGTGGGCTGTACCAAACGCGTCCATGACGAAGATATCGCACAGTGCTGCGTATTTTTTGGCCAGGTCGTCGTTGTTTTTCTTTTCGCCCTTGTTAAAACGGACGTTTTCAAACAGCACCACTTCACCAGCAGCAACGTCGATACCACCCAAATACTCTTTCGCCAAACGCACAGAGCTGCCCAACAGTGATGCCAGGTGATCAGCCACAGGCTGCATGGAATTCTCTTCGCTGTAAACACCCTCTTCAGGGCGACCCAGATGCGACATGACCATGACCTTGGCGCCAGCTTTCACGGCATGCTCAATGGTCGGCAGAGTGGCACGGATACGGGCATCGCTAGTGACCTTGCCGCCTTTTACCGGCACGTTCAGGTCGGCACGGATCAATACACGTTTGCCAGCCAAATCGAGGTCAGTCATCTTAATTACAGACATGGAGCTTCTCCTGATGTTTATTTGAAAGAAATTTGATCAAGCTTGCGTGCCTCAGCAAATGTCTCTCTGGCAAAGACAGAAGGCATGGGAGCGAGCCCCCATGCCTTTCGTGTATCGCTTAGTTAGCCGCGACGTGACGCACAAAGCGCATCATGTTGCAGGTGTAACCGTACTCGTTGTCGTACCAGGCAACCAGCTTAACAAAAGTACCATCCAGAGCAATACCAGCCTCTGCATCGAAGATAGAAGAGTAGCTGTTACCACGGAAGTCAGTAGAAACAACCTTCTCGTCTGTGTATGCCAGGGTCTCACCGATACCTGGTTGTTGAGAAGCAGCCTTAACCGCAGCGCAGATATCTGCGTAAGAAGCTGATTTTTCCAGCTCTACAGTCAGGTCAACCACAGATACGTCAGAGGTAGGTACGCGGAACGCCATACCGGTCAACTTGCCCTTCAGAGAAGGCAGAACCACACCTACGGCCTTGGCAGCACCAGTAGAAGAAGGAATGATGTTTTCCAGGATACCGCGACCACCGCGCCAGTCCTTAGAAGAAGGACCGTCTACAGTCTTTTGAGTCGCAGTTGCAGCGTGAACAGTCGACATCAGACCACGCTTGATACCGAAGTTCTCGTGGATAACCTTGGCCAGAGGCGCCAAGCAGTTAGTAGTACAAGATGCAGCAGAAACGATGGCTTGGCCAGCGTAAGTCTCGTGGTTAACACCATAGACGAACATTGGAGTCGCGTCTTTGGAAGGTGCAGATTGAACAACCTTCTTCGCGCCTGCAGCGATGTGCGCTTGGCAAGTCTCTTCAGTCAGGAAGAAACCAGTACATTCCAGAACGATATCAACACCTACATCGCCCCATTTCAGGTCAGCAGGGTTACGCTCAGCAGTCAGGCGAACCTTCTTGCCGTTCACGATCAGAGCACCGTTATCAACAGACACGTCGCCATCGAAACGACCATGAACTGAGTCATACTTCAACATATAAGCCAGGTAGTCCGCATCCAACAGGTCGTTGATTGCGACAACTTCCATATCTGGGAAGTCTTTAGCGATTGCACGGAAGGCCATACGACCGATACGGCCGAAACCGTTGATACCAATTTTAATTGCCATAGTTTTAGCTCCTTAAAATGAATCGAGCCCACCTTGCAGCAGGCTCGACTTAGTTTGAATTATTTACCCAGCACTCGGTTGGCAGTCGCAACCACGTTCTCAACGGTGAAGCCGAATTCTTTAAACAGCTGACCTGCAGGTGCAGATTCGCCGAAAGACTTCATTGCTACGACGCCACCATCGATACCGACGTACTTGTACCATGACTGGTCTACGCCAGCTTCCACGGCAACACGCTTCACGCCTGGGATCAAAACAGAGTCTTTGTATGCCTGGTCTTGCGCATCATAGGCGCAGCATGAAGGCATGGAGACAACACGCACCTTCGCATTGATTGCAGCTGCTGCATCCACCGCCAGACCAACTTCTGAACCGGTTGCGATCAGGATCAGATCCGGCTTGCCGTCACAATCCTTCAATACGTAACCACCCTTCTCGATATTCTTGACCTGCTCCGCAGTACGCTGCATTGGCGTCAGGTTTTGACGAGAGAAGACCAGCGCTGTCGGCGCATTGCCGCGCAACATCGCCATCTTCCAGGACACGGCAGACTCAACCGCATCACAACCGCGCCATGTTTGGAAGTTAGGGATCACGCGCATGGTTGCCAATTGCTCAACCGGTTGGTGAGTCGGGCCGTCTTCACCCAGACCGATAGAGTCATGCGTGAATACATAGACAGTACCGATCTTCATTAGCGCAGACATACGCAGTGCATTACGCATGAATTCCATGAACATGAAGAAGGTGCCGCCGTAAACCTTGAAGCCACCGTGCAGAACCATACCGTTCATCATGTGCGCCATACCGAACTCACGTACACCCCAAGAGATGTAATTGCCGTTGGCGTTTTCGCGATTCACTTTCACAGTGCCCGACCAGTTGGTCAGGTTAGAACCTGTCAGGTCAGCAGAGCCCCCGAACAGCTCTGGCAACAGCGGGCCCATCGCTTCGATCGCGTTTTGAGATGCCTTGCGAGATGCGATGTTAGGCATGTCAGCCTGAGTCTTGGCGATGAATTTATCCATCTCCACTGCAAAGTTGGCAGGCAGTTCACCGGCCATACGACGCTCAAACTCAGCCGCTTCAGCTGGGTATGCGGCGCGATATGCTGCAAACTTCTTATCCCACGCAGCATTATCAGCAGCGCCTTGTTCTTTGTGGTCCCAACCTGCATAGACATCTGCCGGGATTTCGAAAGGCGCGTGATTCCAGCCCAGGTTGCTACGGGTCGCGGCGATTTCAGCATCGCCCAGCGGCGCACCGTGGCAGTCGTGGGTACCGGCCAGATTTGGAGAACCGAAACCGATAGTGGTACGGGTACAAATCAGGGTCGGACGATCGTTGACAGACTTGGCTTCTTTGATCGCCGCATCAATTGCAGCGGCATCGTGGCCATCCACGTTGCGGATAACATGCCAGTCATAAGATTCGAAACGACCAGCAACGTCTTTTTCCATCCAGTCGCTGATATGACCATCGATCGAGATATCGTTGTCATCCCAGAACGCAATCAGCTTGCCCAGACCCAAGGTACCGGCCATTGCGCACGCTTCGTGCGACAGACCTTCCATCAAGCAACCGTCACCCATGAATACATAGGTATGGTGATCAACGATGTCGTGGCCTGGCTTGTTGAATTGCGCTGCCAGGGTGCGCTCAGCGATCGCCATACCAACGGCATTGGTGATGCCCTGACCCAGAGGACCTGTGGTGGTTTCGATACCGTCGGCATAACCGTACTCAGGGTGGCCGGCAGTCTTGGCATGCAGCTGACGGAAGTTCTTGATGTCTTCCATGCTCAGGTTGAAGCCAGTCAGGTGCAACAGAGAATAAATCAGCATAGAGCCGTGACCATTGGACAGCACAAAGCGGTCACGATCAGCCCATTTGGCATTGGTAGGGTTGTACTTCATGTGGCCGTTCCACAGTACTTCGGCGATGTCCGCCATCCCCATTGGCGCACCTGGGTGACCAGACTTGGCCTTTTGTACTGCATCCATACTTAATGCACGAATGGCATTCGCTAGGTCTCTACGAGAGGGCATAAAACTCTCCTCAAATCTTCTTAAAGTGTGATTAAATTAAATAAAAACAAAACGTTACAGCAAATTCGGTTACCGCATTCAGTCATTGACGAGCGCGAAAGCGCGCAATGGTATCACATTTGGGAGCGCGCAACATGCGCCGCATAACCAATGAACACGATGTATTATAAAAATCAATGAGATAGCGAAGAGGTCGCTCGCCCCTAGCACTCAATCACTCAGCCATTCTCGAGCGAGGGCACACAGTTATACCTGTGTCAGCGCCAGCCAGCAAGCCTTAAACCCAATCAAAACTGAACAACAGGTGTTGTACCTTCATCCCACTTGTCTATAGAATGTGCCGCTTGCTGATGGCAGCGAATTACATTATTTCCGAACAGGAGGCGCAAGACCCAATGTCAAACAACTACTTATTCACGTCAGAGTCTGTTTCTGAAGGGCATCCAGACAAGGTTGCGGACCAGATTTCCGACGGCATCTTGGATGCGATTCTGACTCAGGACAAGGACGCCCGTGTAGCGTGTGAGACATTGGTCAACACCGGCATGGTCATCCTGTCGGGCGAAATCACCACCTCTGCCTGGGTCGATATGCAGGACGTCGTCCGCAAGACCGTCAAAGAAATCGGCTACAACAGCTCCGACATGGGTTTCGACTACGCCTCCTGCGCAGTGATCACATCTATAGATAAACAATCTGCCGACATCGCCCAAGGCGTCGACGAATTCGAAGACCACGAGCAAGGCGCCGGCGACCAAGGCCTGATGTTCGGTTACGCCTCTAACGAAACCGACGTGCTGATGCCAGCACCGATCTTCTATGCCCACAAACTGGTCAAGCGCCAAGCCGAAGTCCGTAAGAACGGCACCCTGCCCTGGTTGCGCCCAGACGCCAAGAGCCAGGTCACCTTCCGTTATGAAAACGACAAGCCTGTCGGCATCGAAGCCGTCGTACTATCAACCCAGCACAGCCCTGATATCAACAACAAGGTGCTGCGCGAAGCGGTCATGGATGAGATCATCAAACCCATCCTGCCAGCTGAGTGGTTGCACAAAGACACCAAGTTCCACATCAACCCGACCGGTCGTTTCGTTATCGGCGGTCCAGTGGGCGACTGCGGCCTGACCGGCCGTAAGATCATCGTTGACACCTACGGCGGCATGGCACGTCACGGTGGCGGTGCATTCTCAGGCAAGGATCCATCCAAGGTTGACCGTTCTGCCGCCTATGCCGGTCGTTACGTTGCCAAGAACGTGGTGGCTGCCGGCCTAGCCGACAAATGTGAGATCCAGGTGTCTTACGCCATCGGTGTTGCCGAGCCGACCTCGATCACCATCCAAACCTTTGGCACTGGCAAGATCGACGATGCCAAGATCACCGAACTGGTACGCGAGCACTTCGACCTGCGCCCGAAAGGCCTGATCGCCATGCTCGACCTGAAGCGCCCGATCTACCAGGCCACTGCAGCCTACGGTCACTTTGGCCGTGACGATGCTGACTTCAGCTGGGAAAGAACCGACAAGGCTGACGCATTGCGCGCAGCGGCTGGTCTCTAAAGCTAGCCAAGCAGGTCTAAATAAAGGGCGGAGATAAAGGGTTTTATCCCGCCCTGACCTGAATTAAACTTACCCGCTTTCTCACCGATACAGGAATTCACGCCCACTAGGGCACACCGGCATCTTCGAGGAGCGTTGCGACCTGCCCTCTTTCACCAGGCTGGCAGGCCAGGCTCGAAGGGATCGGCATACAAAAAACGGCGCTCGGTTAATTAGGAGGACACTATGTCTCAATTTACCGATTATAAAGTTGCCGATATCTCACTGGCCGAATGGGGCCGCAAGGAAATGAACATCGCCGAGACCGAAATGCCCGGTCTGATGGCGCTGCGCGAAAAATACGGCAAAGACAAACCCCTCAAGGGCGCCCGCGTTATGGGCAGCCTGCACATGACCATCCA
>DHYU01000060.1:0-3499 GCA_002415485.1 Proteobacteria bacterium UBA5122
TACTACTCGATGTTCGGTTTCCAACGTATCGGTGACCTGGCGTGGGCCGCAGGCGACATGCAGGCGCGCGGCTTTTTGATGGGCGCCACAGCGGGCCGTACCACGCTGGCCGGTGAAGGTCTGCAGCATCAGGACGGTCACGGCCTGGTGATGGCGGGCACGATCCCGAACTGCGTCAGCTACGACCCCACCTTCGGTTACGAGCTGGCCGTCATCGTGCACGATGGCCTGCGTCGCATGTATGCCGAACAGGAAAACATCTTCTATTACGTCACCGCGATGAACGAAAACTACGTGCAGCCTGCGATGCCGGAAGGCGTAGAGCAAGGCATCATCAAAGGTTTGTACGAGTTGCGTAAGGGCGGCAAGAAGAAACTGAAAGTACAGCTGATGGGTTCAGGCACCATCCTGCGTGAAGTGATAACCGCGGCCGATCTGCTGAAAGACGACTGGGGTGTCGATGCCGATATCTGGAGCGCGACCAGCATGAATGAGCTGACACGCGAGGCGCAGGACTGCGAGCGCTGGAACCGTCTGCACCCAACCGCAGAACCACGTGTACCTTACGTGCAAAAGGCACTGGAAGGGCGCAAGGGTCCGTTCATCGCCGCCACCGATTACATCCGTACCTATGCCGATCAAATCCGTGAGTGGGTACCGGGCAAATACGTCGTGCTCGGCACCGATGGTTTCGGTCGTTCCGACACCCGTGCGCAACTGCGTAAACACTTTGAGGTGAATGCAGTGAACGTCGTCGTGGCTGCGCTGAAGGCCCTGGCCGACGAGGGCCAGCTGGATCGTGCCAAGGTGGCCGAGGCGATTGCCAAGTATGGCATCGATGCCAACAAGCCTAACCCGCTGCACGCTTAAATTTGAGGGATCAAGATTATGAGTAAAGAGATTCTGGTACCCAATATCGGTGACTTCAGCGAAGTGGAAGTCATCGAGATCCTGGTTGCACCGGGCGATAGCGTCGCTGCGGAAGATTCATTGATCTCGGTTGAATCTGACAAGGCCTCGATGGAGATTCCATCGCCTGTCGCCGGTGTGGTCAAAGAACTGAAGATTGCCTTGGGCGACAAGGTGTCGGAAGGCAGCCTGATTCTGATTCTGGAAGAAGGCGCGGCCGCACCTGCCCCGGCAGCGAAGACCCCGGCCGCTGCACCTGCTCCTGCAGCGCCCGCTGCCAAGGTGGCCCCCGCGCCTGCTGCTGCACCTGCCGCCGCGCCAGCGCCTGCACGTCAGTCGCCGACCGCACAAATGGCGCCAATCGATGAGGCATCCTTCTCCAAGGCCTATGCCACGCCTGCGATCCGCAAGTTTGCGCGTGAGCTGGGTGTGGATCTGGGCAAGGTGTCGGGCACGGGTCGTAAAGGCCGCATCACCAAAGAAGACGTACAAGGTTTTGTCAAACGCGCACTGAGTCAGCCCGCCGCCAGCGGTGGCCTGGGTGTGGCGCCGATGCCTGAGATCGACTTCAGCAAGTGGGGTGCTATTGAGTCCAAACCGCTGACCAAGATCAACAGGCTGACCGGTGAGTTCCTGCATCGCAACTGGGTGACGATTCCACACGTCACACAATTTGATGAGGCCGACATCACCGACATGGAGGCCTTCCGCAAAGAGCTGGCCGCCGACTACAAAGACAAAGGCATACGCATCACACCGCTGGTGTTCATGATGAAGGCCGTGGTCTCGGCACTGAAACAATACCCACGCTTCAACTCATCGCTCGATGCCAGTGGCGAGAACCTGATCATGAAGCAGTATTACAACGTTGGTATTGCAGTCGATACGCCGGATGGTCTGGTCGTGCCTGTCGTGCAAAACGTCGATCGCAAATCGATCGTTGAACTGGCGGTTGAGCTGGGCGAGATCAGCATCAAGGCGCGCGACAAGAAACTGAAACCAACCGACATGCAGGGCGGATGTTTCACCATCTCCAGCCTCGGCGGCATCGGTGGCACCAAGTTCACGCCGATCGTGAATGCGCCTGAAGTCGCGATCCTCGGTGTATCACGCTCCAAGATGCAACCGGTGTGGAATGGCGAAGAGTTCGAACCGCGTCTGATGTTGCCGCTGTCGCTGTCGTACGATCATCGTGTGATCGATGGCGCCGATGGTGCGCGCTTCACGACATTTTTGAGCCGTGTATTGTCAGATACACGTCGTTTGTTGCTCTAATTTGAAAAGACATTAACCACTAAGTACGCAAAGGTACACGAAGTAAAAGCAGGCCCCTTTGAGCGACTTCGTGTCCTTTGTGGTTAAAAAACCAAATACAGGATTTTGTCATGAGCAATATCGTAGAAATTAAAGTCCCGAACATCGGTGATTTCGCCGAAGTCGAGGTGATCGAGATTCTGGTCAGCCCTGGCGATCAAGTGGCGGTGGAAGATTCGCTGATTTCTGTCGAGTCGGATAAGGCCTCGATGGAGATCCCGTCACCACAGGCCGGTGTCGTCAAAGAGCTGCGCATCTCGCTCGGCGACAAGGTATCAGAAGGCAGTGCCATTTTGACCTTGGAAGTCGGTGCCCAGGCGGCGGCATCTGCGCCAGCCAAAGCAGCGCCTAAAGCTGAAGCCGCACCTGCGGCACCCGCGCCAGCGGCAACACCTGCACCGCAAGCCGCAAGCTTTAGCGGTGCAGTGGATATCAGCACCGAAGTGGTCGTGCTCGGTTCAGGCCCCGGTGGTTACACCGCCGCCTTCCGCGCGGCCGACTTGGGCAAAAAGGTTGTATTGATCGAACGCTACGCCAGCATCGGTGGTGTGTGTCTGAACGTCGGTTGTATTCCTTCAAAAGCGTTGTTGCACACCGCACAGGTCATCAACGAAGCGGCCGAGTTTCACGAGATCGGCGTCGCCTTCAACAAGCCCGAGATCGACCTCGACAAACTGCGCGCACATAAAAACAGCGTCGTCGGCAAACTGACTGGCGGTCTCAAACACTTGGCCAAACAGCGTAAGGTCGAGATCGTACAAGGTTACGGCAAGTTCACGTCACCACACACTATCGAAGTGGTGGCCGAAGATGGCAGCAAAAAAACCGTCGGTTTTGAAAACTGCATCATCGCCGCCGGTTCTCGCGTCACCAAACTGCCGTTCATCCCTTGGGATGATCCACGCGTGATGGACTCCACCGACGCATTGGAAGTGCAGGAAGTGCCGAAGCGTCTGCTCGTCATCGGCGGCGGCATCATCGGTCTGGAAATGGCGACGGTCTACGATGCGCTCGGCGCCAAGGTCACCGTGGTTGAATTGTCACCCGGTTTGATTCCAGGTGCCGACCGTGACGTGGTGCGTCCGTTGGAACGTCGTATCAAAAAGCGTTACGAAAATATCTTCCTCAACACCAAGGTCTCGGCCGTTGAACCGACTGCTCAAGGCCTGAAGGTGACGATGGAAGATAAAGACGGCGCACGCACTGATGTCTTTGACCGTGTACTGGTCTCGATCGGTCGTTCACCCAACGGCAAACTGATCGATGCCGACAAGGC
>DHYU01000060.1:3511-74120 GCA_002415485.1 Proteobacteria bacterium UBA5122
CCGATGCTGGCGCACAAGGCCACGCACGAAGGCAAGGTCGCCGCGCAAAACATTGCCGGTGAAAAATCCTTCTTCGATGCGCGCACCATTCCATCCGTTGCCTATACCGATCCAGAAGTTGCATGGATGGGCAAGACCGAAGAGCAATGCAAACAGGAAGGCATCAAATACGAGAAGGGTGTCTTCCCATGGGCGGCCTCCGGTCGTTCATTGTCACTCGGTCGCGATGAAGGCATGACCAAGGTCTTGTTTGATGAGCACCACAAGATCATCGGCGCTGCGATGGTCGGACCGAATGCGGGTGAGCTGGTCGCCGAAGCAACACTGGCCCTGGAGATGGGGGCGGATATTGAAGATATCGCGTTGACCATCCATCCACATCCGACTTTGTCGGAGACGTTTAACTTTGCCGCGGAAGTGGCAGAGGGGACGTGTACGGATCTTTATGCGCCGAAGAAGAAGTAGTTGTTTGGTGTTTTAGAGTGAGTGGAAAAAGCCGACGGATTCGTCGGCTTTTTTGTTTTCGGACGTGAGATGTTTTGGAATGCAACCCCTGGTGCTGAGAAGAAAGGAGAATAGGTGAATAAAGAAAGCTGCTTCTCAACCGAGATGGCTGTGCAAGGTTATTTACCATTAATGCACGAACTTGCAATAAGAATAGAGCTTGTTGCTCTGGCTTGCGACGGAAAAATGGGGATGTCGCCGCCCTTCGCTCGGGAATATAGTTATCTGCAATTTCGTCGTATGTGTGAGTTGATTGCCTTGGGTTGTTTACAGCTTCATGGCGATTTGCCATATGCGCAGAAGTCTTCAGCAAAGAAAGAATGGAATGCAGAGAGAATAATGAAGCTCTTACAAAATGATTATAAATATGCTTTTCCTCAATGCGTAATACGAAATCAGACAGAAAATGGGTGGCATGTTGAGGCTAATTGCAAGAAAAATGCTTTAACATTTCGAGATTTTAGGGAGTTGTATTCAGAGTGTGGAGAGGTGCTCCATAGAGGACGTATAAAAACTCTGCAATCGTCTGGTAATTTTACTGAACGTGATTATCAGCGAGTAGTTATGTGGCAAGCCAAGATAGTCGACTTGATGAATGAACATATGATTGGTAGAGCCAATAGCAAAGGTTTTTATATTGTTTCTCTTCGCACTAGTTCAGGCTACCCGGAGTGCAGTGTATTTGACTTGGAGGGTGAGAATAACATCAGCGTGTCTACACACACGCTGACTGTGAGTGATGAGGTTGTTCATTCTTACGTTTCAAATAAGTCGCTATAGGAACGTAGAACTTGTAGCTCCGATTAGCGTAGCGTTATCGGAGGAATGAAAAAGGTTTTGTATTGCTACTGCGATGCTCGATTGTGAATCGGGTCTCGGCCCGATAGCCGAAGTACTTTTTCTTGCGCGGCCAAGAAAAAGTACTCAAAAAGAAGGCCGCCCGGCGACTTGTTCAATGAGCATAAGGCGCTCATTGAATCCCCTGTGCTTCTCGCGGCCAGCGGCGTGCGCAAAGTCGCAAACAACGCTCCACCGCGCACTTCTCCCGCTGGCCGCTGCGATGCTCGGCTGCGTCGAACGGGATTCACAAAAAGCATTTAATGATGCGCTTGGCGGCGCATGAAAAGGAATGTTGTTTGATTTGATGTAGGGTGGGCACCGTCCACCGTTGAGAATCTATCAAACATCTCTTGGTGGGCAGTGCCCACTCTACGGTCAACGAAGCGGGGTTGTTTCCGTCTAACGCAGCCGAGCATCGGAGATCATCTTGGGTTAAGCGCTTCTTTCTGTCACAAGTTTCCCTGGCCCCTTTTGTCGGGTGTTCTGTTATCCCCAATGCGCGCCACAATCTTGTGGCTGGGATAGGCCAACGAGTGGTGTGCTTGTCTCTTCCAAAACTCCTTTTAATCACATATCATGCGAATGCAAATGATTCGCATTAAGTGATTTTGGGCATGTTGAGAGTAGTGATCATTATTATGGTGTGTTTTGGTGCGACCCTGGCCTTTGGGGCCTATACCGGGATGCGCACGAGCAATGCTGCGGTATCTGGCGTGATGGACGACAGGCCTCTGTTGGGACGTAAATTATTTTTTGATGCCTCGTTGTCCGAACCCACGGGTCAGGCCTGTGCGAGTTGTCATTTGCCGACGGCGGGGTTTGCTGATCCGGATGCCGAGATTCCGGTGTCGCGGGGTGTGAACCCGCTGCATGTGGGCAAGCGAAATGCGCCGACGATCGCTTATGCGGCGTTTAGTCCGCCGTTTCACTTTGATCCCAACGAGAAGTTGTATATAGGCGGTTTTTTCCACGATGGCCGGACGCATACCCTGGAAGAGCAGGCGAAGGGGCCATTTCTGAATCCGCAGGAGATGGCGAATCCAGACGCGGCGGACATCGTTGCCTTCCTGCGCACGTTATCTGATGGCTATCGGATGCGTGTAGCGGATGGACGTTGATGCCTTAAAAAATATAAAGATATGTGATTTTATGGTCTGGTTATTAAAGTGATTTGATTCCTTATCGCAGAGGCGGGGTGTGCGTGCAGACACAGTTGGCCGAATACCCTCATGAACAAAATGGCTATTAAAAACATGCGCTTAAAACTCATCTTTGAGTATGGGCGTGTCTGCTCGGGGCATCCCCCTTAGTTGCCAAAAGCAGCATATTAGTTCAGAATGCGTGTCGACCTGAGGAGGGGTGTAGGCAGTCTTGTGCCCAAACACAAGTGTTGCACTCTGTAGGTCATAAAAAACACAATCACGTGATTTATAGAGTAATTAAGGGGATTTAAAATGAAGTTGAAAGCAATTGTTGCTGCTGCAGTTATCGCTGCTCCTGTAATGTTCTCTTCAGCTGCTATGGCTGATGGCGCTGCTGCGTATAAAGCTAAAGGCTGCGCTGGCTGCCACGGTGCTGACGCTAAAGGCGGTATGGGCGGTGTTGCTCCTCTGCTGGCCGGTCAATCTGAAGCTTACACTATTGAGCAGTTCAAACTGATCCGTGACGGTCAACGTACTACTGGCAAGGCTTCTATGATGAAAGGCGCAGTTGCTTCTGTAACTGACGACGAAATCAAAGCAATCGCTGGTTACCTGAAAGGCCTGTAAGTCATACCTCAGCCTTAGTGCTGAGTATGCCTTTAAAAACCCCACTGTTTCGGCAGTGGGGTTTTTTTATGTCTTAACTCCGGCAATTCAGCCGGCCATGCATGCTGGGGGCTGAGGCCTCGTGTTTGAATAGCAGGGGCGGCAAGACGATGTAAGAGTCGTAGGTCCATTCGCTTGCCAGGGGGGTTCGCTTCGTATTCGTTGCCAGCGCATAGTTCGTTGGCACGCTGATGCCACAGTGTCTCGATTTGATCACGGTCTTGATGGCTGGCACCGTAGTAGTCGAGTTGCAGGCTACCGTCTTCCAATACATGCTCTTCAAATCCCAACTTGCTGAGATCCTGGTCGCGGGGTTTATAGGTTGTGCAGGCGCCGAGTGTGAGGGGGGCGATGATGATTAAGGCCAGCAGCTGGCTGAGCCACATGTGGTGGATCTCCAAAATTTTCTTGAGCACTCGCCCACGGTTAGGTACAACACTGGGCACACAACATACAAGTTTATTATCAAGGGGGAGTGCAGATGTTGAAAAGGATTGTTTTGCTGGCGGGTGTCTTCGCGGTGGTAACCGCTCATGCTGGGAATGAAGGACATGTGGTTGCACCTGCGCATGAATATGAAAAGGCGCAGTCTCTGGGGTTGCAGGGGCCGACCAAGAACGAGAAGGTCGGACCGGTGACCTTGTTGGGCAAGATCGGCTTGGGTGATGATTTCCCGCAGATGGAAGGGCGCGATTTACGGGCGCGGATTATTGTGGTGCAGCCGGGCGGTGTGGTGGGCGTGCATCAGCATGAACAGCGGCCCGGCGTGGCGTATATCCTGGAAGGCGAGATCACGGAACACCGCAGTGATGAGGATGGCCCGCTGATACGTCGTGTGGGGGATGCTGCGTTTGAGAAGGGTGGTATCAGCCACTGGTGGCAGAATCACACCGATGCGCCGACCACGGCGATCGTGGTCGACATCGTGCCGAGTGAATAAGGACGTTTATTCCGCTGCCGGTGCGAAGGTGCCGGCGGCGAATTGGTCCACAAAACGGATCGTCTCCAATTCGGTGTAACCGATATACCCGCCCATCGCATAGTGTTCCTCACGGAACGCCATCAACTTGCCATCCACCGTCTGCAGATTGCTGTAGATCGTGGCGAACTCCAGTCGCTGACCGTCCATGTCGAGCATGCCCCACGAGGCGGTGATGTGTTTGCTGTCGAGATTGATGTCGACCAGGACCTGTAAATCATCATCCAGTTTGATGCGCAGCCCCTGATGCGGTGCACCCTTGTCGTCATTGCGTTGCCCCAAGTCTTCAATCTGTTGTTTGTGATCGAGCAACAGCAGTGGCAAGGCCATACGATAGGCCTGCAGGCGTGCGGCTTTAACGAAGGCCGGGTGGGCCTCTTTGCCGTGACTCCAGCCCTGATCACCGCTCAGTTGGCGCAACTCACTTTCATCTTCTTTGTAACGGATGGCGATGCGCATTTGATTGGGGTGGGCATAGCTGCGTTCGGTCTGGCCAAACATCTGCAGGCGTTCGGAATAGGTGCGGCCGCGTTCATCGATGCCGACGACCTTGCGCCAGGCCTCTTCCCCGCCATAGGTGGTGATGACGCTGTCGATCAGCGCCTCTGTTGCCTCACTGGCATGGCTGATGCTGGAGAATAGGGATAAGGACAGACAAAGGCCGAGGCCGATTCGGGATAACAACTGCATGGGGACTACCTGTGGTGAAAAAGGGGGTTAGTTTAACAGTGACGGCGATTATTCGCCGCCACCGCTCTTCTTGCTGGCCAGCCGACGCAGGCGGCGGATGGAGTAGAACACGATGCCGACGACGACGGGGATGGCGAGGCCGGTGGCCAGATCGGTGTTGATGCCGATGCCCGAGGCCTTCAGTGCCTTGAGGCCGTAACCGACGATGCCGAGCAGGTAGTAGCTGAGCACCACGACCGACAGCCCTTCGACTGTTTCCTGCAGGCGCAGTTGCAGGCGCGCGCGGCGGTCCATCGACTTCAACACGTCGCGGGTTTGGGCCTCCAGCGTGATGTCGACGCGCGTTTGCAACAAGGCCGAGGCACGGCCGACGCGCAGCGACAGGGTCTCGAGTTTGGTCTGTACCAGCTCACAGGTGCCCATCGCCGATTCCAGGCGCTGTTCGATGAACTCCTGCAGCATCTGCAGGCCTTCGATCCGGATCTCACGCAGCTCGGTAATGCGGCGCTTGATGATGGCGTAGTAGGCGCGTGAGGCGTTAAAACGATGGCTGATCTCGGCCGAGATGCGTTCGATCTCGGAGGCGAGGTGGGTCAGTTCATTCAGCATCGTTTGTTCATCTTCGACGCTCTCCAGCTTGACGCCGGCGGCGGTCAGTTTGGCCAGTTTGCGATCGTATTCGGCCAGCTGCGGGATCAGCTGTCGTGTGGTGGGGACCGGCAGCATCGCCAACATGCGATAGGTCTCGATTTCGAGCAGGCGTTGCACCAGGCGGCCCGCCTGACGATGGGTGAGGCCCTCGTCGTGGATCAGGATGCGAGTGAAGCCATCGCTATGAATCTGGTTGTCGCGCCAGACACTGGCGCGGCCATCGGCGACCTGGGAGCCGATGACGGAGTTGGACGCAAACAGTTTGGCCAGCTCCGGCAGCGGGCGTGGTGCTTGTGATTGTTCGTCGAGCGCGATATGGGTGGCCGCCAGCACTTCGCCCGGCAACGAGGCCAGCCACTCTTTGGGCATGTGGGCGACGGCCGGGTCTTCAAACGGCGTGGCAAACGGCGCGCTGTGATAGAAGGTGTAGGTCGTGTATTCGGTATGACGTTCCCAGCGCAGGCGAAACATGCCGAGGTCGGCACTGAACTGTGTTTGGTGGCTGGTCGGTGGCGCAACGCCGTAGCGTTCGCACAGCTGGGCAACCCGTTGGCGTTCAAGCGTACAGTTGTTGCTATCGGAGATCAGTACCAGGTGTGAGATCTGTACCGGTGCGGTGAGCACTTCATAGGCGCCAGCGTTCAGCTCATTGTGCAGTTTGAGCCGTTTGTCGTGTTCGGCAATGCCAAACAGGGTGTTGTTCAATGGTGCCTGTGGATCCGCAGGGGTGGCGGATTCGGGGGTGTCGTTCATAAGACGGGTGTTTCCTTCTGTGTTGCGATGTTAGTGATATAACAGGGTGTTGAGATAGGTATGGCGGTTTCGGGCGTCAATATCAAGTCCCGGTAAGAGATTATACGTGCATTGTTACAGTGCATTGACAGGATGGATGGAAGAAAGTTCGGTCGCCCGTAGGCAACGGAAACTTTCCCGCCTATAATCTCCGCGCCGATTGTCCTGTCGGTTTCCCATTGGCCTTTTCTTTGCGCGTGTTTGGGGGTGAGGGTGAGCAATCCTTGTCTGTCGTGTGGAGCCTGTTGTGCCCATTACCGGGTGTCTTTTTATTGGTCTGAAGCGGACCCTTTTCTAGGCGGTACTGTGCCGCCGGAGATGACGGTGCAGATTAACCAGCGCATGGTCGCCATGCGTGGCAGCGAGCGCACGCCTGCGCGGTGTTGTGCCTTGGTCGGTGAGGTCGGCACGCAGGTGCAGTGTTCGATCTATGAGCAGCGGGCGCAGGTGTGCCGCGACATCATGTATACCGGTTATAACGGGCTGCGTGAAGAAAAATGCGACAAGGCGCGCATTGCCCATGGTATGCCGCCGCTGGAGCCCGACTTCGAGCCGGAACAAACGCCACCACTGCCGAAAATCGCGTAATTTTTTAGCTGCGCCTATTATCTCGTGTCCGTAGTTGCCCGATAGTTCGGGTGTGACACCCTTGTCATCACCGGTTATTTACGAGAGGTAGTGTATTGTGCCGCAATCTGATTTAAGGCAGCTGGCAATGCAGCGTTTTTCGCATCTCAATGAGGCGGAGCTGCGTCTGTTGCAAGCGATCAGTGCAGGGCAGATTGTCGATTATGCCCAGCACGATGACGCCACGCCGCTGCTGGAGGAGCCGACGATCCGCGCTGGTCTCATCCGCTGGTTGTGTGTCGATCCGGCGGCGCGGCAGTTTGTCGATGTGCGTGGTGTGCACGTGCACGGGGCGGAGATCATCGGCCGCCTCGATCTGGCCTTCGTCTCGATTTCATTTCCACTGGCGCTGCTGCGCTGTCGCATCGAAAAGGGCATCGACCTGACCGAGAGCGAGGTGCGGGCGATTGCGCTTGATGGCAGTAGCGTTGGACCGATTGCCGCCGCCCAGGCGCGGCTGCGCGGTTCACTCTATCTGCGTGATGGCTTTCATGCGCGCGGTGAGGTGCGGCTGCTAGGTGCCAACATCAAGGGTAGTTTGGAATGCCGCAATGCCCGTTTTGAAAATCCGGACGGTGATGCAATCTCGGCCAACGGTGTGATGGTGCATGGCTCGGTGTTTATGGATGCCGGCTTTTACGCCCATGGCACGGTGCGTATGGTCGGTGCGTCGATCGATCGCATGTGGATCTGTACTGGCGGCCGTTTCGTCGCGCCACGGCGCGAGGCCCTGGTGGCCGACGGCATCAGCATTGGCAGTTCCTTGATGATGGAGAACGGCTTTATCGCCGTCGGCGAGGTGCGGTTGATGGGGGCGAGCATCCATGGTGATCTGAGTTGCCGCAGTGGCCGGATCCTGAATCGCGGTGCTGATGCCTTGTCGGCCGATGGCGTGACGATCGGCGGCTCGGCCAACCTGAATCGTGGTTTCAAGGCCGTGGGGCGGGTGCGCATGGTCGGTGGTGTGATCAAACACGACCTGACCTGCCGCGATGCCACCTTGTTGAATCAGGACGGTGATGCGTTGGTGATCGACCGTGCCCGCATCGATGGCAATCTGTATCTGGAAGGGCGCTTTCGCAGCAACGCGGTGATCTCGCTGCGCACGGCGCGTATCCATGGCGATATGCATGTGTGGAACGCCCGCTTCACCGGCTCGGGTGTGAACGGTGTGGTCGCCGAGAATGCGCAGATCAGCGGGCGGCTGCTGTGGAAGGGGATCGGCCTGACCCCCGGCAGTGAATTGAATCTCTCACATGCCCGCATTGGCCAGTTGGCCGATGAGCGCAAGAGTTGGCCGGATGCCGGTCGCCTGCACCTGCAGGGGCTGGAATATCAGAGCATCAGCGAAGGGCCGCTGGATGCAGTGGCGCGCCTGGATTGGTTGCGGCGGCAGCCCTATGCGCCGTTCAGTCAGCAGCCCTATGAGTGGCTGGCCTCAGTGATGAAGCGCAGCGGCCACGATGAAGAGGCGATTGCGATTGCGATCGGCGGTGAAGACGATCGTCTGCGTTATGGCGAGCTGCCGCCAGTGGCACGTATGCGTCAGTGGTCGCTCAAGTATCTGCTTGATTATGGCTATCAGCCGCACTACCGCGCGCTGTTGATCGGTACGGTGTTGATGGTGCTCGGCTGGTTGCTGTTTTCCATCGGCGGTGCGGCCGACCTGATGTCGCCCACGCGCGAGCGGGTCTACATGGATTACCAGTACATCGAACAGCGCCATGTGCCGGAGGACTATCCGGTGTTTAATCCGCTGGTCTACTCCATCGATTCGTTTATCCCGTTTATCAATCTGCACCAGGAAGAGTATTGGCTGCCGAACGCCGCCCGCAGCTGTACCTTGCTGCAGCAACAATTGCCCTGCGGCTCGGTGTTGCGGGTGTACATGTGGCTGCATATCGGCCTGGGTTGGGTGCTGGCGACCTTGTTTGCGGTCGGCCTGACCGGGTTGGTGCGTAAGGACTAGCGGCTGTTCACGCGTGCCTCCATGATGGCGCGGGCAAAAAATAGATGTATTTCCAATCTTACTTAAAATATATTTTGAATATACTTTTAAGAGGGTTGGATTATGACGGTCATCAACATCACGCCACCGGGCAAGCTGATCCCCCCTGATCGTTTATCCCTGTTTGCACTCGGCTTCCGGCCCTTTTTTGTGCTGGCGGCTTTGTCGGCGGTGGTGCTGATGCTGCTCTGGCTGCTGATGTTGGCCAATGTCGTGCCCGGCCCGGGTTACTATCCTCCGTCGCTGTGGCATGGCCATGAAATGGTGTTTGGTTTTGCGACGGCCGTGGTGGCGGGCTTTCTGCTGACGGCGGTGCGCAACTGGACCTCGGTCAACACCTTAACCGGTGGCCCGTTGATGGGCCTGGCTGCGTTGTGGCTGGCGGCGCGACTGTTACCGTTTTTGGCCGCACCGTCGTGGCTCATCGCCGTGGTCGATTTGGCCTTTCTGCCGCTGTTGGCGCTGGCCTTGTTGAAGCCGATCCTCGATAGCAAAAAAACACCGCAACTGATCTTTGTCGTGATCTTGAGCGTGATGTTCATCGCCAACCTGTTATCGCACCTGGCGCTATTGGATGTGATCGGGCTTGCGCCGGACATCGGCATCACGCTGGCGCTGAACTGCATCTTACTGACAATCGTGATCATGGCCGGGCGGGTGCTGCCGTTTTTTATCGAACGCGGCGCGCCGGGCAGTCGGCCCAAAAAATGGCCGTGGCTGGAGCGGCTGTCGGTGGCCAGCATGGTGCTTTTTGCGTTGTTGATGGTGTGGCAGCCAGCAGGATTGGTGTTATCGGTTGTGGCCATCGCGGCGGCCTTGGCCCACGGTGTGCGACTCGCGGCCTGGGTATCGCGGCCATTGTGGGCAGTGCCATTGCTGTGGGTGTTGATCTTCGGTTATGCGTGGCTGGTGATCGGGTTTGTGATGGTGGCCTGGGCGCCAATGCTTGACATTGATACCAGTCTGGCGCGACATGCCTTTGCCGCCTCGATAGCAGTATTGAGTCTGGGCATGATGGCGCGCGTGGCATTAGGTCACACCGGCCGAGAACTCAAACCGGCGGTCATCATCGGCTGGGCCTTCGCTGTGTTGAATGTGGCGATGGTCTTGCGTTTGCTGGCGATGATGGTTGAAACACAATGGCCGCTGTGGTTGGCGGCCATCGGTTGGATCAGTGCGTTTGGGATTTACCTCGGCGTGTACTGGCCGATCCTGTCACGCGCGCGAGTGGATGGTCAGCCGGGGTGAGGCGCGTGCTAATGCACAAACGTCGCCAGGCATTATTTCAACGGCAAGTAGACATCCGTCACCAATTCATGCTCTTCCACTCCCGGCATCAGATTGCAGTAGTGGAAAAACAGCGGAAAATCGCGCAGTTCCTCACCACTGGCGGGTAGCCAGTCGCGATACAGAGCCTGCGCAGTCGCACTTAGGTTGTGATGGGCGCCACGGTGTGTGGTCACCGCGCAGCGACCGGCGGGGATGATGCCGTTCTTCACGCCCTGTGGGTTGGCTGGGATATCCTGAGTGACCGATGTACACAAATCGAAACGAAACTGATCGGGGGCGGTGGTCAGTGGGTCATCATAGGCCAGGCCGTACATATTTGAGGTTTCGATGGGAGATAGCCCACTGGTTTTACGCCACTCGATTAATTTCATAACGCTATCGTCGACCAGCGTGGGGGATGCCCGATGTTCCAGGATGCCAACCGGGACCGCGTCAAAATACACAATGTTCACGTTCATCTCTTCGTTCCTATGGGTGATGGGCAGTTGGTATTTTTCATTCCAGGGCTGCCATTGAGGGTGAGCGCGGAACTGAGAGGGCGTCTGACTGAAGGTCTGTTTGAACGCGCGGGAAAACGACTCCGGATTTTCAAAACCGGCATCCAGTGCGATGTCGATGATCTTTTCATCCAGGTTGATTGCCAGCCGATAGGATGCGCGTTTTAAACGAATTAAGCGGATATACGAAAACAAACTCATGCCCATATACACCGCAAACTGACGCAGAAAGTGATACTTCGAGAAGTGAGCGATATCGCTTAACTCCTCCAAGGTCAGTGGTTCATAAAGATGTTGATCAATATGCAGCAACACGCGTTCGAATCGTTGATGATATTGCGTTGCTTGTTTGCTGTTCACCTGTTGTCCTCACTCAGTCCGTGTTCACAGTATCTGCGAAGGCTATTGATGAATCCTGACCGGAATTGCGCTGTTATCAATATGTGGGGATTAAACCGTAATCTCCTCTGCCTGTTGCAAGGCCGTTAGTACTTCAGACTTAAGCGTTTCATTGCAGGTCGCCAGCGTATAACGTGAGTCTGCACTATGCGTACGGCCATCACCATCAAACACCTCACCACCGGCCTCGCGCACGATCAATACACCCGCCAGCACGTCCCAGGGTTTGTTCGACAGGATTACGCTTACATCCAAACGCCCGGTCGCCAACCATGCAAGTTGCACGGCGGCGGAGCCGAGCATACGCAGGCGCATGATGCGTGGCGCGAGGGTATGCACCAGGGCCAGCCGCAGTCGGTTGCGTTCAATGGCATTTGCACCGACGGCAAAGTCGCCACAACTAACCATTGCCGTATTTAGCGAGTTTGTATCAGCAACGTGTATCCGCTGATTATTTAAATAAGCGCCTAGTCCTCGTTCAGCGACATAACGTTCATTCAAAAACGGCAGTGAGATGCAGGCCATTGTCGCCTGACCATCCTCGACCAACGCAATGCACAGGCCACACAAGGGTACACCGCGGGCGAAGTTGATGGTGCCGTCGATAGGGTCGATCACCCAATAACGCGCTGCATCCTGTTCACCCTGCCACGCCAGTTCTTCACCCAACACCGGAATGCCGCTGGCCTCCAGCAAGGCCTTGAGCTCACGTTCTATCGCCAGATCCAGCGCGAGGGCAAAGTCCTTGTCACCCTTATCATGCAGCGCGTGTTCTTCTTTCATTCCAGTCCGCAAGCGCGCATCGGCGATGTCCGCCGCCTGTAACATCAAACCCTTTAAATCGACCATAACAATCCCATCCCGCTGAATAGCGTCACACCGTTGGCCAGCCAAATCGCCGGTCGTTGCGGTTCTTTCAAGTAGATCACACCGATCGCCGCCGTCATCACGATGTGCATCATGACGATGGTCTTCACATAGGTCACGCCGTTATCCAGGTCCAAGGAAAGCTGTACCGCCAGTTGTTGGCAGATAAAGGCCGTCAATACCACCGCAACGTAGAACCAGATATTGCCATTGCGCGCGATGGCAGCATCCACACGTTGTCGACGCCACCACAGTAGCGGCAATAACAAGGCAACCGTGATCAGATGCCAATAGGCGGTAAACACCAAGGCACCGTTATCCACCGCCTGTATCGCCACTCGATCCAGGATGGTTGAGAACCCAAACAAGGCGGCAGCGATACACGAATACCACACCGCACGGGTAGCATGTGCACGCTTGGTTTGAGTTTTGTTCGTTGCCGAGCTGCGCAATACAAACGAGACCGACACCACGATCAAGGCTATAAACAACAAGGCCCAACCGTTTGGTACTTCGCCATACAGCGCCCAGGTGCAGAGCATCATGAATACGGGGATGCTGGCCTGTATTGGCGTGACGATCGACAGGTCACCGTGTTTGATCGCCTCCATGTACAACAGGCTTGCACCGATGGTCAGCACTGCGGCGGCGAAGGTCGCCAGCCAAAACTGCGATGCATTTAAAAACGTGTAATCGATAAACGGCAGCGCCGCCAGCAACAGCACGGCCGGAATCACGCGTGCATGAAACAACAAACTCCAGGAATCAATCGCCCGGCAACGGGTCTTTACCAGCAACACCTTGCCGACATTGGCCGCCATCGCCAACAGGCTCAGCAATACCCACGGTTCTAACGCCGTGTTGAACATGGCTTAATACACCTCGACCACGTCATACGCCACACGACGGTCATTCACCGTCAACGTAAAACCATCATCCACCTGCGAGCCCAGCAGCTTGTCACCGAGCGGCGACTGCGGCGTCACAATCGTGATGCTGCGGCCGTCGTAGTTGAACTTCACACCACCGGCCTCCGTGCCCAGCCATAACCAACGCTGCGCGCCGTGTTCGTCTTCCAGCAATACCAGGCTGTTCAATCCCACCACCGGTTTTATCACCAAGGCCTGCGCCGCAATCGCCTCGTAGGCATGCAGCGTCTTCGCAATCTCCTCCGCCCGCATCGCCTGCCCATGCGCCAGATACGCCGCCTCCAGGCCGCGGGTGTCGTACTTGTTCTCCGCCACACTTTCCTCGTGGGTCGCGTTGTGATGCGAATCCTCAAACGCCGCCTGCAGAGTCGCCAGGTCAGCGCGCAGCACGGCGCAGATCTGGCGGATGATGGCAGGCTTGTCGATGGGGTGGGTCATGGGGGTTGGTTTTGTGTCCAGTTGGCGTTTAATGAGTCGAATTCAGGAACGAATATTTTAAGCCCAAATATATCGCGGTACTAACAAACATAATTGGTAAGGCGCAATGTGTGCGAGATCTAAATGTTTTGAATGAACATCGCAGCCAGGGTCATTTTGTGGCTGTGCCGAGTGCGATACTCGGATGGGATGATGACGGGATTTGTATCGGTGAGATGGCGTGGCCTTTTTAACTCGCTGCGACTTCTTAATTATCCGTTGACCTATTAATGCGTTCCCACACGTTGGTGTGGGAACGCATTTGTTTTAGGGCGCTACCTTCGGCAGTTCGTCGGAGAGGATGTCCAGGTTCGGCTGCATGATGATTTCGATGCGGCGGTTGAGCTGGCGGCCTTCTTCGGTTTCGTTGTCTGCGCGGGGGCGGAATTCACCATAACCCGCAGCGGAGATGTTTTCCGGCAGTACGTTCTTCGAGGTCAACAGGTGCACGACCGACAGGGCGCGGGCGGTGGAGAGTTCCCAGTTGCTGGGGAAGCGTGCGGTGTTGATGGACTTGTTGTCGGTATGTCCTTCCACCTGGAAGCGTCGGTCATTGAACTGACTGAGTACCGCGGCAAGCTGGCTGAGGGCCTTGCTGCCTTCGCTATTGAGGGTGGCGCTGCCGCTTTCAAACAGGATGTTGTTGGGTAGGTTGATGACGATGCGGCCCTGTTCGATGCTGACGGTGAGTTGGCCGCCGTCGATCATGTCTTTCAGGCGGTCGATGAATTCGGCGTAGATCTCGTTGCGGCGTTGGGTCTCTGCTTCAATGCTCTTGAGTGCGGCCAGTTGCGCCATGGAGTCTTGAAAGCCTTGCTGCATGGTGTGTTGTTTGGCCTCCAGGTCGGCCAGTTCCCGATGGGCGGTGTCGACCTGTTGTTTGGTCTGCGCCAGTTCCTGTTCGGTCTTTTTGATCTTGGCCCAATTGCGCGTTAACTCATCTTCGGCCATGGCGTTGTTGAGCCGGGATTGTTCTAGGTCTTGCTCTTTCTGTTTGATCTCGGCCTGGATGCGCGCAATCTCTTGTTCGCTCTCCTTGAGCTGCAGTTGGTTACGGGCGATTTCATCTTGGGCGTTATACAAAGACGCTTGCAGTTCATCCTTCTCGGCCACCGCGGCCTCGAACTTGCCGCTGGAGACGCAGGCCGATAGCAGCATGACAGGAAGGATGGCGGCAATACGCATGGGGGTGTTCATAGAATCCTCACAATGGAATATGTGTGAAAAAGGGGAGGGGCGATGGAGATGTCCAAACGCCTCGGCGGATATCTATCACAATCCGTTGAGGATAGCATCAGGCTGGAGGGCGGAACGGGTGTTTTTTTTGTGTGTGGCGTAGTTGTTAAACAGACACGCACCAAAAAACCGCCCACTGAGGCTCGGTGGGCGGTCGGCAGGCTAGATCGTCAATATCTTCATCACTGGTTCGTTTCTGCTGGGGTCTTCGTTGAAGCCGGAGACCAGCAACACCGTGTGGCCCTTTTGCGTGAGCCTGACCTGGGCGTTGATGGTTTCGCATAGCTGGCGCCAGTTGTGGGTGTCGGGTTCGTCGACGAGCACCGGCACGACGCCCCAACTGAGGGCCAGCTGGCGGTTGACGGCGCTGTTGGAGCAGATGCCGATACACGGCGCGACCGGACGGCTGGCGGAGATGATGCGCGCGGTGGTGCCGGAGCGGGTGGGGATGAGGATGCCTTGCAGTTTCAGGTTGTGGGCGAGGTCGAGGGTGGCACTGGCGACGGCGACGCGAATCGGCATGATGCTGTTGTGGTCGTGGCAGAGGTTGCTTTCGCCGAAGATGCCTTGTCGCCATTGGTGGGCCTCGATCTCGCGCAGGATGCGGTCCATGGTCTCGACGGCCATCACCGGGTGTTTGCCGGCGGCGGTCTCGCCGGAGAGCATGACGGCGTCGGCGCTGGACATGGCGGCGTTGGCGACGTCGCCGACCTCGGCGCGGGTGGGCCGTGAGTTGGTGATCATCGATTCCAGCATCTGGGTGGCGACGATGACCGGGCGGTTGTGTTGGCGTGCGAGTTTGATCAGCCGTTGTTGCAGCAGTGGTACCTGTTCTGCGGGCACTTCGATGCCGAGATCGCCACGGGCGACCATGATGGCGTAGGAGTGCTGCAGAATGGCGTCGATGTTGGCGACGGCCTCGGGTTTTTCGATCTTGGAGATGATGGCGATGTTGGCGCCGTGTTGTTCAAGGAAGTATTTGAGGCGCAGCACGTCTTCGTGGGTGCGGACAAAACTCAGGGCCAGAAAGTCGGCCTGCAGTTCGATCGCCAGCGCGGCGTCGTGTTGATCCTTTTCGGTGAACGAACGGGTGCTGAGGTGTGAGTCGGGCAGGTTCATGCCCTTTTTGTTTTTGAGCACGCCGCCGTGCACGACGCGGCAGTGGATGTCGCTGCCTTCGATGTGCAGGGCGGTCAGTTCGAGGTTGCCGTCATCGAGCAGGATGCGTTCGCCGGGTTTTATGTCGTGGTATAGCTCGTGGTATTGCGAGGGGATCAGGCCGGGGCGACCGATGACATCTTCGCAGGTGACGATGACATCGCTGCCGTCGGGCAGCTCGATCTGACCGTCTTCAAATTTGCCGACGCGGATCTTGGGGCCGCACAGGTCCATGATGATGGCGATGTGTTTTTGGCAGCGGGCGGCGACGTCGCGCACCATCTGCACGCGGGCGCGGTGTTCCTCCGGCTCGCCGTGCGACATGTTGATGCGGAAGGCGTTGGCGCCGCTGCGGATCAGGCGTTCGATGACCTCGGGCGTATCGCTGGCCGGGCCGAGCGTGGCGATGATTTTGGTGCGCCGCCAGCGCAGCGCGGCTTCTTGTTCTTTTTCCTGTGTCTGTTCGCTCATTGTGCGGGCTCCCTCGGGTGAATCGGCTGAATGCTGCATACAGTAGCGGCAACTGGCCGCCTGAATCTATGGTCGGTGACAAATTTTATGGTTTCTTTGTTGCAGGTAGTGCGCTCTGGCCTGGGTGGTATGATCCAGATATGACGGCGTGGATGACATATCTGAAACACTTGGGCTGGCTGGCGCTGATGCTGCTGATCGGCGGCTGCGCCAATCACAGTCAGTTTATTGCCGCCGAGCCGGTGTTGCCGCTGGATGCCAATAGCATCGTGCTGATCTATAACCACGGCTCCGGGCAGGAGTTCAGCCACGATCAGTGCCGCCCGAATGGTTTGACGACGCCGCGGGTGGTAAAGCAGTTGGCGCAGGCGCGCATCGCAGAGCGGCCTGTGGTGGTGTATGGCCTGTGCTTTCAGCGCTGGGGTGATTATCGCCATCACGACCGCGAGGGTGAACCGAAGGTGGTGAAGCGGGCCAAGGCGATCGAAGAGACGGTGCGCCGTTTTCAGCAACAGGGCATTGCGCCGGGGCGGATCTTTTTGGTCGGCCACTCGGCCGGGGCCTGGGCATCGTTGCTGGTGGTGCGGCGGGCCGAGGTGGTGGTGGCAGGGGTGATCGGTTTTGCGCCGGCCTTTGCCGGGCCGGCGGCGAATCGCAGTGAAGGTTGGCTGGCCTTGCGTGAGGCGCAGGTGGAATATTTGATGCAGGCGCCGCAGATCGAGGCGCTGATCTACGCCTTCGAGGGCGATGCCTTTAATCCGCCCGAGGCCTTGGCGTTTTTACAGGAGATCGATGGGGTGCAATTGCGGGCGCTGGCGGCGGATGAGATCGACGGCCGGCCTTGCGGCGGCCTATGGGGTGGCAACAGTCATCGCACGGCGTTTGATGATTGTTTTGCCGACACACAGTATGAGCAGATCGTCGACTATATCGAGTCGCGGCTGAGGAGGGATGATGGAGGTGTATAACCTGCGCCAGCGGATCGGCCTGGGCCTGGGGCCGTTGTTGTGTCTGCTGCTGTTGCTGTTGCCAACACCCGAGGGCATGAGCGCCAGCGCGATGGCGGTGGCGGCGGTAACGCTGTGGATGGCGACGTGGTGGATCAGCGAGGCGATCCCGATCCCGGCGACGGCGCTGTTGCCGATTGCCTTGTTTCCGTTGCTGGAGGTGATGCCGACGGCGAAGGTGACGGCGGCCTACGGCAATCATCTGATCTTTCTGTTTATGGGCGGCTTTTTGATTGCGGTGGCGATCGAGAAGTGGAATCTGCACAAACGCATCGCGCTGCATACGGTGCGCCTGATCGGTGTGACGCCGAATCGGGTGATCCTTGGATTTATGATTGCGACTGCGTTTTTGTCGTGCTGGATCAGCAATACCGCAACGGCGATGTTGATGGTGACGATCGGCATGGCGGTGTTGCGCCAGTTGAGCAATCAACCGGCCAATGATGGCGGCGAGTCGGTGCAGGGCAGTGCGTTTGGTACGGCGCTGATGTTGGGCATCGCCTATGCGGCATCGATCGGCGGTGTCGCGACGCTGATCGGCACGCCGCCGAATGCGATCCTGGCCGGTGTGGTCGAGAAACAATACGGTTACACGATCGGCTTTGGGGAGTGGATGTTGTTCGCGGCGCCGTTGTCGGTGGTGATGTTGGCGTTGACCTGGTTTTATCTCACGCGCTTTGCGTTTCCTAACGATATGCCAACCTTGCCGGGCGGGCGCAAAGTGATCACTGAACAGCTGCATGCGCTGGGGCCGATGAGCCGTCAGGAAAAACAGGTATTGGCGGTGTTTATGTTCGTGGTCTGCGCGTGGTTGTTTCGTGGGCTGTTGGATGTGGCGTGGTTGAGCGAGGTGACGGATTCGAGTGTCGCGATCATGGGCGCCTTGCTGTTGTTCATGATCCCGGCCGATTGGCGCAAGGGTGAGTTTCTGCTCGATTGGCGCACGGCGGTGAAGATCCCGTGGGACATCATTCTGTTGTTCGGTGGTGGCTTTGCCTTGGCCGCTGGCTTTGCCGCCAGCGGGCTGACTGAGTGGATGGGCACACAGCTCGAATTCCTGCAGGGTGCACCGTTGCTGGTGTTGGTGCTGGCGGTGGTGGCGCTGGTGATCTTTCTGACGGAGGTCACGTCGAACACCGCCACGGCATCGTTGTTGCTGCCGGTGATGGCGGGTTTTGCGCTGGCGACGGATTCACCGCCGCTGGTGCTGATGGGCGCTGTGGCGCTGGCGGCCTCGTTTGCCTTTATGCTGCCGGTGGCAACGCCGCCGAATGCCATCGTGTTTTCCAGTCGGCAGGTGACCATTCCGCAGATGGCCAAGGCGGGCTTGTGGTTGAACCTGATCGGCATCGTGTTGATTACGGCGTTTGTGGTGTATCTGTTGCCGTGGTTTTTGAAATTGAATTGAGTGGATGCGTATGTCGATCCTGGATGCACAATTTGTCTTGCCCGATTATCGCGGTCGCAGTCTGGTCAATCTGATGGCCTCGATCAAGGCGGCGCGTAGCGGTGAGCAAGGATTTTATGATGTGTTGAACGATCTGCCGCTGGCGACGTTGCGCGATGCGCAGAATGTAGTGCTGCTGATGATCGATGGTCTGGGTTACGACTATTTATGTTCACAAGGCAAGGGCAGTGAGATACACGCCGCACTGCGCGGCAATATGCACGCGGTGGCGCCACCGACGACGGCGAGCGCGGTGTCGACCTTTCTCACCGGCGATGCGCCGCAACAGCATGGTGTGACGGGCTGGTTCACGTGGATGCGCGAGCTGGGCAGTGTGGTCACCGTGCTGCCGTTTCAATTGCGTGCTGGACGTTGCAGTCTGGACGCATCACCGCTGACGCCGCGGCAGTTGTTTGGTCATCGCCCCATCTTTGATCTGCTGGAAGACGAATGCTATTCACTGATGCCGGACTGGTTGTCGGAATCGGCATTCAATCGTGATCACCTGGGCAAGGCCCAATTGATATTGCATAAAGGGATCGATGATTATTTTGCCAAGGTGGTGGAGACGGTGCAGTCGTCCAGTGCGCGTAAATACATCTATGCCTATTGGCCCAGCTTTGACGCGATTGCCCATGACTCGGGTGTGGCGAGCAAAAAAACAGCGGAACATTTCGCCCGTTTGGATGAGGGCTTCGCCAAATTGCAGCAGGCGCTGAGTGGTACAAACACCTTGCTGCTGTTGACGTCGGATCACGGCTTTATCGATACCACGGCGGAGAGCCGGTTGCTGATCAATGATCACCCAGCGCTGCTTGATTGTTTGCAATTGCCGTTATGCGGTGAGCCACGTATGGCCTACGCCTATGTGCGTGACAACAGGCACCAGTGCTTTGTTGATTATGTGCAGGCGCATCTGGCTTTTGCGGTGGATTTACATAAGGGGGAGGAATTAATCGCCCTCGGTATGTATGGTCTGGGTGTGCCTCATCCTGAATTGCATGCGCGTGTGGGCGATTATGTGATGGTGATGAAAGATCAATATATCTTGACCCAGACCCTGCCAGGCGAGCGGGGAATGAGCATGATTGGTCAGCACGGGGGCTTGAGTGCGGCCGAAGTAGAAGTGCCTTTGGTGATGACTGTTTGCTGACAAACACAAGCTGTCTATATCGTTGTTAGTGTCATCAATATCCATATTCAAATTCATTAAATGTCCTTGGTTTTTCTATCTAGTCTGTAGTGTTGGATAGGTACTGATACATTGCCGGTATAACCCCTATTTAAACATCTAAAAACCATGGCGGAATTTTTAAGTTGTTGCTTTTATAAGGGGTGTTTTGACTGGGCTGCTCTCTCAAAAAACATAGGAATTTTCTGGATAAAGTGTGACTGTGATGCGCCGTTATCCTGAAAGTGTTTTGTCCTATTTTCATCAAAAAGACCGCATAATTGATTATGAAAAAAAACATCCTAAGGAAGGTGATCTTGTGCGCTGTAATGTTGGCTTGGATGCCGGCAATTTTGCATGCGAACGAACAGGTCTATACCGTGGGTGTTGTGCCTCAGTTTGAGGCGAAGCGCACCCATGAAATATGGCGCCCAATACTGGATAAGATCGAAGACGAGACTGGGTTGAAACTCACGTTGATCGGCGCGCCGACAATCCCTGTCTTTGAGAAAGAATTTGCTGAAGGGGCCTTCGACTTTGTTTACATGAATCCATATCACATCCTGATGGCAAATGAATCCCAAGGTTATCTGCCATTGGTACGGGATGTGGGGCGCAAACTGAATGGTGTGTTGGTCGTCAGGAAGGGGAGCTATGCCTCGCCGGAGCAATTGGATGGAAAGGTGATTGCGTTTCCAGCACCTAATGCACTTGGTGCATCGTTAGTGATGCGTGCCGATTTAGAGAATCTGTTTAACATTAAATTTCAACCGCAATATGTAAAGACGCATAGCTCAGTGTATTTGAATGTCGCGCTGGGTAGGGCTGAGGCTGGTGGTGGTGTGCAAAAGACATTATCTCAACAGCCACGTCATGTCAGAGATGCATTGGAAGTGATCTATGAAACCCGAAAAGTTGCCCCTCATCCGTTTAGCGTCCATCCTCGTGTCAGTGACGACGTGAGTCACCGTGTTCAAGCAGCTCTATTAAATATAAGTAGAACAGACTCGGGGCGAGAGTTGCTGAAAGAAGTTCCTATACGTGAGATAGGTGTGGCGAGTCTGGAAGATTATTTCCCGATTCGGGAGATGGGCCTGGAGCGCCTTTATGTTAATGAGTGATGAGTATTTATATTTATTAGTTGAATTATGAGTGTAAACGCTAAAATTCTGTTGCCGATAATTCTCGGTTTTATTGCGATCACCAGTATCGTCCATCTTTGGTGGGGGCCGGCGCTGATGGAGCGCGAGCGTGAGCGGCTGATTCATAATAATAATATGTCGATTTCCATGTTGCAGGCACCTGTTTCGCACGCCCTTATGTCGGGTGATCTGGCAGAGGTGTATAGTTTGTTAAATGAAGTGAAGAACCTGCATGGCGATGATGTCGCGCAAGTACATCTGGTTGATGCCAAGGGGGTAAGGATATATCCATTCAAGGAGCAGGAGCCTTTATTTGGAGAGTTTTATATCGCAATGGATTTCCCTCTCGAAAATTATACGTTTCCGGTTGGTCTGTTGACGGTAGTATTTGATATTGAATCAGATCTTAAGACGGAGCTTAAAAGTATTCAAAGGCTGGAAATATACATCAGCAGCATTATGGGGTTGATCGCACTATTTTCAGCGGTTTGGTTTAACGCCTATATTCGCCGGCCATTGCTGCGACTACAGTGTGCGGCGACTCAAATGGCCAATGGTGAGTTTAATGTAAATCTCCAACCAGGAAAGAGCTATGGGGATGAAATTTCAGTACTGACTGATGCGTTCTTGACGATGCGGGACAATCTGTCCGTTGCCTATGATGATCTGAATAGTGCGGCACAAAATGCGAGGGATAACGAGCTCAGGCAGCGTACTATTTTAAGTAACGTGGCAGATGGTATTTTGTTGGTCGATGAGAAAAAGAGAATCGTTTATGTCAACTTGTCCGTTGAGCGTTTGTTTCAGTTGGATAGAGATTCTCTTATCGGTCAGCAGTTCGATCTATTGTTTGCCGAGCCATTGGCGTTAAATTTAGTTGTGCGTGGATATGAAGGACAGACATTTGAGTCGATGGGGGTGCGGAGTGGAGCGGAGACTTTTCCCTTGGAGCTATCGGCAAACTCGGTGGAGATCGATGGTGAGCGTGTGTTTGTTGTCATTCTGCGGGATATTAGCGAGCGTAAGCGTGTCGATAAAATGAAATCGGAATTCGTATCTACCGTGAGTCATGAGTTGCGTACGCCGTTGACCTCGATGCGAGGGGCGTTGTCATTGATGAAAGGTGGAGTGGTCGGTGTTTTGCCGCCCGAGGCACAGAAGTTGGTTGAACTTTCCTCGCGCAATGCAGAAAGATTGTTGTTTTTAGTCAATGATATTCTCGATATGCAAAAGATCGAGTCTGGTGAGATGGAGCTGCATAGCGTTGACGTTGATGTGTCTTCGATATTGCGCCAGGCGGCGGAAGACTGTGCAGGTTATGCAAAGCAGTGTTTGGTGGTGTTTGATATCCAGGATGAATGTTCCGCACGGGTGCAGGCCGATCCAGATCGTTTGATGCAGGTTGTCGTAAATCTGTTGTCCAATGCCGCCAAGTTTTCCCATGAAGGGGGTGTTGTTGAGATCGGGTGTCGTCAATTGAATGCAGAAGTCCAAATCTATGTCCGTGATTATGGTAGTGGTATTGATGAGGCATTTTTGCCACGCTTGTTTGACAAGTTTACCCAGGGGGATTCATCCGATTCGCGCCATGCAGAGGGTACCGGTTTGGGTTTGGCCATTACGAAGGTGCTCGTAGAGAAACAATGTGGGCGGATTGAGGTCGAGACTCAGGTGGGTGTAGGTAGTACGTTTTATCTGTATTTCCCTATCATGGTTGAGAAACAACGCGCACTATCGCCTTAATCGACATCACTTGATCCGCTGTCATAGTGGGTATATGGATGCCGGTTCTACATCGATATATCGATTTCGGTTGAGATTTTCCTGGTATCGCCTTTAACATCTGTGCTCATCAGCAGTCAGTGAGAGTGCGTGTTACATGTCGATGAATTCCCCGAGCTCAGGCCAAATCAGGTCGGATGTGTTTGATACACGGAGTGCCAGCTGGTGCACTGATATCCAGCTATGTTTGCAGGATTATCGTGGTGAGGGCTTGTTTTCGTGCCTGGCCGCTGCCCAGGCGGTAGGTGAACGGATTGAGGCCTTGTTATCCGTGCATTCTCAGATCTTGATCGCACATCGAGCCGCCTTGGCGGGCCAGACATCCAGCTTTGAATACGTGTTGGACGGTGATGTGTTGTTGTTGGCGGTAATGCCATTGCGCTCTGGAGATGCCATTACCGGTACCCATGCGGTAGCACTTGATATCAGTGCCTATAAATCTGCCGAGCGTGAACGGGCCTGGTTGCAGCATCAAACCGAGTTGATTCTGAATGCGGTGGGTGAGGGCATCTACGGCATCAATGCCAATGGCAAGGCGACGTTTGTGAATCCGGCGGCCGAGCGCATGACCGGCTGGAGCGCGGAAGAGACCATCGGCAATAATATCCATTACATGCACCACCATAGTCGTCCGGATGGTTCGCCGTACCCGCATACTGAGTGCCCGATCTATCACGCCGTGCATGATGGTGAGGTGCATCATTGTGTCGATGACGAGGTGTTCTGGCGCAAGGACGGCAGTTCATTTCCGGTAGAGTATTCCAGTACGCCGATCTATGACGGTGAGTCTTTGGTTGGTGCAGTGGCGGTATTTAAAGACATCAGTGAACGCAAGCGGGCCGAGGCTGAATTGATGGCGGCGTTTCGTGAGGTAGAGCGCTTAAAAGAGCAGCTTCAGGAACAGAACGTCTATCTGCAGGAAGAGATTCGCCAGGATCACAACTTTGGTGAGATCGTCGGTGAATCGTTTTCAGTGCAGGCGATGTTGCGCAAGATCCGTCAGGTGGCGCAGACCGATGCCACGGTGCTGGTGCTCGGCGAGAGTGGTACCGGCAAGGAGTTGATCGCGCATGCGATCCACGACAATAGCCTGCGTCGCGATAAGGCGCTGATCAAGGTCAATTGTGGTGCCATTTCTGCGGGGCTGGTCGAGAGTGAGTTGTTTGGTCATGAAAAGGGTGCGTTTACCGGCGCAGCCAGTCAGCGCAAGGGGCGTTTTGAGTTGGCCGATGGTGGCACCTTGTTTCTCGATGAGGTCGGCGAGTTGCCGCTCGAGACACAGGTTAAACTGCTGCGGGTATTGCAGGAGCATGAGTTTGAGCGCGTCGGTAGTGGTGAATCGATTCGCGTCGATGTACGCATCATTGCGGCGACCAATCGTGACCTGGCCAAGGAGGTTGCGGCAGGCAAGTTTCGTGAAGACCTGTTTTATCGCTTGAACGTATTCCCCATCGATGTACCGGCGCTGCGTGATCGCAGCGGTGATGTGCCGATTTTGGCGCGGCACTTCTTGGCACAGGCGGCCCGGAGGTTTGGTAAACCGTTTAGCGGCTTTAAGGCAGGCAGCCTGGATGCGCTGCAACAATATCCCTGGCCCGGTAATATCCGTGAACTGCAAAACGTGATCGAACGGGCCGCGATTCTGGCCGATACGGCCCTGGTCGACGTTACTGACTTGCTGCCACAGACGCCGGTGGCGACGCGCAGTGTGTTGGCCTCATTGGAGGATGTGGAGCGTCATCATATCCAGCGTGTGTTGGCGCATACCGGCGGTGTGATTGCCGGGCCCAAGGGCGCGGCACTGATTCTGGGCATGCACCCGAATACGTTGCGTTCGCGTATGGTGAAGCTGGGGATTTCGTCCGGTGGCGGGGATATTTGATCGGTGTGATTCGTTTTTAAGTTTGCCGCCGAGCCGTTCAACTGCTCAGCAACCTTGTCCAATGACTTTCATATTCATTCGCCATTCCCGCCTGTGCGGGAATCACGTTGCGCATTATTGATCGGCGTTTCCCTGTTGGATTACTTTGTGAACGTCAGCGTGATGCTGCCGAGGCCACCGTATTCCAGTGTGAACTCGTGATCAGGCAAGACCTCATGTACTCCTGCAAATGAACCGGTGATGACGACCTGTCCGGCCTCAATGCCGATGCCACGTTCGCGCAGAAAGTTGGCCAGCCACAGCACGGGCAGAATCGGGCCTTGATTCGGATGTGTGCCCTTGAAGGTCTTGGTTCCGCCCTGGCTCAGAGTGAACTCGATCCCGGTTGCATCAATGGCCTTTGCCTTCGGAATCTCCGGGCCGAGGTACAGGCCCTGGTTGAAGAGGCAGTCGGCCAGGTTTTCCAGATAGCTGATCTCTTCCGTACCGGCATATCGGTTTTCGATCAGTTCGAGCGCCATGTGGGTGCTGCCGATGGCGGCGATGATTTCATCATCACTGTATGCGCTGTCGCGTGGGGGCAGGGCATGGGCAAAACGAAAGCCGATCTCGGGCTCGATTCGGCAGACGCCTTTTTCCAGCCGGATCGGGCAGGGGGATAGGCGATGTACGTCATCGGAGAAGATTGGCGCCACGTTCAGTCGATCACCGGCCGGTAATACAGTCTTCCAGCCACCGACACGCGCACCTCTGATCTCGCTCATGATCTGAATGCTGGCCTGTTGGATTTTTAGTGCGTCTTGCGTCGTCTCTGGCCGCAGCTGTTGCGGCAGGCGGTCTCGATTACTGGTGTGGCGGCGGTTGATCAAATATACGGCGGCGGTGTTGATGTGGTCGGTATTCATCTGGAGATCATCCTCGGCGATAAGGCGCGCCATGTTACCGCTGCTGTGATTGGAATTAAAACATCTCAATCGATCGCTATTCCCTTTTCTGTGTCTAGGGTTGTTCCGTAGGCGCAGTGGTCACGATATTTCGTGGCAGTACGAAATGCCGTGTCATATTTTGTTGGCCTTGTCGCGGTGATCCCTTTTTGTCCATCGATAACCAACTGTAATCCTTTGGAATATCTCGTTCTCGATGTGGTTGGCACGCTGTTTGATACAGCCTCGGTACATGCGTTGAATTGCGTATGTGTTTGTAAGAGAAGTTACCGTAAGTCCGACGGTCATTCACATGACCACCCAGGCGGTCCTGTCCGAGTCTCAATGCCGCCGATTTAAACGGGGACCAGATTGTCCCCGTTCTTTTTTGACGGGTAACGCGCATTGACGAGAGGAGGATGTATGAGTCGGGTGATGGTGCCGCGCAAAACCGACTGGGGGCGTTTGCTGGTGGCGATGGCGGTGGGTTGCGCCATGATCCATTTCGGTGGCGTGCTGTTGGATGTGCGCCTCGAGTATTACTACGGTCTCGATACGTTTAACTGGTTTTGGGGCTTTCAACTCTATCTGGTGCCGTTCATCACTGGGGTGGTGATCGGTTTGATCTATGGCTATGGCGCGAAGTGGATCGCGCACTTCCCGCCGTTGATTGTACTCACACTGTGCATTCTGGAGACCATGTATCTGCGTGGCCTGCCGGAGGATACCTTGATGACGCCGCTCGGCTGGTGGGGGTTTTTCGTGATTCTGGCGATGGAGTTTTGTGCCTTCGGTGGCGTGATTGGTGAGTTGTACAACAAGCGGTTTGGTTATCACCGTTATTAAAAAAATAAAGATGTTGTTTGTAGTCTGGGGGAGTGTGAGTGCCTAAACGTACGTTTTTGCTTTGGTTGCTGTGGGTGATGGTGGCTGTGTGGGTGTATTTCTCGTTCTACGACGATACCGATGTCTGGTCGTTTGTTGAGCATGATCAGAGTCGTATGACCTGGTTGATCATCGGCATGTTTGTCTTTGGTGTGCTGTTGAGCTTGGTCTTGTGTATTCGAGTATCGTTGGAATCGGCGCGTTGTTCTGCGGTCACTGCAATGGCGCGGGATGGTGGTTTGTTTGCACTCAAGCTGGATCGGCCACGGCGCAAGGTCGATCGTTTTTTTCGTGCCTTGCGTACCACCATTAATGGTGATGGTCAGGCCGATATCGACCAACTCCTACGCACGGAGTTTGCCGCCTATGAGCGCAGCAGCAACAACGTGGAACTGATCGGCACCTTACTAGTAACGATGGGTCTGATCGGTACCGTGATGGGCCTGACGTTGACGCTGGCGGGCCTGACCGGTTCACTCGATGCGCTGGGGCAGGATCAGGAAGAAATGCTCAACAGTCTGCGCCAGGCCATGGGCGGGATGAGTACTGCGTTTTACACCACATTACTGGGGGCTGTCCTGGGCGGCATTTTGTTGCGGGTGTTTGCGCAGATCACGCTCAATGGCATTGAGGATGTCTACGACAAGATGATGCAAACCTGCCTGGTGTATTGCTCTGCCGATTATAAAAAAGATATTTCGGCTGACGTGCGTGCACTGAATAAAGAACTGGAAATCCTGGATACCAAGATTCAATACCTGCAGACCAGTTTTGTCGGTTCGGCCCATGCCTTCAGTTCCTTTCGTGATGAGGTGCGTCGTTTAACGGTAGGTGATCAGGGCAACGAGGGTGAGTCGTTGCAGGCCTTGATTACCCAGCATCGTCAATACTGCGACACACTGCGTGAAGAGATGCGTTTGGTGTATGCACTGAACCGGCCGTGGTGGGTACGCTTCATGAGTCTGCTGCCGGGAGGCAAATAAGATGCTGGCGCGGCGTAGGCGGGGCACGGCCAATGTGCACGAGAGTTTTTCGGATGTGGCCTTGTTGATGCTGGCAACCTTTGTCTTTTTGCTGGTCGCGATCATTATCACTGCGCGCATGCAAGAGGGCGACAACAGCCCGTTGTTGAAGCAGAACAATGCCGACATGGCCGAAACTATCAAAAGTCTGCAAGCCGAGAACGAACGTTTATACGCAGAGCGCGAGCAGCAGTACACGGTGGATGCAGAAGAACAGATCGATGAAGTGTTGAAGATGGTGGGCTTGGATTCAGCCAGTGGGCGTAAAGACTTTGATGTCTTCATCAATGGCCTCAAGGATATTCCCGGTGACGATATTCATTTGGTCATCGATGCCACTGGTTCCATGCATGGCGCGGCGACATTCATGGTGCCGCTGCTGCGCGTGATTGTGATTCGCACCGGAAAAAAAATGGCGGCGCTGACCTGGTTTTCAGACAACACCTCAGAGACGTATACCGGCAGCATGGGAGAGGTGTTCGATAGTTTTATGAATGGCGCGCCGTTTTTTGGCAGTGATGAAACCATAGGTGCGGCCTTTACGCGGGTAGGTGAGATGTCGCCCGTGCCAGGGGCCTACATCATGCTGGGTGACGAGCCATCGGATGATGATATCTACTACGACAAGATAGAGGCGCCAGTCTTTCCCATCGCGATTGGACGCTCTGATCCCAATACTCACTGGGAATACGGGCAGTTGGCCGAGAAGACCGGCGGCAAATTGTTACAACTGAGATTCGAGTAGTTACGATGCGAAACAGATACTGGTCCATAATATTGGTGATGATTTTTGGCGGGATTGTGGGCACAGGCTGCACCGAGTTTCCAAAGGAAGAAAATGCGAAACTCACAGCTAGCCAGTTTTTCCAGATGAGGCGCGATGGGAATATTGAAGAAGCATTGAATATGTTTCGCAAAGAGGCCGAGCGCCCGGGATATTGGCGGTCTCATCTGGAACATATAGAGCAGCAGCTCGGTGTGCCCGTGGCCTACGAGTTAAAATACGTGGTGGCCAATACCCGTTATCGAAGTCGAATTTTTACCCTGGACTATTCAGTGCATTATCCGAACAAACGTATCGCAACCGAAACTTTGACCTTGTTTAACGACGGCGAAGACATGCGTCTGCAAGTGATCGCCCACGAGATCATTGCGCCGGATTTTAAATCGCTTTATTAAGCCTCATTCTTCACCATCGCCGCGGCAAAGAAGCCATCGGTTTGATGCAGGTGCGGATAGAGTTTGAGATAGTCGCCCATCTCCAGCTCGACCTTGGGCAGCGCCTCTGCAACGGGTAGCAGACGAAAGTCCGGGTGTTTGGCCAGAAAGGCCTGCACGATGTCTTCGTTTTCCTCTTGCAATAAAGAACAGGTGGCGTAGACCAAACGACCGCCGGGCTTTAATAAATGCGCAGCCGATTCCAGGATTGAGGCCTGTTTGACATTTAATTCGGCGACAGCCTTGGCGGACTGGCGAAATTTCAGATCAGGATTGCGGCGCAGTGTGCCCATGCCGGAGCACGGCGCATCAATCAGCACGCGATCAATCTTGCCATTGAGGCGTTTGATGCGCATGTCGTGTTCGTCGTTGATCAGGATGGTGGAGATATTCGATACGCCTGAGCGCTTCAAACGGGGCGATAGATTTTTCAGGCGTTTTTCTGCGACATCCAGCGCGTAGACGCGGCCACGGTTGGCCATCGCCGAGGCCAACAATAATGTTTTGCCACCGGCCCCGGCACAGAAGTCGACGACCATCTCGCCACGCTTGGCGCCGACCAACAGACCGAGCAGTTGGCTGCCTTCGTCCTGCACCTCCAGCTGGCCATCCACAAATAGCGGGTGATCTTTGAGCTGTACCTTCTTGCCGAGTCGGATGCCGATTTCGGAATAGGGCGTTGCCTCGGCGTCGACGCCTTCGTCGGCGAACTGGGCCAGGATCTTTTTACGTTTACCCTTGAAGGTGTTGACGCGCAGATCGAGCGGTGCCGCCTGTTGCAAGGCCTGGCCGAGTGCGATGAGGTCGGCCTCCGGCCAGTCCAGTTTGTCGATCACCCACTGCGGCAGCTCGGCCTGTTGCGAAAGGCTCAGCGCCGGTGTGCGGCCCTTGAGTTCGGTGGCCAGGGTTTGTTCCTTGTCGTTCAGCAGTTCGCTGATCTCGCGCAGGTTGTGGCCGCGCAGGCGCAGCAGTGCGGCAATGGCCAGATTGCGTGGTGTCGGCTGGCTGGGTTCGAGGATGGCGCACAGCCAGTAATAGCGGCGCAGCACGGCATAGACCGTCTCGCTGATCAGTTGGCGGTCACGTGCCCCCAGCTTGCGCTGCTGGCGGAAGAAGGCCGACATCACAGCGTCGGCAGGGTGTTCAAAGCTCAGGACCTGGCTCAGGGCCTCGATCAGGCCGTGGAATTGTGGGGTGGTGATCGCCATCGGGAATCGTTTCGCAGTCGGACAGGAGGCGCATTATCGCCGATTCGGGGCGGCGGCCCAAGGCCGATTCTGGGGGGGAGGCCTGAAATCCGTATCGCCCCTCTGTTTTGCCGGCGATTCAGGCTATAATTGCGCCCCTTTCCCCTAACCTATTTCTGAGATCTCGTTTATGCCCAACAAACAAGACATCAAAAAAGTCGTCCTGGCCTACTCCGGTGGTCTGGATACCTCCATCATCGCCAAGTGGCTGCAAGTGGAATACAACTGCGAAGTTGTGACCTTCACCGCTGACATCGGTCAGGGCGAAGAGCTGGAGCCTGCCCGCGCCAAGGCCGAGGCGATGGGCATCAAGGAGATCTACATCGAAGACCTGCGTGAAGAATTCGCGCGTGATTTCGTCTTCCCCATGTTCCGCGCCAATGCGATCTATGAGGGCGAGTACCTGCTCGGCACCTCGATTGCACGGCCGCTGATCGCCAAACGTCTGGTTGAGATCGCGCAGATGACCGGCGCGGACGCCATTTCACACGGCGCGACCGGGAAGGGTAACGACCAGGTGCGTTTTGAGATGGGCGCCTATGCGCTGATGCCGGGCGTGCACGTGATTGCACCGTGGCGTGAGTGGAGCCTGAGCTCGCGTGAATCGCTGATGAAGTATGCCGAAGAACACGGCATCCCGATCGATTACAAAAAACAAAGCAAAAAATCGCCATACTCGATGGACGCGAATCTGCTGCACATCTCCTATGAAGGTGATCAGCTGGAAGATCCATGGGTCGAGGCCGAGGAAGACATGTGGCGTTGGACCGTGTCGCCAGAGGCGGCGCCTGACAAGGCCACCTATGTCGAGCTGACCTATCAGCGTGGTGACATCGTCGCCATCAACGGCCAGGCCATGTCGCCGGCGCAGGTGATGGAATATCTGAACAAGGTGGGCGGTGAGAACGGTATCGGTCGCGCCGACATCGTTGAAAATCGTTATGTGGGCATGAAGTCTCGCGGCTGTTATGAGACCCCTGCGGGCACGATCATGATCAAGGGCCATCGCGCGATTGAATCACTGACACTGGACCGTGAAGCGGCGCACCTGAAAGATTCGATCATGTCCAAGTACGCCGAGCTGGTCTACAACGGTTACTGGTGGTCACCTGAGCGCCGTATGCTGCAATCGCTGATCGATGCCTCACAAGAGAACGTGAATGGCGAAGTGCGTCTGAAACTGTACAAGGGCAATGTCTACGTTGCCGGCCGCAAGTCTGACACCGATTCGTTGTTTGATGTGCGCATTGCGACCTTCGAAGACGATGCCGGCGCCTATGATCAAAAAGACGCGGCAGGCTTTATCAAGCTGAACGCCCTGCGTCTGCGTATCGCAGCGCGTAAGCGTGGCAACCGTTCATAAGAGTTTGGAGTAAAGAACATGGAATATAAAAACGCGACCATCAAACATCAGGCCAATGTCTATCACGATGGCAAGGTTACCAGCCGTTCCATTGTCACCGCTGAAGGTGAGATGAAGACACTGGGCATCATGTTGCCCGGTACCTTCCGTTTCTCGACCGGTGCGCCGGAAGTGATGGAAGTGACCCAAGGCAGCTGCCGCGTCAAATTGGCCGATAGCCAGGACTGGAGCGAGTATCAATCGGGTGAAAGCTTCGACGTGCCCGGTAACTCACACTTTGATATCGAAGTGGATCAGATCCTGGATTACATCTGTCACTTTAAATAAAATTTTTACCGCCAAGGCCGCGAGGTCGCACGAAGAAAAAGAGATTTTACTTTGTGTGTCTTCGTGGCCTTTGTTGTTTTTAAAGGAGCTATTTATGCGCTTACTGCACACTATGGTCCGCGTTGGCAATTTGCAAACGTCGATCGAGTTTTATACTGAAGTTTTGGGTATGCGCCTGCTAAGGCAGAAAGACTATCCCGATGGCCGTTTTACGCTGGCCTTTGTCGGTTACGGTGAAGAGGCGGATACCGCCGTGATTGAACTGACGCATAACTGGGATACCGATCGTTATGACCTGGGTAATGGTTATGGCCACATCGCGATTGGTGTCAGTGACATCTACGCCATGTGTGATGAGATCAAACGCCGTGGTGGCAACGTGACGCGCGAACCGGGGCCGATGAAACACGGCAGCAGCGTGATTGCGTTTGTGACGGACCCGGATGGTTACAAGATCGAACTGATCCAGCGCGCCTAAGGGCTAATCACTCCACTTCATCCACGCGATCCAGGCAAAGAAGGCGATTGTTACGCCGAGCAGGAGCTTGCTCGGCCAGCGATTGGCATGTACTCCCAACCAGTCGCGCTTGCTATTCATGATCAGCAGCGCGATCGCGAGTAGCGGCAAGAATGCGGCGCCGATGATGCCGTAGAACTGTTGCATCTGTTTAAAGCTGACCATCAAACCGAGCATTGGGATGGTCGCCATCGCGATCAGGTAGCCGCGATAGGGCCAGGCTTGGGTGTCGACGTGGCTGCGACCTTGTTTGCAGATAAACAGTCGATAAACGTCGGCAAACAGATAAGGCACGGCCTGTAGTACGCCGAGCAGGCTGCTAAATACCGCACCAAAGGCTCCGAGCAGAAACAGCCAGCGGCCAGTTTCGCCCAGCGGCGCTTCGAGTGTGTTGGCGAGGTTGATCAATAAACCTGCACCCTTGCCACTGAGTTCGAGGTGACTGCCGATGATGACCATGGCCAGACCGAACAGCGCGGTGAGCGCATAGGCGGTGGTGAGGTCGATGCGGCAGGTGCGGATGTGTTCGGCTGAGTTGCGACCTTTTTCGCGTATCCAATAGCCGTAGCAGAGGATGGTGAGCGTGCCGCCGACGCCGCCGATCAGTGCGATGGTCCAATTGATGCCCTTGCCATCTGCATCAGGAATGCTCGGGATGGTGAGGCCTTGTAGCACGGCGCCCGTGCCGGGCCAGAGCAAAATCGCAGTGGTGACCACGATGACAAACATCACGGCGATACAGGCGGCCATGACCTTTTCAAATAATTTGAAACCTCCGAGCAAGACCATCGCCAGCGCGATGAGGCTGCAACCGATGCCGAAGATGACCTTGGCCTGTGATGCATCGTCAAAGATGGGGATCATCGCGTGTAGTGTGACGCCGCAGGCGCTCATGATGGCGGAGCTGACGAAGAACGACCACAGCAATAAATAGGGCAGGAACAACCACGCGAACACCGGCCCCAGTTTTTGCGCCAGGCCTTCGAGCAGCGTTTGCCCCGTGGCCAGTTGCCAGCGGGCCAGGCCTTCGGTCAGCACCAGTTTAAATACGCTGCCAACGACGACGGCCCAGAGGATGGCGACGCCGAGATGGCTGCCGGCAAAGCTGGCGGTGGCAAGGTCACCGGCACCAACGCCCGTGGCGGCGATGAGGATGCCGGGCAGAATGATGGCGAGGATGCTGGGTGATTGAGTGGATGTGTTGCTGTTGGTCATGAGCGGCTCCAAGAGTCGATGCAATGAGCTGCGTCACGTGTCCTGAGTTTTGTTTGCTTCTGCGATGCGTTGTTTGATCTTGTTTTTGGCCGCGTCGGACAAACAGTCGTCGCAGTGGTGGTCGATGTGTTGTTCCAGCTTGGGCCCGATTTTGCGAAACAGCTGCATTTGCTGGGTAAAGTTGGTGCAGTTCTTACAGATGAACAGGTGCAGGCGCAGGCTGAGGCGCTGTATTACGCTCAGTTTGCGATCGAGTTGTTGTGAGATAAGGGCGGAGGCCTCTTTGCAGTTGAGCATGATTCCCCCCTATGTCTTTGCGGTGCCAAACCAGTTCAGGTCCAGGCATTCACGCAGATGCATGCGCATGCGCGACAGCATGGTCCACAGGTTATTGGTCGAGCTCAACTCCATTTCCTGACAGATGCGATCGCTGTCGAGGCCGTCGAGTTCGCGCAGGATAAACAGGGTCGCCATGCGTTTGGGTAGTTTCTCGACGCACTGATTCAGTGTCTGCCAGAACTGTTGCTGGTCGAGGCTGGCGTCCGGGTTGTTCCAGCGGTCGATGTCGAATTTCCAGTGACCGGTGCCGTCGAAGCTTTCTTCGATGATGTCATCAAAGCCGATCTGGTCTTCATCGTGGGCGCGTTCGCGCACGGCCTTGCGGATGTGATCAACGATCTTGTTCTTGAGTATGCTGATCATCCAGGTCTTTTCCGAGGCGTTGCCAGCAAAATTGTGCTGGGCCTTGAGCGCTGCCAAGAATGTTTCCTGCACCATTTCTTCGGCCAGCATCTCATCGCGCAGCCGATAATTGGCATGGCGAAACAAGATGTCGCCATACTTGTCGAGCCAGGTGTTGGGATCGGAAAGTGTATGCATGGGGGTGCATGCTATCAGCCTTTATCATCCGCGCAAACCGAAGATTCGTTTGATCCATTTTTTCGCGTTGGGCGTGAGGCCTTCCTTCATACGCGCATCGGCGACGCGACGATTGATCTGCGCCAGCGTCGGGTAGATGTGGATCACGCTCGACAGGTCGCTGGCCTTCATGCCCTTGGCGATGGCGAGCACGTATTCGTGGATCAACTCGCCGGCATGGGGGCCGACGATGGCGGCGCCCAATAACTTGCCTTTGGGCGTGGTGATGATCTTGGCGAAGCCCTCGGTGGTGCCGTCGGCACGGGCGCGGTCCATGTCCTGAAACGGAAAGGCGTAGACGCGATGCTCGATGCCCTGGTGTTTGGCCTCGGTCTCCGACAGGCCGACACGCGCCAGCTCGGGGTCGCTGAAGGTTGCCCAGGGCACGTTTTGGGTCTGTGCCTTTGCCGGCAGGCGGAAGATCGCATTGCGCAGCACGACGCCGGCGTGGTGCTCGGCCATGTGGGTGAACTGATGGCCGCCGACCACATCACCTGCGGCGTAGATGTGTTTTTGGCTGGTGCGCAGACGGGCGTCGGTGACCAGCCGGCCATCCTGTAGTGCGACGCCAGCGGCCTCCAGGCCCAGCTGCTCGACATTGGGTCTGCGACCGGCGGCGATCAGCAGTTTGTCGGCGCGGATGGTTTTGCTGGCGCCGTTGGCGTCGGTGAGCTGTAACTCGATCACGCCGTGGCTATCCTGGACCTGCTCGGGGCTGTGGTTCAGCAATAATTCGACGCCTTCCTCGCGCAGCCGTTCGGCCACCACGGCGGCCATGTCGGCGTCTTCCTTGGGCAGGATCTGTGGGCCGCGTTGCACCAGATAGACCTTGCTGCCGAGACGGCTGAAGGCCTGGGCCAGTTCGACACCGATCGGGCCGCCGCCGAGCACGATCATGCTGTCGACATTGTCGCGCAGATCGAAGACCTGCTCGTTGGTCAGGTAATCGACCGAGTCGATGCCAGGGATGTCCGGGATCGCCGGCCGGGAGCCGGTGGCGATGACGAAGCGTTTGGCCGTGATGTCGCGGCCGTTGACGTGAAAGGTGTGTGGATCGGTGAAACGCCCGGCGCCGAGAATGACATCGACACCGAGGCTGCGGAAACGCTCGGGGCTGTCGTGAGGCTCGATGGTCTTGATCACATCGGCGACCCGCTCCATCACCGGCCCCAGCTGGGGGCTGATGGGGCTGGCCGGCAGGGCGTAGCGGCCGGCATCGCGGATGGTATGGGCTACTTTGGCCGATTGCAGCAGGGTTTTGCTGGGGACGCAGCCGTAGTTGAGGCAGTCGCCGCCCATTTTATGCTTCTCGACCAGCGCCACCTTGGCCCCCAGCGTGGCCCCCCCGGCGGCGACCACCAGCCCGGCGGCGCCGCCGCCGATGACGCAGATGTCGAATACTATTTTAGGCATGGATTGATTCCCTTCAGGTATACTTAGCAAACGTAGGTTATTTCCATCTTGGTCGATCGTACTGCATAAACCTTACAGTGCGTTTCGGTGTTTGCAACATTTTGAGGTAGTACTATGGATGAACTGACAAAGTCTAAAGCTCGGTTCGATAATAGTGGGCTTTGGTCTTATCTGCAGGCCATGGCCGATGCCAATGCCTCGGATTTGTTTATTACCGTTGGCAAACCTCCATGTTTTAAAGTGGATGGTCGGGTTGTTCCCTTCAGTACTCAGCCCTTGACCTCAGATCAGGTCAACAAACTCGCCTTTGCCACCATGAGCCTGGAGCAGGGCGATGAGTTTCGGCGAGAGCTTGAGTCCAATTTTGCAATTAGTCGACCGGGTATCGGCCGTTTCCGGGTCAATGTGTTCAGGCAGCTGAACGAGACGGGGCTGGTCGTGCGGCGGATCAAGGATGCGATTCCAACCTTGGCAGAGCTGGGCCTGCCGGCAAGTGTTGAGTCGCTCGCCATGGCCAAGCGTGGGCTGGTCATTTTTGTGGGGGCGACAGGGGTGGGTAAGTCGACCTCCCTCGCAGCGATGGTGGGGCATCGTAACCGCAGCAGCGAAGGGCATATTGTCTGTGTTGAAGATCCTGTGGAATTTGTTCATCACCATGCGGGCTGTATCGTCACGCAGCGAGAGGTCGGTATCGATACCCATTCTTATGAACATGCACTGCAGAACATGCTGCGCCAGGCACCGGATGTGGTCATGATCGGTGAGGTGCGTAGCCGCGAGACGATGGAGCATGCGATCACCTTCGCTGAAACAGGCCATCTGGTGTTGACTACCTTGCATGCCACCAATACCAATCAGGCATTGGACCGGATCCTCAACTTTTTCCCCAGTGATCGCCGTCAGCAATTGTTGATGGATCTATCCCTGAATCTGAGGGCTATTGTTGGGCAGCGGCTGCTGCCAGCAGTGGCCAGCAATGGCCGTAAGCTGGCGGTGGAGTTGATGCTGAATTCACCCTATATCGCTGATCTCATTTTGCGTGGCGATATCCCGTCCATTCGTGAGGCGATGAAAAAATCAACGTTGCAGCAGATGTGTACGTTTGATGATTCTATCCATGCATTGTATGAGGCCGGTGAGATCACTGCCGAAGATGCGGTGCATTACGCGGATTCGCCGAACAATCTGCGACTGATGATCAAGTTGGGGCGGCGTTTTAATCCGGAGGCTGAGCTATTGCGCGGGCAGATGGTGGAACGTGGAGACAGTGCTGCCCGTCATTACCCGCAGCGACATACACATTCGTAACGCTTGCGCCCTTGTATCCAGGGGCGCTTTTTCATCCGAGTAGTCTCTACACTACGACCTTCCTTTACCAGACATCCCCTGATGTAAATTTTTTTTAACATTCCATGAGGGGATCCGTCGTGGATCAGCGCTTATCACAGTAAGGGCAACATCTGAGTTCGAAAATCTCTCGAAGCAGGTGTTGGTGATCTGGACAAAAGCGGCCAAATTCGAAGACACGGCTTTGGCGGATACGGGGTGAATATAATGAACACGGGGATGATGAAAGGCGTAACACTGGCGTTTGGATTGGCATTGTCATCGGTGGCCAGCGCCGGGCAGATGTTGTGGGTCGGTGATGAACATGGAAACCTGGGCACGGTTGATATCGCAACCGGCGCGGTAAATGTCATCGGTAACATGGGAACGGCGATGACGGACATCGCCTTTGACAATCATGGCAATCTCTACGGCATCACGTTCAACTCGCTGTTTAGGATCGATACCGCCACTGCAGGCATAACCCATATCGGTCAGCATACGCTGGGGGTGGGGGCAAAGAATTCTCTGGAATTTGGTGCCGACGGCACGCTGTATGCCGCGAGTGACGCCTTGTATTCACTCGATGTAGGCACTGGCGCAGCCTCACGCATCGGTAATGGGGGGGCGGCATATCAATCATCGGGTGATCTGGCCTTTGTCGGCGGTGATATGTATCTCAGCTCGGCCGGTATCTCCGACAGCCTGATGCGCGTGGATGCAGCAACGGGGGTGGCGACATTGATCGGTGATTTGGGCTTTAACGCCGTCTATGGTCTGGCCACTGATCTGGAAAACAATCTCTGGGGACTATCCGGTACAAGCATTCTGTCGATCAACACCCTCACTGGTGCGGCTTCTTTTGTGTTGGATTATGCCGGTTCCGGCCTCGGCCAGGCCTGGGGTTCGGCCTTCTTTGAAAGACCTGGCACTGTGCCAGAACCATCTGCCTTGTTGATGATGAGCGCAGGGCTGCTGGGCCTGGGTTACATGCGCAAGCGTAAAACACTCTCCGTTTAAACAGCATCGTGTGTGTCCATAGTCGCGGCGGATATCCGCTGCCTGGATACGCACGCCCTAAAAAAGCTTATAGAGGATAAATCAAATGTCCATTTTCAAATTATCAGCGCGGGATCTCAATGCGGTTGTGCTGGGTATCACGCTGTCGTTGGCGGCAGCACCGGGTGTGTTGCTGGCACAATCGGTAGACTTCGATGGTGACGGCATTCCTGATGTGGTGGATATCGATGACGATAACGACGGCATACTCGATATCGATGAAGGCGGCGGTGCGCGTGACACCGATGGTGATCTCTTTGATGACTCACGTGATTGGGACAGCGACGGTGATGGCATCTTTGACGTGGTCGAGGCCGGCGCGAATGGCCCCGCCTTGGACCTGAATCAGGATGGCATGATCGACCTGTCATTCCCCGTCGGCGCCAATGGTCTGGCCAATTTCATCGAGATCGGTGATGAATCCGGCTTGGTGGATTACAACGGCGATGGCGTTTCAGATCTGCCACGGCAGACCGATCGCGACGAAGTACCAGACTTTGTCGATCTCGATTCGGATAACGATACCGCTCTCGACTTCACTGAATCCGGCGGCAACAGTTTGCTGCCTGTTGATAGCGATGGCGATGGCGTCGCTGATTACCGTGACCTTGATTCCGATAACGACGGCATCCCGGATATCCGCGAAGTGAAGGGTGTGATGGATAACTCTATTTTTGTCATCGATCCGATCCTGGATGTGAATGTCGATGGCCTGGATGACAACGTGGCTGCGTCACCTTCACCGGTGCCTGACAGCGAGCTGGATGGCACACCGGATTACCTCGATCTCAATTCTGACAACGACCCCCTAAATGACGTGATTGAGGCCGGTTCGGTCGATGTCGATGGCGACAATGTTGTTGATGGCCAGGTGGATCTGAATGGCAACGGTTATCACGATTACTTTGAGGTGTTACCGCTGCCGGTGCCTGATGTCGACAGTGATGGCATTGAAGATTTCAGAGAGCCGAATGGTGATGCTCCACCACCGCCGCCATGTGTGCATAACTGTGAAGACACTGAGGTGCCAGTTGATACAGGGACGCACTCTGCAGCGAAAAACAATGTTCAAACGGGTTTGGAAGGTGTAGGTGGTTGCAGCGTCAATCCGAATGCAGCATTTGATCCATTATTGCCATTGATGACGAGCATGTTATTGCTACATGCGTTCAGACATCGTATCGCCAGCGTTGCGCGCAAGCTGATCAAAGGAAACTAATCATGAAGACCTCAAACGTAAAAACTTCTTTGTCGGCCCTGAGCCTGGCGTTGGGTATCGGTTTAGCGCTGCCTGTGGCCGCCAGCTCGGATATGAATGGCAATGATCTGCCTGCCTGGTACGGTGGCCTGGGGATCGGTGTGTCCAACCTGGAGCCGGACACCAACAACAGCGGTTATAGCCTGGATGATACGCGTGATACTGGCTGGCGCCTGTTCCTGGGCTATGACCACAGCGACAAACTCAGCTTTGAAGGTTATTACTCTGATCAAGGCGAAGTAACCTTGGCCTCCAATGGCAGCATCGCCTATCAGGACTTTGGAGCCGGTGCGCTTTATCGTTTTATCGGTGGTAACTATGATCGCCAAGGTGTGGATGTCTTCGCCAAGGCAGGCTTAGGCTTTATGAAGAACAGTAGCGACATCCATTATGAGCGTGTTAATGATCATCACGTCTATTTTGGTGCCGGTGTTGCCTATGCCTTAAACGAGCGTTACACCTTGCGCGCCGATGTCGATCTGTATGACAAGGACTCGCAGTTCTACACCATCAGCATTGCGCGTTATTTTGGTGAACACAAAAAGACGGCCTATCGTGTCGTCGAGCCTAAACAGGAACAATTGGCTATCGTGGTGGAGCCACGTGAACCGGTGATGCCGCCAGTGATGCCACCAGAAGAACCCAGCGTAGAGGTGAAAAATGCGGACTGTTTGAATGCAATCTCCAGCGCTGCTTTAAGCACGGATGGTTGTGTGTTGACGCTGGAGAATATCAATTTTGAATTTGATTCGGCCGAGTTGAAGAACAATGCCAAGAACCTGCTCGATGACCTGGCGCAAAAGCTTCGCCCCAGTGCCAAGTACAAGCTGAATGTGTCGGGCCATACCGACATCATCGGTTCGCGTGAATACAACCTGGGGCTATCGCAAAACCGTGCCCAGTCAGTGAAAGGTTATCTGGTCGACAATGGCATCGAAGGTTCGGAGATCGCAGTTGAGGCGCATGCCTTTGATATCCCGGTCGCCGATAACAGCAGTGCCTATGGCCGCGCCAAGAATCGTCGTGTTGAAGTGAAGATTATTGAGCTGGTCGAATAAGACGCTGCAATGGCCGGATGCGTGAGCAGGTGTCGTAAAAAAAAGGGGGGATGTTTTACATCCCCCCTTTTTCTATTTGCATCATCAATGATGTAGTGTGGGTCAGTGAACTCAATCAACGACTCGTGTCGGCAGTAAAGAGCAGACGCTCGTAAAACTGGCCGCGCATACAGTGATTGGAGCTCATGGCCGATGCATAACCCCCGGCGTTGAGGAAGACCAGGTAGTCACCCTCTTCCATGGGCGGTAGCTCGACCTCTTCGGCCCAGATATCCAGCGCCTCGTTGATGTTGCCGGCGATGGTGACCTTGCCAGTGGCGCCGGGACGCAGGCGACAAGGGGTGGGTTCGCAGGGCAGGCGATAGAAGGCAGGCTCAAGGGCCAGGTTAAATCCGCCATTGACGCCGATAAAGTCCACCTGCTGTTTGCGTTCCACGGTGTTGACCTGCAGCACCAACACGCCGCTGTCCTTGACCAGAAAGTCTCCAGGCTCAACACAGACCTCAAGGTTGCGTGGCGCGAAGTGTTTTTTCAGGATGTCTGACCAGTGCTGCAGGTCCAGTGGGCTGTCGGTCAGCACATGGGGCAGGCCGAGGCCACCACCGATATTGACGCTGCGCACGGTCTCCAGCTGATCAACAAACCACGTGCAGTCGCCGACGATCTCGTCCCACAGCGGCAGCTGCGGCGCCAGATAACCGATGCCGACATGGAAGTGGATGCGTTCTATGGTCATGCCGTGCTGCTGTGCCTCGGCACAGGCCTCGGCGAAGTGTTCACGGTAGATGCCAAACTTGGTGGTCTTGCGGCCACTGTATTGCAGCAACTGGTTATTGCCGTAGCCGACCCCTTTGCCGGGGTTGACGCGCAGACCGATGCGACGCCCTGGGCAACGCTGCCCCAGGCGGCGGATCGTGCTGATGGAGTCACAATTGATCAGTACTGCCGGGAGACGCGCCAGGATGTCCAGATCCTCGTTCGAGACCGAGGTCGCGGTAAAGGAGATATCCTCCTCCCGAAAGCCACAGGCCAGGGCGTGCTGTACTTCGGCAGGTGAGCAGGCATCAATGCCACACAGGCCGCTGTTGCGCATCATGCTCAACAAGGGGGTAAAACGGTTCGCCTTCATCGCGTAAAAAACGCGGTGACGTAAACCGGTCGCGCTCAAGGCCCCTAGCAGCGTGTGCAGTTTCGCCAATACCCGGTCGCCGTTATAAAAAAACGATGGCGTGCCGTGCGCGGTGGCCAGCATCTGCAGGCTGTGCCCGGCCAGTGTGAGATCACCGTTGTCGGCATAGTGCAGGTCCGTCCGCTGCCACCAGAAGTCGGCTGTAGGATGGTTTAAGACGGTGTTCAACGTTTTAGACCCTTCAGGTATGCGAGGCCTTCCTCGTTCACCAGCTCCTTGCGGCCAGTGATCCAATGGCGGCAGCTGCCGGAGCCACACAGACAGGCAAACTGTTTGAACAGAACATCCTCAGTGGCGGCATAGTCCATGCTCAATACCGCTTCGGGTTCAATGTTGTCCAGCGCCCACACTTCCAGTGTCTGCATGTCGACAAAGACATTGGGTGAGCACGAGTGGGCCAGATAGCCGACAAACTGCTCATCCAGCAAATGGATATTGGAGTTGATTTGCAGGGTGTGCTGGGTGCGGTAGGGTAGAACCGTCCCCGAGAAACGGGCAATCAATTCACCACGTGGGTGCCCACGCCGAGAGTAAACGGCCTTGCCCTTGCCGTTTTCACGTTCTTCAACGATAAATTCTGAGGCGGGTGAGGGACTACAGTCTTCTTCCTCTTCTGCTTCGATTTCGAAACGCGATGCTGCCATGATTGTTCAGACTCCTTATGGGTGATTGTTTGACAACAAAACTTCGTGCTATTTGCCAGATAATACGAAGAAGTGCAATTGGAAAATGATATGCAGATGCAATTTATAACATCCTGAGGGTTGTAGGGGTACTTTAGTGTCCGGGGGACAGGAATGGTGCCGTTGGGCAGATTCGATCAGGGGTGGGGGTGAGAGAAGTCCAAGGCCATGTTTTTAAATGGATTTTTTATATCCTGGCAAAACAAGGAAGATCGTCGGGCTGTCCATTCGTCAATAAACCCAGCTTTTGGATTGGTATTGGTGGGGATCTTCCACGTAGGCGTTTAGTGAAATACTAACTGCGCTGTATATTGAGAGGTGTCGGTCATCCACTGTTGTAACAAGTCTTCAGATTTGCCTTCAAAACACCCAGGTTGCCATTCCTCGCGCGCCAGGCGGCACGCGATCTTCCAGTCTTCCAACAGGGGCATGGTGGCGATTACGTCCGACGGTAGCCCTGGCAGCATGATGCGTGAGGGTTCGGCCTTAAATGGAAAGGGCTTGTCGCTTTGTAGAATGACGAGTGCTGGGCGTTGTTGTTGGGTCTTGAGCAGGCGGCAGGTGTAGACGGCGTCGGCGATGCCGAGTTGTTTGCCGAGGATGACGGTGTTGTTGGCGTCTACAGGTGGTTGCCAATCGGTGTTGGGTTGCTGTGTTAAATCCAGTGTTTGGCCTGCGGATGGCAGTGCCTGTGGCCCGTTGGCATAGAACAATAGATCCAGTTCGTGTGTGCGTGCCGCCATGATCGCGCCCTGGCCGAGCTCGCCACAAAAGCGGCTGCCGGGTGGAGGCGGGGTGTCGGTGAATGTGACGGTGAGTTGCCACTGACCTGCGCCGAGGTCAGTGGCGTGGATGACTTCCATCATCGCGTTACGATCATTCGCCGTGGAGTTGGTAGACCAGCCGGCCACCGACCAGGGTGTGGGTGACGCGGCCCTTTAGTTCCCAGCCGAGGAAGGGCGTGTTGTGGCCGCGGCTTTGAATGGTGTCTTTGCTCAGCTCCCAATACTGCTCCGGGTCGACGATGGCGATGTCGGCGGCGCGGCCGATGCCGAGCGTGCCGGCCTCCAGGCCGAGGATCTGCGCCGGGGCGCAGGTGACCTTGGCGATGGCGCTGCTGAGGCTGAGGTTGGCCTCGTCGGCCAGACGCAGTGTCAGCGGCAACAGGGTTTCGAGGGCCGACATGCCGGTCTCGGTCTCGCTGAACGGCACCAGCTTGGCGTCGGCCTCGTGCGGTTGGTGATCGGAGCAGATGGCGCTGATCACGCCGCGTTGCAGGCTTTGGCGCAGGCCCTGCATGTCACGCTGACTGCGCAGCGGTGGCCGCAGATGGCATTGGCTGTTGAATTCGCCCACGTCCATGTCGGTGAGGAACAGTTGATGTGCGGCGACATCTATCGTCACCGGCAGACCATCGAACTGGGCGCGGCCGACCATCTGCACGGCCTTGGCCGATGACAGGCGACAGAAGTGGGCGCGCACACCGGTGTCGGCGATCAGGGCCAGGTCGCGGGCGACGGCGACGGTCTCGGCGGCCTCGGGGATGCCGGGCAGGCCGAGGCGGGTGCTGATCGCGCCTTCATGCATGCAGCCACCGGCGGCGAGGTTGTCATCCTCGGCGTGGAGGAAGACGGTCAGGCCAAAGGTGGCGGCGTATTCCATCATCCGTCGTTGAACCTGATGGTCCTTGAACGGCGCGTAGCCGTTGCTGACACCGACACAGCCTGCCGTTTGCAGCGCGGCCATCTCGCTCAGGAGGTTACCTGCCAGTTCCTGCGTCGCGGCGCCGATGCAGACCACGCGCGCCCGGCCGATGCGTTCGCTGCGCAGGCGGATCAGCTTGACCACGGCCGGGGTATCGATCACCGGATCGGTATCCGGCGGGCAGGCCAGCGTGGTGATGCCCGCGCTGACGGCAGCCTGGATCTCGGAGGCGAGGGTCGCCTTGTATTCATAACCGGGTTCGCGCAGGCGGGCGGCGAGGTCGACCAGACCGGGGATGATCAGCTGGCCGCTGGCGTCGATGGTCTGCTCGGCCGTGAAGTCGGCAGGCGCAGCGCCGAGGGCGACGATGTTGCCGTCGCGGATGTGCAGGGCATCGATGCGGTCGATGTCGTTGGCCGGATCGATGATGCGGCCATTGAGGATGGAAATATTCATTAGGCCTCACCTCCGGTCGGTTGCGCGACGGTGCCCAGGCACATCGACATCACCGCCATGCGCACGGCGATGCCGTGGGTGACCTGTTGCAGGATCACCGACTGCGGCCCATCGGCGACGCTGGATTCAATCTCGACGCCGCGGTTGATCGGCCCCGGATGCATGACGATGGCGTCGGGTTTGGCCCAGGCCAGCTTCTCTTCGGTCAGGCCGTAGAGATTAAAGTATTCGTGTTCGCTCGGCAGCAGCGCGCCAGACATACGTTCGTTTTGCAGGCGCAGCATGATGACGACATCGACATCCTTCAGCCCGGCCTTCATGTCGTGATAGACGTGTACGCCGAGGGCCTCGACATCCTTTGGCAGCAGCGTCTTCGGTGCAATGACGCGCACCTCGTTGACGCCGAGCGTGGTCAGCGCGTGGATCTGCGAACGGGCGACGCGCGAGTGCAGGATGTCGCCGACGATGGCCACGTTCAGCGGATAAAAATCCCCCTTGCAGCGACGGATGGTGAACATGTCGAGCATGGCCTGTGTCGGGTGGGCGTGACGGCCGTCACCGGCATTGACGACGCTGACATGCGGCGCGACATGTTTGGCGATGAAGTGCGCGGCGCCGCTCTCTTCGTGACGCACGATGAACATGTCGCAGTGCATGGCCTGCAGGTTGTGCAGCGTGTCGAGCAGGCTCTCGCCCTTTTTGGTCGCCGAGGACGCGATGTTCAGATTCAGCACGTCGGCCGACAGGCGCTTGGCCGCCAGCTCGAAGGTGGTGCGGGTGCGGGTGCTGGCCTCGAAGAACAGATTGACGATGGTCTTGCCGCGCAGCAGCGGCACCTTTTTCACCGACTGGTCGGTGACCGTGGCCAGCGACTCAGCGGTGTCGAGGATGTCGACCAGCATCTGGCGCTTAAAACCCTCAATGGTTAAAAAGTGGCGCAGGCGGCCTTGGGCGTCGAGTTGGATATTGGTTCGCCTCATCGCGTGTGGATCCTTTGGGCTGGTTTATTTTTTCTGTTTTTCCACAATGGCCAGGCTCAGCGGCTCCGGCCCTTTCAGTTTAATGGTCTCGTTGTCGTTGAGCGTGACCTCGGTGCCGACGACTTGCGCCTCGATCGGCAACTCGCGGCCACCACGATCGACCAGCACCGCCAGCGTGATGCTGGCCGGGCGGCCGTAGTCGAAGATCTCATTCAACGCGGCGCGGATGGTGCGGCCGGTGTAGAGCACGTCGTCGACGAGGATGATGTGGCGGTCGTCGAGGTTGATCGGCAGATGCGAGGGTTTGACCTGCGGGTGCATGCCGATGCGGGTGAAGTCATCGCGGTAAAAAGAAATATCGAGGTGACCGAGTGCTTCTTCGATGCCCAGGCGCTGATGCAGTTGTTCGGCGATCCAGACACCGCCGCTATGGATGCCGATCATGGCCGGGTTGGTGATGCCGTTGTCGCGCATATGCGCGCGCAGTTGCTGTTCCATCGTCTCCAGCAGCGGGTTGATGGCGATTTCTTGAGTCATGCGGATATCCTTGCCCGTCGACTGGGGGCGCTCACGAAAAGTGGCGGTATTGTAGCGTTTTTTGTGTCGCCGGTCAGGGGCAAACGCGAGGGTGATTAACGATGGAGCCAGGTTTGCAGGATGACGCAGGCGGCGACTTGATCGATGGCGGCCTTGGCGCGGCCTTTTTTCAAACGGCCGCTGCGGCGTTGTTCGCCGATCATCTCCTCGGCGGCGAGGGAGGAGAGTCGTTCGTCGATCAACTCCACCGGCAGCCCGCTGCGGTTGCCCAGCTCGGTGGCAAAGGCGCGGGCGGCGGCGGACATCTCGTGTTCCGTGCCGTCCATGTTCATCGGCAGGCCGACGATCAACAGTGCCGGTCGCCAGTCGCGGATCAGTCGCTCGATGCGTGGCCAGTCGGGGCCTTGTGCGGTGATGGCGACGGTGTCGAGCGGGTTGGTGCTGCCCATCAATTCTTCGCCGCTGGCGACGCCGATGCGTTTGCGGCCGTAGTCAAAGCCGAGCAGGGTGCGGGACATGCGGGGGTGTCTTAGGCGTGGCCGACGTGGTCGGACAGAAACTGTAGATCGATGCCAAGCAGGCTGGCGGCTGCCTGCCAGCGCTGATCATTGGCCAGGTCGAAGATGATGTTGCCGGTCGCCGGGCAGCTGAGCCAGGCGTTGTCGGCGATCTCCTGCTCCAGCTGGCCCGCCTCCCAACCGGCATAACCGATCGCGATCAGGTGTTTGTGCGGACCGTTGTGGTGGGCGATGTCAGAGAGGATGTCGCTGGAGGTGGTGATTGCGACCTCGTCCGAGATCACCATCGTCGCCGTCCAGATGCGCTCCGGGCTGTGCAGCACAAAACCGCGCTCCTGCTGCACCGGGCCGCCGAAATAGATCGCACGCCCGTTGACGGCGGGGTCTTCGGACTTGATGTCGAGCTGGTCGAATACCTCGCCCAGTTCCACGTCCAGCGGTCGGTTGATCACCACCCCCATCGCCCCCTGTTCATCGTGCTGACAGATGTAGGTGACGGAATGATAAAAGTTCGGATCGTCGAGCTGCGGCATCGCGATCAGAAAGTGATTGGTTAGATTGATGTTGTCCATGCGTCCAGTATCGGTTGGATTGGGGGTGGGGGCAAGGCGGATTGCTTATCCCCCCCCAAACTCATTGCCTGAAGTAAACCGCCACGTGCGGGTGATGCTCAACACATCTGTGTCCTCTCTCATCTCTGCTGGCAGGGGTGAGAAGGGCGCGGCGCGGCGGACGATGCCGATGGCGGCGTCGTCAAGCAGTTTGCGGCCGGAGCTGCGCAGCAGGATGATGTCGCGCACACTGCCGTCGTGGTTGATGAGTACTTCCAGGATCAGGCTGCCGGAGAGATTACGGCGTTTGGCTTCTTCTGGGTAGTACATGTTGCCGATGCCTTCGATCTTGCGCTGCCAGGTGTCATAGTAGGCGGCATCACGAAAGCTCTTGGTGCTGGCACTGATGCGGTGTACGCGTTCGCGTTTGGAATACAGTTCCATCGACTGAGCAATCTCGGCCTCGAGGCGGGCGATCTCCTGACCGCTGGCGATCAGTTGCGCGCTGCTGGGGCGCTCTGCCGCTTCCGGTTGAGCTTCGGCCTGGCGCTGCAGTTTGAGATCGGCCTGGTAGCTGGTCAGGCGCTCATCCGGTTTAGGGGTCGGTCGCGAGTCTGTTGCGCTGTCCATCGACAGTGCCGCATCCTTGCCATCGACCGGCATCGGCAGCGCGTTGTCCTGATTGCTGGGGCGGGCCTTGTCCTGTGTGGTGCCGCTGCCGCTTTGATCATGCAGACCGAGATAGTCTGCTTCGTCTGGCACGTCGTTGTTTTCACGTTCGACCAGGATCACATCCAGCGTCGGTGCGGTGGTGCTGTTGGTCAGGTCTTCAAAGTCGAAGGTGATGCCGAGGATGACGATGGCGTTGAACATGATCGACAGAAACAGCGTGAACGTCAGCCGGTCGCGGGCGGTGACGCGCGGGCGTTCGTGGGTGGGCTGTGTGGTCGCGGTGGTGTTCATGGGTTCAGCTTTTCGGGAATCCTGTTCAAGACATGTTGCGCGATTATACCGCTGACCAGCCCAAAGACGACGGCCATCGTCATCAATACCGGCAATAACTGAAACAGACCCGCGTGCGGGATGAACAGCGTATAGGCCAACCAGAACTGGGCAAACATGTGCGCCATCGCCGCCACGATACTCAGACCAATCGGGCCGAGCGCCCAGACCGGCTGTGCATCACTGATGCGTTTGGCAACGTAGAGTATGGCGATGCTGGCGCAGGCACCGGCGAGGCTGAGGGCAAAGGCCGGTGATAAAAAGGTGCCGATCAATAACGAACCTACCAACACGCGCAGGATCGCGACCCAGGCGGCGGTGCGCCAACCAAACTGAATCAGACAGATGATGGTGATCACATTGGCCAGACCGGGCTTAACGCCGGGGATGGGGCTGGGCAGCGCACTCTCGGCGATATGGATCGCAATCGCCAGCGCGGTGAGCCAGGCGATGAGGTGGTCTTGGCGTGTGGTTTGTAGGGTGAGCTTCATGCACAGACGGTCGGCCGGAATTAGCTCAAAGCATAGCACGCGGGGTGCGCGCCGGGGGTGGGCTTGTTATATTGCCTGCCATTGGTGAAGGGTGAACAGGTATGTCGGAAAACAGTGCACAGGTATGGACGGCGCGACGCGGATATCCCGCCCGCAAACATTTCAATTCTCACAGTGCAGACAGCGATTTTCAGCGCGACCGCGCACGGGTGATCCACTCGGCGGCGTTTCGGCAGCTGCAATCCAAGACCCAGGTGCTCGGTATCGGCGAGAGTGATTTTTATCGCACGCGGCTGACCCATTCGCTGGAGGTGGCGCAGATCGGCTCCGGCATCTGTGAACGCCTGCGCGAGCGTTATCAGGTCGATGACGCAGTCTTTGCTTGGCTCCCATCGATGAGCCTGATCGAGGCCGTGTGTCTGAGTCACGACCTCGGTCACCCCCCCTTCGGCCACGGCGGCGAAGTGGCGTTGAATTACATGATGCGCGATCACGGTGGCTTTGAAGGCAATGGCCAGACGCTGCGCATCATCAGTCGCCTCGGTGAATATTCATTGGAACACGGCCTCGACCTGACGCGGCGCACCAAACTCGGCGTGCTCAAGTATCCGGGCCTGCATGGCGCGCTGGCCCACTATGCATCGACCAGCGAGGTGGATAACAGCAACCTCGATGCCTGGATACCGCCCAAGTGCATCCTCGATGCCGAGGCCGACGTGCTTGATTGGATTCTGGAACCATTCAGCGCTGCCGACCGTCAGCGTTTTCAAACCTATGAGCAACGCAGCGGCAAACACAGCCGCACGCTGTATAAATCCTTTGATACCTCGATCATGGATATCGCCGACGACATCGCCTACGGCGTGCATGACCTGGAAGATGCGCTCGCCATGCGACTGGTGGACTTCAAACAGTGGCAGCAGGAGGTTGTGGTCGCGCTCGGTGATGCTGGGATCGAACAGATCGGTGGCAAAGAGATTGGTTTCTATAGCGACAATCTATTCTCCGGTCAGCACAAGGCACGCAAACATGCGATCAGCAACCTGGTGAATTATTTCATCGCCCACATAGAAGTCGTGCAGCGTGATGAGTTCGAACATCCTTTGTTGAAGCTGAAAGCGCAGATGCAGGCCCCCGCCGGTGAAGTGCTGGCCTTGTTGAAAGACTTTATCTTCCGCCGTGTCATCAAACGGCCCGAGGTGCAGGCCTTCGAATACAAGGGGCAGATGATGATTTTGAAACTGTTCGATGCACTAGCGGATAACCCCATGCGTCTGTTGCCGGAGGAGTGGCAGGAGATGTATCGCGAGGCGGATAACAAACAGCGTGTGTTGTGTGATTACATGGCGAGTATGACGGATAGCCAGGCGACGAAGTTATATCATCGGTTTTTTACGCCGAGTATGGGGTCGGTGTTTGATAGGATTTGATCGATTTTCAATGTAGGGTGGATTAGAAACGTTGTTTGGTTTGTAATCTATCGGAGACGATGTGTGCAATGATTTCTCATCTATATGATGAGGTTAGTTTGATTGGTGTTTGTATTTATCGATATTGTGAATTGGATGCAAGTATTTCAGATTTTTCGTCCATCAATTTTTTAAACGTGTTATATGCCTCGATAAGGTCATCAGAAATGCTTGGGTTTGATCTTGATTGTTCACTAAATGAATTATAGAAGTCTGTAGTCTTTCCAATATAAACATCACCCATTCCATCATCGAATTGGTCTGAGGTTATATCAACAATGTTTCCTTTTACTTCAAGCCAGCCGTGAGAACGGCCGTCTCTTTTGCCACAAACATACTCAATTCCTTCGATTCCATTATTGTTTAAATAAAGCGCAAGCATGTCGCTTGTGTTTCCGCATGCGCCACTGGGAAAGTGGCCAAAATAGATGGGGCTTAAATCATTATGGTGTTCTTCCATGATAGTTCTTGCTCTTGTCGCAATATTTTTAATGACATCAATGATCATAAGGCCTTGTCTCACATCTAGTTATGTTTCAGGCAAGTGAGTGGGTAGCTCCGATTAGCGTAGCGTAATCGGAGGAATGAAAACAGTCTGTATCGCTGCCGCGATGCAGGATTTGGAACCGGGTCTCGGCCCGGCGGCCGAAGTACTTTTTCTTGCGCGGCCAAGAAAAAGTACTCAAAAAGAAGGCCGCCCAGCGACTTGTTCAATGAGCATAAGGCGCTCATTGAATTCCCTGCGCTTCTCGTGGTTTGCGGCGTGCGCAAAGTCGCAAACTGCGCTCCACCGCGCACTTGTCCCGCTGACCACTGCGATGCTCGGCTGCGTCGAACGGGATTGTTTAAACGCATTTTTATGATGCGCTTGGCGGCGCATGATATGGAAGGCTTTTCTTTGTGGGCCTTTGTGACCTTAGCGGTTTAATCCCAAGCTAAAAATTCACCGCATCAAACCGTGCATCGCGGCCGATGACTTGCACGGTGACGCCGTTGGGTAGGCAGGCGGCGATTTGGCCGTCTTGGTTTAGCCAGCCGGTGTGGATGCATTGTTTGCCTTCGCAAGGGGAGTGGATGAAGCGTACTTGGGCGTCTTTGATTTCGATGATGCTGTCGCCGAGTGGGCCTGCGATGTGTATCTGTTGGTCGTCGTATAACGAGTAGTATTGCGCGTCTTGGTGGGCGGCGCGGATGACGATTTGTTCGCCGTGGCTGGCGTTGCCCCAGTAGTGCAGGTAGAGCATGGGCAGGAGCAGTAATGCGCCTGCGATGACGATCATGTCCCCACGACTGAGCTGCACGTTCATGGGCTAACGTTTACCTCGTGCGGCAGGCCGTCTTCAAAATGCACGCGTGCCTGCATCTTGGGCGTCATGTGGATGATGCCGGATTCGTCGATGAGCATGGCGTGGTCGATCTGCATCTGTTTGGCGATGCGTGGCCAGTCGTGTACGCCGGCGATGAAGAGTGCGGTGGCGGCGGCGTCGGCGGTGGTGGCGTCTGTGTGAATGATGGTGACGGAGCTGACGCCGCGTGCGGGGTGGCCGCGTTGTGGGTCGATGATGTGGTGGTAGCGTTGGCCGTGGTATTCGAAATACCGTTCGTAGTCGCCGGAGGTGAAGACGCTTTCATCGCCGCTGACTTCGATGGAGGCGATGACGCCGGGTTTGCGTGGATGACGGATGCCGATGCGCCATGCCTGGCCGTGTTTGTCGCCGATGGCGCGCAGGTCGCCGCCGGCGTTGACGATGGCGTTGTCGATGCCCATCTCGCGCAGGATACGAATCGCTTCATCGACGGCATACCCCTTGGCGTAACCGCCGACATCGAGCTGCAGTTGCGGGTTGCTGCTGGAGAGTGTGTTGCCCGTGAGTGTTAGCTGTGCCATGGATGGGGCGTGTTGCAGGAAATTTTTAATGGCTTGTTCGGAGGGCGGCGGATCGGCCGGGCGTTCGTCGCTGTGAAAGCCCCACAGGCCGATTAGTTTGCCGGCGGCGGGGTTGAAGCGCTGTTCACTTTGCGCGGCGAGCTGGATGCCGCTGGCGATGAGTGCGCGTTGTTCGTCGCTCAGTTCGACCGTTTGCCCGGCCTGCAGTTGTTGGTTGAGCTGGCTGAGTTTGCCGGCTTGCCATGCGTGCCAGTCGTGATGAATCTGCTCCATACGGACACTGATTTTTTTGACGGCCTCTTCGGTTTGTTGTTTGTCTGCGCCGTAGAGGCTGAGGTCAATCAGGGTGCCGAGGGCGAGGAATTGTTGTTGCTGCACGCTGGGCTGTGGTTCACAGCCGCTGCCGATGATCAGCAGCAGGCTGCACAACACGACAGTGCGCAGAGTTGTCAGGCGTTGGCGAATGGATGGCATCGAGGGCATGTGTCTGATCACGGCGATAAACAGCGGTGAATATAGTCTGATTACGATGTCGACGAGGATGTTGGTCTTCGTCTAGCGCGCCTTGAGCTTCTTTTCGATGCAGTCCATCAATTCACCTGCGATATCGAGTTCGAACTGTTTATCGAGTTCGCGGATGCAGGTGGGGCTGGTGACGTTGATCTCGGTGAGGTAGTCGCCGATGACGTCGAGGCCGACGAAGTAGAGGCCCTTTTTCTTCAGTGTGGGGCCGACCTGTTGGCAGATCCAGCGGTCGCGCTCGGTCAGCGGCCGGCCTTCGCCGCGGCCGCCGGCGGCGAGGTTGCCGCGTGTTTCACCACTGGCGGGGATGCGCGCCAGTGCGTAGGGCATGGGTTCGCCGTCGACCATCAGGATGCGTTTGTCGCCATGCACGATCTCAGGGATGTAGCGCTGGGCCATGATGTATTGCTGGCCGTTGTTGGTCAGGGTCTCAAAGGCGACGCTGATGTTGGGGTCGCCGAGGCGCAGGCGAAAGATCGACATGCCGCCCATGCCTTCGAGTGGTTTGATGATGATGTCTTGGTGTTCATCCAGAAAGCTGCGCAGTTGTTTCATGTCGCGGCTGACCAGCGTGGCGGGGCAGCATTGCGGGAACCACGCGGTGTAGAGTTTTTCGTTGGCGTCGCGCAGGCTTTGCGGTTTGTTGACGACGAGCACGCCGTCGGCCTCGGCCAGCTCCAGCAGGTAGGTGGTGTGGATGTACTGCAGGTCGAGCGGTGGATCTTTGCGCATCAGGATCACGTCGAGTTCGCTCAGCGGGCGTGGATCGGGTTCGCTGAGGGTGAACCAGTCGTGTGGATTATCGCGCACCTCGAGCGGTCGTTTGATCGCCTGCACCTTGCCATCGCGCAGGAAGATGTCCTTTTGCGTCATGTAATACAGTTGCCAGCCGCGTTTCTGGGCGGCGAGCAGCATGGCGAGGGTGGAGTCCTTGTGCGGTTTGATGGACTGGATGGGGTCCATGATGACGCCGAGTTTGACGGTCATATCGATTCTCTATGCGGTTGCGTGTTTATGGGCGGCGATTTCGCGGGCGGCGGCGAGTAGCGCCAAACGGGCAATCACGCCATAGGCGTAAAAACGGTTGGGGTTGGCGTCGGGCGCCTTGCTTTGATCAGGCATGTTGCACGATTCGGCAAAGGCCAGCGGTTCAAAGTGCATGCCGGGGGCGTTGAGGTTTTCGTTGGGGCCACGGCGGGTGTGGACGCGGTAAAAACCGCCGACGACGAAGTGATCGATCATGTAGACCACCGGTTCGGCCACGGCCTGATCGCTGCCCCAGGTTTCAAATGAATAGACGCCCTCTTGCATGATGACCTGGCTGACGGCCTGACCGCCCTTGGAGGCCGACATCTTGTTGCGTTGTTTGCGGTTGAGTTCGCGCACCTCATCGACCGATTGCACCATCATGATGCCCATGCCGTAGGTGCCGGCATCGGCCTTGATGACGACGAAGGGTTTGTCGGTGAGGCCGTATTCGTCGTATTTGGCCTGGATTTCTTCCAGCAGGCGGCTGACGTGTTTGACCAGGCAGTCGCCCCCCTCCTGGGTCTTGAAGTTGATCTTGCCGCAGTGGCTGAATTTTGGATTGATCAGCCACGGGTCGATGTCGATCATCGATGCAAACTCATCGACCACGCCGTTGTACTGCGCAAAGTGGCCGGACTTGCGGCGGTTGGCCCAGCCCAGTTCCAGTGGCGGCAATACCGGTTGCGTGAGGCCTTGCAGGATCTCGGGGATGCCGTCGGAGAGATCGTTGTTGAGCAGGATCATGCACGGTTCGAAGTCTTCGATGCTGATGCGGTCTTCATCGCGGCCGATCGGTGCCAGTTGCAGCTGGCGGCCAGAGGGCAGGTCGAGGGTCATGGTCTCGGCGAGATCCGCGATCAGCGAGCCGATGCGCACGTTGTAACCGGCATTGGTGATCATGTCGCGTAGTGTGGCGATGTTTTCCAGATAAAACAGGTTTCGAGTGTGGTTTTCTGGGATCAGCAGGATGTTGCAGGCCTTGGGCATCTCACGTTCGAGGATCGACTGGATGGCCTGGGTGCACAGCGGCATGAATGATGGATTCAAGTTATTGAATCCTGCAGGAAAAAGATTGGTGTCGACCGGCGCCAGCTTGAAACCGGAGTTACGCAGATCCACCGAGGTGTAGAACGGGGCAGGTGTCAGCAGCCATTGTTTGCGGAACCAGGTCTCGATCTCGGCCTGATGCTCGAGAAAGTGGCTTTCTATTTCCAATAGGGGACCAGTCAGCGAGGTCGTTAAATGCGGAACTGCGTGTAAATGCTCGATAGCCATGATCTGCTCGTGGTCTGAAATAGGGGCTAATCTTATCTCAAAAGTATTGGCCGGGGTTAGGCCCTTGATCTTACGCATGGGATGGACGATAGACTCCATATGAATTGGGATATCCACAAAATGGTCGGACGCCGATTGTTGCTGGCGGCATTATTGCTGTCGCCGCTGTTTGGCGGACTGGTGGCATGGTTGGAGCTGCATCGGATCGATCATCTGGTGCTGGACCTGATCGACCGTGAGGCGGTGTTTGAACAGGAACTGGTGGATAGTCTGGAATCTCCCAATCTGGACGAGATCGGGCGATTTCAGGACAAGGCCGTGTTTCTGACCGAACAGCACTTCGTGATGATTGATGTCTATGACGCTGAAGAAAACCACGTCGCGGTTGCTGTAGGCAAGGACGATGCTTGGGTGCATGACTTTTTTGAGAAGCGGCACCACGCCTTTCCACTCGACCGCACGCTGCACTACGAACGGTTCTACATCCAGGATCGATTTTTCATGCAGGTCTTAAAGCCGTTATGGCATAGCAATGGCCAACTTGTGGGTTATTTTGAGGGCGTCTATGAGGTCGATCACGATGTGGTCGAACAGATTGAGGCGCGCATCGTGCAGGGCGTGTTGATGGCGGTCGGCGGGATCTTTTTGACCTCGTTGTTGTTGTATCCGGTGATTGTCTTTCTCAATCGTCAACTCATCTGTTTTGCGCGTGATGTGTTTCAGGCCAACGTCGAGATGCTGGAGGTGATGGGCAGTGCGATCGCCAAACGCGATTCCACCACCGACAGCCACAACTATCGGGTGACGCTGTATTCGCTGCGCATGGGCGAGCACCTGGGGATGTCGTCGTCACAGCTCAGGGATTTGGCGGCGGGGGCGTTTTTGCACGATGTCGGCAAGATCGGTATTCGCGATGCTGTGCTGGACAAGCCGGGCAAGCTTACCGAAGACGAAATGAAACATATGCGTGAGCATGTGCTGCTGGGACTGGATATCGTTGATAAGGCGAAGTGGTTGGCCGGGGCGCGCGATGTGATTCAGTTTCATCACGAGAAATACGATGGTAGTGGTTATCATCAGGGACTCAAGGGGGAGGAGATCCCGCTGCATGCACGCATCTTTGCCATCGTTGATGTGTTCGACGCACTGACCAGCGAACGGCCGTATAAAAAGGCGATGTCGGTGGCGCAGGCCTTGTCCATCCTGGAAGAGGGGCGCGGCAGTCATTTTGATCCGGCGCTGTTGGATCGATTCGCGTTGTTGGCGGATCACCTATACGAGCGTTACGGCTGCGCCAAGTACAGCACGCTGACGCGGCGGCTGGCCGTCGATGTACGGCGCTATTTCTTTGATACAGGCTTGACCTGTTCGGCGACGTCTAAGCGAGGTCGCCCCACAGCGTCTGAATAGCACTGAGTGCGGTCAGGCCTGCGGTCTCGGTGCGCAACACCCGTGGCCCGAGGCGTATGCCGTGAAAGCCGTGCCGGATCGCCAGTTCGATCTCCTCATCACTGAGCCCGCCTTCGGGGCCCATCAATAACGTGATCTCGCCGCTGGGGCGATCCAGATTATGCAGATTGTGCGCTGCCGTGGGGGCGAGCACGAGGCGATGTTCTCCCGCGGTGTTCGGCAACCAGTCGGCCAATGTCTGGGCCGCGTGTACATGTGGGACTTGATTGCGGCCACACTGCTCGCAGGCGCTGGCGGCCACGCCCTGCCAATGTTCGATTCTCTTGTCGAGGCGGTCGCCATCGAGTTTGACGCCGCAGCGTTCGCTGAACAGCGGCACGATCGCGTTGACCCCCAGCTCGACAGCCTTCTGAATGGTGTAGTCCATCTTGTCACCACGGGAGATGCTTTGTGCCAATACGATGCGCAGTGGTGATTCACATTCATGGGAGCGATGCGCACCTACCCGTGCACTGGCACGTTTGCGATCGACCTGTTCGAGGCTGGCGCTGTATTCACCGCCCTGGCCGTTGAAGAGGATGATGTCGGCGCCGTCTTTGAGGCGCAGTGCGCGCACCACGTGGTTGAAGGCGTTGTCGTCGAGCGTGACGATGGCGCCTGGGGTTAGATCGATGGCGAGATAGATTCGCGGGATGCGCATGCGTAGTCCTAGTCCTGGGTGGCGAGGTGGATGCCGTCGGTTGCGACGCGGGCGAGGAAGTCGATCTGCTCGGGTTCGATCACGTAGGGCGGCATGAAGTAGACGACATTGCCCAGCGGTCTGAGTAGCGCGCCTTGGCTCAGTGCGTGTTGGTACACGCGCAGGCCACGGCGCTGTTGCCACGGGAAGGGTTTGCGTGTGGCCTTGTCCTCGACCATTTCAATCGCCAGTACCATGCCGCGGTGGCGGATCTGGCCGACGTGCGGGTGATCCTGCAGGTGGGCAGTTGCACGGGCCATGTGCGCGGACAGCGCCTGGTTTTTTTCGATGATGTCGTCGCTGGCGAAGATGTCGAGTGTCGCCAGTGCCGCGCTGCAGGCCAGCGGGTTGCCGGTGTAGCTGTGCGAGTGCAGGAAGGCGTTGAGTTTTTCGTAGTCGTCGTAAAAGGCCTGGTAGATCTTGTCGTGGGTCATGACCCCGGCCAGCGGCAGGTAACCGCCGGTCAGCCCCTTGGACAGGCACATGAAGTCGGGTGTGATGCCGGCCTGTTCACAGGCGAAGAGGGTGCCGGTGCGGCCGAAACCGACGGCGATCTCGTCGGCGATCAAATGGACGTTGTGGCGGTCACAGGCCTCACGCAGCAGCTGCAGATAACGCGGGTGGTACATGCGCATGCCGGCGGCGCATTGAATGAGCGGTTCGACGATGACGGCGCAGGCCTGGTGGGCGTGTTGGGCCAGTGCCAGTTCCATAGGTGCGAACATGCGTTCGGCGTAGGCGATCTCGTCTTCACCGGGCTCCATGTGGAAGGTGTCGGCGCCGGGCACAGTGATGGCCTCCATCAACAGCGGGCCGTAGGTCGATTTGTAGAGGCTGACATCGCCGACGGCCAGCGCGCCGAGCGTCTCGCCGTGGTAGCTGTTGGCGAGGGTGATGAACTTGGTCTTTTGCGTTTGGCCAGAGTTGAGCCAGTAGTGAAAGCTCATCTTGAGTGTGGCCTCGATGGCGGCCGAGCCGTTATCGGTATAAAAGCAGCGATTGAGGCCGGGTGGCGTGATCGCGACCAGCCGCTCGGAGAGTTCGATGATCGGCTCGTGGCTGAAGCCACCGAGGATGACGTGTTCCAGTTGATCGAGCTGGGCCTTGACGCGCGCACTGATGCGCGGGTTGTTATGGCCGAACAGATTGACCCACCACGAGCTGACGGCATCGAGATAACGCTTGCCGTCGAAGTCTTCCAGCCAGACGCCCTCGCCGCGTTTGATCGGGACCAAGGGCAGCCATTCGTGGTCTTTCATCTGGGTGCACGGATGCCAAAGGACATTGAGGTCGCGTTCGATAAGGGTGGCATTGAGGCTCATGGTTAGACTCGGGCTCGGGATAGGAATCGGGTTTTTCGTGGTCAAAAGCGCTATAGTGTACCGCCGCCATGATAGGGGATTCGGCGGTGAATGACGAGGGCAGGCGCCAGTGCGCTAAAATACGCCGACAGTAGATTGGAATGTTTGGGATCGTGTTGAAGATAAAGGCATTAGGACTGTTGTTCGTGTTGGCGCTGAGCGGGCTGGCGGGGTGCAGTCGTGAAATCGACAACAGTGACGAACATATCATTCCGCCCAGCAGTGATGCCTTTGTCGACAACATCCTGCTCTCGGTCGGTAAATTGGATCAGGGCTTTGCGCTGCGTACCCGTGAATATACGGCGTTGGTTGATTATCTGACGACGTCGATACAGATCATCCCCGTCTATCGCGACAAAGACGGTGAGGTCACGGTCGAGGGACAACTGGTTGCACATCGGCAGCCCAGTCAGCTGTTGCCACTGAAGGTCGGTAACAACACCATCAAGATGCGATCGTTGTCTGCGGACCGGCGCAATCACATCGATTATGAAATTGTGATCACCCGCCAGAATGCAACAACCTTTGCCGATGATGCCTATTTCAAGGCGTTGAACGCCGGTGCAGATGACCAGTTTGGGTATAGTCTGGCGCAGTCGGGTACGACCATGGTGGTTGGGGCGTATCATGAAGACAGTGGTGTAGGTGGGGTCAATAACAGTGGCGCCGATAACTCGGCATCGGCCAGCGGCGCGGTGTATGTCTTCGACGATGGTGGTGGCGATTGGATACAGCAGGCCTATATCAAGGCACTGGAGACAGGCGTCAATGATCACTTTGGTTATAGCGTCGCGATTGACGGCAATACGTTGGTGGTCGGCGCACCGGGCGAGGCCAGTGGGGTGGTGGGCGATCGTTTTGACAATTCTGCACCGGCGACAGGTGCCGCCTATGTGTTTACCCGCACTGATAAGAACTGGACACAGCGTGCCTATTTGAAGGCTTCGAATATGGGGCTGAACGATAATTTTGGCTGGAATGTTGCGATCGATGGCGATTGGATTGCCATTTCTGCCATTGGTGAAGACAGTGCGGCCAGAGGTATCAATGGCGAACAAACGGATGATTGCGGTGGCACCAATCTCAATTGTGCGACGGACAGTGGTGCGGTCTATCTGTTTAAGCGCAGCTTCGCCAATAGCCAAGATACGGTGGGGGTGTGGACGCAGCAAGCCTACATCAAGGCATCAAATACTGCGGCGACAGATCGTTTCGGTTATCGGCTGGCGATGGATGATACCAATTTGATCGTCGGTGCACCCAATCAGGACACCACCAACACTGATAGCGGTGCAGCCTATGTGTTTGTCAGGTCTGGTGATCAGTGGTCACAGCAGGCCTTTCTCAAGGCGGCAGTCGCAGATGCGAGTGATCAGTTTGGCAGTAGTGTCGATATTTGGCAGCACCGCGCGGTGATAGGCGCAGTGGGTGAAGATGGTGCGGTGGTCGGGATCAATCAGGACCCGAACGACAATGCCGCAGCCGAGAGCGGCGCGGTGTATGTCTTTAATCGTAGTGGCAGCACCTGGTCGCAGCATTCTTATATCAAGCCGAAGGTTGTTGGGGCGGGCGATCAGTTTGGCTACAGCGTGTCTTTGGATGTTGATGTGCTGTTGGTAGGCGCACCGTATGAAGATAGTTTTGATGTCGGCATTAATGGTAATGCCACGGATAATACGCGTGCGGACAGTGGTGCTGGATATCTCTTTCTTGAGAGCAGCAATGCCTGGGCACAGCAGTTTTATCTCAAACCCTTGCGCGTAGATAGCCAGGATTTCTTTGGCGGAGCAGTCGCTGTGCATAGCGGCGTCGCTGCGTATGGTTCTATTGGCGAGGCCAATGATCAGGTCGGTATTGATCGCACGGTGATCAATAATAATCTGTCGCTCTCAGGAGCGGTATATACCTTCCGCTAAAGATTAAAACGTGGGTGCGATGGTGCGGGCGTATTGCTCGAGCTCATCCAGGATTCGGTGATCGCTGGCCGTGATCTCGTCTGCCTGTCTCAAGTGGTTTACTTCACAGAAAAATTCTTCCAGGGTCAGGATGCCTTTGCCTTTTTCGGTCAGGCGTTGGGCGCGGTATTCCTGCCATTGTGCCTGTTCGGCAGGTGACAGGGTTTCCGGATAGCTGCGGCCGCGCATGCGGAACAGGAGTTCTTTGAGGCGGGCATCTTCAAAGGTGGCAGGATAATTCGCCAACTCGTCAGGGCTGAGGCAGTGGACCTCAAGCATGCGCTGACGATCATGATCACTGAAGAAGGGGCCGCCGTAGAGCATCTGGTCCGGATCGGTGCGCGGTTCGAACTGGGTCTCGGAGAATACCTTTTGAATCTTCTTTGCCAGACCTGGTTGGCTCTTGATCATGTCGAGATGGGCGCGGCAGACGTTGAGATCGATGCCATAGCGTTTGGCGGCCTTGGCGTCGATGGTCATGAATGGAGCGATCACCGGGCACTTGTTGGCATGCACTGTTTTGAGCGGGATGCGTTCAACGCCATCGGGCAGGTCGTCGTTGCTGGTGAAGATGCGCTCGTGGATCTTGGTCGGGTTGAGATTGATCAGGTCTTTGGGGTCGACGCTGAGATCGTAGACGATGATGCCGTTTTTGTTGGTCGGATGCGCGGCCACTGGCACGACGACCGCCATGTTGCCCTTCTCGACCGGATACATGCCGGAGATGTGCAACACCGGTTTTTGTTCACGCAGATCCAGCAGTTTGAAGATCTTGTTCTTGCTGCGATTCTCGAAGGCGAAGTCGAACAGCTTGGGTTGTTTGTCTTTGATCAGCTTGGCGACGGCGATGGTGGCGTAGACATCAGACAGCGCATCATGTGCCGAGGCATGGCTGATGCCGTTGGCCACGGTCAGGTCCTCAAGGCGCACACTGGGGCGGCCTTCTTCGGTGGTCGGCCACTCAATGCCTTCCGGTCGCAGCGCGCGCGTCATGCGCACGATATCGAGCAGATCCCAGCGTGAGCAACCGTTCTGCCACTCGCGGGCATAGGCGTCGTGCAGATTGCGGTAGAGCGTATAACGGGTGAACTCGTCGTCGAAACGCAGATTGTTATACCCGAGCACGCAGGTGTTGGGTTGCGCGAATTCGGCATTGATACGGCGGATGAACTCGGCCTCCGGGATGCCCTTGGCCAGTGCCTTTTGCGGCGTGATGCCGGTGATCAGGCATGAGGTCGGGTTGGGGATGAAATCGTCGGCCGGTTTGCAGTACATCATCAGCGGTTCGCCAACGATGTTCAGATCCATGTCGGTGCGGACACCGGCAAACTGCACCAGACGGTCGGTCATGGGATTGAGACCAAAGGCCTCGTAGTCATACCAATAGAAGGTCGCAGTCATCGGCAGGTTCGCGTTGTTGAATCCATGTGTTGCGACTGTATCACATCGTTGCAAACAGGGGGCTATTCAGTCGGGCCCATGTATTCAAATTGTCGCAGCTGTTGCCGGATGTAGTCGAATACGTGCTGCATGCCAGGTGGGCCGTAGGCCTCGACGGAGACTTTGTCGCTAAATTTCCCGTTTTCCTTGATGCGGACATACATCAATAGGGGAATCTTGTGATTGGTGGACAATTGCTTGAGGTGATTGACGGTGCGGGTCGGCAGCTTGGAGCCCGCCGGGACCACCTTGATGGCGTGGACGCCGCTGTTGGGGTCAATGATGCCATTGGCGATGGCCTTGGAACGATCCGGGCGCATCCAGTCCGGAAAGGCCTCAGGATTGATCAGCCACAGGCATCTGAAATTACGGCATACCTCGGGGCGTTCGTCGTAGCAGTTACAGCCTTGGTCGGTGATATGGGGGCAGGCGCGACCTGGATACATGTCGGTGTCGAAGATTTTGGCGCGCAGCCAGCCCTGGCAGCAGGCTGTGCAGTCACCACATGAGCGTTGAGGTGTGTCTGACATGTCTTCCCCTGTTGTTTTATTTGTTGCTTGCATGCTAGCACATTAATCTGCTGCGGCAGATGATCAACAATCTCAAGTTGAGGATGTATTGACGGGGACTTTACCGGCTGAACGAAGGTACTTCGGTTAGAATTGACAGTGTTGGTTGAGTTTGTATTTTGTGGTCTCGCACAGAGAGTAAATGATTATATGTTGAGTTATCGTCACGCGTTTCATGCGGGTAATTTTGCCGATGTGCTGAAGCACATGGTGCTGGTGACATTGATCCAGTCGCTGCGGCGCAAGGAAACGCCATTTTTTTATCTGGATACCCATGCCGGGATTGGCAGTTACGATCTGCAGGCGGCGATGGCGCGCAAGACGGCCGAGTGGCAGGCGGGGATCGGTGTGATCTGGCAGGCGGGAGATGCACCCCCTGTCGTGGCGGATTATCTGGCCCAGGTGCGTGCGTTTAATGGTGAGGGTGAGTTGCGTCGGTATCCCGGCTCGCCGTTGCTGGTGCGGCCCTTGTTGCGCGACAAGGATCGCATGCGGTTGTGTGAACTGCACCCGCGTGACATTGAACAGTTACAGCAGGTGTTTCAAGGCGAGCGACGGGCGCAGCTGGCGCGTGAGGATGGGTTTGCCGCGCTCAAATCTGCCCTGCCGCCACCGCAGCGGCGCGGCCTGGTCCTGATCGATCCGCCGTATGAAGTAAAGACGGACTATCAAACCGTCGCCGATGCACTGCAGCAGGGGCTCAAGCGTTTCGCGACCGGGATGTATGCGGTGTGGTATCCGGTAGTGGATCGCGCCCAGATCGAGCGGATGCTGCGGCGTATCCGTGATGTGGCGGCCGACGGCGGTGCCAAGTCTGTATTGGTGGTCGAACAGTGTCTGCGCCCGGACGAGCAGATGGGCATGAGTGGCAGCGGCATGGTGGTCATCAATCCGCCGTGGCAGTTTGATGAGCAGATGCGCGCGGCGCTCGATTGGTTGCTACCGCGTTTGAGTGAGGACGGGCAGGGCGTCAATCGTTTGCAGTGGCTGATGGCTGAGGCGGCTGGGTAGCAAACGCAAGCCGACCGATACCGGCCTGTTGCAGCTCACTCATGGTGGCGGCGATGTCCTGATAGTGGGTGTAGGCGTCGGCATTAAAACGCACGACGAGATTGGGTTCGCTGCTGAGCCGGGCCTGCAGCTGCGTAATCAACTGTTCGCTGCTGACCGGCTGCTGTTCGAGCAATAGCCGACCGTCGGCGGTCAGCGTCAGTTCGGCCACCTGCGGCACCTGCATCGGCGGCGCGGCGGCCTGCGGCAGATTGACGGCCAGCGCCTGCGGCAACACAGGGGCGAGCAGGATAAAGATCACCAGCAGCACCAGCATCACGTCGACCAGCGGCGTGACGTTGATTTCTGATAAGGGCTCGTCGTGGTTGTTGAGTGGACCGGCGCTCATGCGGTCTGTGTCTCCAGTTTGGCTGCGGTCAGCGGTGCCGGGTGATTGCTGAGCAGGTGTGGTTTGCGCAGCAGGGCCTTGGCGTTGATCTCGATTAGTGTGTGTAGTTTACGCAGACGTCGCACCAGCAGGTTGTAGCCGATGACGGCCGGGATGGCGGCGAACAGGCCCATCGCGGTGGCGGCCAGCGCCTCGCCAACGGGACCGGAGATCATATCCAGTGACACGCCCTGGCTGGCGTCCATCTTTTGCAGTGCCAACATGATGCCCCACACGGTGCCGAGCAGGCCGATGAACGGCGCGCTGTTGCCGATGGTGGCGAGGATGGTCAGGTGATTCTCCAGTTCCAGCCGTTTGCGGATGAACAGGTCCTGCCAGGTGTCGCTGCGGTGATCGTCATCGGTCTGTAACAGCAGCTGGGCGGTCAGTACCGAATCGGCCGCGGGCAGCCTGCCCTGTGGTTGGCGCAGGAACTGTTCACATAGCTGCTCTTGTTTGCCCAGACGTTGAAACAGCAGGCTCTTGTAGATGATGACCACCCACGACAGCAGCGACAGCGTGATCAGCGTGAAGAACACGCCTTTGACGACGATGTCGGCCTCGCCCCACCAACTGAACCAGATGGACGAACTGTGTATGGCATTGCTCATGATGGACTCCGTTATTTAATCGTTGAGGGCGAAGCGGATCGGCACTTCGACCGTGGCGGCGATGGCGATGCCGTTGTTGGCGGCGGGCACAAAACGCCATTTTTCGACGGCGCTGCGGGCGGCTTGATCGAGCACACCGTGGCCGGAACTCTGTTTGACGGCGACGTTCTTCGCCTCGCCGTGGGCGCTGACCAGGACTTCCAGCAGGACTACGCCTTCCAGTTTGCGCCGCCGCGCCGAGTGCGGGTAGTGCGGTTTGGCGTTGTTGAGATAGGCCGCGTCGCTGCGCGGTGATTGCATGGGTTCGCGTATCGTGGGGGCGGCCTCTGTCACCGCCGCCACGGATGGTGAAGAAAAGGCCTCTTGCGCCACCGTGGCGACCGTTGTCTGCTCGACCTGAGGATCTGGAGGTTCCATACGGGGTTCGGGTGCAGGGCTGGGTTGTACGGTTTGTTCGACCACCGGCTCGGGTATGAGTGGTTCCGGTGGCGCGGGTTCAAGAGGCAAAACAGGTTCCGAAACCGGGGGCGGCGGCGCGACGGTGGGCTGACTGGGCAGTGCCGTAGGCGGCGGTGGTGTGTTGGCCGCCAGCATCACCATCTCGAAGCCGAGAGGGCCGTCATCAAGGTGTGGTGTCTTGGTGGGGGCCGACAGCAGGCCGATGGCGACGGCGCTGTGTACCACCAGCGCCGTCGTCAGACTGAGGCCAAGCCAAATCTGTTTGTCGCGTTGCCCAATCATGACCCTATGCTATTGCGTGCGAAACACCAGGTTGGCGGTGACGGATTTCTCATCGGCGTCCGGGTGATTGTCGAGCGCATAGCGGTGGTAGGCGGCGATGTAGTGTTTGTCCACCGCGGCCAAGGGCAGACTGGCGCGGCCGTGTTGGTCTGTTTTGTACGTGTTGTCGTCACCGTGGACTTCGATCACGGCCTCGGCCAGTGGTTTGCCGTTGTACAGCACTTGCACGGGCAGGATGTCGCCGGCCTTGGCGGTGAGCGGGTTGCTCAGTGGCACGATCTCCATGCTCAGGCCGACCGGTTGTTTGAACTGTTCGTTCCAGCCGAGCAGGTTCTTGTTGTACTTCAATGAGTGAGACGCGCTGTCATATTTTTTGAAATGGCTTTTGGATTGATTTTCCCAGGTGTCGGCGTCGATCTTGGTCCAATAGCCGTTGTCGTATTCGATGGTGATCATCGCCGCGGCCTGACGTGGTTTGACGGTCATGCGGTTGTCACTGACCTTGGTCTCGGTGTTGATGCTCTTGCCCTTTAGGTCGTAGGCGCTGATCTGTTTGACCTTGGCGGGGTCATAGGTTTCTGGTTCACCCATGTGGCCATAGACCAGGGGCAGGGCAGCGTCGCTGGGACCGGCCTGATCGGTGGCGAGCCAGACGTCGTGGGCCTGTGCGATGTTGGCGCTGAGGCCGAGGGCGGCGGCGATGAGGTACGGGGTTGATCTGTTCATGTGTCGATTCCTTGTTCTATGTAGCCCCCGCAGTGCGGGGGCGAGACGTGATGTTTAGTAGTTGAGGGCGACGCCCATCGTGTAGTTGGTGCCGGGGGCGGGCGCGTAGTTACGCGTGCCGTAACCGGCCCAGATCGCCTCGGCGTAGTCTTCGTCGGTCAGGTTGTTGATGTCGAAGTACCAACGCAGGCTGCGGCCCTGGTCGTAACGGGTGTTGTAGAAGACACCGGCGTTGATCAGGTCGTAACCGGCATAGGTGTCGGTGTTGTTGTCATTGAGGTAGGACTCACCCAGTTGCCGCCAACTGACACGACCGCCCCAGCCTTGCTCAGGCGCATATTTGAGGCTCAGCGTGGTGATGGTGTCTGGCAGGCCGGTCAGTTCTTTGCCGACAAGGCTGCTGTCGGGATTGCTGAGGATCTCGGTGTCGTGGAAGGCCGTGATCAGGCCGAGCTCCAGGTGCTCGATCGGTGTGTAATAACGCACTTCGGCCTCAAGACCGGCGCGGCGGGTCTCGCCGACATTTCGGAAGCTGCCGGAACCGACCGGGTCTTCGAGGATCTCGTCGGAGCTGTCGAGGATGTAGTAGGCGGCGTCGAACAACCAATCCTGATGGCGGGTGATCGTCGCACCGACTTCGTATTGCCAGTATTCAACGGTGTCGACGTTCAAGGTGGCGTCGTATTTGGCCTCGCCGTCAGGCAAGGCAAAGCCGTTGCTGATGCTGGCGCGGGCGTCGATGCCGTCGCTGAGGGTGGAGCGCAGGCCCAGCTTGGGGCTGACGTGGTCGTAGTCCTGCAGATTGTTATTGCTTGGTGTTTTCGTAGGATCGTTGTTGGCATAGCTGCCGCCGAAGCTGTCATAACGCAGGCCGAGCACCGGGCGGAATTTGGGGCTCAGTTGCCAGTCGGCCTGGCCGAAGACCGACAGTGTATCGATGTCGAACAGGCGGTCTTGCGTCTGGGCGGTGCGTACACGGTTGCTGGTGCTCCAGCGTTTCCATTCAGTCTCTTCATTGTATTGCTCGATGCCGGCGACCCAGTGCACGGGCGCGCCGCTGAGCATGTGGCTGCCATTGAGGCTGGCGCCGAGGGCGAGGACGTCACGGTCGTAGAAGCGTTCGCTCTGACCACCGGCGGTGTAGCCGAACTTGGCAAAACGGGTGAACTCGTTTTGGGTGCCGTAGGTGAACAGCAGCAGTTTGAGCTGGTTGTTGATCATGTGGTTGAAGTCGAGGCGCTGGGCGTAAAAACGCTTTTCGCCGCCGTCGGCCTCAGCATTGACGGATTGCTGGTGGCGACGGCCTTTATCGTTGAACTGGTCTTCCGGGATGTAGCCGGGGGCATCCCATTGGCCGGCGTGTGCGCGCAGCGAGACAGCGATGTCGGACTTGGGTGACAGCTCATAACCGATGCGGCCGGCAACGGTGTTTTTGGTGTAGGCCGAGTTGTCACGCCAACCTGCGGTGTCGTAGGCCTGCACGGCAAAGTTGGTCTCGACGGGGCCGAACTGGCTGCCTGCGGCGACCTGGGTGTCGAGGGTGCCATAGGAGCCGGCCGAGACGTCGATGGTTTGGTATTCGCCGCCCTTGCGGGTGGTGAAGTCGAGTACGCCGCCGCGGGCATAGTTGCCGTACAGGGCGGAGACCGGGCCTTTGTGTACGGCCAGTTGTTGCAGCTCCAGCGGGATGATGATGTTGGTGTCGGCATAGCCGTCAGCGTGCGATTCGCCCTGGTTAAGGCTGATGCCGTCGAGGCTGACGCCGGCATCGCTGCCGTGGCCGCCGCCGGTGAAGCCGCGGATGGTGAAGGTGTCGGCGACGCCGCCCTGGCGGTAGGCGCCGATGTCGACGCCGGGCACTTTTTCAATCAGGCGCAGTGGTTGTTCCAGGCGCTCGCTGTGGATGGTATCGGCGTCGATCACGTTGACGGTGAAGGCCCCATCGGCGGCCGAAATGGCCTCGCCTTTGACGGTGATCTCGCCCAGACGGTTTGTCTCGGCATGGGCGATGCCTATGCTGCCAGGCAGCAGGCCCGCGATCAGGCAGGTCAGCACTTTTCTTCGGCTCGGCGCGAGGCGTGCGGCTGGGGGATTCAGGGGCAGCAGGGTACGTCGGGTCATGCGTCTAGTCTCCTTACGGGCGTGTTTATTAATCTGATGTTACGAATTAAAATTTTCGTGTTACTTTTTGAAGGCGCGAATCGTAGCACTAAATAAATAAACGTGCCACATGCAAGAAATAAAATCTGGGTTTGAATATGTGGTGGGAGGCGAATGCGAGGCGCTTGGGCTACACTGCCGGAAGATTTGGTTGCTGTGCGACACAGGAGGTGTGTGATGTTGAGGGTGGTGGGGTGTTTGATCGGGATGTCGTTCGCCTGCATGGTTCAGGCGGGGCCGGAGTTGAGTGGAACGCCCCAGGAGCTGAGTCAGTATCTATTGGATCAAAAACAGATAGTGAGTCTGTCGGCGATGGCGCAGGAGGTGGTGGAGGTCGATACGGCGATCGTGGCGCTGAGTGTCCATACCAAACACAGTCAGTTGGATCGGGCCTTGACCGACAATGAGCGTGTGCGGCGCGAGATCCGGCAGAGCCTGCAGGGTGCGGGGATAGAAGAGGCGAGTATTCAGGCATCACGTTTTTCGTCGACGCCGAATTACAGCTGGTACAAAGACAAACCCTCGAGCTATGAGATCAGCAATGAAATCAAGGTCACGATCAGCGATGAGACCCAGTTGCGGGCCATCGCCGGCCTGGTGGATACGCGTAAAGAGGTCACTCTGGGCGCGACGGAGTTTAAAGACTCCAGCGAAGAGGCGAATGAGCTGAAGGTGTTGCAGCGGGCACTGGCCAAGGTCGAACAGAAAAAGGCGCTGTACGAGCGTGAGCTGGGTATCAAGCTGGTGCCGGTGCGTGTGTTGGAACAGCATGTGTATGCACAGCCGGTGATGCGTCAGCGTGCGTCACAGCAAGAAATGATGACCACTGTGGATACGTTTGCCGCCTCGGCTCCGCCGAGTGCAGATTTTGGTGCGATCACCTATCGGGCAAATGCGGTGGTGGAATATCGTTTGCAGTAACAGTGGGTGGTTTTGGAGTGGTAAAGACATAGGCGCGCAGCATTCGCTGCGGCGCCTATTGCCGAAGGGCTTATTTATTCAGGCCCAGCTTGTGCCACAGGGTGCGGGTAGGGCCGGTTTGATTCATGGTGTAGAAGTGCAGCCCCGGTGCGCCTTGGTCCAGCAGCTTTTGGCATAGCTCGGTGACAACATCTTCACCAAAGGCGATGATCGATTCTTTATCGTCGCCGTAACTCTCCAGCCGTTTGCCGATCCAGCGCGGGATCTCCGCTCCGCACATGTCGGAAAAACGCTTCAAATTACTGTAGTTGGTGATGGGCATGATGCCGGGGATGATCGGTAGATCAACGTCGTGTTTCTCGCAGTCATCGACGAACCGGAAGTACGCATCCGTGTTGTAGAAGTACTGCGTGATGGCTGCATTGGCGCCGGCTTTAACCTTGCGTGCGAAGTTGGCGACATCCTTTTGCATGTTGGGTGCCTGCGGATGCATCTCGGGATAGGCGGCGACTTCGATGTGAAAGTGATCGCCGGTCTCGCTGCGGATAAATTCCACCAGTTCGTTGGCATAGCGGAACTCACCGGTTTCGCGCATGCCGGACGGCATGTCGCCGCGCAGCGCCACGATGCGATTAACGCCGATGGCGATGTAGCTGTCGAGCAGTTCGCGGATCTTGGCCTTGGTGGAACCGATGCAGGAGAGATGGGGTGCAGCGGCGTAGCCTTGTCCCTGGATCTCTTTGACGGTGTCAAAGGTACCTTCCTGGGTACTGCCGCCCGCGCCGAAGGTAACGGAAAAATAACTGGGCTTGAGTTCTGCCAATTCCGCCAGCGTGGTGCGTAGGTTTTCTGCACCCTTGTCGGTCTTGGGGGGGAAGAACTCGCAGCTGAATTGTTTGGTGAACTTCTTTTGCGTGTTCATGTTTGGTAATCCTCAAATCATCAAATGCAGGGTGGGTTTACCTGTAGGACACAAGAAGGCGTTAGCCACAACCCACCAAGTCGTGCCGCCAGGGACACGTTTGATAAGTGCTTGAGTCGCTACGCGACGCTTGGTGGGTTTCGGCAAATTTGCCTAACCCACCCTACATTGATGCAGTTGTACCGTTTAGTAGCGGTAGTGTTCGGGCTTGTAAGGGCCTTCTATCGGCACACCGATGTAATCGGCCTGCTCTTTCGAGAGCTTGGTCAGCTTGGCGCCGATCTTGCCCAGGTGCAAACGGGCCACTTCTTCGTCCAGCTTCTTCGGCAGGATGTAAACGCCGATTGGGTATTCGCCTTCCTTCTTGGTGTACAGCTCGATCTGGGCCAACACCTGGTTGGTGAATGAGTTGGACATCACGAAGCTGGGGTGGCCCGTGGCGCAACCCAGGTTTACCAGACGCCCTTCGGCCAGCATGATGATGCGTTTGCCATCAGGGAAGATGATGTGGTCGACCTGTGGTTTGATATTTTCCCACTGGTATTTCTTGACGCTGGCGATGTCGATCTCGTTGTCGAAGTGACCGATGTTGCAGACGATGGCCTGGTTCTTCATCGCGATCATGTGCTCATGGCGGATGATGTTGAAGTTGCCGGTGGTGGTGACAAAGATGTCGGCCATTGGTGCGGCGTCTTCCATTGTGACCACGCGGAAGCCTTCCATCGCGGCTTGCAGGGCGCAGATCGGATCGATCTCGGTGACCCACACAGTTGCACCCAGGCCACGCAGTGATTGTGCAGAGCCCTTGCCCACGTCACCGTAACCGGCGACGACGGCGATCTTGCCCGCGATCATGACGTCGGTGGCGCGTTTGATGCCATCGACCAGCGACTCACGGCAGCCGTACAGGTTGTCGAAC